>NZ_LYVP01000023.1 GCF_001984065.1 Pseudomonas sp. KK4
GAGCGGGGGCCGCTTCGCGACCCAGCGCGAGCAAGCTCGCTCGCCACAAGTTTCATCTTCAGGATGTGATTCACAGCCTGCCATTCGTCCGACCCACCCAACCTCTTCAAGCCGATTATTCGCGGAACATTCCTCCAGGCTGGCATACTGGGCGACTTTCGGGCCGGGTGCCTGAGCCTGCCTGCGCGCCAAGGGGATGTTGCGGTGAAGAAAATCGCTGTGTTCGCCGATGTCCAGAACCTCTATTACACCGTGCGCCAGGCTTATGGCTGCCACTTCAACTACGCCGCCCTGTGGGCTGAAATCAGCAAGCAGGGGCAGATCGTCGAGGCGTACGCCTACGCCATCGATCGCGGCGACAGCAAGCAGCAGCAATTTCAGCAGATCCTGCGCAACCTGGGCTTCACCGTGAAGCTCAAGCCCTACATCCAGCGCAGCGACGGCTCGGCCAAGGGCGACTGGGACGTGGGTATCACCCTGGACATCATGGACGCCGCCGACCACGTCGACGAAGTGGTGCTGGCCTCCGGCGACGGGGATTTCGACATGCTGCTCGAGCGCATCATCGCCAAGCACGGCGTGCAAGCGGTGGCCTATGGCGTGCCGGGCCTGACCGCCAATTCGCTGATCCGCGCCGCCAGCCGTTACGTGCCGATCGAAGGCGCATTGCTGCTCAAGAATTGATTTTTACGGAGTTGAAACAGGTTTGGAACGCATCGCAGTCATCGACTTTGAAACCACCGGGATCTCCCCGAGCAGCAGCTGCCGGGCCACGGAAATTGCCGTGGTCATCCTTGAACAGGGGCGCATCGTCGAGCGTTACCAGAGCCTGATGAACGCCGGCGTGCGGGTGCCGGCCTTCATCGAACAACTCACCGGCATCAGCAACGCCATGTTGCGCACCGCGCCCTCGGCCGAGCAGGTGATGAACGAGGTCAACGAATTCGTGGGCATCACGCCGCTGCTGGCGCACAACGCCGCGTTTGACCAGAAGTTCTGGGACTTTGAGCTGGGGCGCATCAAACGCACCCGTCTGCAGAACTTCGCCTGCTCGCTGTTACTCGCTCGCCGCCTGATGCCCGCGGCGCCGAACCACAAGCTCGGCACCCTCACCACCTTCGCCAACCTGCCCCACACCGGCAAGGCTCACCGGGCCATGGCCGACGCCGAAATGGCCGCCAACCTGACCGCGCACCTGGCCGACGAACTGCGCCAGAAGCACGGTTTGCGCGAGTTGTCCCATGACCTGCTGTGCACGTTGCAGAAAGTGCCGGCGGCGAAAGTGGGCGAACACCTCAAGCGCTACCGCGAGTTTTGAGTCAGAGATAAACCCTGTGGGAGCGGGCTTGCTCGCGAAGGCGGTCTGTCATTCAACATTGATGTTGCCTGACACTCCGTCTTCGCGAGCAAGCCCGCTCCCACAGGGTTGGTGTGCGGTTTTATTTCTGTGTTTAACGACAGTTCGGAATCGACGATCCATCCTACCGAAACTTCAGGATTGTCTGTCTTGCTCGCCCTGAGCCTGCTCTCTAACCTGTCGGTGTCGCTGCCTATGCAGCGATCGGGACTGCAAGCCCGCCGACAGTTTGATAGGCAACTACAGCCGCACCTATAATCGCGTCGCTTTGGCGACCATCGATTTATGGTGGCTGTGTGGGGGAGACCTTCGGGTCTGCCGGGGTTGCCTATTGACTCGGTCTTGCAGACCTTCACACAGCTGCCACCCATCATCTGCAAGTGATGAAGGCAGTTCCAACTTTCAATAGGAATGTCGTCATGATCAAAGTTACCCCCACCCCCCCAGAACACTTCACCCCCAAACCTTCATCCGTCATCACATCCAACTGCGTGCACTTGTGCTGCACGCCGAAGCCTGGTTCTGCGCCCGCGACATCGGCCGGCTGATGGGGGTGGATATCAACGGCAGGCACGCGCTCAAGCTCGACGCGGATCAGCGGCGGGTGATGGTTTTATCCGGACGTGAGGACTCGCAAGAAACCCTGATGCTCAGTGAATCCGGCGTGTACGCGATGCTGGTCTATCACTACTGCCCGGAAAACCGCCATCTGCGGCGCTGGTTGACCCATCACGTCATCCCGATGTTGCGCGAGGGGGCTGGAGCGGTTTCCCATCAAGTCCCGAGGGTGCGTTCGATGGAGTGGACGGGCGGGACGCTGAAACTGCTGCACTGGCGCAAGGAACCGTGGATACGCCTGCGGGATATGCCGGGGTTGCTGTCTGCCGGCTACAGCGGCGCCTGATACAACCCCTGTGGGAGCGAGCCTGCTCGCGATAGTGGTTGATCATTCAACAGTGATGTCGACTGACACTTCCTCATCGCGAGCAGGCTCGCTCCCACAGGTGGTGGCCATGTCGTTCAAATTCTGAAAAGTGTACCGGCGCTATAAACACGTTTTGTAACTTAATTTCCGCCCTTCGCCTTCCTAAAATAGCCGCTCTTGTCCTGCCCTCGAGCTGCCCCTCATGCCCGGGCTACGTCGCTTTCCCCTGCCGCTGATCGCTGCCTTTTTTGCCTTGTACGTGATCTGGGGCTCGACTTATCTGGTGATCCGCATCGGCGTGGAGTACTGGCCGCCCTTGCTGCTCGCCGGTATCCGCTTCGTCATCGCCGGCACCTTGATGTACGCCTTCCTGCGCTGGCGCGGGGCGCCGGCACCGACCTGGGCGCAGTGGAAGGCCGCGGGCATCATCGGCATTTTGCTGCTGGCGGGCGGTAACGGTGGGGTCAGCGTGGCCGAACACATGGGGGTGGCGTCCGGTGTCGCCGCGCTGGCGGTGGCGACGGTGCCGCTGTTCACCTTGCTGTTCGGTTACTTCTGGGGCGCGCGCAACACTCGCCTGGAATGGGCCGGCATCGCCCTCGGGCTGATCGGCATTGCCATGCTCAACCTCGGTTCCAACCTGCAATCAAGCCCCTTGGGCGCGCTGCTGCTGATTCTGGCGGCGGCCAGTTGGGCGTTCGGTTCGGTGTGGAGCAAACATCTGCCGCTGCCCCAGGGCGCAATGGCCAGTGCCGTGCAAATGCTGGTCGGAGGGGCGGTGATGCTGATCGGCAGTGTTGCCAGCGGCGAACACCTTGAGCAAATACCGCCGGTCGAAGGCTGGATCGCCCTGGCTTATCTGACGATCTTCGGCTCGATCATCGCTTTCAACGCCTACATGTACCTGTTGAAAAACGTACGACCGGCGGCCGCTACCAGTTACGCCTACGTCAACCCGGCGGTGGCGGTGTTGCTGGGGATCGTGTTTGTCGGCGAGACCATCGGTATCGAAGAGGCCTTGGCCATGCTGGTGATCATCAGCGCCGTGGTGCTGATCGGTTTGCCGCAGTGGCGGCGGGCGCCCGTTCGACCGGTTGCCGCGGCGCCCACAGAATCCCGTGTGAATTAGGGTAAACTGCGCGCCATTGCACACTCGTTTCGCACAACCGCGCTGAATTTTTCCTACGGTAATCCCATGACTTTCGCCACCCTTGGCCTGATCGAACCCTTGCTGCGCTCCCTCGAGACGCTCGGCTACCAGACTCCGACGCCGGTTCAGGCGCAAGCCATTCCGGCGGTGCTGGCCGGTCGCGACCTGATGGCCGCGGCCCAGACCGGCACCGGCAAGACCGCCGGTTTCGCCTTGCCACTGCTGCAACTGCTGGCCATGGAAGGGCCGAAAGTCACTGCCAACTCGGTGCGTGCGCTGATCCTGGTGCCGACCCGCGAACTGGCCGAGCAGGTTCACGAAGCCGTGCGCCAGTACGCCGAGAACCTGCCGCTGCGCACTTATGCGGTGTACGGCGGCGTGAGCATCAACCCGCAAATGATGAAGCTGCGCAGCGGCGTGGATTTGTTGGTGGCGACCCCGGGCCGTTTGCTCGACCTGTTCCGCCAGAACGCACTGAAGTTCAACCAGCTGCAAACCCTGGTGCTGGACGAAGCCGACCGGATGCTCGACCTGGGCTTTTCCGAAGAGCTGGCGAACATTTACCGCGCCCTGCCGAAGAAACGTCAGACGCTGCTGTTCTCCGCGACCTTCTCCGATGACATCCGCCTGCTGGCCGGGCAGATGCTCAACGACCCCCTGAGCATCGAAGTCAGCCCGCGCAATGTGGCGGCCAACACCGTCAAGCAGTGGGTGGTGACGGTGGACAAGAAGCGCAAGCCGGAACTGTTCGTGCACCTGATGCGCAAGGGCAAATGGAAGCAGGTGCTGGTGTTCGCCAAGACCCGTAACGGCGTGGACGCGTTGGTGGAAAAGCTTCAGGGCCTGGGCATCAACGCCGACGGCATTCACGGCGACAAACCCCAGGCAACCCGTCAGCGCGCGCTGGACCGTTTCAAGGCCAGCGACGTGCAGATCCTGGTGGCCACCGACGTCGCGGCCCGAGGCCTGGACATCGAAGACTTGCCGCTGGTGGTCAATTTCGATTTGCCGATCGTGGCCGAGGATTACATCCACCGCATCGGCCGCACCGGGCGCGCGGGCTCCACCGGCGAAGCGATTTCGCTGGTGTGTGCTGATGAAGTGAATCTGTTGTCGGCGATCGAGATGCTGACCCGCCAGACGCTCAAGCGCCAGAACGAACCGGACTTCGAGCCCGAGCACCGGGTGCCGGACACCGATGCCAGCGGCCAGGTGATCAAGAAGCCGAAAAAACCGAAGAAGCCCAAGACGTCCGGTGGCGGCGGCAAGCGCAACCTCGGCAAGTGGGTGGACAGCGGCGAAGTGGCGCCGGCGGAGCCTTCGGTCAAGCCTGTGCGTAAGGTGCCGGTGTTCAATACTGGGCCGCGTAAGCGTAAACCTTGATGTACTGCGGCGGCTGTTAGGCCGCCTTCGCGAGCAAGCCCGCTCCCACATTGGATTTGTATACGACGCAGATCAAATGTGGGAGCGGGCTTGCTCGCGAAGGGCGCGCCACGGTCTCAAGCCTTGCGCTGTAACCATTCAATGATCCCCAACCCCGCCGCTCGCCCGCTGGCAAAACACGCCGTCAGCAGATACCCCCCGGTCGGCGCTTCCCAATCCAGCATTTCCCCCGCACAGAACACCCCCGGCAACGACTTGAGCATCAATCGCTCATCCATCGCTTCGAACAACACACCGCCCGCGCTGCTGATCGCTTCGTCCAATGGCCGGGTTTTTACCAAGGTCAGCGGCAAGGCTTTGATCGCCTGAGCCAGCCGCGTCATGTCTGTGAAGGTTTCCGCATCTGTGAGCTCGCGCAGTAAAGCCGCCTTCACCCCATCAATCCCCAACTGACTGTGCAAATGCTTGGCCATCGAGCGTGAGCCTCGAGGCTTGCTCAGCGCGGCCTGGATTTTATCCACAGGCCGGCCCGGCAGCAGATCGATATGGATGGTCGCCGAGCCTTGTTGATTGATGGCCTCGCGGATTGGTGCCGACAGGGCGTAAATCAAACTGCCTTCGATGCCGGTGGCGGTGATCACGCATTCGCCCAGCCGTGGAAGGTCATCGTTCAAGCCGATGGCGATGTTTTTCAACGGCGCGCCGGCGAATTTGCTGACCATCAAGTCGCTCCAGGCCTGCACCTCGAACCCGCAATTGCTCGGTTGCAGCGGCGCCAGTCCTACGCTGCGCTGCTCCAGGGGCAGCATCCACGCGCCGTCGGAACCCAGGCGCGCCCAACTGCCGCCGCCGAGGGCGAGCAGGGTGGCGTCGGCCTGGACGGTTTTTTCGCCGTCGGGGCTGTGGATAAGTAAATCACCCTGGGCATCCCAGCCGAGCCAGCGGTGGCGGGTGTGGATAACCACGCCGCTGTCTCGCAGGCGCTTGAGCCAGGCGCGCAGCAGGGGCGCGGCTTTCATGTCGGTGGGAAACACCCGGCCGGAGCTGCCGATGAAGGTGTCGATGCCCAGGGTGTGAATCCACTGGCACAGCGCGTCGGCGCCGAACGCGCGCAGCAGCGGCGCGATCTGCGGGGCGCGTTCGGCGTAGCGCGAGAGGAAGGCCGGGTAGGCTTCGGAGTGGGTGATGTTCATGCCGCCGACGCCGGCGAGCAGGAATTTACGCCCCACCGAGGGCATGCCGTCGTACAGGTCGACCTTGATCCCGGCCTGGCTCAACACTTCGGCCGCCATCAGGCCGGCGGGGCCGCCGCCGATGATGGCGACGCGGGAAGGGGAAGAGGTCGAGGGCTGGGTCATGGTAGGCGCTGCGGTCTGGCGGGATAAGGCGCGCATTCTACCAGCACGAATCCCTGTGGGAGCGGGCTTGCTCGCGAAAGCGGTGGTTCAGCCGGCATCCGTGTTGAATGTGAAACCCCATTCGCGAGCAAGCCCGCTCCCACAGGGGGCTACGGTGGAGTTGAAAGGGTGATTAAAAAACAACCAGCGCTCTGTAACCCACACCCGACATGGCCTGCAGTCCCTTTCACTCAGGTTATCCACAGGCGGTTCCACAGCCATTGTGGGTAAAGCATCCACACCTCAGTGACAACCTGATGACGTCCACACCCGCTGGGCGCTGTGATGGAGGATGCCGTGACGCCGGGCCAGGGCCTTGCGGTCCTTGCTGTAGCCGCCGCCGATCACCCCGACCACCGGAATGTCACGGCCCAGGCAATGGCGCATCACGCTTTCATCCCGGGCGGCGACGCCTTCGTCCGTCAGCTTCAGATACCCCAGCGCGTCATCCTTATGCACATCCACCCCGGCGTCGTACAACACCAGGTCCGGCTGATAAAGCGGCAGCAGGTAGTTGAGCGCATCGTCCACCACCTTCAGGTAATCGGCGTCGCCCATGCCGTTGGGCAACGGGATGTCCCAGTCACTTTCGGCTTTGCGTGCAGGAAAATTCTTTTCGCAGTGCAGGGAAACGGTAATCGCCTCCGGGGTGTTGTGCAGGATGCGTGCGGTGCCGTCGCCCTGGTGCACGTCGCAGTCGAAGATCAGCACGCGGTTGACCCGGCCGCTTTCCAGCAGGAAATGGCTGATCACCGCCAGGTCATTGAAGATGCAGAACCCCGCCGGGTAATCGTAATGGGCGTGATGGGTGCCACCGGCCAGATGACAGGCCAGGCCATGTGCCAAGGCTTGCTCGGCGGCCAGCAAGGAGCCCCCGACCGCCCGCACCGTGCGCCGGGCCAGGGCTTCGCTCCAGGGCAGGCCCAGGCGCCGCTGATCTTCGCGGGACAATTCACCGCTCATGTAGCGCTCGATATACGAAGGGTCATGGGCGAGGGCGAGAATATCCGCAGGGCACAGCTCGGGGCGCAGCAAATCGGCGTCGCGGGTCAGGCCGCTCTCGACCAGGTGATCACGCAACAAGCGAAACTTGTCCATCGGGAAGCGGTGATCCGCCGGAAACTCGGGGCTGTAGTCTTCGTGGTAAATCAGCGGTAACGGCATGGTCATTTCATACAGGAATGAGTGAAGGATCCTACCAGCGTTGTAGACTTGCGGCATGGAAATGGGGGAGGGGCACGATGGAGCCGATACTGGAACTGGAGAGCGCACGGCTGGTGATGCGCCAGTGGCGGGACGAGGATCTGCCGGCGTTCGCCGCCCTGTGCGCCGACCCGCAGGTGATGCGCTATTTTCCGGCGCCTTTGACTCGTCTGGAAAGCGCTTCGGTGATCGGGCGAATCAGAGGCCATTTTGCCGAGCACGGCTTCGGCCTATGGGCGCTGGAGCGCAAGGACACCGGCCAGTTCATCGGTTTCACCGGGCTGGGCGTAGTGGGCTTCAATGCGCCGTTCACCCCGGCCATCGAAATCGGCTGGCGCCTGGCGCGCCAGCACTGGGGCCTGGGCTATGCCAGTGAAGCGGCATGGACCGCTCTGCGCTGCGGGTTTGATCGGTTGGCCGTGAATGAGATCGTCTCGTTCACCGCCGACAACAACCTGCCCTCGCAGAAAGTCATGCAGGCAATCGGCATGCACCATGACCCGGCCGATGACTTCGAGCATCCCAAGCTGGCGGTCGATCATCCGCTGCGTCATCACGTGCTCTATCGCATCAGCCGCGAACAATGGCTGCAAACCTTGCATGGATAACCTGTCACGGACGTTTACAATGGCCCTCAAGTTGGCCCGGGCCAGCACCTGAATCGACCGACGCAGCCAAGACTGCGCGGCCATGCGTTGTGTGAGGAGAGTCTGAATGAGCCAAGTGTTGGAAGATCTGGTGGACCTGCTGAGCCTGGAACCGATCGAAGAAAACCTGTTCCGTGGCCGCAGCCAGGACCTGGGTTTTCGTCAATTGTTCGGCGGCCAGGTGCTGGGCCAGTCGCTGTCGGCGGCCAGCCAGACCGTCGAAGAGACGCGCCACGTGCACTCCATGCACGGCTATTTTTTGCGCCCGGGCGACGCCAAGTTGCCGGTGGTGTATTCCGTTGACCGGGTGCGCGACGGCGGCAGTTTCAGTACCCGCCGGGTGACCGCGATTCAGAAGGGCCAGCCGATTTTCACCTGCAGCGCCTCGTTCCAGTACGACGAAGAAGGCTTCGAGCATCAGACCGAGATGCCGCAAGTGGTCGGCCCGGAAAACCTGCCCTCGGAGCTGGAGCTGACCCAGCAACGCGCGCACCTGATCCCGGAAAAAATGCGCGAAAAGCTGCTGTGCCCCAAGCCGATCGAATTTCGCCCGGTGACCGCGGAAGATCCCTACAACCCGCAAGCCAGTGATCCGATCAAGTACGTCTGGTTTCGCGCCGACGGTCCTTTGGCCGATTCCCCGGCGCTGCACAAATACCTGCTGGCCTATGCCTCGGACTTCGGCCTGTTGACCACGTCGATGCAGCCCCATGCCAAATCGGTTTGGCACAAGGACATGCAGGTCGCCAGCCTCGACCATGCGCTGTGGTACCACGCCGACCTGCGCGCCGATGATTGGCTGCTGTATGCGATGGACAGCCCATGGGCCGGCAACTCTCGCGGGTTCTCCCGGGGCAGCGTGTTCAACCGCGCCGGCAAACTGGTGGCGTCAGTCACTCAGGAAGGGCTGATCCGTCATCGCAAGGATTGGGCATGAGCCTGGCCGACGTTCGTCATTGGGTGTTCGACATGGACGGCACCCTGACGGTGGCCGTGCATGACTTCGCGGCGATTCGCGTGGCGCTGGCGATCCCGCCGGAAGACGACATCCTGACCCACTTGGCGGCGCTGCCGGCCGATGAGGCGGCGGCCAAACATGCCTGGCTGCTGGAGCACGAGCGTGATCTGGCGCTGGGCTCGAAGCCGGCGCCAGGCGCTGTTGAGCTGGTGCGTGAGCTGGCGGGGCGCGGCTATCGGCTGGGCATTCTCACCCGCAATGCCCGGGAGTTGGCGCATGTCACGCTGGAGGCGATCGGCCTGGCCGAGTGCTTTGCGGTGGAGGATGTGCTGGGCCGTGATGAAGCGCCGCCCAAGCCGCACCCCGGTGGTTTGCTGAAGCTGGCCGAGGCCTGGAAGGTGCCGACCCGCGAGATGGTGATGGTGGGAGATTACCGCTTCGATCTGGATTGCGGGCGAGCGGCGGGGGCTCGGACGGTGTTGGTGAATCTGCCGGATAACCCGTGGCCGGAATTGACCGATTGGCATGCGGCGGATTGTGGGGTGTTGCGGCAAATGCTTTCGGCTTGAGGGCATTGTCGTCTGATCAAGCGCTTTCGCGAGCAAGCCCGCTCCCACCTGTTGATCTCAACTGTGGGAGCGGGCTTGCTCGCGAAGAGGCCCTCCCAGGCACTTGAAACCTACTGACCAAACAAAACCTCCTGCCCCTGCGGCGACGTAAACATCCCATCCCCGTCATGCCCGACCCCGGGTACCTCCACCCACTGCTGCTTCAGCCCTTGAGGCGCGAACCGCTTCAGATAATCAAAATAAAACCGTCCCCGCGCCAATCGATACGGCCCCTGCGCCTTGGCCTCGCAGCTTTTATCCAGCGCCGGATGATTGGGATCAATGTCCTGCTGGCCCAACAGATAAACCACGTCGCGCTTGAGGTATTTTTCCTGCAACTGCGCGGCGGTTTGTCCTTCGGCATACGCGGGTAAATCCGTCAGCCCATACTTCCAGCGATTGAAGTTCGGACAGGCTGCATGATTGAACGCCACCGGCCGGCGCTCATCGAAATACGCGTAGGAAGACGGGTTGGCGATCACGTAGCGCACCTGCACGCCGGCCGCTTCCAGGGCCGGCTGGTCGTGGCCGAGCAAGGCGTAGCGCTGCACCACCTGGGCGCCGCCGGAGTGACCGGCGATGACGATTTGCTTCACATCCGGAAACTGCTGGCGATCACCCAGCCTGGCGATGATTTCGTCGAGGGCTTCAAAAGAACTCAGGCGAAACGGCGCGGTGGATTCGCCGCCGGCCATCCATTCATTGCCTTGCCAGCGCAATACGGTGTCTGCCACAGGGTGTAGCGCGACGTCGGTTTCATTGAGAAATTGCGGCGCGATCACCAGGGTGTTTGCGCTCTGCCCGGCCAGTTCGGCGGCGTGTTCGCCACTGTGCAGATAGGTTTGCGCATTGCGCAGGCGACCGTGGACGATGACCAGCACCCGTTCGATTTTGCTCGGTGCGGGGCTGATGCCGACCGCCATTTCGCCGGACTTCAACAACAGCCGCCCCGGACTGAGTTCCTTGACCCCATGCTCGGCGGCCCAAGTGCTTGCACAACTGAACAGCAATACCCACAACCACTTTTTCATTTACAGATTTTTCGCCGCAAAGGTATCGCACTGGCCGACCTGGCCCTGGGCGAATCCGGTTTTGAACCAGCGCACCCGTTGCGCCGACGTACCATGGGTAAACGAGTCCGGCACCACTCGGCCCTGACCCTGTTGTTGCAGTCGATCGTCGCCAATGGCATTGGCGGCGTTCAACGCTTCTTCGATGTCGCCCGGTTCCAGCCAGTTCAAGCGCTGCTGCGCATTGTTGGCCCAGACCCCGGCCAGGCAGTCGGCCTGCAGTTCCTGGCGAACCAGCAAGCCGCCGTCGCCTTCCATTTGCCGACCCTGCTGGCGCGCGGCCTGAATCTTCGCCGAAACACCCAACAAGGTTTGTACGTGGTGGCCGACTTCGTGAGCAATCACGTAGGCCTGGGCGAAGTCGCCAGCGGCCGCAAAGCGTTGTGACATCTCCTGGAAGAAACTGGTGTCCAGGTAGACCTTCTGGTCTGTCGGGCAATAGAAGGGACCTGTCGCCGATGTCGCCAGGCCACAGGCCGAGTTGACCCGATTGCTGAACAGCACCAGGGTCGGGTCCTTATATTGACGGCCGGCCTGCTGGAAAATCTGCCGCCAGGTGTCTTCGGTATCGCCCAGGATCGAACGCACGAATTCGGCGGTTTCATCGTTGGCCGGCGGCGCCTTGCGGGTCTGGTTGCTGGCCGGAGCGGTTTGTTGGCCCATTTGCCCGGTGAGCTGACCCAGGATCTGCATGGGGTCCTGGCCGGTGAGCCAGCCGATGCCGACGATCAGAACGATTGCGGTCAGGCTCAGGCCCTTGCCGCCCCCAAAGCGCATCCCGCCGCCGCCACTGCCCATGTCATCGCCGCGAGCATCGACCACGTTGTCGCTGCGTCGGCCTTTTTTCCATAGCATGTGGGAATCCTCTTCTGTTCTGGGTAAAGCTCTGTGCGATGAGTGTTGCTGCTGTGTGGGAGCGGCGCCAGTCCGGTCGTCAGACAGCCCGTGGCGCCAAGGGTTCGCTCGGGGGCCGGTGGGCATGCAGTGAGCGCGCTGACAGGCCTAAAGGTCTGTGGCGCCGAAGGTGTCACAGGCGTCGGTGCGGCCACTATCGAAACCGGTCCGGAACCAATACACGCGCTGCGCTGACGTGCCATGGCTGAACGTCTCCGGTTGGACCGTTGCGTTGCGCAAACGCTGCAAATGATCGTCACCAAACACTGCAGCCGCATGCAAGGCCGCCTCGATATCCCCAGGCTCCAGCCAGTTCAAGCGCTGCTGCGCATGATGGGCCCAGACCCCGGCCAGGCAATCGGCCTGCAACTCCGAGCGCACCTCCAGACCGCCGTCGCCGACGACAGGCTCCTGGTCCAGCAAGGCCTGTTCGAACGGTTCGGACATCCCCAATTGCAACTGCACGTGATGGCCGACTTCGTGGGCGATGATGTACGCCCGGGCGAAGTCTGCGACCACGGCAAAGTGCTGCTCCAATTGAGCGAAGACGCCCAGATCGAGATAGACCTGCTGATTGCCTGGGCAATAGAACGGCGCACTGGCCGGGGTGGCGGGGCCGCACGCAGAGGTCGTGTCGGTGTCGAACAGCACCAGCGTGGGCGGTGGGTAGTGTTGCCCGGCCTGGGCAAACAGTTGCTTCCAGGTGTCCTCGGTTTCGCCCAGCACGGACTGCACGAAAGACAACTGCGGATCCTTGTCGGGCACCCGCGGATGTTCGGTCGGTGTGTTGTCCAGGGTCGAATAAAGCCCGGCACTGGCCAGTGCGAGGGCGGCAAGGCCCGCGCCGAGTTTTATCCCTGTGCTCGTGCGGGCCTTCTTGCCCTGTCGAGTGTCGTTCACGTTATTGCTGGGTCTAGCTTTTTTCCAAAGCATGGTTGCGGTCTCTCATGGATTGATGGGCGGGTATCGCCGGGTCCATGAATAACCGCAATCGCAAGGCGCGGTGGGATACATATGTAGGGGGCGCGATTACTCGTCGAACGCATCCCACACGGGCGCGAAATCCGGGTTGACCTGGCGCTCGCGCTTGGACAGGCCGGCGATCAGGCGCCGATCCTCATCATCGAGTCGCACGTTCAGCGAGGCCAGATTGGCCCTCTGATTGGCCTCGCTGCTGGCCTTGGGAATTGCCGCCACATTGGGTTGGTCCAGCAACCATTTGAGCGCGACCTGAGTGGGCAGCACCCCATGTTTGGCCGCGATCTGCTGGATCGCCGGAATGTCCGAGACCTTGTTGCGCGCCAGTGGCGTGTAAGCGGTCAGGGCCATGTCGTGTTGGCGGGCGTAGTTCAGCAGGCCGTTTTGCCCGAGCAGCACGTGGTACTCGACCTGGATCGCCGACAGCGGCACCCCCATTTCCTCGACGACCTTGCGCAGCAGCGGCAGCGGAAAGTTCGCCACGCCGATGTTGCGCGCCAGGCCCTGTTCCTTGAACGACACCAGGGTGTCCAGGGTGCGCGACAAGTCCCAGTCCCTGGCCGGCCAATGGATCATGAACAGGTCGAGGTAATCACTGCGCAGGGCCTTGAGGCTGCGGTCCATGGAGTGGCGCATGGCATCGGGTTGCAACTGATCCCACCAGACCTTGCTGGTGACGTGGATCTGTTCGCGGGGTGTCGGACTGTTCACCAAGGCTTGTCCGACCGCGTCCTCGTTGTTGTAGGCCGCCGCCGTGTCGATGTGCCGATAGCCCAGCGCCAGCGCCTGTTCCACGGCGCGGGTGCATTCGTCACCCAGCATCGGCCAGGTGCCGAGGCCGAGTTTCGCCATGTTCAATCCCTGTGCATTAACAATGTGCTGCATGCTCGATCTCCTGTTCGTCAGCGGTAATGCCTGCAATGTGCCGGGCGGCGATGTAGCCGAAGGTCAGCGCCGGGCCGATGTTGATGCCGCCGGCGGGGTAGTGCCCGCCCATGATGCTGGCCATGTCGCCACCCGCCGCGTACAGCCCGGCGATGACCTGGCCCGAGTCGTCCAGGACCTGGGCGTGGGGGTTGACCTTGAGCCCGGCGAAGGTGCCAAAGCAGCCGGGCTCGACCTTCACGGCGTAGAACGGACCCTCTTCGATGGGCGCCACGCACGGGTTGGGCTGCTGCAACGGGTCACCCTGTTTACGGTTGTAGGGCGTCGAACCTCGGCCAAACCGTGGGTCTTGGCCATTGACGGCATGGCGGTTGTACTCGGACACGGTCTGGCGCAGGCCTGCCGGGTCGATGCCGCAGGCCGAGGCCAATTCCTCAAGGGTGTTGCCGGTTTTCAGATAGCCGCTGCGGATAAAGGATGACAGCGGTACCGGAAACGGCCGAGAGATGCCCAAGCCATAACGCCGTTGAAAGGCGTGGCTGCAGATCAGCCAGGAGGCGACTTCCTCGCCCTCCGGCGCTGCTTGCACCATGGCGGTGACGTAGTCGTAATAACCGTTGGCTTCGTTGACGAAGCGCTGGCCGTTGCGCAGCACGCCGATGATGCCGGGCTTGCCGCGCTCGATGATGTGGGGAAAGTGGCCGGTGCTGCCGTCGCGGTGGGGCACCCGCGATACCGGTGCCCAGGCCACGGCGGATTGCAGGTCGCTGTTCACTCGGGCGCCGACGCTTTCACCCAGGCGCAGGCCATCGCCGGACACGCCGAGCGGGGGCAGGGCCAGGTGTTCATGGCCGGTGGGCGTGCGTGGGAACAGGGCCTTGCGTCGTTCGATGTCATTGGCGAAGCCGCCGGCTGCCAGTATTACAGCCTTGCGCGCCTTGATCCGGACCGCCCCTTTGGCGGTACTGACAACCGCGCCTTGCACCTGATTGCCCTCTTGCAGCAGGGCGGTGACCGGCGCCGATTCCCAGAGCAATACGCCAAGGTCTTCGGCGGACTTTGCCAGGCGCGCCACCAAGGCCACGCCGTTGACCAGTTGCATCGCCCGTCCGTGGACGGCGAGATCGAGCAGATGACGGGTAAAGCGCCGGGTGACGTGCCAGGCTGCCGACAGCGAGCGGGTCAGGTTGAGAAACGCGCTGAGGTCGGCGCCGGCCATGATCGGCATGCCCATGAAGGACGTTTCGCGCAGGGTCGTACGCAAACGCCTGAGCAGCTTGCCGACTTTTCGCCCGTCGTAGGGCGCGGCGATCACCGAGCGGCCACCGGTGCCGGCGCCTGGGGTGTCGCCGTGAATGTCGGCAATCCCGTTGCCGTCGGCAAATTGCAATGAGGTGTGCTGCTCGAAGAACGCCACCATCCGTGGCCCGGCCTGCAGGAAGGCGTCGATCATCGGCCCGTTGAAGTGTTCGCCCAGCTCGTGTTCGAGGTAGGTACGCGGCCGTTCGACCTCTTCGACAATCCCCGCGCGCCGGGCCAATGGGTTGCAGGGCACCCAGGCCCAGCCGCCGGACCAGGCGGTGGCGCCGCCAAACACAGGGTCCTTTTCCACCACGATGACTTTCAGACCGTGCCAGGCCGCAGTCACGGCCGCCGACAGCCCTGCCGCACCGGAGCCGACGATCAACACATCGCAGTCAACGTCGGGAAGTGAGTGCGCTTGCGCAGGCATTGTTCTGGCTCCGGTTTTATTATTTGGAATATGATTCCAGAAAATATAAGAACTCAAGACGCTACGAACAAGACTTGATGGGGTAAAGCGGGCGGTTATCGGACAGTCAGTTCCAGATTTCACGTTCTGGCGGTTGTCTTCTAGAATCGACCAAATTTTGCGGGGAAATGCCCATGGCCGGCAGTCAGATCGAACGTGTTTTCAGTGTGCTTGAAAGTCTCACCAGCGACCCCCGGGGCCTGCCGATGCAGACCCTGGCCGAGCAACTGGACATTCCCAAGAGCGCCACGCATCGCCTGCTGGCCGAACTGATTCGCCTGGGCTACGTGCGGCAGAATCCGGACAACCTGCGTTATCACCTGTCGACCAAACTGGTGGCGATGGGGTTCCGCTACCTGTCGAGCAGCGGGGCCGACATCGTGCAGCCGGTGCTCGATCGGCTGGCCCAGGAAACCGGTGAACTGGTGCGCCTGGGGGTGATCGAGGGCGAGCGCCAGACCTGGATCGCCAAGGCCCAGGGCGCCCGCTCCGGCCTGCGTTACGACCCGGACATGGGACGCGATGCGCCGCTGTTCTACACCGCCTCCGGGCATGCCTGGCTAGCGTGCATGAGCGATGCCCAGGCCCTGGCGCTGGTGGAGCAACAGGCGGCGCAGCGGCCGGCGGAATTGGGGCCGAATGCACCGCGCTCCAACATCGAACTGCTGGAGCGCCTGCGCCTGGCACGTGAGCAGGGTTATGCCTGTGTCGAAGAGAGCTCAGCGGTGGGCACCTCGGCGATTGCCGCGGTGGTGCGTCATCCTGCCGATGGGCGGGTGATCGGCGTGCTCAGCATCGCCGGCCCGAGTGCGCGGATGCCGGGGGCGCGGTTGCACGAGTTGGCGCCGTTGTTGCTGACGTTCACTCAAGAGTTGGGGGCGGCGAGCGTGGCATCCGACCTCTTCAACTGAGCCTGCGCATTTCCAGTGTGGGAGCGGGCTTGCTCGCGAAAGCGGTAGGTCAGTCAATGAATATGTTGGCTGATCCTCCGCCTTCGCGAGCAAGCCCGCTCCCACCTTTTGGTCATCGATCATCCCTTAAAGATGTGCGCTGTTCGCACACTTTTACCTCTGGCCTATACTGGATATTGGAACTCGGTTCTAAATTATTGATTCCAATCATTCAAACAAGAGAACAGCCCCATGCCGGAGCGCATCTTTTCCCTGGCCAGCCTGACAGTACTGGAGCTGTCACCACCCGACATGGTCGAGGTCGCGGCACGGGCCGGCTACAGCCATATCGGGTTGCGCCTGGTGCCGGCAACGCCGGAAGAACATCACTTCGCCTTGGTGGCCGACAACGACTTACGCCGAAGGACGCTGGCGCGCCTGCGGGACACCGGTATCGGTGTGCTGGATGTGGAAATACTTCGGCTGAAACCGGACACCGTCGTGGCCGAATTCGAACCAATCCTGGCGGTCGGTGCCGAATTCGGTGCCAGCGAATTGCTGGTGGCCGGCAACGATCCGGACGAGCAGCGAATGACCGAACATTTTGCCGAACTGTGTGATCTGGCGGCGTCTTATGGGCTGCATCCGCATCTGGAGTTCATGCCCTGGACCGATGCGCGCGATCTTGCACAAGCGGTGCGCGTGGTCGAAGGCGCGGGGCGCGAAAACGGTGCGGTGCTGGTGGATGCGTTTCACTTCGACCGTTCCGGTTCACGGCTGCAAGACCTCGCCAGGGTTACGCCTTCGCGGTTACGGTATGCGCAGTTGTGTGACGTCGCGGGGCCGAGGCCCACGGACATGGCCGAGATTTTGCGTCAGGCGCGCAGCGAGCGACGTTTTCCCGGGGAGGGTGATGGCGATTTGTCGGGGTTGTTGCGTTGTTTGCCGGCTAACATTCCATTGAGCCTGGAGATTCCCACGGTCCATCTGCTGGAACGGGGCGTGACTGGGCTGGAGCGGGCGCGGATGGCGTTGGACAAGACCCGGGATGTGTTGGCGCGGATATGAAGCTTTTTTGATTTCGATGTAAACAAAGGAAAACCAATGACTGTCAGCACCCCGCTTTCCGGCGTCAATCAGCCCTTCAAAGGGATTCTGCTGATCGTTTGTGCAACCTTCCTGTTTTCCAGCCATGACGCGTTATCGAAATACCTGTCTGGCTTTTATCCGATCGTCATGGTGGTGTGGGCGCGGTATGTGGTTCACACCCTGTTGATGGCCGGGATTTTTCTGCCGCAATCCGGGCTGCGGGTGTTGCGCACCAAGCGACCGATGCTGCAGTTGATCCGCGCCCTGTGCCTGCTGGGTACCAGCCTGTTTTTCACCACGGGGCTGATGTACATCCCGTTGGCCGAAGCCACCTCGGTCAACTTCCTGGCACCGGTGCTGGTCACCGCGCTGTCGGTACCGCTGCTCAAGGAGCGGGTGACGCGCGGCCAATGGCTGGCGGTGATCTTCGGCTTCAGTGGGGTGCTGATCATTGTCCATCCCGGTGGTGAACTGTTCACCCCGGCGGTGCTGCTGCCGTTCTGCTCGGCGCTGTTTTTCTGCTTCTATCAGTTGCTGACGCGCAAGCTCAGCGAGATCGACAGCCCGACCACCAGTAACTTCTTCGCCGGGCTGTGCAACACCCTGGTGATGAGTGCGCTGGTGCCGTTCTTCTGGCAGGTGCCGACCTTGGTGCACGGGGCGATGATGCTGGCGCTGGGGGCCTGCGGGATGACCGCGCACCTGTTCCTGACCCAGGCCTTCCGCCATGCCGCACCGGCCCTGCTGGCGCCGTTCAGTTATTGCCAGATCGTGTTTGCCGGGCTGCTGGGCTGGTTGCTGTTTTCCCACACGCCGACCCTGACCACGGTGATCGGGATTGCCGTGATCTGCTGCAGTGGGTTGGCGGCGGCCTGGCAGCAGAGCCGCAAATAACAAGATCACCGGAAACGATTGTGGGAGCGGGCTTGCTCGCGAAGGCGGTGTATCAGACAACATCAATGTTGAATGAAAGTCCGCTTTCGCGAGCAAGCCCGCTCCCACAGGGGGGGGTAGTGCGTTGAACGTTACTCGGTAACCGTCGGAATCTTGCGCGGTGCCATGAAGTACATCCAGATCAGCGCGATGAAGTACATCGCCGGGATCAGGGTGAACAGCACGGTGTAGTTGTTGTTGGTGGCGGTCAGGATATGGCCCACCAACTGGGTCATGAACATCCCGCCGATCGCCGCACACATGCCGCCAAAACCGAACACCGTGCTCATCATGTGCTTGGGCGTGTAGTCCATCACCAGGCTCCAGATGTTGGCGGTCCAGGCCTGGTGCGCGCCGATGGCCAGGGAAATTGCAAACACCGCCACCCACAGGCTGCTGGAGCCGGCCGCCATGATCACGCCGACGATGCAGCAGGCGAACAGGAACATCGACAGCAGTCGCGCCTTGATCGGGTTGACACCGCGGCCGATCAGGAACGAAGACAGAATCCCGCCGCCGACACTGCCGAAGTCGGCGGTCAGGTAGATGATGATCAGCGGAATGCCCATCTGGGTCACGTTGATGCCCAGGTTGTATTGCTGATTGAGGAACGGTGGCAGCCAGTACAGATAGAACCAGAACACCGGCGCGGTCATCGAGTAGGCCAGGGCGAAAGCCCAGGTGCCACGCATGCGCAGGATTCGCGAGAAGGGCACGCGGGTCTGTTCCGGCTCCACTTCGTTCTGGATGTACTCCAGTTCCGACTGTTTGACCCGTGGGTGATCTTCCGGGTTGAAGTATTTCAGGCCCCAGCAGATCAGCCAGATACCGCCCAGTGCCGACATGCACAGGAACGCCGCCTGCCAGCCCCAGGCATGGAGGATCAGCGGCAGCAACATCGGCGTGAACATCGCGCCGACGTTGGTCCCGGCATTGAAGATGCCGGTGGCCACGGCACGCTCGCCGGCGGGGAACCACAGGCGCGTGGTCTTCACGCAGGCCGGGTAGTTGGCGGCTTCGGTCAGGCCGAGAATGAAACGGCAGACCATGAAGCCGACCGCCGAAGTGGCCAGGCCATGGGCACCGGTGGCCAGGCTCCAGAGCAGCACCGCGCAGAAGAACACGCGCTTGACGCCGACCCGGTCGATCAAGCGGCCCTGCAGCACGAAACCGATGGCGTAGCCGACCTGGAACCAGAAGTTGATGTTGGCGTAATCCATCGCCGTCCAGCTCATTTCCTTGGCCAGGATGGGCTGCATGACGCCCAGGGCGGCGCGGTCGATGTAGTTCAGGGTGGTGGCGAAAAACACTAGCGCCAGCATGCCCCAACGGGTTTTGCCGACGGCCATGGCGCCGCGGATTTTGTCGCCGATACCGCCGTTGGCGGCACTCATGGCCGGAGCCATGCGAGAGCTTTGAGAAGGAGTCATGTAGGCACCCGATTGTTTTTATTTGGTGTGCTGCGTCGTTGGTGACCGAGACCGGCAGTTCACGACCGGACCCAATGTGATGTTGATGTTGCGCAGTGAACAAAAAATCGTCAATTCGCCAAGGGGCATTTTGTTCGATAATCGCACGGAAAACTAACTGGGTAGTACACTTTAATTTGCTGTGTTGGATTGTGAAGCGAATAATTCACTTCATGAAAATGCGATCCCTGTCGCCGTTGGCCAAGCCTGCGGCGACACACAGTGAAAGCGTGCAGTGCCTCTAACAAAATTGCCTCCACCACCGGGAGTCGAAACATGCAGCGTTCCATTGCCACCGTATCCTTGAGCGGTACCCTGCCGGAAAAACTCGAAGCCATTGCCGCCGCCGGTTTCGACGGCGTGGAGATCTTCGAGAACGACCTTCTGTACTACGACGGCAGTCCCCGGGAAATCAAACAGATGTGCGCCGATCTCGGGATCGCCATCACTCTGTTCCAACCGTTCCGGGATTTCGAAGGTTGCCGCCGTGACCGCTTGTCGCGCAATCTGGAGCGAGCCGAACGCAAGTTCGACCTGATGCAGGAGCTGGGCACGGACCTGGTGCTGGTGTGCAGCAACGCCTCGGCCGACTCCCTCGGTGATGAACACATTCTAGTCGACGACCTGCGCCTGCTGGCCGAACGTGCGGGTGCGCGTGGTTTGCGCATCGGTTACGAAGCGCTGGCCTGGGGCCGCCATGTGAACACCTGGCAGCAGGTCTGGAACATCGTCCGCCAGGCCGATCATCCGAGCCTGGGTGTGTTGCTCGACAGCTTTCATACCCTGTCGCTCAAGGGCGATCCGAGCGCGATCGCCGAGATTCCCGGCGACAAGATCTTTTTCGTGCAAATGGCCGATGCGCCGATCCTGGCCATGGACGTGCTGGAGTGGAGCCGGCATTTCCGCTGCTTCCCGGGCCAGGGCGAGTTCGATCTGCCGGGCTTCCTGGCGCCGATCATCAAGAGTGGCTACACCGGGCCGCTGTCGCTGGAGATCTTCAACGACGGCTTCCGCGCCGCGCCGCCACGGGCCAATGCCGCCGACGGTCTGCGTTCGTTGCTGTACCTAGAAGAGAAGACCCGCGAGCGCCTGGCCCGGGAAGCCGCGCCTGCGGCCAAGTCCGAGATCCTGTTCGAAACGCCCAAGGCCAGCGAATACAACGGCATCGAGTTTCTCGAATTCGCCGTGGACGAAAGCCTCGGCGCCAAGCTGTCCAACTGGCTGGAGCGCCTGGGTTTCGTCAAGGCCGGCCAGCATCGTTCCAAGAGCGTCAGCCTGCTGCGCCAGGGCGATATCAACCTGATCCTCAACTCCGAGCCGTATTCGTTCGCCCACAGTTTTTTCGAAGCCCACGGCCCATCGCTGTGCGCCACGGCCGTGCGGGTCAAGGACAGTGCCAGCGCCCTGGCCCGCGCCGTGGCCTACAAAGGCCAACCCTATCGCGGACTGGTCGGCCCCAACGAACTGGAGCTCGCCGCCGTGCGCGCGCCGGATGGCAGCCTGATCTACCTGGTGGATCAGGAGGCCGACGTCTATGGCACCGACTTCAACCTGCTGCCAGGCGCGGTGAGCAGCGGCGGCCTCAAGCGCATCGACCACATGGCCATGGCGCTGCCCGCCGACAGCCTCGACAGTTGGGTGCTGTTCTACAAGAGCCTGCTGGATTTCGAGGCCGATGACGAAGTGGTCTTGCCTGATCCCTACGGTCTGGTGAAAAGCCGCGCACTGCGCAGCCGCGACAGTTCGATTCGCCTGCCGCTGAACATTTCCGAGAACCGCAACACCGCGATCTCACACGCGCTGTCGAGTTATCGCGGTTCCGGTGTGCATCACATCGCGTTCGATTGCGACGACATCTTTGCCCAGGTCAGCCGGGCGAAGGAGGCGGGCGTTCCGCTGCTGGACATTCCGCTCAACTACTACGATGACCTGGCGGCGCGCTTCGATTTCGACGATGAATTCCTCAGCGAACTGGCCTATTACAACGTGCTGTATGACCGCGATGCCCAGGGCGGTGAGCTGTTCCACGTGTACACCGAACCGTTCGAAGGTCGGTTCTTCTTCGAGATCATCCAACGCAAGAACGGTTATGCCGGCTATGGCGCGGCCAACGTGGCGGTGCGACTGGCGGCCATGGCCAAGTCCCGAAGCGGCGCCGTCCGTCAGGCAAAGTTGTAGGAAAATAGTAATCAGCTCGACAAACCGTAGCCGCACGGCTTCCTTCAGTGTGCGGCGCGGCTCATAATCGCCAGCCTGTGCAGTGATGGCCGTGAGCCCGCAATGACAATGACTTCAGACTTCCCCGCAGCGCCCGACCAGCCACTTGCCGAACCACGCAAGAGTCGCAAGAACAACCCGGAAAAAACCCGCGAGAATATTCTGCAGGAGGCGATCGTCGAGTTCGTCCAGCAGGGGCTGTCCGGCGCCCGCGTCGACGCCATCGCCGAGCGCATCCACACCTCCAAGCGCATGATCTATTACTACTTCGGCAGTAAGGAGCAGCTCTACGTCGAGGTGCTGGAAAAGCTCTACGGCGATATCCGCAACACCGAGAACCGCTTGCACCTGGCCGAACTGGCGCCGGTGGAAGCGATTCGGCGCCTGGTGGAATTCACCTTCGATCACCATGACCGCAACGTCGATTTTGTGCGAATCGTGAGCATCGAGAACATTCACAACGCCGAGTACGTGAAGCACTCCGATACCATCAAGGCGATGAACAACACCATCCTTGATTCACTGGGCGAGATCCTGCGCCGCGGCGTCGAGGAGGGCGTGTTCCGCCCGGGCCTCGATCCACTGGATGTGCATTTGCTGATCAGTTCGTTCTGTTTCTATCGGGTGTCGAACCGCCACACCTTTGGTGCGCTGTTCCAGATCGACCTGCCGGACGAGAGCATCAAGCAGCGTCATCGGCAGATGATTTGCGAGTCGGTGTTGCGGTATTTGCAGGCTTGACCTGTGGCGACGGGGATTGATCCCCGATGGGCTGCGAAGCAGCCCCCTTCCATTTTCGCTTAATCATTCATGCCCTGAAAATGCGCCAGCATCCGCTGCGCATCCGGCACCACGCCGCTGAACAATTCAAACGCCTTCACCGCCTGGAACACCGCCATGTTGCCGCCATCGAGCGTGCGGCAACCCAAGGCGCGGGCATTGCGCAGCAGTTCGGTTTCCAGCGGGAAATACACGATCTCCGCCACCCACAACTCGGCGCGCAACAGCTCGACCGGCACCGGCATCCCCGGCAGCTTTTTCATGCCCATCGGCGTGGTGTTCACCAGGCCGTCGGCCTCAACCATGGTTGCAGCCAGATCATGGCCGGCCACGGCGCGGCCCTTGCCGAAATGTTGATTGAGGTTGTCGGCCAGGCTCTGGGCGCGACTGATGTCCACATCGAAAATGCTCAGTTGCTGAACGCCTTCGCTCAACAACGCGTGGGCCACCGCTGCACCAGCACCACCGGCACCCATCTGCACCACACGTTCCACGGCGACGCCCTTGAGCCCGCGACGAAAACCCTCGGCAAACCCCAGGCAATCGGTGTTGTGGCCGATGCGTTTGCCGTCCTTGAGCACCACCGTGTTGACCGCACCGATGCCCCGCGCTTCCGGCGACAGTTCGTCCAGCAGTGGGATGATCGCTTGCTTGCACGGGAAGGTGATGTTCAGCCCGGTGAAGCTCATGCGTTCGGCGGCCGTCAGCAGGTCCGGCAGGGCATTGCTGTCCAGTTGCAGTTGATCGAGGTCGATCAGGCGATAGAGGTAGCGCAAACCCTGGGCATCGCCTTCATGTTCGTGCAGCGCCGGAGTGCGTGAAGCCTGAATGCCGGCACCGATCAGTCCGGCCAAAACCGTTTGAGTGCGGCTCACGATGTTTTCCCCTGCAGGCGTTGGCTGAAGTGCTCCAGCGCCAGGCGATAGCCGTGGCTGCCGAACCCGGCCATCACGGCAGTGGCGATGGCGGAGACGAAGGAGTGATGGCGGAAAGGCTCGCGGGCGTGGACGTTGGACAGGTGCACTTCGATCACCGGCAATTCAGCGGCCACCAGCGCATCGCGGATCGCCACCGAGGTGTGGGTCCAGGCCGCGGGGTTGATCACGATCCCGGCGCAGCGGCCGCGTGCGGCGTGAATCCAGTCGATCAACTCGCCTTCGTGGTTGGTCTGGCGAAACTCGACCGTCAGGCCGAACTCTTCGGCGGCCCGGCCGCACAAGTTTGAAATATCGGCCAGGGTCTCATGGCCGTAATTGGCCGGTTCGCGGGTGCCGAGCATGTTCAGATTCGGGCCGTTGAGCACCAGAATGATGGGGGACATCGGAGTTTCTCCACTTATTATTTTTGGCATTGGCTGAGGTTTCCAGCCTGTGGAGATAAATTGTACTAGCTAGTTAGTTTGGTCAATTGGAGCGACGGTTCTCTGGCTTAATGTGTGCGGTGATCGGACACTTTTGTGATCAGCGGGGCAGATGCTCCACCAGAAAATCAATGAACGCCCGCACCCTCAACGGCATGTGGCGACTCTGTGGATACAGCAAAGTGAACGGCCGCGAACGTCCGCCATAGGGCTTGAGCACTTCCACCAGCGAGCCGTCGGCCAGTTCTTTTTCGACGATGAAGCGATAGGTCTGGAACAGCCCCGCGCCGTTTTTCGCCAGGGTCACGCCCCCCAGGACATCGTCGGAACACACGAAATTGCCTTCGGCCAGAATCTCGCGCTCCACGCCGTTTTCATTGAACAGCCAGGCGATGCGCCGGCCGCTGCTGGGCAGTTCGTATTGTATGCATTCGTGCTGCTGCAGATCGTCGAGGGTTTGTGGGGTGCCAGCGTGCTTGAGGTAGTCGGGGCTGGCGATCATCACCAGCGCGGCATCTTCCAGTGGCCGGGCGATCAGCCCGGAGTCGGGAATCGCCCGCACGCGAATCGCCATGTCATAGCCTTCGCCGACGAAATCGATGTTGCGATTGCTGATGTGCGACTCGACTTTCACCGCCGGGAACCGCGCGCGAAAGGCCGGCATCAGTGGCAGGATCCGGTGGTGGGCATAGGTGGTCGGAATACTGATGCGCAGCGTGCCGGATGGCACTTGCTGCTGACCCATGACCTCGCGCTGGGCTTCCACCAGTTGCGCCAAGGCCTGACGGCATTCTTCGTAGTAGCGCCGGCCGCTGTCGGTCAACTTGACGCTGCGGGTGGTGCGCGCGAACAACCTCACGCCCAGGCGTTCTTCCATGCGCGACACCGAGCGACTCACCGCCGCCGGCGTAACCCCTGCCACCAGCGCTGCTGCGGTGAAACTGCCGGCTTCGGCGGCCAGGCAGAACAGCTCGATGCTGCCCAGTTGAAGATCGTCAAATTGTCGCTGCATGATTGATTACACCAAGGATCAAATGAAGTGTCGGATCACTATTTATCAGAAGCCCGCACGCGGATACAGTGATCCAGCGGTAAGCCTTCCTTAATCAGCCGAGCAGGAGACGCAGCATGCCTTTCGTCAGCGTACGCATTACCCGCGACGGCGTTACCCGGGAACAGAAAGCCCAGGTCATCGCCGAAATCACCGAGACCCTGCAGCGCGTCCTCGGCAAGCCCCCGGAACTGACCCACATCGTGATCGAGGAAATCGACACCGATAACTGGGGGTACAAAGGCATTACCACCACGGAATATCGAAAGAATCTGCCGGGGTGATTCGGTTGAGATGCAAAAAAGCCGTCATTGCGACGGCTTTTTTGTGGGCGTTGGGAAAGGATTTTTTACGAATCTTTAATTTTTCTTACGGGGCCGGAGCAATAGGCTCGGACGCGCAGTTTCAGTTTGGCGATGGGTGCCTGGGTTCAAGTTTCAAATGGAATGTCGAGTTTTCGGATTCATTAACCTAACGGATGGGTTAGCATGAAGGTATGCAACTACAAGGGGCTTTCGGTGGTGATCATGTTACGTGACGAGCATTGTCCGCCTCATGCTCATGTGGAAGCGGGCACTTGGACTGCGAGATTCAGGTTCAGCTTCTGGCACAACGGTGTAGAGCTCTGGGATGTTGTCCCGATTTCGCGACGGCCACCGTCGGCGACGCTGGACGGCGTGCTTCGATCGCTCAGACAACCTGCCAATTTGCTGCGTGCTCGTGGCATCTGGTGGCGAAAATTACAGACCGTTTGCCTTGAAAATCAATTGTGGGACTGGCACAGCAACGAAGTCGTAGCAGTGAAAAAAGTAGTCAGCACGACCAACATGATTGGAACGGCTTGCTACGAACCCGAAACGAACACGACGCGGCTGTCCCTTATAGGTGCACAGAAATGTGTGGAGATCGAGTTATGAAAACCGTGAAGATCAAGGCCAAGGTTCAGGCTGATAGGCCAGTGACGGAAAGTCGCCTGGACGAAGCCATCAAGCGTGGGCAATTACGTACCAGAAACAGCCTGCATGCTACAGCGGTCACCTTTCTTGCCCCGTGCCTGGCCGTCAGCTTCGAAGACGGCTGCGGAGTCCTGTTGCCTGTGGCGAATTATCCGGAGTTCGATGATTTTGAGGTGAAGGATTTTGCAGGGCTGAACGTCGGCTTTTCCGGAACTGCACTGTGCCACGAAGGCAAAGACCTGCATGTATCGATCGCCGGAATGATCTCGGCGAGCAAGTCGCTCGTGACCATGGCGGCTTCAGTGGTTGCATCACACAATGGTCGTCAAAGCAGTGCGGCCAAGGCTGAAGCTGCTCGGGTCAATGGCAAGAAAGGCGGGCGGCCGCGCAAGGTGGATGTTGTGCTTTGATACACCCACAAAAAAGCCGTCATTGCGACGGCTTTTTTGTGGGCGTCAAACAGGCTTCAGCGCCGGGTCAACAACACCCCGGATTCCATGTGATGGGTCCACGGGAACTGGTCGAACATCGCGCATCGGGTGATGCGGTGGGTGTCGTGCAGTTGGGCGATGTTGGCCGCCAGGGTCTCCGGGTTGCAGGAGATGTAGAGGATGTTGTCGAAGCGCCGGGTCAGTTCGCAGGTGTCCGGGTCCATGCCGGCGCGGGGCGGGTCGACGAAGACGCTGCCGAATTCGTAACTTTTCAGGTCGATGCCGTGCAGGCGGCGGAAGGGCCTTACTTCGTTGAGCGCTTCGGTCAGTTCTTCGGCGGACAAACGCACCAGGGTGACGTTATCCACAGCGTTTTCACTGAGGTTGCTCAGCGCTGCGTTGACCGAGGTCTTGCTGATCTCGGTGGCCAGCACTTTGCGCACGCGGGTGGCCAGCGGCAGGGTGAAGTTGCCGTTGCCGCAATACAGTTCCAGCAGGTCATCCGCACGGTCGCCGAGTGCGTCGTAGGCCCAGTTGAGCATCTTCTGGTTTACCGTGCCATTGGGCTGGGTGAATGCGCCTTCGGGTTGGCGATAGCTGAAGGTGCGACCGCCGACTTCGAGTTTTTCCACCACGTAATCGTGGCCGATGACTTCGCGCTTGCCCTTGGAGCGGCCGATGATGCTGACGTTCAAGTCCGCCGCCAGCTTAGTCGCCGCCGCGTGCCAGTGCTCGTCCAGCGGGCGGTGGTAGCACAGGGTGATCATCGCATCGCCGGCCAGGGTGGTCAGGAACTCCACCTGAAACAGCTTGTGGCTCAGGGCCGAGCTGGCCTGCCACGCCGCTTTGAGCTGGGGCATCAGTTGGTTGATGCGCAGGCTGGCAATCGGGAATGCTTCGATGAGGATCGGCGTGCGTTTGTCTTCCTGGGAAAACATTGCGTAGTGACGCTCGCCGGCTTCACGCCACAGGCGGAATTCGGCGCGCAGACGGAAGTTCTGCAACGGCGAATCAAAGACCGCCGGCTGTGGTGCATCGAAGGGGGCCAGCAGGTCACGCAAGCGCGTGACCTTGTCTTCGAGTTGGACGGCGTAGGCCTGGGAATCAAAAGTCATGCGTTGAACCAACCCAGCTTGATCACGAACAGGATCGACAGAATCACTAGCGCCGGGTTCAGCTCACGGCCGCGACCGGACATCAGCTTGATGGCGGTCCAGGCGATGAAACCGAAGGCGATGCCGTTGGCGATGGAATAGGTGAACGGCATTGCCAGGGCGGTGATGACCACCGGCGCGGCAACAGTGATGTCGTCCCAGTCTATTTCCGCCAGGCCCGAAGTCATCAGCACGGCGACGAACAGCAGTGCCGGCGCGGTGGCGAAGGCTGGAACGCTGGACGCCAGTGGCGAGAAGAACAGCGCCAGCAGGAACAGGATCGCCACCACAACGGCGGTCAGGCCGGTGCGGCCGCCGGCACTCACGCCAGCAGCGGACTCGATGTAGCTGGTGGTGGTAGAGGTGCCCAGCAGGGAACCGGCCATCGCAGCGGTACTGTCGGCAACCAGAGCACGACCCATTTTCGGCATGTGACCGTCCTTGCCCATCAGGCCGGCGCGCTTGGCGACGCCGATCAGAGTGCCGGAGTTGTCGAACAGATCGACGAACAGGAAGGCGAAAATAACGCTGACCAGACCGATGTCCAGCGCGCCCTTGATGTCCAGTTGCAGGAAGGTCGGCGCCAGCGACGGCGGCATCGACATCACGCCGCCGAACGGGGTGAAGCCCATCACGATGGAGATGATGGTCACCACCAGAATGCCGATCAGCACCGCACCGCGCACGGCCAGGGCTTCGAGGGCGACGATCAGGGCGAAACCGAGGGTGGCGAGGATCGGTGCCGGCTGTTTCAGGTCGCCCAGGCCGACCATGGTCGCCGGGTTGCTGACCACGATGCCGGCGTTGTGCAGCGCGATCAGCGCCAGGAACAGGCCGATACCGGCGGCAATCGCCGAGCGCAGCGGCAGCGGGATGCTGTTGATGATCCATTCGCGGATGCGGAAGATCGACAGCAGGAAGAAACACACTGCCGAGATGAACACCGCGCCCAACGCCACTTGCCAGGTGTGGCCCATGTGCAGGACCACGGTGTAGGTAAAGAAGGCGTTCAGGCCCATGCCCGGGGCGAGGGCGATCGGGTAGTTGGCGATCAGGCCCATGACCGTGGAGCCGATGGCGGCTGCCAGACAGGTGGCGACGAACACTGCGCCCTTGTCCATGCCGGTCTCGCCGAGGATGCTCGGGTTGACGAACAGAATGTAGGCCATGGCCAAAAAGGTCGTGACGCCCGCCAGGATCTCGGTACGTACGTTGGTGTTGTGTGCCTTGAGTTGAAACAGCCTTTCCAGCATGTCTGCTCCCCGTGGCGCGCCCGGCGCCGTGAATGTATCGACCTCAACAGCAAAGCACAGACCGCTGCAGGCGCCTGGGAATTTTCTGTGGGTCGGAAAAAGCCGCGCATCATACCAGCCGCACAGGGTTATGGCTGCTTATGGCGGTGATCGTCGTCGAATGTTTTGCCTTTGGCCGGAGTCAGCCATACTGCGCGCTGATTTTTGGGGGGATGTTGCATGAAAAATGGGCTGTTGATCTTGCTGGCGCTGGTCTTGGGAGCACCGCTGGCCCAAGCCGCCTCGGCGCCGCCGCTGACCCAGGTGAAAGTGCTCAAGGTTGAATCCCCGGGCTGTGGCTTTGAGTCCATTGACGAAGGCCAGGCGCAGACGCGCTGCAATCACAGCGGCCCGAACATCAGGATCTACGTGCTGGAAGTGGGCTATGGTCGCAGCCAGCCCCACGTCGGGCTCGATGGCTTCGACATCAACGGCACCCGCACACCGGTCTGCGCCTTTGATAACGGCAACCTGACCGATTGCACCGTCGGCCGCAAAACCGTCGGCTATCTGTATGTGTTCGATATGGCCGGCAAGCAGGAAGGCACCTTCACCTTCAGCAACACCTCGATCAATGCCCCGGGCAACACGATGTCGACGCAGCTCTACATCAAGTAGCTTTTCATCGAGCCTTGCATCGAGAAAACGCGGGTCATGAACAAGGGTAACGAAAGCTGACTACGCTTTAAGGATCATTACCTGGATGACGCCAATGACCTTTAGAGCCTTGATCACCCTTGCCGAGGGCATCGACGACCTGCAAGCCGTGACCCTCATCGATGTGCTGCGTCGCGCCAAAGTGGAAGTGGTGGTGGCGAGCATCGAGGGCCGGCGCATGCTCACCTGCGCCCGCGGCACCCGCCTGACCAGCGACGCGATGCTGGTGGACCTGCTGGCCCAGCCCTTCGACCTGATCGTCCTGCCTGGCGGTGCCGTCGGGGCGCAACACCTGGCGGCCCATCAACCCCTGCAGCAACTGATCAAGGACCAGGCCGCTGCCGGCCGCCTGTTCGCCGCCATCGCCGAAGCCCCGGCGCTGGCCCTGCAAGCCTTCGGCGTACTGCGACAACGGCGCATGACCTGCCTGCCCTCGGTCAGTCATCAACTTTCAGGCTGCACTTTCGTCGACCAACCAGTGGTGGCCGATGGCAACTGCATCACCGCCCAAGGCTCGGGCGCCGCCCTGACCTTCGCCCTGACGCTGGTGGAACAGCTGTGCGGGAAAGCCGCGCGGGCAGCGGTGGCGGGGGAGTTGTTGGTTTAGGCCGGGTCAGGCTTTAACGTCCTCCACCGGCACATGCATCCGATCCCGCTGCGCCAACGTCGGGAACAGCTTGATCCACGTCCCGGTCACCACCAGCGTGCCGATGCCGCCCATCACCACTGCCGGCACGGTGCCGAACCAGTGGGCGGTCAGGCCGGACTCGAATTCGCCGAGCTGGTTCGATGCGCCGATAAACAGGCCGTTGACCGCGCTGACGCGGCCGCGCATTTCGTCCGGGGTTTCCAGTTGCACGAAGGACGCGCGGATCACCATGCTGATCATGTCGGCCGCGCCGAGCACCACCAATACCGCCAGGGAGAACCAGAACGAGGTCGACAGGCCGAAGGCGATGGTGGCCACGCCGAATACGCCCACGGCGGTGAACATCACGCGGCCGACATTGCGTTCCACGGCGAACCTGGCCAAAAACAGCGACATCAGCAACGCCCCCACCGCCGGTGCCGAGCGCAGCAGGCCCAGGCCCCAGGGGCCGGTGAGCAAGATGTCCTTGGCGAACACCGGCAGCAACGCCGTGGCGCCGCCGAGCAGAACCGCGAACAGGTCCAGGGAGATCGCCCCGAGAATGTCCGGGCGGCTGCGAATGAAGCGAATGCCCGCCAACAGCGAATCCAGAGTCGCCTTGCCTTTGTTCAACGGTGTCTGCCGGGCCGGCAGGTTCAGCATCAACGAGCAGGCGATGACATACAGCAGCACCGTCGGGCCGTACACCCACACACTGCCGAAGGCATACAGCAAGCCGCCCAGCGCCGGGGCGACGATGGTTGCCGATTGCTGGGCCGATTGTGCGGCGGCCACGGCCCGGGGGAACAGGGCGCTGGGCACGATGCTCGGCAGCAAGGCCTGGGTGGTCGGCATCTCGAAGGAGCGCGCGGCGCCTAGCAGGAAGGCGAGGATGAAGATCATTTCCCGAGTGACATGGTCAGTGGCGCTGCCGATGGCCAGCGACAGGGCGATCAGCGCTTGCAGGGACTGACAGATCGCCGCGACCTTGCGCCGGTCGTAGCGGTCGGCCACGTGCCCGGTGTGCAGCATGAACAGCACCCGCGGCGCGAACTCCACCAACCCCACCAGGCCCAGGTCGAGCACGTTGCCGGTCAGTTGGTAGAGGTTCCAGCCAATGGCCACGGTCAGCATCTGAAAGCCGCTGGCGGTGAACACCCGAGCCAGCCAGAACGCAAGGAAAGGACGATGGTGACGTAACAGCAAAGGCTCTTGGCTGGGCATTTGAAGGCAGATCTGCGGCAGGAGACGGAAGGGCGAGATTATCATCAACCTGTAACAGGAAGTTGCCATGAAGGAAAATTCAGTTAGCCAGACATCGATTTTCGCAACACATCAAATCCCCTGTGGGAGCGGGCTTGCTCGCGAAGAGGCCGGCACACTCAACATCGATGGCGACTGACACTGCGCCTTCGCGAGCAAGCCCGTTCCCACAGGGGATGGTTTTGAGCCAGATATCGTCCATGAGGCAACTTGTCACGCGGCAAAAGACCACGCGGTTCATCCGCGCAAATGGGACTACTCTTTCAACGTTGCTTGATCCAGATCAAGGCCCGCAAGGATTGATCTGGCGCCGCAAGGCCAGACTCCCTGCGTTGCGATGCGTGTAAAAAAAACAACAAACAGCGATTCGCCACACTCCATATCCGTGGGGACCGTGGATGCAGGCCTCCAGCCGGCAGCCGTACTACCTGACAGAGGAAGACTTATGTTCGGTTTAGAGGCACTTGATCTCGCCCGAATCCAGTTCGCGTTCACCATCTCGTTCCACATCCTGTTCCCCGCCATCACCATTGGTCTGGCGAGTTACCTGGCGGTGCTCGAAGGCCTGTGGCTCAAAACCCATAACGATACGTACCGCGACCTCTACCATTTCTGGTCGAAGATCTTCGCGGTCAACTTCGGCATGGGCGTGGTGTCGGGGTTGGTCATGGCCTATCAATTCGGCACCAACTGGAGCCGCTTCTCGGACTTCGCCGGATCCGTGACCGGGCCGTTGCTGACCTATGAAGTGCTGACAGCGTTCTTCCTCGAGGCCGGTTTCCTGGGCGTGATGCTGTTCGGCTGGAACAAGGTCGGGCGCGGCCTGCACTTTTTCGCCACCGTCATGGTCGCCATCGGCACGCTGATTTCGACCTTCTGGATTCTGGCTTCCAACAGTTGGATGCAGACCCCTCAGGGCTATGAAATCGTCAACGGCCAGGTGATTCCGGTGGACTGGCTGGCGGTGATCTTCAACCCCTCGTTCCCCTATCGCCTGATGCACATGGCCACGGCGGCGTTCGTCGCCACTGCGTTCTTCGTCGGCTCCTCGGCGGCCTGGCACCTGCTGCGCGGCAAGGACAACCCGGCGATCCGCAAGATGCTCTCGATGGCGATGTGGATGGCGTTGATCGTCGCGCCGATCCAGGCTGTCATCGGCGACTTCCATGGCCTGAACACGCTCGAGCATCAGCCGGCGAAAATCGCCGCGATCGAAGGCCATTGGGAAAACAAAGGCAGTGAGGCGACCCCGTTGATCCTGTTCGGCTGGCCGGACATGAAGGAAGAAAAAACCAAATTCGCCGTGGAAATACCCTACCTGGGCAGCCTCATCCTGACGCACTCCCTGGACAAACAGGTGCCGGCGCTCAAGGAGTTCCCGCCTGAAGACCGGCCGAATTCGACCATCGTGTTCTGGTCGTTCCGGGTCATGGTCGGCCTGGGCTTGCTGATGATTTTCACCGGTCTGTGGAGCCTGTGGCTGCGCAAGAGCGACAAGCTCTACACCGCACGCCCGTTCCTGTACCTGGCGTTGTGGATGGGACCGTCCGGCCTGATCGCGATCCTCGCGGGCTGGTTCACCACGGAAATCGGGCGTCAGCCGTGGGTGGTCTACGGCCTGATGCGCACGGCGGACGCCTCTTCGAACCACAGTGTCATGCAGATGAGCATCACCCTGATCCTGTTCGTCGTGGTGTATTTCGCGCTGTTCGGTGCGGGCCTGGGCTACATGATGCGCCTGGTGCGCAAGGGGCCCAAGATCGACGAAGGCAAGGAAACCAACGACGGTGGCCCCGGCCAGAAACGCACGCCGGCCCGTCCGTTGTCCGCTGCCGACGACGAACACGCCGATGCCGACCACACCGTGACCAAGGAGATTTGAATCATGGGTATTGATCTTCCGCTGATCTGGGCCGTGATCATCATCTTCGGCATCATGATGTATGTGGTCATGGACGGCTTCGATCTGGGCATCGGGATCCTGTTCCCGTTCATCCCGGGCAAGACCGATCGCGACGTGATGATGAACACCGTCGCGCCGGTCTGGGACGGCAATGAAACCTGGTTGGTCCTTGGCGGCGCGGCGTTGTTCGGCGCCTTTCCGCTGGCCTATTCGGTGGTGCTCTCGGCATTGTACCTGCCGCTGATCTTCATGCTGATCGGGCTGATCTTCCGTGGCGTGGCCTTCGAGTTCCGCTTCAAGGCCCGGGACGAAAAGCGCCATCTGTGGGACAAGGCGTTCATCGGCGGTTCGGTGGCGGCCACCTTCTTCCAGGGCGTGGCACTGGGGGCCTTCATCGATGGCCTGCCGGTGGTCAACCGGCAGTTCGCCGGTGGTTCCCTGGACTGGTTGACGCCGTTCACCCTGTTCTGCGGTGTCGCGCTGGTGGTGGCTTATGCGTTGCTGGGTTGCACCTGGCTGATCATGAAGACCGAAGGCAAGTTGCAGGAGCAGATGCATGACCTGGCGCGGCCGTTGGCGTTCGTGCTGCTGGCGGTGATCGGTATCGTCAGCATCTGGACGCCCTTGGCCCACGCCGAAATCGCCGCGCGCTGGTTCACCCTGCCGAACCTGTTCTGGTTCCTGCCGGTGCCGATCCTGGTGTTGGTGACGCTGTATGGCCTGATCCGCGCGGTGGCCCGCAATGCCAACTACACGCCGTTCGTGCTGACGCTGGTGCTGATCTTCCTCGGCTACAGCGGCCTGGGGATCAGCCTGTGGCCGAACATCGTGCCACCGTCGATCTCGATCTGGGACGCCGCTGCACCGCCGCAGAGCCAGGGCTTCATGCTGGTGGGCACGCTGTTCATCATCCCGTTCATCCTGGGCTACACCTTCTGGAGTTACTACGTGTTCCGCGGCAAGGTGACCCACGAAGACGGGTACCACTAGAGCCTCCCACGGAACCTGTAGGAGCCGAGCTCGCGATGGCGTCTTCACAAACGCCATCGCCCTTTTAGAGGATCGATGCAGTGACCAACAAACCTTCCCTGCACGACATTCAAGAAGCCGAAAAAAAGCCGCTGTGGCAGCGGCTCGGCTGGCTGGCCCTGATCTGGGTCGGCAGTGTCGGTGCGCTGTTCATCGCGGCCAGTGTGATGCGAATGTTCATGAGCGCCGCGGGCCTGACCACGCACTGAACACCAGACATCCCTCCCGTCGCCTTCGGGCGCGGATTCAACCCTCCGACCGGAGGGTTTTTTTACCTCGCCTTACTTGCGAGCCTTGAGAATCACGAACTTTGGCGTCGCCGCCACCTGCTCGACGCCGCGGAACAACCGGGCCAGTTTGCTGTGATAGCCCAGGTGGCGGTTACCGACGATGTACAGCGCACCGCCCACCACCAGCGCTTCCCGGGCTTGCTGGAACATGCGCCAGGCCAGGAAGTCGCCGACCACCTGTTGCTGGTGAAACGGCGGGTTGCACAGCACCACATCGAGCGACTGAGGATCCTGCCCGGCCAGGCCATCGCCGGCCCTCACCACAACATCACGCTCACCCAGGGCCGCACGCCAGTTTTCGGCGGCCGATTGCACGGCCATGAATGATTCGTCCACCAGCGTGTAATGTGCGTCCGGGTTTTGCAGGGCACTGGCGATCGCCAGTACACCGTTGCCGCAGCCCAGGTCCGCCACTCGGGCTGAGCCGAGGTTTTTCGGCAGGTGCGGCAAGAATGCCCGGGTGCCGATGTCCAGGCCTTCGCGGCAAAAGACGTTGGCGTGGTTGAGCAATTCGATGGCCGGCGCGTCGAGCCGATAGCGCGTCGGATAGGGAGAGGCGAGCGGTGCTTTGTCTTGCGCGGTGGCAATCAGCAATCGGGCTTTCTTCACCGCCAGCGACGCCTGCACCGGCCCGATATAACGCTCGAGCAGATCCCCCGCGGCCCTTGGCAGGTGCTTGATCATTGCCCCGGCGACCACTTGCGCCCCTGGGGCCAATTGGCCTTGCAGGCGGATCAGTTGTTCTTCCAGCAGGGCCAGGGTTTTCGGCACACGGATCAGCACCCGGTCAAAAGGGCCTGTGGCTGTTTCGCTGGCCGGTATGAACGGCACCGCATCGAATGCCTGACCATTGCGCGCCAGGTTCTTTTCCAGCCCCTGGAAAGCCAGGAACGAATCGCCGCTGCTGGTCACCTCGACGTTGCCGAGCAGGCTCGCCGCCAGGGCACCGAAACTGTCGTTCAGCACCAGGACCCGAGTGTTGATCGAGGGCTGTTGCTCGGCCAGATGGTTAAGCAGGTACTCGTCCGCCGCATCGAAGGCTTGCAGCGGTTCGTTCTGCTGTTCGGGTTGACGGATCAGGTCGAGGCTGGCGAAAGGCGTTTCGAGCAAAGGCATGGGGCGGGGCTCTGGTAATCAACGGAAATCCCGCGCCCAGGAGTGTCGTGGCGGGCGGGGCCGTCCGCAGTGGATAGGCGTGGAGGGTTCACACGTCATCACTGCGGAGGAGGCGCCGATGGTACTTTTTTTCGGCTCGGATTACCCGCGGGTTTTCGACTCAGCGCATCGCATCGCTATTGAGATAGCCCGCCTTCGCGGCGGCAATGACCGCCGAAACCTTGTTATTGACCCCGAGTTTGCGGATGGCTTCCTGAACATGGAAATTCACGGTACGTGCGCTGAGATTGAGAATCCGCGCGCTCTCATAGGCCGTTTTGCCCGTTGCCGCAAGATTCAGTACGTCGACTTCCCGATCTGACAGGTTCGTCGCGCAGACTTTTTTCGCTTCCTGGGGCAGGGTCCGGGCAACCAGATCATGCAGATGGTGGGCAATGAAGGTGGTGAAGCCGAGGTTTTCATACAGCTCCCATGCGCTGATCGGGCAATGGCTTCTGGCCAGACTCAGGATGCTGCACAACCCGCTTTCCTCATCGTGCACCGCTTGAGACCAGCCATGCTGGATACCTTCGCGCTCCAGCGCGTTCCAGATCCATGGCGTATTGCAAAAAAGGTCCTCGCTCCATAACACGGGCAACGTAGATTGATTGCAATGTGCTACTACCGGGTCGGCCGCGACCAGTTTTTTCTTTTCATATTCGCGGCTCCAGGCAACCGGATAATTGTTGAACAAAGGTTTATGAAAATGCTCGGTTTTCGTCGGGCATGTAGTTGAAAATGCAAAAAATTTGAAGCCGATGTTTTTCACGAAGCCCAAAGATGTCTGGAAGGCATTTCCAAGGTCTGTTGTGGATGATATCTGTTCAAGTTGGGACTCCTTCCACCGTTCCATCATCTAACTCCATGCGCGGGATTAAACAAAAATCTTGGATCCAGAATGCTCTTGCGATTTGGAGTGTAGGATTAATCCTATCGTCATGCTGAGATTTTTTTGAATGGTTGCCTAACTAAAAGCCGGCAATAGAGTTCTAACGCGATTGAATGGAATCAAACATATTGAATGTCGCTGTTAATATTAACCGTCTGATCCGTATTCAGGCCATTGAACTGCCGCTGATACGTAAAGACTAAAGTGTTAATTATATGAGAAGAGTACTTGCTCTAAAGACACTACAAATCACCGGTGTTTATCAGATGAGCTTTGCGAGACACTGCGGTCATGGGTTTTATTGGAGCCGCACATGACCGCCAGCGAAGAAAAATTTACCCGCCAGACCTTGCTCGACGTCCAGCCATTGACCCCGAATCTGTTCACCTTGCGGGCCACCCGGGATCCGGGCTTTCGCTTCCGTGCAGGGCAATTCGCCCGGCTGGGAGTGACCAAGGCTGACGGCAGCACGGTATGGCGCGCTTATTCCATGGTGTCGTCGCCCTTTGACGAGTATCTCGAGTTCTTTTCCATTGTCGTGCCGGGCGGCGAATTCACCAGTGAACTGAGCCGGCTGGGTGTCGGCGATACGTTGCTGGTCGACCGCCAGGCCTTCGGATATCTGACGCTCGATCGTTTTGTCGATGGGCGCGACCTGTGGCTGTTGTCCACCGGCACCGGCCTGGCGCCGTTTCTGTCGATCCTTCAGGACTTCGAGGTGTGGGAGAAATTCGAGCGAATCATCCTGGTCTACAGCGTGCGCGAAACCTGCGAGCTGGCCTACCAGGCACTGATTGCAGGACTGGCGGAGCGTGAGTATCTGGCCGAATACGCGCACAAACTGCAGCTGATCAACACCGTGACACGAGAACAGCACCCGGGTGCGTTAAACGGGCGAATCACCACGCTGATCGAAAATGGCGAACTGGAGCGGACGGCCGGGGTTGAACTGACGCCCGAACATTCACGGGTCATGCTGTGCGGTAACCCGCAAATGATCGATGACACGCGCAAACTGCTCAAACAGCGCGACATGCATCTGAGCCTCAGCCGCCGACCGGGTCAGGTGGCGGTGGAAAACTTCTGGTAAGGACGACACCTGTACCTGCAGGAGCGAGCTTGCTCGCGATGCACTCGAGAACGCCGCGGGGTCCCGCTTTATCGTTCAAGACCATCGCGAGCTCGCTCCTGCAAGAGGAGGGCTCAGGGCCTTGTGTTCTGAGCTTTGAGCAAATCTCGGATCTCACCCAGCAACACTTCTTCCTTGGTTGGAACAGGCGGCAGGGTGGGGGCCACGGACTCTTCGCGCTTGAGACGGTTGATGGCCTTGACGCCCATGAAGATCGCGAACGCCACGATCACGAAGTCGATCATGCTCTGGATGAATTTACCGTAAGCCAGCACCACCGCCGGCGCGTCTGCGGTAGCGGCCTTGAGCGTAATGGCCAGATCACTGAAGTCTACCCCCCCGATCAACAGCCCTATTGGCGGCATGATCACGTCGCCGACGAACGAGGTGACGATCTTGCCGAAAGCGGCACCGATAATGATCCCGACGGCCATGTCGACCACGTTGCCTTTGACCGCGAAGGCCTTGAACTCACTTATCACGCCCATAGGTTATTTCCTTGTTACAGATGAGGTTGGTGAAGGCAGTGTAAATCAGCAAGGTGCATCCTGCTCGATACGCCTGCCCCGAGAGCTTGCCTGCAATCGACCGGACACGCGCTGAAAAGTTTAGACCGTCGGCGCTTTTGGACTTGGTGATCGCTGTTGGGGCCTGCATCGACTGATGGGTCATTTATATCCGCCTCTGATTTTTTACAGTCGAGTGACAGCCAAGGATAATATCGCTGGCGACAGGTCGGTGAATATAGATAGGGTTGTACCAATCAGTGGTTTCAAGCAAATACTCTAAGTTTAAACAGAGGTTTGAATGTAGGGTTGATGATTCAGTCTTTTAAATAAAGTTATACGAATGATCTTTCTCATATAAGGTTTGTACAGATTTCAGCGACACTTGTAGGTTATTGAATGGCGCAAGTCGCGAGTTGCTTGTACAGAGCCGTTTGTTCAGACAGGCCTGTTCAAACACTTCAAACAGGCTATTTATGATTGCACCGATTGCAAGAACGATATTCTTTGTATTTAAGTCCCTTCGTTGGCTGCCCGCCCCGAATGCATTCGTCTGAGCTATCATCGCGGTTTTTGCCGGGGGTTCAGATGGCCAAGGCCAAGCGCATGTACGGCTGCACCGAGTGCGGCTCAACCTTCCCGAAATGGGCCGGTCAGTGCGGCGAATGCGGCGCCTGGAACACACTGACCGAAACCATGGTGGAAAGCGGCGGTGCCGCGGCACCGACCGGGCGCACCGGTTGGGCAGGCCAGCAGGCACAGATCAAGACCCTGGCCGAAGTCAGCGTCGAAGAGATCCCGCGTTTTTCCACCGCATCCGGTGAACTGGACCGGGTGTTGGGTGGCGGCCTGGTCGACGGCTCGGTGGTGCTGATCGGCGGTGACCCGGGCATCGGCAAGTCGACCATTTTGTTGCAAACCCTGTGCAACCTGGCCAAGAGCATGCCGGCCCTGTACGTCACCGGTGAAGAATCCCAGCAGCAAGTGGCCATGCGCGCGCGGCGCCTGGGGCTGCCCCAGGATCAACTGCGAGTGATGACCGAAACCTGCATCGAAACCATCATCGCCACGGCCCGGCAGGAAAAGCCCAAGGTGATGGTGATCGACTCGATCCAGACGATTTTCACCGAGCAGTTGCAATCGGCACCGGGCGGTGTCTCCCAGGTGCGCGAAAGTGCGGCGCTGTTGGTGCGCTATGCCAAACAAAGCGGCACGGCGATCTTCCTGGTGGGCCACGTGACCAAAGAAGGCGCACTGGCCGGTCCGCGGGTGCTGGAGCACATGGTCGATACGGTGCTGTATTTCGAAGGCGAGTCCGATGGTCGCCTTCGCTTGCTGCGAGCGGTGAAGAACCGTTTCGGCGCGGTCAACGAACTGGGCGTGTTCGGCATGACCGACAAGGGTCTGAAGGAAGTCTCCAACCCTTCGGCGATTTTTTTGACCCGCGCCCAGGAAGAAGTCCCGGGCAGTGTGGTCATGGCGACGTGGGAAGGCACCCGACCCATGCTGGTGGAAGTCCAGGCGCTGGTCGATGACAGCCATTTGGCCAACCCGCGTCGGGTGACCCTGGGCCTGGACCAGAATCGCCTGGCAATGTTGCTGGCGGTGCTGCACCGCCACGGCGGCATCCCGACCCACGATCAGGACGTGTTCCTCAACGTGGTGGGCGGTGTGAAGGTACTGGAAACGGCCTCGGACCTGGCGTTGATGGCCGCGGTGATGTCCAGCCTGCGCAACCGGCCGCTGCCCCATGACTTGCTGGTGTTCGGTGAAGTCGGTTTGTCCGGCGAGGTGCGGCCTGTGCCGAGCGGTCAGGAGCGTCTGAAAGAGGCGGCCAAGCATGGTTTCAAGCGTGCCATCGTGCCCAAGGGCAACGCGCCGAAAGAGGCGCCGCCCGGGTTGCAGATCATTGCGGTAACCCGGCTGGAGCAGGCGTTGGATGCATTGTTCGAATAGTCACTGACAGTGCGGGGACCCATTGTGGGAGTGGGTTTGCTCGCGAATGCGGTTTGCCAGATGGCTGAACGTTGGCTGATTCACCACCTTCGCGAGCAAGCCCGCTCCCACAGTGGACCGGTGCTGGCGTCAGACTTCGATCAGGGCCCCCAGCTCTCGCTCCAGCTCCTGCGGATCGGCCAGATTAAGCTCGATCAGGCGCCTTAGCCGCTGGATCGACTCCAGGCTGATGTGCCGGCAGACAAACCCCAATTGACCATGGTCCTCATGGCTCAACTGCACGTCCATTTCGATATCGACGTCTTCGCTCAGATGTATATCGACGAAAAAATCCTGTTGTGGGTCGCCCAGCCAGGGTTCCGGTCGCTCGATGAGCAACCCCTTGAGCGACAGATCGATCAGTTTCACCGGCCAGATGAACTGCCCCTGGCTCAGCTCGGTTCTGGCATCGAACGCAATACGTTTGAAGCGGCGACGATCGGCGGGGTGCTCGCTCATGGCGCAATCCTCTGGATGTTCGCTGACTATAGACCCGCATCGTTTGAACCCGCCACCAGGACAGGCTCTGGACCAACGTCGGGGTATGGTCTTTACCGTCAGGAGAGCTAAACTCGGGGTGGCTGTCTTTCTGTCCACTCTGGCTGGAATAATAAAATGAAAAATAATAATAGCCCGCTACGCCATCTACCCTGGCTGGTGCTGGCAATCATAGGTGCGTGCGCCTTGGGTGTCGTGGCATTGCGCCGAGGCGAGGCAATCAACGCGTTGTGGATTGTGGTCGCTGCGGTGGCCATTTATCTGGTCGCGTATCGCTACTACAGTCTGTTCATCGCTAACAATGTGATGCAACTCGACGCACGACGGGCGACCCCCGCTGTGCTCAACAACGATGGTCTGGACTACGTTCCTACCAACAAACACATCCTGTTCGGTCACCATTTTGCGGCCATCGCCGGCGCAGGCCCGCTGGTGGGTCCGGTTCTGGCGGCGCAAATGGGTTATCTGCCCGGCACGCTGTGGCTGATTGCCGGCGTGGTGCTGGCCGGTGCGGTGCAGGACTTCATGGTCCTGTTCATGTCCACCCGCCGCAACGGTCGCTCCCTGGGCGACATGGTCCGCGAAGAGATGGGCCGCATCCCCGGTACCATCGCACTGTTCGGCTGCTTCCTGATCATGATCATCATCCTCGCGGTGCTGGCGTTGATCGTCGTCAAAGCCCTGGCCGAAAGCCCGTGGGGCATTTTCACGGTCATGGCGACCATCCCGATCGCGATGTTCATGGGCGTTTACATGCGCTATATCCGCCCGGGGCGTATCGGTGAGATTTCCGTCGTCGGCGTTCTGTTATTGCTCGGGTCGATCTGGCTCGGCGGGCAGATTGCCGCGGATCCGGTCTGGGCCAAGGCGTTCAGCTTCACCGGGATCCAGATCACCTGGATGCTGGTCGGCTACGGTTTTGTCGCGGCGGTGTTGCCGGTGTGGCTGATCCTGGCACCGCGGGACTACCTGTCGACCTTTCTGAAAATCGGTACCATCATCGCCCTGGCGATCGGCATCCTGGTGACCATGCCCGAGCTGAAAATGCCAGCGCTGACCCAGTTCACCGACGGCACGGGACCGGTGTGGAAGGGCGGTCTGTTTCCGTTCCTGTTCATCACCATCGCCTGTGGTGCTGTTTCGGGATTCCATGCACTGATTTCTTCCGGCACCACGCCGAAGCTGCTGGATAACGAAGTCAACTCCCGTTACATCGGTTATGGCGCCATGCTGATGGAGTCCTTCGTCGCCATCATGGCAATCGTAGCCGCCTCAGTGATTGAGCCGGGCGTTTACTTCGCGATGAACAGCCCCGCGGCCGTGGTCGGCGGTGATGTGGTGGCGGTCGCAACGGCAGTCAGCAACTGGGGCTTCGCCATTACCCCCGAAGCGCTGCAAGCGGTGGCCCACGACATCGGCGAAACCACCATCCTGGCCCGTGCCGGCGGTGCGCCAACGCTTGCGGTGGGTATCGCGCAGATCCTGCACAGTGTGTTGCCGGGTGAAAACACCATGGCGTTCTGGTACCACTTCGCGATCCTGTTCGAAGCGCTGTTCATCCTGACGGCCGTGGACGCCGGTACCCGTGCCGGTCGTTTCATGCTGCAGGACTTGCTCGGCTCGTTCGTGCCGTCGCTCAAACGCACGGAATCCTGGACCGCCAACCTGATCGCTACTGCAGGCTGTGTGGCCATGTGGGGCTGGCTGCTGTACCAAGGCGTGATCGATCCGTTGGGTGGTATCAACACCTTGTGGCCACTGTTCGGCATCTCCAACCAGATGCTGGCCGGTATCGCCCTGATGCTGGGCACCGTGGTGCTGATCAAAATGAAACGCCAGCGCTACATCTGGGTGACCTTGCTGCCCGCCGCCTGGCTGCTGATCTGCACCACCACCGCCGGTTTCATCAAGCTGTTCGACGCCAACCCGGCGATCGGCTTCCTGTCCCTGGCGAAAAAATACAGCGATGCCCTGGCCAATGGTCAGATCCTCGCCCCGGCCAAGGACATCACGCAAATGCAACACGTGATCTTCAACGCCTACACCAACGCAACGCTGACCGCGCTGTTCCTGTTCGTGGTGTTCAGCATTCTGTTCTATGCACTCAAGGTCGGCATTGCCTCCTGGGGTAAAAAAGAACGCACGGATAAAGAATCGCCCTTCCAGGCCCTGCCGGATGCGTAATCGAGGATTGCAGCATGTTCAATGACCTCAGTCGCCTCGGTAAATACCTCGGTCAGGCCGCACGCCTGATGGTCGGCATGCCCGATTACGACAACTACGTCGAGCACATGCAGAACAAACACCCGGACAAACCGGTGATGAGCTACGAGGCGTTCTTCCGCGAACGCCAGGAGGCCCGTTACGGTGGCAAGGGTGGGCCCAAGTGCTGTTGATGCAACGGCCTGATTGACGCAATACCCTGTGGGAGCGGGCTTGCTCGCGAATGCGATATGTCATTCAACGTTGTGCTGACTGACACGCCGCCTTCGCGAGCAAGCCCGCTCCCACATTTGTTCTGTGTTGTTTTTTAACTTTGTGAAACAGGAGATTCCAGTTGCCCTCTCCCATCCCGGTCACGATCCTCAGCGGCTTCCTCGGCGCCGGCAAGACCACGCTCTTGCGCCATCTGCTCAAGGCCGAACATGGCCTGAAGATCGCCGTGATCGAAAACGAATTCAGCGACGCCGGTATCGACACCCAGTTGTTGGGTGCCGAGCCGGTGCAAGTGATGACGCTGTCCAACGGCTGCGTCTGCTGCACCATCCACACCGACCTGACCAAGGCCCTGTACCTGTTGCTCGAGCGGCTGGACAGCGGCGAAATCGCCTTTGACCGCCTGGTGATCGAGTGCACCGGTCTGGCCGATCCGGCACCGGTGGCGCAGACCTTCTTCATCGACGAAGAACTGCGCGAGCGTTACATCCTGGACGGCATCATTACCCTGGTGGACGCGGCGCACGCCGATCAGCACCTGACTCAAACCATCGCCCAGGCCCAGATCGGTTTTGCCGATCGCCTGCTGGTGAGCAAGCGCGACCTGGTGGATGAGCCCGCCTTCAAGGCCTTGAGTGAACGCCTGACCCGCATCAACCGACGGGCGCCGATCCGTCTGGTCGACCATGGCCGGATCGACCTGGCCGAACTGCTCGATGTACGTGGTTTCAATTTGAATGCCGACCTGGGCGGCGGCGTGAGCTTGCGTCCGGTCAGCACCGCGCCTTCAGTCGATCGTATTTCCAGCCTGGTACTGCGCACCGACAGGCCGCTGGATATCGACAAGCTCAGCGAATTCATGAACGAACTGCTGGAAGATCATGGCAAGCAGTTGCTGCGCTACAAAGGGGTGTTGAACATCCTGGGCGAGCCACGGCGCATGGTGTTCCAGGGCGTGCTGAAGCTGTACGGTTTCGATTGGGATACCGAATGGGCGGACGATGAGCCGCGCGAAAGTGTGATCGTGTTCATCGCCGATGATCTGCCGGAGGAGAAAATCCGTGCAGGGTTCGCCAGGGTGGCGGCGGATTGAACCCTGGCACCGGGCGGGCACGACGTTCAAGTCGAAGCCCGCCGGTTGCGGATCCCTGCGCATCACACCTCGTCGGGGTGATTAAGGTAGGGGGCGTTTCTTTCCAGAATGTTCAGCGTGAACGGCAGCGGTATTGCGCCTTTATCGGCGATAAAGGTGTAATCCGAATCATGGGTTTTATGAGGATGAATCAGTCCCGAGTCTCTGACCTGTAAATATAGAGTCGGGGTGTCCGTTTTTATATGATCAAGGTTGATACGTTCGCAATTGCTGTTCAATAACATGAAGCTCGTTGATTCAGGTTCAGGGAATGCGCCTATCAACCCTTCTTTATTGACATGGATGCACTTACCGTAGTGATGTCCTTTTGAGCGTATATACAGCGTGTACCCAAATCGGCTGTGCCTGAAATAAAGCGTTAGTGGAGGGTGCACTTTTGTAGTCGCTTCCTCATGTAATCCAAGCAAGTGCGAAACTTCGTATTTTTGTCGCCGTCCACTGAAAAAGCCACCACTGACCAGGTTCGACGTAATGAATGCCTTTTCACCCAGCAGGGCGTCAAGACAGTGGAGTTGGTTGTTGCGTGTACCCAGGGTCGCAATGAAGGACTTTTGTCTATCGGTACTCATGAACGGCTCCCTGCCGAAGTGATCAAGCCGCGCCGCGACTCAGGATGTCGAGCTTGAATTCCAAGGGCTTTGCACGGGCTGACTCTGTGCAGACCAGGCCGCCGACCTTGGTGTTGCCGCGCACGCTCAGCAGGCTGCCACCTTTGGTCCGGATCCTGACGACGGGTTGATCAGAGTCGAACTGCTCCGGGGTGATGATCCGCCCTTGGCGGTCGAGCAGGTTGTAGGTGGTTTGCTTTCGATCAGGCGCGAAGGCGCCGATGAAGTCCTTGTCTTCGTTGCTGAGTGCCTGACGGTGATAAAGACCGTCGGTAAGCAGATAGATAGAATAGTAGTCTTCGATGCAATAGAAGTAGAACTTTATCTGCCCCGGAGGTGCATCCGGTTTTACGCAAAGATAACTGGAAACATCCATGTTGGCTTCAAATGACCACGTGTCGTAATCCAGTTTTTTTACGAGGGTGGTTTTGCCGTAGGTGAGTTTGGGTAAGTGCAAGTTGCCATGGCTGGTTTTGATGGTGGCAACAAAGGAGCGTTCTTTATTCTGGCTCATGTCGTTCATTCCATTGTTTGTCTGATTTAACAGTGCCGAAATGAGTTCGGCTGTTAATTAAGCTATCAGCAAAAAAGTTGGAGTGATCGGTCGACTTGGTGATTGGATGTTTCAGTTGTTGATGGTGCGATTAGCGGGCTGTTCAGCGAAGTGACCGGCAAAAAAAACCGGCCGAAGTGGCCGGTTTTTTCAATTGTCTACGATCAGGCGCCGTATACCGGCAGCTTCTTGCAGATGGCTTTGACTTTCTCACGAACGGCGTCGATCACCGCTTCGTTGTTCAGGTCCGCCAGGATGTCGCAGATCCAGCCGGCCAGTTCCTTGCACTCGGCTTCCTTGAAGCCGCGAGTGGTCACCGCCGGGGTGCCGAAGCGCAGGCCGGAGGTGACGAACGGGGAGCGTGGATCGTTTGGTACGGAGTTCTTGTTCACGGTGATGAAAGCCTTGCCCAGTGCGGCGTCAGCATCTTTACCGGAGATTTCCTGCTTGATCAGCGACAGCAGGAACAGGTGGTTCTGAGTACCGCCGGACACCACGTCGAAACCGCGCTCGATGAACACGCTGGCCATGGTCTGGGCGTTTTTCACCACTTGTTGCTGGTAGGCCTTGAACTCAGGCTGCAGCGCTTCCTTGAAGCAGATGGCCTTGGCGGCGATCACGTGCTCCAGCGGGCCACCCTGGGCGCCCGGGAATACGGCGGAGTTCAGTTTCTTCTCGATGTCGGCGTTGGCGCGAGCCAGGATCAGACCGCCACGTGGACCGCGCAGGGTCTTGTGGGTGGTGGTGGTCACGACGTCGGCGAATGGCACCGGGTTGGGGTAGATGCCGGCGGCAACCAGGCCTGCCACGTGGGCCATGTCGACGAACAGTAAAGCGCCGACCTTGTCAGCGATTGCACGGAAGCGCGGGAAGTCGAGGATCTGCGAGTAGGCAGAGAAACCGGCCACGATCATTTTCGGCTTGTGCTCGACCGCCAGGCGCTCGACTTCGTCGTAGTCGATCAGGCCGTTGCCGTCGATGCCGTACTGAACGGCGTTGTACAGTTTGCCCGAGGACGAAACGCTGGCACCGTGGGTCAGGTGACCACCGTGGGCCAGGCTCATGCCCAGGATGGTGTCGCCGGCCGACAGCAGGGCCAGGTAGACGGCGCTGTTGGCCTGGGAACCGGCGTGCGGCTGGACGTTGGCGTAATCGGCGCCGAACAGTTGCTTGGCGCGGTCGATGGCCAGTTGCTCAACGATGTCGACGTACTCGCAACCGCCGTAGTAGCGCTTGCCCGGATAGCCTTCGGCGTACTTGTTGGTCAATACCGAGCCTTGAGCTTCCATCACCGCAGGGCTGGTGTAGTTTTCCGAAGCGATCAGCTCAATGTGCTCTTCCTGGCGCTGAGCTTCTTGCTCCATGGCGGCAAAGAGATCGGCGTCGTACTTGGCAATAGTCAAATCACGGCTGAACATGGCGGTCCTCAAGGATCGGGGGCAGAAAAGGGGGGCATTCTACCCCAACGGGTTTTGGAAGGCATATGAAAGGACATCATGTCGCAGACAAGTGGGCTTCATGACGGGATCAGCGGTGAATGTGCCGCCCTCTTCGCGGGCAAGCCTCGCTCCTGCACGCTGTGTACACCACAAACCCGTAGGCGCGAGGCTTGCCCGCGAAGGCGTTCTGATTGTCGGAACAAGGCTTCAGTCGAACATGAATAACGCATCATTGCTGAATTGCACTTCGAACCTGTCCGCCGGCATCGGTCGCCCGAAAAGATACCCCTGAACCTCATCGCAGCCATGCTCCCTCAGGAAGTCCAGCTGCTCCTGGGTTTCCACACCTTCGGCGATCACCGCCAGGTTGAGGCTGTGGGCCATGGCGATGATGGCCCGGGCGATCTGTGCGTCCTGTTCGCCCGACGGCAGGCCGTCGACGAACGTACGGTCGATTTTCAACACGTCGATCGGGAATTGCTTGAGGTAGTTGAGTGACGAGTAACCGGTGCCGAAGTCGTCGACCGCGATGCTCAGGCCGAGGTTTTTCAGGCCGTCGAGAATCTGCATCGCCTCGCTCACTTCGCGCATCAGGATGCTTTCGGTCAGCTCCAGCTCCAGGCATGCCGGTGGCAGGCCGGTGTCCTTGAGGATGGTGGCGATCCGGGTGCCGAGCTGGCCGTCGGAGAACTGGCGTGCCGAGATGTTCACCGAGACTTTCGGTACCCGCATCCTGGCCAGGTGCCAGGTCTTGAGCTGGCGACAGGCCTGGCTGATGACCCAGTCGCCGACATCCACCACCAGTCCAAGCTCTTCGAGCACCGGGATGAAGTCACCGGGCGGCACCAGGCCACGGCGCGGATGACGCCAGCGCAGCAAGGCCTCGGCGCCGGTCAAACGTTTGCCATCGCCGCTGAACTGCGGTTGGTAATACAGCACGAATTCGTCCTGCTCCAGGGCGTGGCGCAAATCGCTTTCCAGCTCCAGGCGCTCCAGGGCGCTGGCGTTCATGTCCGCCTGATAGAACTGGAAGTTGTTCTTGCCGCGTTCCTTGGCGTGGTACATCGCGGTGTCGGCGTTCTTCATCAACTGGCTGAGTTCGTTGCCGTCCTGCGGGCTCAGGGCGATGCCGATACTGGCCGTGACGAAGAACTCGCGGCCTTCCAGTACAAAGGGTCTCACCAGGCTGGCGAGAATCTGTTCGGCCACGTGAATCGCCCGGTTCAAGGCAATTTCACGGTTGGCCCGCGGTTGCAGGAGCAAGGTGAATTCGTCGCCGCCCATGCGCGCCACGGTGTCGTCATCGTCGACGCAACCGAGCAGACGCGTGGCCATTTCCTTGAGCATGCGATCGCCCGCGGCGTGGCCCAGGGAGTCGTTGATCGGCTTGAAGCGGTCGAGGTCGAGGAACATCAGGACTACCCAGGACTTCTGCCGCTCGGCCGCTTGCAGCGCGGTGTGCAGGCGATCCTGGAACAGCGTGCGGTTGGGCAGGTGGGTCAGCGCGTCGTAGTAGGCCAGGCGATGAATCCGTTGTTCACTGGCCTTGCGCTCGCTGATGTCGCTGAAGAAGCACACGTAACTGGCCAGGTCGCCTTCGTCGTCCAGCACCGCGGTAATGCCGACCCACGCCGGGTAATGCTCGCCATTGCGGCGCTTGAGCCAGACCTCGCCTTCCCAGGTGCTGTTCTGGTTCAACTGCTTGAGCACGTAGCGCAGGTGGGCTTCCTGCTGCTCGTCGACCGTCAGCATGTTCGGCAACTGGTCCAGCACCTGTTCCACCGCATAACCACTGACACGGCTGAAGGCTTCGTTGGCCTGGACGATGTAACCGGCCGGGTCGGTGATCAGGATCGCCGAGGTCGAGTGCTCGAATACCGTGGCGGCCATGCGCAGGTCTTTTTCCGCGCGGCGCTGCTGGCTGATATCGCGACCGACGCCCAGCACGCCTTCGAAGGCGCCGTGTTCGTCCCAGACCAGCACCAGGCGCAGCTCGATCGGAATCTTGCGCCCGTCGGCCCGCAGGCAGTCGAACAGGAACAGTTGGGTCTGCACCTGGCTGCGCAGCAACGCCAGCTGATCGGGTTTGTCCAGGGCCTTGCTGACCCGCTCCATCAGGCTGTAGATGCCGGTCAGTTGCTGCGGGTTGGCGATGGTCGATTGCCAGCCGTTCTGGAAAATCCACTCGGCGTCATAGCCCAGCACGGCTTGCACCGAAGGGCTGACGTAATTGAGGGTCATGCGGTTGTCGGTGGAGAAAATCACGTCGCTGATGCTTTCGGCGAGCATCCGGTAGCGCTGCTCGCTGTCACGCAGCGACTCGCTGGCTTCGATCTGCTCGGTGACGTCCTTGGCCACGCCAATGATACGGATGACCTGGTCGTGCTTGTCCCGGGTCAGGGCCTGTTCACGGATGTCGAAGCGCCGCCACTTGCCATCTCGGTGGCGGAAGCGCAGTTGGCATTGCATCAACTGGCTGTAGCCGTCCTGGCGCTGGCTCTGACGCGAGCGGTGGTAGTAGTCGGCATCATCGGGGTGCAGGAGGATTTCCCAGAAATACTCACCCATCTGCTGCAGTTCGGCGCGGTTGTAACCCAGGGTCTGGCCCAGGTGGTGGTTGCTGAAAATCATCCGCTGGCTGATCACGTCCTGCACGTACAGGTGATCGGGCACGGTACGCACCACGTCGGACCAGAAGCCTTCGCGCTCGACCAGCGACAGCTCGATGAGCTTGCGACTGGTGATGTCGGTGATGCTCAGGATTACCGCCTTGAAGTCTTCGGGACTTTGCGGCAGGCGCAGCACCAGCCACAGGTGCTGATCGCGACCCGCAGCGTCCTGGAGTTTGATTTCCAGTTCCAGTTGCTGCTGTTGATTGAGTACCGCTTCGAGGATCTGATTGCCGATGGCGCTGCCGTCGAGCGGGTTGCCATCGATCAGCAGGTCCCAGGCCTGAATGGAGGTACTGACATTGAGCAGTTGCAAAGCCACCTGGTTGACTTCTGCAATGCGCAGCGCCTGCAGCAATTGCCGACGCTGATCCGGCTCTTGCAGCCACGCTTGCAGTTGTTCGTTGTTGTGCAGTCGTGCTTTGTCAAAGGCGCTCTGCAGGCCGGACATGTCCAGAACACACAGGGCGACACCCGTGCCTTCGAAAATCTCCTGATAGCGACGGCGACCTTCATGCAGTTGGCGCTGACGCCGGCGCATGTTCAGCAGGACGATGAATGGCAGCATTGAAAAGGCCAGGCCCAACAGGCATTTGCCAATGAAGGCCGGCAGCAGTTCTTCCAGCACCCGCTGGCGATCGAACAGCCCGCGCAGTTGCCAGTCGCTGCCGCTCAGTGGAACGGTCAGCACGCTGTTGCTCAGATCGTCCTGGGTCAGGGTGCCCGGGTTGACCAATGGGAGCGCTTCGTCGCGGCTGATGATCTGGTGATTGAAGCGGTTTTCCACCAGCCACTGCGGACGGCCATCGGGCTCGCTGAGTTTGGTCAGGGACGAGAAGAACGTCGGCTTCATGCGCAACGCCCAGTAGCCGCGCGTGCTGCCGCTGGCCTGATGCAACAGCAAATGCACCACCGAACCGTCGATGGCATTGCTGAAGTAGTGCGGCTGGGCACGGCTGCGCCGCACCAGTTCGCTCAGGTAGTCGGCGTCATCGCTGTTGGGCGCGCTGTCTGTCAGGATCGTTCCGGACGGGCTGAGCAGGGCAATGCTGGTCAGATCGGGCAAGGACTTCTGCAGCTTGCGCAGCAACTCCTGCTGTTCTTCGGTGCTTTGCGGTTGTTCGACGATGGGCAGCAGGTTCAGGGCGATACGGGCGTTGAGCGCCATGTTCAGGCTGACTTGCGCGGCCAGGTCGGCGGTGTAGTCGATGGTGAATTGGCGCTGGCTTTTCTGGGTTTCGCGCAACTGGTCCAGCAGTTGCCAGAACAGCAGTGCGAGCAGCAATAGCACGAGGGTCGCCAGCGCGCCTTTGAGTGTTCCGCGCAGGGGCGAGCCGGGCGCCGCTGTCGGTGCACTGGAGGTCAGGGACGGAGGGACGTTGGACAAACTGTAATCCTGCGGTTTGGCTGGACTGGCGCGACGTGCACTATAAGCCGGACGCCCGAAGGGCGGCTAGCATGCCTTGACTTGTGGCAAAGTGCCAGCCCCGCTCGGCTGGACGGCCATCTGTCATTCAGGTAGCTTTGCCGGTTACGCAGGGGCGTTCCAGCTCCTAGAATCAGACTTTTTCAGCGCATCCGCATTGAACCTCTTCAAACGGATGACGCGCACGGTCTGGCCAGGCATCGTCTGCGCTTTAATCATTCATCTGTCACTGACCCTAGGTTCTCCATGGCTCAATACGTATTCACCATGCATCGGCTGGGCAAAGTTGTGCCGCCGAAGCGGGAAATCCTGAAAAACATCTCCTTGTCCTTCTTCCCCGGCGCCAAGATCGGCGTGCTCGGCCTCAACGGTTCGGGTAAGTCCACGCTGTTGAAAATCATGGCGGGCGTCGACACCGAGTTCGAAGGTGAAGCCCGTCCGATGCCGGACCTGAACATCGGTTACCTGCCGCAAGAGCCGCAGCTGGACCCCTCCAAGACCGTGCGTGAAGTGGTCGAGGAAGCGGTCAGCGTGATCAAGGACGCCCAGGCGCGCCTGGACGAGGTCTACGCGGCCTACGCTGATCCGGATGCCGACTTCGACAAACTGGCCGCCGAACAGGCCAAGCTCGAAGCGATCCTGCAGGCCAGCGACGGACACAACCTGGAGCGCCAACTGGAAGTCGCCGCCGATGCGCTGCGTCTGCCGGCCTGGGATGCCAAGGTGGAACACCTGTCCGGTGGTGAAAAGCGTCGTGTGGCCCTGTGCCGCCTGCTGCTGTCGGCCCCGGACATGCTGCTGCTCGACGAACCGACCAACCACCTGGACGCCGATTCCGTCGCCTGGCTGGAGCACTTCCTGCACGACTTCCCGGGCACCGTGGTTGCGATCACGCACGACCGTTACTTCCTGGACAACGTCGCTGGCTGGATCCTGGAACTCGACCGCGGCGCGGGCATTCCTTACGAGGGCAACTATTCGGGTTGGCTCGAAGCCAAGTCCGATCGTCTGGCCCAGGAATCCAAGCAGCAGTCGGCCCATGAAAAAGCCATGAAGGAAGAACTGGAGTGGGTGCGCAAAGGCGCCAAGGCCCGTCAGTCCAAATCCAAGGCGCGTCTGCAACGCTTTGAAGAAATGCAATCGCAGGAATTCCAGAAGCGCAGCGAAACCAACGAGATCTACATCCCGGCCGGTCCGCGCCTGGGCGACAAGGTCATCGAGTTCAAGAACGTCACCAAGGGCTATGGCGATCGCGTGCTGATCGACAACCTGTCGTTCTCCATGCCAAAAGGCGCCATCGTGGGTGTGATCGGCGGTAACGGTGCCGGTAAGTCGACCCTGTTCCGCATGCTGATGGGCAAGGAAACGCCGGATTCGGGGAGCATCGAAGTCGGCGAAACCGTGCAATTGGCCTGCGTGGATCAGAGCCGCGAAGATCTGGACGGCAGCAAGACCGTGTTCCAGCAGATCTCCGACGGTTCCGACCAGATCCGCATCGGCAACTACGAGATCCCGTCGCGTACCTACGTCGGTCGCTTCAACTTCAAGGGCGGCGACCAACAGAAGTTCGTCAAGGACCTGTCCGGTGGTGAGCGCGGCCGTCTGCACCTGGCGTTGACCCTCAAGGAGGGCGGCAACGTCCTGCTGCTCGACGAACCGTCCAACGACCTCGACGTCGAAACCCTGCGTTCCCTGGAAGAAGCCCTGCTGGACTTCCCGGGCGCCGCCATTGTGATCTCCCACGATCGGTGGTTCCTTGACCGCGTCGCGACCCACATCCTGGCGTACGAAGACGACTCGCAGGCAGTGTTCTTCGAAGGCAACTACACCGAGTACGAAGCCGACCGTAAAAAGCGCCTCGGCGAAGCGGCGGCCCAGCCACACCGGGTACGCCACAAGAAGCTGGCCTGATATCGGGTTGGCTGCATGAAAAAAACGGAGCCTTCGGGCTCCGTTTTTTTTTGGTGCTTCAGTGAGACCGCAGCGCGCCATTCGCGAGCAAGCCCGCTCCCACATTGGACCTCGCCGTGCGCGAATTCTGAGTGCCACACCGATCCAACTGTGGGAGCGGGCTTGCTCGCGAAGGCGTCCACACTATTGGTGCATGGTCTGAAGTGCGAATCCCTTTCAAGGTGCACAAAAGAGCCGAAATCCCGTCAAATTTATATCATGTGCACCATTTAATTTCATAAAGGCGACACTTTGCCCTGTTCCTGTGCGCAAATCGTTTGTTACAGTCCGGCTCAATCTCTCCCAACGACAATAAATTTGCCGAGACTTTTCCATGATCGAATCCGTTGAATCCTTCCTTGCCCGCCTGAAACAACGCGACCCTGACCAGCCTGAATTCCACCAGGCTGTCGAAGAGGTCCTGCGCAGCCTGTGGCCGTTTCTGGAAGCCCATCCGCACTACCTGACCTCGGGCATTCTCGAGCGCATCTGTGAGCCGGAGCGGGCGATCGTGTTTCGGGTGTCCTGGGTCGACGATCATGGCAAGGTGCAGGTCAATCGCGGTTTCCGCGTGCAGATGAACAGCGCCATCGGCCCGTACAAGGGCGGCTTGCGCTTCCATCCTTCGGTGAATCTGGGCGTGCTGAAATTCCTCGCCTTCGAGCAGACTTTCAAGAACTCCCTGACCTCGCTGCCCATGGGCGGCGGCAAGGGCGGTTCGGACTTCGATCCCAAAGGCAAAAGCGATGCGGAAGTCATGCGTTTCTGCCAGGCGTTCATGAGCGAGTTGTACCGGCACATCGGTGCCGACGTTGACGTGCCCGCCGGTGACATCGGCGTCGGCGCCCGGGAGATCGGCTTCCTGTTCGGTCAGTACAAGCGCCTGAGCAACCAGTTCACCAGCGTGCTGACCGGCAAGGGCCCCAGCTACGGGGGCAGCCTGATTCGCCCCGAAGCCACCGGTTTTGGTTGCGTGTATTTCGCCGAGCAAATGCTCAAGCGGCGTGGCGAAGCCGTCGAAGGCAAGCGCGTGGCGATCTCCGGTTCCGGCAACGTCGCGCAATACGCGGCGCGCAAGGTCATGGACCTGGGCGGCAAGGTGATCTCGCTGTCCGACTCCGAAGGCACGTTGTATTGCGAGAGCGGTTTGACCGAAGCGCAGTGGCAGGCGCTGCTGGAGCTGAAAAACGTCCAGCGCGGGCGCATCAGTGAACTGGCCGCTCGTTTCGGCCTGGAGTTCCTCGCCGGGCAGCACCCGTGGGGCCTGAGTTGCGACATCGCGCTGCCGTGCGCCACGCAAAACGAGCTGGACGTCGACGCCGCTCGCATGTTGCTGCGCAATGGCTGCGTCTGTGTCGCGGAAGGCGCGAACATGCCGACCACCCTTGAGGCCGTCGACCTGTTTATCGAGGCGGGCATCCTGTTCGCGCCGGGCAAGGCATCCAATGCCGGTGGCGTTGCCGTGAGCGGGCTGGAGATGTCGCAGAACGCCATGCGCCTGCTGTGGACCGGTGGCGAAGTGGACAGCAAGCTGCACGCGATCATGCAGTCGATCCACCACGCCTGCGTGCATTACGGTGAAGAGAACGGACAGGTCAATTACGTCAAGGGCGCGAACATCGCCGGTTTCGTCAAGGTCGCCGATGCCATGCTCGCCCAGGGCGTGGTTTAAACAGGCTCCACACGGATGATTTCGATCAGTTGGTCACCGGCCGGGCGTTGCCACAGCACCTCGTCACCGAGTTGCGCCCCGAGCAACGCCCGACCCAGGGGTGACCCCCAGTTGATCAGGCCCGCCGACGCGTCGGCCTGGTCTTCACCTACCAATTGCACCGTTTGCTGGTTGTCCTGTTCATCGGCGAAGGTCACGCGGCTGCCGATCTGCACTTTGTGCGTTGAACTGGGTGCGGTGACGACCTGGGCGCTTTGCAGACGCTGATTGAAATAGCGCAAATCCCGCTCCAGATCGGCCAGGCGTTGCTTGTCGGCCTGTTCGCCTCTGGCTGACTGTTCGCTGTGCAATTGCTGCAGCCCGCTGACTTTCGCCTGCAACTGGGCCAGTCCCGCTGGCGTGACGTAATTGGGCTGCGCGCTGACCTGCCGTTCGACAGGCTGATCGGCTTGCGCGGCGGCGTTATCTTCATTGACGAAAGCGCGACTCATGGTTTCCTCCCGTTATAGGGGTTGGGCCATGGTGGCAGGCTTTTAGTTTCGGCGAATGTCTGACAGCGACCTACGGCGAGTGATAGGCCCGGGCGGTGTCCTGGTCTTTTTGCTGTTGCCAGGCTTTTTCACGCTCGTCCCAATGGTGGTTGCGATAGTCCTCGCGGTCCTGGTTCTCACGCATGGCCTGGCATTGACGGAAACCGTCGCTCCAGCCTTCGGCGTAGTTGTTGTCTTTGAGGTAACGCGGAACGTTTTTGCGGAATTCGCCGGTGATGGCGCCAGCGGCTTGCCTGCCGCTGCTGCAGCCGTCATCGAAACCGTCGGCGAAGGCGGGTGGGTAGCCTTTGGCGATCAGATCTTCGTGGGTGGTCTGGCAACCGGATATCAAAAGTACAGCCAACAATGCGCTACAGCGCCACATCACTTTCTCCTGAGCCGTTGTGCGGCTTATGGCGAAAGTCTGGACGTGGACGCGTTGGGCGTTTGTGAAAGCCGTGTGAGCGTTTTGTTCATCTGACTAATAGTGATACCACTTCACCTCAAGCATCACTTCGTTCTCCGGTGAAGCCAGGTGGCTGAATTCGCGCTGGGCGCTCAGGCGCAGGCCCAGGTTGCGCGACAATTCCCACTGCTGATTCAGGCTTAAGCTGCGGCGCACTTCGCCATTGGTGAAAAAATCACCCTTGGTTTCCAGGCTGAAATTGCCCAGGGGGTTTTTCCATAGCAGTCCAGTTGTGAAGCCCGCCGCCGGTGCGATAAAACCGGCGAAGTCATTGTTGTGTTCCACGCGCACGGTGCCCAGGGCAAAGCCCAGCAGGTCATCGGCCAATTGCCAGGTACCGCCGGCACCGCCATTGACGTGGCTGACCAGGTTTTCATCGTCATGTTTGCCCGGCACCCGCTCCAGGCCCCCGGTGACTTGCCAGGATAGCGGTTGCAACAGCTCATTGCGCGGGGTCAGGGAACGAATGGTCGCCAGGTCCAGTTGCTGCACCTGCCAGTCGTTGCCTTCGTACTGGCGCAGTTTCAGCTGCAGGATTTCGATCTGAGCGCCGAGGGGGAAACTCTCGGAATTGTCGTTGAGGTCGTGATAGGCCATGCGCAGGCCATATTCGCCAAAGGCGCGATCGCCGCGGGTGCCGATGCCGACCTGCCAGGTGCGGGATTCATGGCCATCTTCGGGCAGGCCCGGTTGCGGGATGTCCAGCTCCGGCGCCGGGTTCTGGTTGATTGCCCTCAGCAGTTCGAAGCTGCGCTGGGCTCGCGCAGGGTCTCGCTCCTGGCCGTTGGCGCGGTAGCGCTCCAGGCGATAGGCGGCATCGATGATCAGCGCCTGGCGATCCCGGGGTTGCGCCTTGAATGCCGGGGTTTGCAATTGCTTCTGGTCGGCACTGACTTTCAGTACCCATTGCTGTTCTTCGTCACTCAGCGGCTCGGCGCGGCTCAGCAATTCCCGTTCACGGGAAGGGCGGTACTGGATCGACTCCACCAGCCCGGCCTCTTTCACCGCTTTTACGGTGTCGGTGGGAATGGCGGTCAGCGGGAATTGTTCGGTCAGGCGCAGGCTCGGACGCGCCACTTGCAACAACTCCAACAGTCGGTAGGAGCAGTTTTCGTCGAAGAAGAAGTAGTCGAACTGGATCTGCTTGAGCTCCCAGACATGTTCGACCATGCGCGCGGTTTCGGCCTGGGTCAGGTTCAGGCGGTATTCCCACAAATCGCGGTTTTCCAGGCTGCGGTATTCCGAGAGTTTTTCCTGGTAGGGCACCAGCGCAAACAGCCCCGGATAGCCGCCCATCAGGCCTTTCCAGGCGTAGAGAATGCTGTTGTCCGAGCCTTCGATGTAGGCGCCGAAGTTGATGGCGTAGCTGAGCAGGGAAGTCTTGTCGCTTTGTACGTCCGCCTGATCGATGCGCAGCAAGGTGTGGCCGAACATCGAGGACGGGCTGTTGAGATAGGCCGCCGGGAAAATCATCACCGCACTATGGGGCGAGACGTCCTTGAACCACTGCTTGAACTCAGCACAGTCCGGTGCCGGCAGATCGTTCAGGTTGAGCTGTGCCTTGAGCCAGCGGGTACGGGCCGGGTAGACGCATTGGGCATGTCGCTCGCCGGCACTGGCCGGGGCGTACAGCGCCTGCACGGTGGCGGCCAGTTCATGGTCAGGGTGTTCGTTGCCGTCGGGCGCCAGGAAGAACTTCCTGTCGCTGACATAGCTGCGCCAGCCGCCGAGTTTGGCGGTTTCGTAATGACCCAGGGAGATCCAGAAGGGATCATTGGCCAATTGCTGCAAACGATGATGGTCGATAAGTGGCGCGGCGGACAGCGGGGCGCAGACACAGAGCGCCAGCCAGGCAAGGCGTTTGAGCATAGTCGGCAACTTGAACAGGAAATAAACAAAGACCCAAGGAGGGGCAGGTCCAAAAAATAAACCCGCTTCCCGGAAGAAGCGGGGTGCATCCGAGCTTAAGCTTGAGTGGCGTACTTGGCCAGACGAGGATCGTTCTTCAGTACGGCCAGGGTGTTGGTATGCACATCTTCGGCAGTCACGTCAGCTTTGCTGAAGATCTGCTGGAAGTGCTCGTGAGTGACGGCGGCGAAGTGCGCACGGTCTTCCGGCGCCACGCCCAGTACCACGGCATAGGTAGTCAGCGCTTCGCCGTTACCTTTGGCCATGTCTTCGGACAGCTCGTTCATCATGCCATTCATGGCAAACCAGGATTTGCCGCCATAGGTCAGCGACGCATTGGTGGAGCAACCGTTGGTGCCGGACGTCATACCGAAAGTTGCGTTACCGGAGGTGCCGTTGGTGGTCGATGCCAGGAAGTGAGCCGGAGTACCACGCTGACCTTCGAACAGCATGTTGCCCCAACCGCAATCCGGGCCGCCTGGGGCCTGAGCCATGGCGTTAAGGGATGCGACGGTGAAGAGAGTACCGAGAAGAATCCGTTTCATAGCTTTGTTCTCTTTATGTGCGTACCAATGGACAAGGGGTGTGACGCCGTTGCGGCGCCAGTTGGGCCGGTTATTAGTCCAGCCGCGCAGTTTGGAGTTTAGGCACGTTCCCGGGGTTCCGTGATTTTTTGCAAAACATTCGTTGAAAACTGCGATTCAGTACCCCTCTGCTGCGCAGTTTCGAGTTGTCTATGCTTTGGCCTGAGGCGCTCCTTGCCAGTCAGGCACAGGCAGCGCCAGAATGCCGCTATCTGCCCCGCCTGATGTAAGGAAGCCCGATGCCTGATCCTGTTGCTGCCAGCTTGCGTCTAGCGCCCGAAGCGCTGACCCGTCCGTTTTCCGCTGAACAGTTCAGCTTCTCTACCACCAATGATCTGGAGCCCTTTCGCGGTGTGCTTGGCCAGGAACGCGCGGTCGAAGCCTTGCAGTTCGGTGTGGCCATGCCACGCCCCGGTTACAACGTATTCGTCATGGGTGAACCCGGCACCGGTCGGTTTTCGTTCGTCAAACGCTATTTGAAGGCCGAAGGCAAACGCCTGCAGACCCCGGCGGACTGGGTCTACGTCAACAATTTCGATGAGCCGCGCGAGCCCCGTGCACTGGAGTTGCCGTCGGGCACTGCCGGCGCCTTCATCGGCGATATCAACGGTTTGATCGACAACCTGCTGGCGACCTTCCCGGCGGTGTTCGAGCACCCGTCCTACCAACAGAAGAAAAGCGCCATCGACCGGGCCTTCAACCAGCGTTACGACAAGGCCCTGGACGTGATCGAGCGTCTGGCCCTGGAGAAAGACGTCGCGCTCTACCGCGACAGCAGCAACATCGCCTTCACCCCGATGCTCGAGGGCAAGGCGCTGGACGAGGCGGAATTTGCCCAGTTGCCGGAAGCCGAGCGCGAGCGTTTCCACGAAGACATTTCTGCCCTGGAAGAGCGGTTGAACGAGGAACTCGCCAGCCTGCCGCAATGGAAGCGTGAATCGAGCAATCAACTGCGCCATCTCAACGAAGAAACCATCACCCTGGCCTTGCAGCCATTGCTGTCGCCGTTGTCGGAGAAATACGCCGAGAACGCCGCGGTGTGCGGTTACCTGCAAGCCATGCAGGTCTACCTGCTCAAAACCGTGGTCGAGCAATTGGTGGACGACAGCAAGACCGACGCCGTCGCCCGCAAACTGCTGGAAGAGCAATACGCGCCAAGCCTGGTGGTCGGTCATTCGGCCAGCGGCGGCGCGCCGGTGGTGTTCGAGCCGCACCCGACCTACGAAAACCTGTTCGGCCGCATCGAATACAGCACCGACCAGGGCGCGCTGTACACCACCTATCGCCAGTTGCGTCCGGGTGCCCTGCACCGGGCCAACGGTGGTTTCCTGATTCTCGAAGCGGAGAAAATGCTCGGCGAGCCGTTCGTGTGGGACGCCCTGAAACGCGCCCTGCAATCGCGCAAGCTGAAGATGGAGTCGCCCCTGGGCGAAATGGGCCGTTTCGCCACCGTGACCCTGACCCCCCAGCACATTCCGCTGCAGGTCAAAGTCATCATCATCGGTGCCCGTTCGCTCTACTACACGCTGCAGGACCTGGATCCGGACTTCCAGGAGATGTTCCGCGTCCTGGTGGATTTCGACGAAGACATCCCGATGGTCGACGAAAGCCTGGAGCAATTTGCCCAACTGCTCAAAACCCGTACGTCCGAGGAAGGCATGGCACCGCTGACCGCCGATGCGGTGGCGCGCCTGGCGACCTACAGTGCGCGGCTGGCCGAGCACCAAGGGCGTTTGTCAGCGCGAATCGGCGATCTGTTCCAACTGGTCAGCGAGGCGGACTTTATCCGCCATCTGGCCGGCGATGAAATGACCGACGCCGGCCACATCGAGCGTGCGCTCAAGGCCAAGGCCACCCGCACCGGGCGCGTGTCGGCGCGGATTCTCGACGACATGCTGGCGGGGATCATCCTGATCGACACCGCAGGCGCCGCCGTCGGCAAGTGCAACGGCCTGACGGTGCTGGAAGTCGGCGATTCGGCCTTCGGTGTGCCGGCGCGGATTTCCGCCACGGTGTACCCGGGCGGCAGCGGCATCGTCGACATCGAACGCGAGGTCAACCTCGGCCAACCGATCCACTCCAAGGGCGTGATGATCCTCACCGGGTACCTGGGCAGCCGTTACGCACAGGAATTCCCGTTGGCGATCTCGGCGAGTATTGCCCTGGAGCAGTCCTACGGTTATGTGGATGGTGACAGTGCGTCCCTGGGCGAGGCGTGCACGCTGATTTCGGCGCTGTCGAAAACCCCGCTCAAGCAGTGTTTCGCCATCACCGGTTCGATCAACCAGTTCGGTGAGGTGCAGGCGGTGGGCGGGGTCAACGAGAAAATCGAAGGCTTCTTCCGTCTCTGCGAGGCCCGCGGGCTGACCGGCGAGCAGGGAGCGATCATTCCTCAGGCCAACGTGGCCACGCTGATGCTCGACGAGAAAGTGTTGTCGGCGGTGCGCGCCGGGCAGTTCCATGTGTACGCGGTGCGTCAGGCCGACGAGGCGCTGAGCCTGTTGGTCGGCGAGCCGGCGGGCGAGCCGGATGAGAACGGCGAGTTCCCGGAAGGCAGCGTCAATGCGCGGGTGGTCGAGCGGTTGCGGGTCATTGCCGAGATGATCAGCGAGGACGATCTGAAAGAGGCGGAGAAGGAACTGGCGGTCGAGGAACTGGCGGAGGTCAAGCCGGCCTAATTTCGCTGATCCATTGTGGGAGCGGGCTTGCTCGCGAAAACGGACTGACATTCAACATTTTTGTTGTCTGACACGCCGCTTTCGCGAGCAAGCCCGCTCCCACATTTGCTTGTGTAAACCGGTCCAAAGCGCCATCACTCTGGCGTCAATATTCACACAATGACCGCTCGGCGCCTTCTGGTATCGAAAAGCCTGCATCGCGCGCTTTTCTTCTATTCTCTGCTCAGGGATAGGGACAGCAATCACTGGATCGAAACAGCCCCCCGCGGAGGCTGAATACCGGATTTACCGAGGGTCGCCGCCATGTCGCGCAACCTTTGCCTCACCCGTCAGTGCCTGGGCCTTGTGACCCGAATCGAATGCGCCATCAAGCCGTTGGCCGGCGATACCGGCATGTGGACCTTGCTCTTCGCCGCCGGAATGGCCGGCGAACAACCGTCAGCCATCAAAGCCCAAGGCCCTTTTCATGGCCCGTTCGTGGCTGAATCCATCCTCGATACCATTGTTGAAAGCCTGACCCTGCACGGGTACGAATTGGCCGACGATCCGCAGATCTGGTGCCTGCACCTGCAAGCCCAGTTGCGGGAAATCAATGGCGGGCGCTGCCGCAATGTCGGCGGCTTCGAGTTCCGACCTGATCATTGACCCGCGTTACTGGGCCAGTTTGCTCATGTCAGCCTTGTCGAGTTTGACCTCGTAGCCATATTGCACGGTGGCGAGGTCAGTTCGTTGATAGGTTTCCACCCGCGTCGGCCGCCCGTAGAAATAATGCACAGCGAATAGCGACGGGCCTTCGGTGCTCGCGTCGTGGTTGACTGCCAGGATTTCCTTGAGGTAGTTGCCGCTGTCGTCCTTGGCATAGAAGCGCCAGTCTTGCTCGGCAAAGGCTTTGAGATCCACCACCAGGGCGTTGTCCTTGAGCTCCAGGCCCTTGGGCAACTGGCGGGCGTCGTGGCTCTGTTTGTCGACCGTGGCCAGGAACAGTGGCATGGAGCCCACCACGTAGGCCGGCGATTCCGGGAACAGGTTCAAGTCGTAAGTGATGGTGCCGCGCAGCGGATCGACCTGGTAGGCCTCTGCCGGCAATTCGATCGGCTCATCCAGTTTGCCTTTGCTGTTCTCGGTGAAAAAGCTCACCGGGGTTACCCCTGGGTTGAACGAGGTGCCCAGCAGCTCATCGTTGAAGGTTCGCAGGTGACTGAACTCGATTCGCGCGGCGCTCGGGTCGTCCACCGACTGGCTGATGCTGACGTTCTTTTTCAGTTGATCCTCGGTCAAGGTTGCCCCCTTGAGCCAGATAGGCGCCTGGTCGTCGTACACCGTCACCGACAGGTTCAGGGGCTGGATGGACTTTTGCGTGGTGTGGCGATCAAAGCGCCGCACCGGCAGGTTCAGGTCCTTGCGGGTGACCGTGACCGTGGAGAAATCCAGCAGGCTGACCTCGAGGCTGTCGACCGGGCCATTGAAGTACACCTTCGAGTAGCGGTGGCTTTGTTGTTTCTCAAAGGCGCGCTGTTCTTCATCGAGCTGTTTTTCGAACGCCTCGCTCCAGGCCTTCTGTTGCTGCATTTTTGTCAGTTGCCGCTGATAGAACGCCACTTGCGCGGCGGTCTCGTTGATCGAGCCTGAGCGTGAGAGCAATTGGCCAGTGCTGTCCCGGGCCTGGACGATCAGCGGATTGAGCGGCGTATCGCCGATCTCGGTTGCCTGTGGCGCGCTGTTGTTGAATTCGATTTCCGCATAGTTGTTGCCCAGTTTCACCAGCGTGACGCTGAGGTTGTCATTGGTGCGTGTCTGGCCTACATCCTTTTTCGTCAGGTCGAAGCTGTAAAGGCGGCGGGGTGCGATGACCTCGACCTTGCCTTGCAGGCTGACCGGTTGCGGCTGGTTCTTGATGTCGACGTCCAGGCCCTCGATGAACGGGTAGGCCACGGTCAGGTCGTCGGGGTTGGTCAGGTTGGAACTCGAGGGGCTCAGTTGAATGCCCGGATCGGTTTCCGACCATTCCGGCTGGAACGCGATCACTCGTTTGTTGCTCAGGGTGACCGACTGCCATTCCAGGCCGTGGGGGAACAGAAAGGTGGCCGGGATGCTGAAATTGAAGGGAAAGACCGGCTGCAGGTCGGTCAGGTAGTCGGAACTGGATTCCTTGTGCAACACGAACAGACCGTTGATGTAGGTATCGACCAGGGCTTGGGGCGAGGGGTAATGCTTGAGCACGGCCAGGGCGTCTTCACCGTATTCGGTCACCACCGGCTTGGTGTCGAGCTTGAGTTGCGCCCGTTCGAGCAGCAGCAGCGAGCCACCGAGTTCGGCTACGGCGTCCTTGAGTTTCGGGTCGGTGATGGCATCCAGGGATTTTTCGAATTGCGCGCTCTTGTCTTCGAGGCTGACCTCGCGTTTCTCATCGTCGGGCGAGCAGCCGCTCAGCAACAGCGTGAGAAGGATTGCGGCACTGGCCATAGGCAAACGCAGATCCATTTCCAGTCTTCCTGTCCGATATCACTGAGACGTCAATGGTTTGGACACTAGCAGAAAAATTTCGACACACACGCGCAGGTGGCGGATTTACCAACGGTTTATGGCGGCTTCTGGGGATCGTCGGGCGGCTGGTATACTCGCGCCATTTTCAGACCACCTGTGAGATCCAATGGAACGCTTTATCGAAAACGCAATGTACGCCTCCCGCTGGCTGCTGGCGCCGATTTACTTCGGCCTCTCCCTCGGGCTGCTGGCCTTGGCGCTGAAATTCTTCCAGGAAGTGTTCCACGTTATCCCCAACGTCTTTTCGATGGCCGAATCGGACCTGATCCTGGTGTTGCTGTCGTTGATCGACATGGCGCTGGTGGGCGGCTTGCTGGTGATGGTGATGATTTCCGGTTACGAGAACTTCGTGTCTCAGTTGGACATCGACGACACCAAGGAAAAGCTCAACTGGCTGGGCACCATGGACTCGTCTTCGCTGAAGATGAAGGTAGCGGCGTCCATCGTGGCGATTTCCTCCATCCACCTGCTACGCATCTTCATGGACGCCAAGAACGTCGATCCCGAGCATTTGAAGTGGTACGTGATCATTCACATGACGTTCGTGGTGTCGGCGTTTGCCATGGGGTATCTGGATAAGCTGACCAAGCACTGATCTGCACAACCTGTGCAGGAGCAAGGCTCGCCCGCGAAGAAGTTGTGTCAGCCGACGTAAATGTTGCCTGCAGTGACGCCTTCGCGGGCAAGCCTCGCTCCTGCAGGTTTGATGGAAACGGACGAGCGGTTGCGTTTGTGGGTTGTACTTTGCGGCGTCGAGGCATATCCCTGTGTGGGTAATGACTCGCCACTGCACGAGGTGCGTTCATGAACCTGCAAGAGCTGAATGCCTATGCCGTCGCCGGTAAGGTCGACGAGCTGAATCTGATCTCGCTGGAAGGCGGAATCTACCTGTTGGAGGCCCGGATGCACGGCGCCGCCTATCCCTTGAGCGATACCCACGGCCACATGATGCATCTGCGCTCGGTGGAGCATGCCCGTGATGTGCTGCGCTCTTTTCCCAAGTTGAATTTCAACCTGGTCCATACCCTGGTGCACGACGAGATGTGCGGCCTGGGTGGCATCGAGGAAAGCCTGAAAGTGCCGATCGAGCTGCGCACCACGCCGCTGCGCTGACGGCCCTGATCAACACGATGGCATCTGTGCTAGTCTGCTGGCCCTTTTGGTTCCGGGCGCTCCGGGACGCGCTGTGCACGCACGGCCAGTTCCGAAGCCGTCCGCACAGCGGAGCAGTGTCATGTCCGAAGTAAATCTGTCCACCGACGAAACCCGCGTCAGCTACGGTATTGGCCGTCAGTTGGGCGACCAACTGCGCGACAACCCGCCACCGGGTGTCAGCCTGGACGCGATCCTGGCAGGCCTGACCGACGCATTTGCCGGCAAGCCGAGCCGCGTTGGCCAGGAAGAAATGTCCGCCAGCTTCAAAGTGATCCGCGAAATCATGCAAGCCGAAGCGGCAGCCAAGGCTGAAGCGGCCGCTGGCGAAGGCCTGGCGTTCCTGGCTGAAAACGCCAAGCGTGACGGCATCACTACCCTGGCTTCCGGCCTGCAGTTCGAAGTACTGACTGCCGGTGAAGGCGCCAAGCCATCCCGTGAAGACACCGTGCGTACCCACTACCACGGTACCCTGATCGACGGCACCGTGTTCGACAGCTCCTACGAGCGTGGCGAGCCTGCGGAATTCCCGGTCGGCGGCGTGATCGCTGGCTGGACCGAAGCCCTGCAACTGATGAATGCCGGCAGCAAATGGCGCCTGTACGTGCCGAGCGAATTGGCTTACGGCGCTCAAGGCGTTGGCAGCATCCCGCCGCACAGCGTACTGGTGTTCGACGTCGAGCTGCTGGACGTTCTGTAATACCCCGCCTATCCCTGTGACGGGCTAATGTGGAGCCTGCCCGCTGGCGATGGGGGCGACCGGTTTTTCAAGACCGGGTTGATGCCATCGCCAGCAGGCTGGCTCCCACTGTTTTTATCGCACGGCTCATATTTCGATCCTGTGGTTCAACTCGTGCGAAGGGCGCAATGCCCGGGCATAGCAGAACAGGAACAGATTGCGCACCACTTCCTTGAGTACCATTGGCTCGTTGGAACTCAAGCCATTGAGGTCCAGGTCGCCCTGATCCTGCAACTCGTTCAAAGCCTCTTCTTCCAGCACCGCACAGACTTCCCCGGTTTCCCGATGCAGGATTCTCAAGTACGGGTGTGGGCGGTCCAGCCAGGCATCGATCAAATACGTCATTTCTCATCTCCATTGATTGGGTTTCAATGAGAATAATTCTTATTCATCAAATAGCAAGGTTCGATTGGCCGATTGTGGATTTTTCAGGATAAAGGTTGCGTAAGGTCAAAACGGCTGGCGTTTGGCTATTGCGAGGGGC
>NZ_LYVP01000024.1 GCF_001984065.1 Pseudomonas sp. KK4
GCGCAGCAGTCCCCTGCGCTGACGGACAAGGGGCCGCTTCGCGGCCCGGCGGGAGCAAGCTCCCTCGCCACAAAAGCCCGCTCCCACAGGGGTCCGCGTCTATAGCGCGATGTTCATGAACCCCTGAGACGTCGCCAACGCAAACGGGCTGAACACCTGCCAGGTTTGTTCGCGCTGGAACCGGCCGGTGATGAACGCCGCCATCGGGCCATTCAAGGTGTCGCCCGGCTCCAGAGTGTCCTGTGCAAAATGCTGCAGCCCGAACACCTCGTCGACCAACAACCCGGCAAACACTTCCTGATGCTCGACCACCAGCACCCGCCGCTGCCGACGCGTCGCCGACTGCTCATGACCCGACTCTTTACCAGAAAAACAGCCACCCAGATCCATGATCGGCAACAGGCGCCCCCGCAGGTTGGCCACACCCTTGACCCACGGCTTGACCCCGGGCACCTGAGTGAAGCGCGGCTCGTGCAGCACTTCGCTGACTTCGCCCATGGGCGCGACGTACCAGTGATCGCCCAGGCGAAAACCGATGCCGCTCCAGTTGTCCTGCCGGGTCGGCTGGGACGGCAGGTCCGCCGCCAGCAGGCGACAGCGCTGGTCGATCTGCAGCAGTAACTCGAAGGCCGTCAGCGACTCGGTCATGAGCAAACGTTCAACCGTTGAGTACGTTGTTCAGGGTCTTGATCAGGGTTTCTTCGTCCACCGGTTTGGTCAGGTAGTCCTTGGCGCCCTGGCGCGTTCCCCAGACCTTGTCGGTTTCCTGATCCTTGGTGGTGATGATGATCACCGGGATGTGACCGGTGTCCGGGTCCTTGGTCAACTGACGGGTCGCCTGGAAGCCGTTGAGGCCGGGCATGACGATGTCCATCAGGACCGCGTCGGGTTTTTCCAGGCGGGCCAGGGCCACGCCGTCCGCGCCGTTTTCGGCTTTCAATACTTCATGACCGTGCTTTTCCAGCATGCCGGTCAGTTTGTACATTTCAGTCGGCGAATCATCGACGATCAGGATACGTGCCATGGTCTTCCCCATTCTTGTCGACGCAAGGCCCGTTGGCCGAGCGTCACTGTAGGTGTCTTACTGCGGCAAAACGGCGGCGAAGCCCGGAACATGGGCCTGGATCGCGTTGAGCAGTTCTTCCTTGCTGAAAGGCTTGGTCAAAAATTGATCGGAGCCGACGATGCGGCCCTTGGCCTTGTCGAACAGCCCGTCCCTGGACGACAGCATAATCACTGGCGTGGACTTGAATGCACTGTTGTTCTTGATCAAGGCGCAGGTCTGATAGCCATCCAGACGCGGCATCATGATGTCGACAAAGATGATGCCAGGGTGATTGTCGGCAATCTTGGCCAGGGCATCGAAACCGTCGATGGCCGTGATGACCTCACAACCCACGTTCTTGAGCAGCGTTTCGGCGGTGCGGCGAATCGTCTTCGAATCGTCGATCACCATCACTTTCAAGGCGCTGGAATGCTGATCCATAAATGCTCTACCGTCGCCTTTGCGAATCAATTTGTCCGTTTGCCGCTAAATGACGGCTCGAAACCCTTGATACTCAAGGGCCATTACCACTTGGCAGCCTTTTTAGCACAGTCTCCAATACCAATCTATCGGCCGACCTTCGCGGTGGTTTTTCCTTGACCGGGAACACACTCGGCGCCACTCTGACGCCACTTTTCACGCTGATCTTTTGCAGGAGCGAGCACGCTCGCGATGGTCGTCAACGATGACGCGGTCTGGCTGGAAAAGCGCGGTGTCCTGAGGTACATCGCGAGCAAGCTCGCTCCTGCAGGTCCACCTTACCCCCCATTTTCGAGGAAACACCCATGAGCGTTCGCGTCGGGATTGTCATGGACCCTATCGCCAGCATCTCCTATAAAAAGGATAGCTCGCTGGCCATGCTGCTGGCTGCGCAGAAGCGCGGCTGGGAACTGTTCTATATGGAGCAGCGCGACCTCTACCAGGGCGAAGGCCAGGCCCGGGCGCGGATGCGTCCGCTGAAGGTATTCGCCAACCCGGAAAAATGGTTCGAGCTCGAAGCCGAGCAGGATGCACCGCTCAGCGACCTGGACGTGATCCTGATGCGCAAGGATCCTCCGTTCGACATGGAGTTCGTGTACTCCACCTATCTGCTGGAACAGGCCGAAAGCGCCGGGGTGTTGGTGGTCAACAAACCGCAGAGCCTGCGCGACTGCAACGAAAAGCTGTTCGCCACGCTGTTCCCGCAGTGCACGCCGCCGACCGTGGTCAGCCGTCGCGCCGATGTGCTGCGTGAATTCGCCGCCAAGCACGGCGACGTGATCCTCAAGCCGTTGGATGGCATGGGCGGCACCTCGATCTTCCGTCATCGCGCGGGTGATCCGAACCTGTCGGTGATCCTGGAAACCCTGACCGCCCTCGGCGCCCAGCAGATCATGGGCCAGGCCTACCTGCCGGCGATCAAGGATGGCGACAAACGCATCCTGATGATCGACGGCGAGCCGGTGGACTACTGCCTGGCGCGCATCCCTGCCGCTGGCGAGACTCGTGGCAACCTGGCCGCCGGTGGCCGTGGCGAAGCCCGTCCGCTGACCGACAAGGACCGCTGGATCGCCGCACAAGTCGGCCCGACCCTGCGGGAAAAAGGCCTGTTGTTCGTGGGCCTGGACGTGATTGGCGAGCACCTGACCGAAATCAACGTCACCAGCCCGACCTGCATCCGCGAAATCGACAATGCCTTCGGCACCGACATCGGCGGCATGCTGATGGAGGCGATCGAAAAGAAGCTGCAGGCTCGAAGCGCCTGAGGCACAGCTTGTCGCCTACCGCTTGAAGCTTGAAGCTAAAAACCAACATTGCGTTATCATGCCGAGCCCTTGAAAACGCGATGTTGGTTTTTTTGCCATGACCCTCCCGTCCGATCTGCCTGCCGAACTCGCCCACCGTGGCGTGCGCCCGGCCGATCGCCTCGGTTTTACCCTGTTTCTGGCGGCGCTGGTGCATCTGGCGCTGCTGCTGGGCGTCGGTTTCACGATGGTCGAGCCCAAGCAGATCAGCAAAACCCTGGAAATCACCCTCGCCACCTTCAAAAGCGAAAAGAAGCCGGCCAAGGCGGATTTTCTGGCGCAGGAAAACCAGGAAGGCAGCGGCACTCTGGATAAAAAGGCCATCCCCAAGACCACCGAAGTCGCGCCTTTCCAGGACAACAAGGTGCAGAAAGTCACCCCGCCACCGGCCGCCAAGCCGGAAGTCCAGGAAGCGGCGCCCAAGGCCGCGGTGACCACGGTTGCGCCGAAGCCGAAAAAAGCCCCCACCAAAACCGAAGAGCCCAAGCCAGCCACCAAGGCTGCGGTGGCGGCGCCGACCTTCGACACAGAGCAGCTGTCCAGCGACATCGCCAGCCTCGAAGCGGAACTGGCCAATGAACAGCAGCTGTACGCCAAACGCCCGCGCATCCACCGCCTGAGCGCCGCCTCGACCATGAAGGACAAAGGCGCCTGGTACAAGGACGAATGGCGCAAGAAGGTCGAGCGCATCGGCAACCTCAATTACCCCGACGAAGCCCGGCGCAAACAGATCTACGGCAACCTGCGGCTGATGGTCTCGATCAACCGCGACGGTTCGCTGTATGAGGTGCTGGTGCTGGAGTCGTCCGGGCAACCGCTGCTGGACCAGGCCGCCCAGCGCATCGTGCGCCTGGCGGCGCCGTTTGCACCGTTTACCGGGGATTTGTCGGACATCGACAGGCTGGAAATCATCCGTACCTGGAAGTTTGCCCGTGGGGATCGTCTTTCCAGTAACTGATCCCCCACAAATCCCCTGTGGGAGCGGGCTTGCTCGCGAAAGCGGCGTGTCATTGAGCACTGATACTGACTGACACACCGTTTTCGCGAGCAAGCCCGCTCCCACATTCGATCGGTGACCACGGCCAAATTGCGGCATCCCCAGCTTGTCAGTTCGCCCCTCCAACGCCACACTAGCGCACATGAAAAACGTCAGCCCCAGCTACCTCAAGCATCACTTCCTGATCGCCATGCCGCACATGGTCGACCCGAACTTTGCGCACACCTTGACCTACATCGTCGAGCACACGGCCAATGGTGCCATGGGGCTGGTGGTCAACCGTCCGCAGGACCTGAACCTGGCCGATATCCTCGAGCAATTGCGACCGGATATCGAACCGCCAGCGCTCTGCCAGCATGTACCGATCTTCATCGGCGGCCCCGTTCAGACCGATCGCGGTTTTGTCCTGCACCCCTCGGGGCAAAGCTATCAGGCGACCGTTGATCTGGAAGGCGAGCTCTCGCTGTCGACCTCCCAGGACGTACTGTTCGCCATCGCCGATGGCGTCGGCCCGTCCAAAAGCGTGATCGCCCTCGGCTACGCCGGTTGGGAAGCCGGGCAACTGGAAGCGGAGCTGTCGCAGAACGCCTGGCTGACCTGCCCGTTCGACGCCGACATCCTGTTCAACACCAGCAGCGAGCTGCGCCTGGAAGCGGCGGCCAAGCACCTGGGCGTCAACCTCAGCCTGCTCACCAGCCAGGCGGGGCACGCCTGATGGCCCTGCGGCTGATCCTCGGTTTTGACTACGGCACCAAACAGATCGGCGTAGCGGTCGGCCAGGTGATTACCGGCCAGGCTCGCGAGCTGTGCACCCTCAAGGCGCAGAACGGCATTCCCGACTGGAATCAGGTCGAGGCCCTTATCAAAGAGTGGAAGCCCGACGCCGTGGTGGTCGGCCTGCCGCTGAACATGGACGGCACGCCCAGTGACATGTGCATCCGCGCGGAAAAATTCGCCCGCCGCCTCAACGGCCGTTTCAACCTGCCCTTCTATACCCACGATGAACGCCTGACCACCTTCGAAGCCAAAGGCGAACGCCTGGCCCGTGGCGGGCAGAAAGGCAGTTACCGCGACAACCCGGTCGACGCCATCGCCGCCGCCCTGCTGCTGCAAGGCTGGCTCGACGAAAATGGCGCGCTGTTCGACACCTGATGCATTAACCCGGAAGAGCCGCCTAGCGGCTCTTTTAGTGATAACCCGAGCCACCTCAAGCACCAGCGGTCTCGGGCCCAAGAAGGAGCAACCATGAGCCTGCCCAATCCCGCCGAACTGATCAGCCAGATGGCGATCCGTCTCAAGGCACACCTGGAACACCGTGGCATCAGCGACGCGCGCTACATCGGTATCCGTACCGGCGGCGTCTGGGTTGCCCAGGCCTTGCTCAAAGAGCTGGGCAGCGATGAACCCCTCGGCACGCTCGACGTTTCCTTTTATCGCGACGACTTCAGCCAGAACGGTCTGCACCCGCAAGTGCGCCCATCGGCCCTGCCGTTCGAGATCGAAGGCCAGCACCTGGTGTTGATCGATGACGTGTTGATGAGCGGCCGGACCATCCGCGCCGCCATGAACGAGCTCTTCGACTACGGCCGGCCAGCCAGCGTGACCCTGGTGTGCCTGCTGGACCTGGACGCCGGCGAACTGCCGATCCGTCCGAACGTGGTCGGCGCAACCCTGTCCCTGGCCGCCCACGAACGGGTGAAGCTGTCCGGCCCGGAGCTGGCGCTGGAAGTGCAAGACCTCGCCCTTTAATTCGCCCTTATTGAGAGTCCCCCTCGCGATGACGCCTCTAGAAACCAAGCGCCCGCTGCAGCTCAATGACCAGGGCCAGCTGCGCCACTTCCTCTCCCTCGACGGTTTGCGCCGCGAGCTGTTGACGGAAATCCTCGACACCGCCGACTCCTTCCTTGAAGTTGGCGCCCGGGCGGTGAAGAAGGTCCCGTTGCTGCGCGGCAAGACCGTGTGCAACGTGTTCTTCGAGAACTCCACCCGCACCCGCACCACCTTCGAACTGGCGGCCCAACGCCTGTCGGCGGACGTGATTACCCTGAACGTGTCGACATCGTCGGCGAGCAAGGGGGAAACCCTGCTCGATACGCTGCGCAACCTCGAAGCCATGGCTGCCGACATGTTCGTCGTGCGCCACGGTGACTCGGGCGCTGCACACTTCATCGCCGAACACGTGTGCCCGCAGGTGGCGATCATCAACGGCGGCGACGGCCGTCACGCCCACCCGACCCAGGGCATGCTCGACATGCTGACCATCCGTCGGCACAAGGGCGGCTTCGAAAACCTGTCGGTGGCCATCGTCGGCGACATCCTGCACTCGCGGGTGGCGCGCTCGAACATGCTGGCGCTCAAAACCCTGGGTTGCCCGGACATCCGCGTGATCGCGCCGAAAACCTTGCTGCCGATCGGCATCGAGCAATACGGCGTGAAGGTCTACACCGACATGACCGAAGGCCTGAAAGACGTCGACGTGGTGATCATGCTGCGCCTGCAGCGTGAGCGCATGACCGGCGGCCTGTTGCCCAGTGAAGGCGAGTTCTACCGCCTGTTCGGCCTGACCACCGCGCGCCTGGCCGGCGCCAAACCGGACTGCATCGTCATGCACCCGGGGCCGATCAACCGCGGCGTGGAGATCGAGTCGGCAGTGGCCGACGGTCCGCACTCGGTGATTCTCAATCAGGTGACCTACGGCATCGCGATTCGTATGGCGGTGTTGTCCATGGCCATGAGCGGGCAGACTGCGCAGCGCCAATTCGAGCAGGAGAACGTGCAGTGAAGCTCAGCATTCTTGGCGCCCGCGTCATCGATCCGGCCAGCGGCCTGGATCAAGTTACCGACATCCACATCGAAGCCTGCAAGATCGTCGCCTTTGGCGCTGCACCTGCCGGTTTTGTCGCGGTCGACACCATCGACGCCAAAGGCCTGGTGGCCGCCCCTGGCCTGGTCGACCTCAACGTCGCCCTGCGCGAGCCCGGCTACAGCCGCAAGGGGTCGATCGTCAGCGAAACCCGCGCCGCCGCCGCCGGTGGCGTGACCAGCCTGTGCTGCCCGCCGAAGACCAAACCTGTACTGGACACCTCGGCCGTGGCCGAACTGATCCTCGACCGCGCCCGCGAGGCCGGCAACACCAAGGTGTTCCCGATCGGCGCGTTGAGCAAAGGCCTGGACGGCGAACAACTGGCCGAACTGGTCGCCCTGCGCGATGCCGGTTGCGTGGCGTTCGGCAACGGCCTGGAGAGTTTCCGCAACACCCGTACCCTGTGCCGGGCACTGGAATACGCGGCAACGTTCGACCTGACGGTGATTTTCAACTCCCAGGATCACGACCTCGCTGAAGGCGGCCTGGCCCATGAAGGCGCGACCGCGAGCTTCCTCGGCTTGCCGGGCATTCCGGAAACCGCCGAAACCGTGGCCCTGGCCCGGGATCTGCTGCTGGTCGAGCAAACCGGCGTGCGCGCTCACTTCAGCCAGCTCACCAGCGCTCGCGGCGTGGCCCTGATCGCCCAGGCCCAGGCCCGTGGCTTGAAGGTCACGGCGGATGTTGCGCTGTATCAGCTGATTCTTACCGACGAAGCGCTGATCGATTTCAGCAGCCTCTATCACGTGCAGCCGCCGCTGCGCACCCGCGCCGACCGCGACGGTCTGCGTGAAGCGGTGAAATCCGGGGTGGTCTCGGCCATTTCCAGCCATCACCAACCCCACGAACGGGATGCCAAGCTGGCACCGTTCGGGGCTACCGAACCGGGTATCAGCAGCGTAGAGCTGTTGCTGCCGCTGGCGATGACCCTGGTAGAGGATGGCTTGCTGGACTTGCCGACGCTGCTGGCGCGCCTTGGTGCCGGCCCTGCGCAGGCCTTGCGCCTGCCGGCGGGGAAACTGGCGGTAGGTGGTGCGGCGGATATCGTGCTGTTCGACCCGGCGGCCTCCACCGTGGCCGGCGAAACCTGGCTGTCCAAGGGCGAAAACTGCCCGTTCATTGGCCACAGCCTGCCGGGCGGGGTGCGCTACACCCTGGTGGATGGTCGGATCAGTCACCAGGCCTAAGACCGCAGCACCCCAATCGCTGGCAGGGCCAGCTCCCACACCGGATCTGTGAACACACGCATCCCCTGTGGGAGCTGGCCTGCCAGCGATGTCTTACTGAAAGGCAGCACGACTTTGCGCGTTACGCAGCGACACTTGGCTATTGAGCGTCCAGAAGTCATACAACACCCCCACGAAGAACAACCCGCCCGTCAACAGATAGATCAGCCCGCTGATCCATTTGCTCTGATACATCCGGTGCACGCCGAACACCCCCAGAAACGTCAGCAGGATCCACGCCACGTTGTATTCGATGGGCCCTGCCGTAAACCGCAGGTCCGCCTCCCGGTCCATGGCCGGTATCAGGAACAGGTCGATCAGCCAGCCAATGCCCAGCAAACCGAAGGTGAAGAACCAGATCGTCCCGGTTACCGGCTTGCCGTAATAGAAGCGGTGAGCCCCGGTGAAACCGAAAATCCACAGCAGATAACCGATCACTTTGCTGTGGGTGTCTTGCTGCGCAACAGGTTGCTGATAGGGGTTCATGAATGGCCTCAATACGCGCGATAGATAAATATTCTTTGAATCTTTGTGACTTTTTTACGACGAGCCGACGTATGGCACAGGTAAGCTCGTATTCCGCCAAACCCTTGCAGCACCTGACTTCTGTCCGACAATTGCGGCCATTTGCCGCTTGTTTGGTTCCGTTAGAACCAATTCGAATCGACCAACGGCCGAGAGAAGCGAAAAAAAGCTGTTATAAAGTTTCGCGCTAACCCATACGAGCCTTGCCTAATGCGTCCATTTTTCAAGACATGGCTAACCATTTGCCTCTTATTGCCACTGGCCGCCCACGCCACCAATCGTGAGCAACGTCTTCCGAACGTTAATGGTTACACCCCAAAATCCCATGCTTCCGCTCCATCGAGCAAAAGCAAGAAATCGGTCAAAACCGCTCCACAGTTGGTCAGCAACAAAAGCGGTCTGGTTCCGCCGATGGCGACCAAGGAAAGCAGTAACGTGCTGAGCCGTGCTGTTAACGTCCTCGGTACGCCGTACCGTTGGGGCGGCAGCAGCCCGAGCAAGGGCTTCGATTGCAGCGGCCTGGTCAAATACGCCTTCAATGACCAGTCGTTTGACCTGCCACGCACCTCCAACGCCATGGCCAGCGGTCACGGCGAGAAAGTCGACCGCAATGACCTCAAGCCGGGCGATCTGATTTTCTTCAACATCAAGAGCCGTCGCGTCAATCATGTTGCGATCTACCTGGGCAACGACCGCTTCATCCACGCGCCTCGTCGTGGCAAGTCGGTGACCATCGACACCTTGAAGAAGCCGTACTGGGAACAACACTACGTCGTTGCCAAGCGGGTCCTGCCGAAAGAACAGAACGCGATGCGGGTTGTTCAGCGCTGATTTGAAGTCTCCCGACTTCTGTTGACAGGCACTTGTGGCGAGGGAGCTTGCTCCCGCCGGGTTGCGAAGCGGCCCCAAAAATTTGCGAGCGCTACGCACTCGAGCGGGAGCAAGCTCCCTCGCCACAGGTCTGCATTTCCCCTTCAAAAATTATCCGGCGACCGCGCCTTCTCCCGCGCCTGGTCACGGGTAACCAGCCCTCTGGTGACCAGGTCCTTGAGGCCCATATCCAGCGTCTGCATCCCCAGCGACCCACCCGACTGAATCGATGAATACATCTGCGCCACCTTGTCCTCGCGGATCAGGTTACGAATTGCCGATGTGCCGAGCATGATCTCGTGGGCGGCGATGCGCCCGCCGCCGATCTTCTTCACCAGTGTCTGAGACACCACCGCCAGCAGCGATTCGGACAGCATCGAACGCACCATGGACTTTTCGTCACCCGGGAACACGTCGATGATCCGGTCGATGGTTTTCGCCGCCGACGTGGTGTGCAGCGTGCCAAACACCAAGTGGCCGGTTTCGGCAGCGGTCAGGGCCAGGCGAATGGTTTCCAGGTCGCGCATCTCCCCCACCAGGATCACGTCCGGGTCCTCGCGCAGCGCGGAACGCAGGGCCGTGGCGAAGCTGCGGGTATCACGGTGGACTTCACGCTGATTGATCAGGCATTTGCGCGATTCGTGGATGAATTCGATCGGGTCCTCGATGGTAAGAATGTGGTGATGACGATGGCTGTTGAGGTAGTCGATCATCGCCGCCAGCGTCGTGGACTTGCCGGAACCGGTCGGCCCGGTCACCAGCACCAGGCCTCGGGGCGCGTCTGTCATTTTTCGAAACACATCCCCCATGCCCAGCTCTTCCATGCTCAAGACTTTGGACGGGATCGTACGAAACACCGCGCCGGCGCCACGGCTCTGGTTGAAGGCGTTGACCCGAAACCGCGCCACGCCGGGTACATCGAAGGAAAAGTCGGTCTCCAGATGCTTTTCGAAATCCACCCGCTGGGCGTCGTTCATGATGTCGTAGATCAACGCCTGGACTTCTTTGTGCTCCAGCGCCGGCAGGTTAATGCGTCGCACGTCGCCATCGACGCGGATCATCGGCGGCAGGCCGGCGGACAGGTGCAGGTCAGAAGCGCCCTGTTTGGCGCTGAACGCCAGTAGCTCAGTGATATCCATAGCACCCCTCAATTCCAGTAGAATGCCGCCAACCTCAGACCCGCTGGCGCCTCTTGAATGTCCACGATAGCAGACAACATTGAACTGGTTGGTTCACGTATCCGGGCCGCCGCCCTCGCCGCCAACCGTGACGAACACAGCGTCCACCTGCTGGCCGTGAGCAAGACCAAGCCTGCCCAGGCCCTGCGCGAAGCCTATGCCGCCGGCCTGCGAGACTTTGGCGAGAACTACCTGCAAGAGGCCCTGGGCAAGCAGTTGGAATTGGCCGACCTGCCCTTGATCTGGCACTTCATCGGCCCCATTCAATCGAACAAGACTCGCGCTATCGCCGAGCATTTCGCCTGGGTGCATTCCGTGGATCGTCTGAAAATCGCACAACGCCTGTCCGAACAACGCCCTGCCGATCTGCCGCCCTTGAACATTTGCATCCAGGTCAACGTCAGCGGTGAAGCCAGCAAATCCGGCTGCACCCCGGCCGACCTGCCGGCCCTGGCCAACGCCATCAGCGCCCTGCCGCGCCTGAAGCTGCGCGGGTTGATGGCCATTCCCGAGCCGACGGAAGATCGCGCCGCCCAGGATGCCGCCTTCGCTGCCGTGCAAAGCCTGCAAGCCAGCCTGAATCTGCCGCTGGACACACTTTCCATGGGCATGAGCCACGACCTGGAGTCGGCCATTGCCCAGGGCGCCACTTGGGTCCGTATCGGTACGGCCCTGTTTGGCGCCAGAGATTACGGTCAACCGTGACCCACTTATAAGGACCTGACATGAGCAAGACGCGTATTGCCTTTATCGGTGCCGGCAACATGGCCGCCAGCCTGATAGGCGGCCTGCGGGCCAAGGGCCTGGACGCCGCGCAGATTCGCGCCAGCGATCCGGGCGAAGAAACCCGTGCCCGGGTGAGCGCCGAGCATGGCATCGAAGTGTTCGCCGACAACGCCCAGGCCATCGAAGGCGCCGATGTCGTCGTACTGGCAGTCAAACCCCAGGCGATGAAAACCGTCTGCGAAGCCATTCGCCCGAGCCTCAAACCGGGGCAACTGGTGGTTTCGATTGCCGCCGGCATCACCTGCGCCAGCATGAACACCTGGCTCGGCGATCAACCGATCGTGCGCTGCATGCCCAACACGCCGGCGCTGCTGCGCCAGGGCGTGAGCGGCCTGTTCGCCACCGCCCAGGTCAGCGCCGAACAGCGCCAGCAAGCCCAGCAGCTACTGTCGGCGGTCGGTATTGCCCTGTGGCTGGACGAGGAACAGCAACTGGATGCGGTCACCGCAGTGTCCGGTTCTGGCCCGGCCTACTTCTTCCTGCTGATCGAAGCCATGACCGCTGCGGGCGTGAAGCTCGGACTGCCGGCAGAGATCGCCGCGCAACTGACGCTGCAAACCGCGCTGGGCGCCGCGCACATGGCGGTGAGCAGTGATGTCGATGCCGCCGAACTGCGTCGCCGCGTTACCTCGCCGGCAGGTACCACGGAAGCGGCGATCAAGTCGTTCCAGGCCGATGGCTTTGAAGCACTGGTGGAAAAAGCACTGGGCGCCGCTGCCCATCGTTCGGCCGAAATGGCCGAGCAACTTGGCCGCTAATCAGCACTTAAAAGGAATCAATAATGCTCGGACTCAATGACGCTGCCATTTTCGTGATTCAAACCCTGGGCAGCCTGTATCTGCTGATCGTGCTGTTGCGTTTCATCCTGCAACTGGTGCGGGCGAACTTCTACAACCCGCTGTGCCAGTTCGCCGTGAAAGCTACCCAACCGCTGCTCAAGCCATTGCGCCGGGTGATCCCGAGTCTGTTCGGCCTGGACATGTCGTCGCTGGTGCTGGCCCTGCTGATCCAGATGGCGCTGTTTGCGGTGATCCTGCTGCTCAGCGGCTATTCGGTCGACGTGCTGTTCCTGGTGCCCTGGGCATTGATCGGCATCTTCGCGCTGTTTTTGAAGATCCTGTTCTGGGCGATGATCATCAGCGTGATCCTGTCCTGGGTCGCGCCGGGCAGCCATAACCCGGGCGCCGAACTGGTGCAGCAGATCACCGAGCCGGTGCTGGCGCCGTTCCGCCGGATCATCCCGAACCTGGGCGGCCTCGACATCTCGCCGATCTTCGCCTTTATCGTGCTGCAGCTGCTGCAAAGCTGGCTGATCCCACGCCTGGCCTACTACGCGCTGATGCCGCGCGAGCTGTTTGGCCTGATCTGATCCGCGTCATCGTTCATCGCGGGCGAGCCCGCTCCCACAGGGTATGCAATCCACTGTGGGAGCGGGCTTGCTCGCGAATGTCGCAACTCGGTCTACCTGAAGGAAATCAGCAGGGGCCTTTGCTTGCCGCTTACCCCAGCGGTCTTTAGACTTACGCCTCATTTCAACGAGAGCAGGGTCGATGCCAGCTGCCTTCCCCCCCGATTCTGTTGGTCTGGTGACGCCGCAAGTGGCGCACTTCAGCGAACCCCTGGCCCTGGCCTGCGGTCGCTCGCTCCCGGCCTATGACCTGATTTACGAGACCTACGGCACGCTGAACGCCACGGCGAGCAATGCCGTGCTGATCTGCCACGCCCTGTCGGGCCATCACCACGCCGCCGGCTTCCACAGCCCCGACGACCGCAAGCCCGGTTGGTGGGACAGCTGCATCGGCCCCGGCAAACCGATCGATACCACCAAGTTCTTTGTGGTCAGCCTGAACAACCTCGGCGGCTGCAACGGTTCCACCGGGCCGAGCAGCATCAACCCGGAAACCGGCAAGCCGTTCGGCGCCGATTTCCCGGTGCTGACCGTGGAAGACTGGGTGCACAGCCAGGCACGCCTGGCCGATCGCCTCGGCATTGCGCAATTCGCGGCCGTGATCGGTGGCAGCCTCGGCGGCATGCAGGCGATGCAATGGAGCATCACCTATCCGGATCGCATCCGCCATTGCCTGGCCATCGCCTCGGCCCCCAAGCTGTCGGCGCAGAACATCGCCTTCAACGAAGTGGCGCGCCAGGCGATCCTCACCGACCCGGAATTCCACGGCGGTTCGTTCCAGGAACAGGGCGTGATCCCCAAGCGTGGCCTGATGCTGGCGCGGATGGTCGGCCACATCACCTACCTGTCCGACGACTCCATGGGCGAGAAATTCGGCCGTGGCCTCAAGAGCGAGAAGCTCAACTACGACTTCCACAGCGTCGAGTTCCAGGTCGAAAGCTACCTGCGCTATCAGGGTGAAGAGTTTTCCGGGCGGTTCGACGCCAACACTTACCTGCTGATGACCAAGGCCCTGGACTATTTCGACCCGGCGGCCAACTTCGACGATGACCTGGCCAGAACCTTCGCCAACGCCACCGCCAAGTTCTGCGTGATGTCGTTCACCACCGACTGGCGCTTCTCCCCGGCCCGCTCGCGGGAGCTGGTGGACGCGCTGATGGCCGCGCGCAAGGACGTCTGCTACCTGGAAATCGACGCCCCGCAAGGCCATGACGCCTTCCTGATTCCGATCCCGCGCTACCTTCAGGCGTTCGGCAATTACATGAACCGCATTACGTTGTGAGATAGCCATGAGAGCTGATCTGGAAATCATCCAGGAATGGATCCCCGCCGGCAGCCGCGTGCTTGACCTGGGTTGCGGCAATGGCGAGCTGCTGACCTGGCTGCGCGACAACAAGCAGGTCACCGGTTATGGCCTGGAAAACGACGCCGACAACATTGCCGAGTGCGTGGCCAAGGGCATCAACGTCATCGAACAGGACCTGGACAAGGGCCTGGGCAACTTCGCCAGCAACAGTTTCGACATCGTGGTCATGACCCAGGCGCTGCAAGCGGTGCACTACCCGGACAAGATCCTCGACGAAATGCTGCGCGTGGGCCGCCAGTGCATCATCACCTTCCCCAACTTCGGTCACTGGCGCTGCCGCTGGTACCTGGCGAGCAAGGGCCGCATGCCGGTTTCCGAGTTCCTGCCCTACACCTGGTACAACACGCCGAACATCCACTTCTGCACCTTCGCCGACTTTGAAGCCTTGTGCCGCGAACGTGAAGCGAAGGTCATTGATCGGCTGGCCGTGGATCAACAGCACCGACACGGGTGGGCCAGCAAGCTATGGCCTAATCTATTGGGTGAGATCGGCATTTACCGCGTCAGCAGCCCCGGGCTTGCGGACCACAAGGTCGCGGTCTGAACCCCCTATTTCGAGGAGAAGGATCATGGGTCGTCTAGCGCTGTTTCTATTCACCGCTTGCCTGAGCGTCACGGCCATGGCCGCCGATGCGATCAAGGGCGATCGCCAGGAAAAATTCGGCGACGTGACGGTGCATTACAACACCTTCAATTCCACCTACCTGACACCGGACATCGCCAAGGCCGCGGAGCTTACCCGCAGCAAGAATCAGGGCGTGATCAACATTTCGGTGCTCAAGGACGGCAAGCCGCAGATGGCCCAGGTCAGCGGTACGGTCAAGGAACTGACCAGCCAGAGCGTCAAGCTCAACTTCCGCCAGATCACCGAACAGGGCGCGATCTACTACATCGCCCAATTCCCGGTGGAACAGCAGGAAACCCGCACCTTCGAAATCAAGGTGCAGAACGGTGACAAAATCAACACCCTCAATTTCAACCAAGAGCTCTTCCCCGGCGAATGATGAACTTCACCCAACTCGTACTGGCCAGCCACAACGCCGGCAAACTCAAGGAACTCCAGGCCATGCTCGGCCAGTCGGTGCAACTGCGCTCGATCGGTGAGTTCAGCCAAATCGAGCCTGAAGAGACCGGCCTGTCGTTCGTCGAGAACGCCATCCTCAAGGCGCGTAACGCTGCGCGCATTTCCGGCTTGCCGGCACTGGCGGACGATTCCGGGCTCGCGGTGGATTTCCTCGGCGGCGCCCCGGGCATCTACTCGGCACGTTACGCCGACGGCAAGGGCGATGCGGCGAACAACGCCAAGCTGCTCGACGCATTGAAGGATGTGCCTGAAGCCGAACGTGGCGCGCAGTTTGTCTGCGTGCTGGCGCTGGTGCGTCACGCCGACGATCCGCTGCCGATCCTCTGTGAAGGCCTGTGGCACGGTCGCATCCTGACCCAGGCCAGCGGTGAACACGGTTTTGGCTACGACCCGTTGTTCTGGGTGCCCGAGCGCGATTGCTCCAGTGCCGAACTGAGCCCCGGCGACAAGAATCAGATCAGCCACCGCGCCCGTGCAATGGATCTGCTGCGCCAGCGTCTGGGCCTGAAATGACCGATGAAGCCTCCGTGTTGCCGCTGATTCACGGCGGCGACGCCCCCGCGCCTCGGGCTGCCCTGCCGGTGCTGCCGCCCCTGGCGCTGTACATCCACATCCCGTGGTGCGTACGCAAATGCCCTTACTGCGACTTCAACTCCCACACCGCCAGCCCCATGCTGCCGGAAGAGGAGTACGTGGACGCACTGCTGGCTGACCTTGATCAGGACCTGCACGCCGTCTACGGCCGCGAGCTCAGTTCGATTTTCTTCGGTGGCGGCACACCGAGCCTGTTCAGCGCTCATGCCTTGGGGCGTCTGCTCAAGGGCGTCGAACAGCGCATCCCGTTCGCCCATGACATCGAAATCACCCTGGAAGCCAATCCAGGCACCTTCGAGCAGGACAAATTCGTCGCTTACCGGGCGCTGGGCATCAATCGCCTGTCGATCGGCATCCAGAGCTTCCAGCAGGAAAAACTCAAGGCCCTGGGGCGCATTCACAATGGCGACGAAGCGGTACGAGCGGCCGGCATGGCGCGCCAGGCCGGGTTCGACAACTTCAACCTGGACCTAATGCACGGTTTGCCCGATCAGTCCCTGGACGACGCGCTCGCCGACCTGCGCACCGCCATTGCCCTGAAGCCGACCCATCTGTCCTGGTATCAGTTGACCCTGGAGCCCAACACAGTGTTCTGGAACCAGCCGCCGACGCTGCCGGAAGACGACACGCTGTGGGATATCCAGGAGGCCGGTCAGGCGCTGCTGGCCGAACACGGTTACGCACAATATGAGGTCTCGGCCTATGCCCAGCCCGGTCGAGCGGCGCGGCATAACCTCAATTACTGGAGTTTTGGCGATTTCATCGGTATCGGCGCGGGCGCCCACGGCAAGCTCAGCCATCCGGACGGGCGCATCGTGCGCACCTGGAAGACTCGCCTGCCGAAGGATTACCTGAACCCGGCCAAACGCTTTCAGGCCGGTGAAAAGGCCCTGACCAACGACGAGATGCCGTTCGAGTTCCTGATGAATGCCCTGCGCCTGACCGAAGGCGTGGAGTCGCGCCTGTATCCGGAGCGCACCGGCCTGCCTTTGGAGAGCCTTGCCGAAAGCCGCCGCGAAGCCGAACAAAGCGGCCTGTTGCAGGTCGAACCGACACGTCTGGTGGCCACCGAGCGCGGACAGCTGTTTCTCAACGACTTGCTGCAGAATTTTCTGACCTGAATTCAGCCCTAAGGGAAAACGAATGGATTTGATACTCGACCTGCTCGCCACCGTGTCTCGCTGGAGCCGTAGCAATCTCTCGGAAATCGCCCTGGCCCTGGTGGGTTGCCTGCTGGTGTTGTTCGGTGCGGATTTCAAGGGCTGGGTCGAGCAACGCCTGGGCAGCATCGCCGGGGCCTTGCGCGTCCCGCTGATGGCTCTGCTGTGCGTGATCGGCAGCGGCGCGGCGCTGATCTATGCCACACCGTGGGTCGTGCGTGGCCTGAGTCAGTTCAACAACTACAGCCTGGCGCCGGTGTTGCTGGTGGTGTTGGTGCTGATCGGCGTGGTCGCAGACCGCCGCTGATTTCAGCTACGCCCCAAAACAACTGTAGGAGCCGAGCTTGCTCGCGATGAGGCCATCACATTCAACATTTATGCTGACTGTCAGGCCGCCATCGCGAGCAAGCTCGGCTCCTACAGGGAGCGATCCCGGGAAGCTCAGGATTGCTTTTCGAACTTCAGATCCCACACCCCATGCCCAAGACGTTCGCCACGGCGTTCGAACTTGGTGATCGGGCGCTCGGCCGGGCGTGGCACGCACTTGCCGTCTTCGGCCAGGTTGCGGTAACCCGGCGCGACATTCATCACTTCCAGCATGTATTCGGCGTACGGCTCCCAATCGGTGGCCATGTGCAAAATGCCGCCGACCTTCAACTTGCTGCGCACCAGTTCAGCGAAAGACGCCTGAACGATACGACGCTTGTGGTGACGACTCTTGTGCCATGGGTCCGGGAAGAACAGCATCAGGCGATCGAGGCTGTTGTCGGCGATGCAGCGGTTGAGCACTTCGATCGCATCGCAATCGTAGACCCGCAGGTTGGTCAGGCCTTGTGTCAGCACGCCATTGAGCAAGGCGCCGACACCGGGGCGGTGCACTTCCACGCCGATGAAATCCTGCTCTGGTGACGCGGCCGCCATTTCCAGCAGCGAATGGCCCATGCCGAAACCGATTTCCAGCGAGCGCGGTGCCGAGCGACCGAACACTTGGTCGAAGTCCACCGGCGCATCAGCCAGGGGCAGCACGAATTTGGGCGCACCCTGATCCAGGCCGCGTTGCTGGCCTTCGGTCATGCGCCCGGCACGCATCACGAAACTCTTGATGCGGCGGTGTTGGCGCTCGTCGCCTTCTTCCGTCTGGATAGGCGTGTCGTTCGATTCAGTCATCAATGGCTCTTACTTGATCAGACCATCCAGCGGCGAAGAGGCGCTGGCATAGAGTTTTTTCGGCATGCGGCCGGCGAGGTAAGCCAGGCGACCGGCAACGATGGCGTGCTTCATGGCTTCGGCCATCATGATCGGCTGCTGGGCGTGAGCGATGGCCGAGTTCATCAGCACCGCGTCGCAGCCCAGTTCCATGGAAATGGTGGCGTCGGACGCGGTACCGACACCGGCATCCACCAATACCGGGATCTTGGCTTCTTCGAGGATGATCTGCAGGTTGTATGGGTTGCAGATCCCCAGGCCCGAACCGATCAGGCCGGCCAGCGGCATCACTGCGATGCAGCCGATTTCCGCCAGTTGACGGGCAATGATCGGGTCATCGCTGGTGTACACCATCACGTCGAAGCCTTCCTTGACCAGCGATTCGGCGGCCTTGAGGGTTTCGATGACGTTGGGGAACAGGGTTTTCTGGTCCGCCAGTACTTCCAGCTTCACCAGGTTGTGGCCATCGAGCAGCTCACGGGCCAGGCGGCAGGTGCGCACGGCCTCGACAGCGTCGTAGCAACCGGCGGTGTTCGGCAGGAAGGTGTAGCGGTCCGGCGACAGGAAATCCAGCAGGTTCGGCTCGCCCGCGTTCTGGCCCAGGTTGGTACGGCGCACGGCGAACGTGACGATCTCGGCGCCCGAGGCCTCGATGGCCAGGCGGGTTTCTTCCATGTCACGGTACTTGCCGGTACCGACCAGCAAACGCGACTGGTAAGTACGACCGGCCAGGACGAAGGGCTTGTCGTTACGAACGATGCTCATGGGAAATCCTCTGTAGGGGTGAGGTTCTTGCAGAATTCTGTGCCCTCGCGGGCAGGACGGCTAGCCGCCGCCGATGGCGTGTACCACTTCGACCTGGTCACCCTCGCTGAGGGCGGTCTCTGCATGCTGACTGCGCGGGACGATATCCAGATTGAGTTCGACCGCCACCCGGCGTCCGGTCAGGTCCAGACGAGTCAGCAGGGCCGCAACGGTCTCACCGTCGGGCAGTTCAAAGGATTCGCCGTTCAACTGAATGCGCATGCCGGATGCCGCCATCATTTTTAGGGGGTGGCATTCTAGCCCGATCATGACCTAAAGGTCAGCAACAAGCGTCAGGCGGTCAGTGGCAAGCGCCAGGCGGCAAGGCCCAGGCACAACCAGCCAATCAGGAAGAACAGGCCTCCAAACGGGGTGACGATGCCGAGCTTGCTGATACCGGTCAGCGTGAGCACATAGAGGCTGCCGGAGAACAGCAGGATGCCGATGGCAAAGGAGGCGCCGGCCCAGGTGACCAGTCGACCGGGAATGTGCGTGGCCAGCAGCGCCACACCCAGCAGGGCCAAGGTGTGCACCAGTTGATAAGTGACGCCGGTGTGGAAAATCGCCAGGTATTCGGGCGTCAGGCGGTTTTTCAGGCCGTGGGCGGCAAAGGCCCCGAGACCGACACCGGTGAAACCGAAAAAAGCGGCCAGCATCAGAAAGCCACGCAGCATGAAGAACTCCAGTCAGTGTCGATCAACAGGGTCTGTATAATGGCCCGCTCAACGGGTTCGGCCAAGCCATCTCTATGCTGCGTATCTATTTCCGTCGATTCACCAAGGCCGTGCTCTGGTTCATGGGCGCCAGCGTATTGCTGGTGCTGATCTTTCGGGTGGTGCCGCCACCGGGAACCATGCTGATGGTCGAACGCAAGATCGAATCCTGGTTCGACGGTGAGCCTATCGACCTGCAACGCACCTGGAAGCCCTGGGACGAGATCTCCGACGATTTGAAAGTCGCGGTGATCGCTGGGGAAGACCAGAAATTCCCGGAGCACTGGGGTTTTGACATCGGCGCAATTCGCGCCGCCTTGGCCCACAACGAACTGGGCGGTTCGGTTCGCGGCGCCAGTACGCTCAGCCAGCAAGTCTCGAAGAATCTGTTCCTGTGGTCCGGGCGCAGCTGGTTGCGCAAGGGCCTGGAAGCCTGGTTTACCGCGCTGATCGAAGTGCTCTGGCCCAAGCAGCGGATTCTTGAGGTGTACCTCAACAGTGCCGAGTGGGACGACGGGGTGTTCGGCGCAGAAGCGGCAGCCCGACACCACTTTGGCGTCAGTGCCAAGGGCCTGAGTCGCCAGCAATCGAGCTTGCTGGCGGCGGTACTGCCTAATCCGCGCGTGTGGAGTGCGAGCCATCCGACCAACTATGTGGCACGGCGGGCCGGCTGGATTCGTCAGCAGATGAGCCAGTTGGGTGGAGACAGCTATCTGCTGGGGCTCAACGATTCACGTCGGGCGCCTTGGGCCCAGTAACTGAGAACTGCATAACAACACTCGCTCCTACAGTGACAGGGCACAAACAAAAACGCCCCGATCAATGATCGGGGCGCTTTTCATGGCCGTCGTGCAGGTTATGCAGCGATCGACAACTTGAGCTTGTTCATCGCGCTCTTCTCGAGCTGACGAATACGCTCGGCCGACACGTTGTACTTCTGCGCCAGGTCGTGCAGCGTGGCTTTTTCTTCTGCCAGCCAGCGCTGGTAGAGAATGTCACGGCTACGGTCGTCCAGCACTTCCAGCGCTTCGTGCAGGTTGTGGTTGGAGTTGTCGCTCCAGTCGGCATCTTCCAGCTGACGGGCCGGGTCGTACCGGTGGTCTTCCAGGTAGTTGGCCGGCGACTGGAAAGCGCTGTCGTCGTCGGCTTCGGCAGCCGGGTCGAAGGCCATGTCATGGCCGGTCAGGCGACTTTCCATCTCGCGCACTTCCCGCGGCTCGACACCGAGGCTCTCGGCCACGCGATGTACTTCTTCGTTGTTCAACCAGGCCAGACGCTTCTTCTGGCTGCGCAGGTTGAAGAACAGCTTGCGCTGGGCCTTGGTGGTCGCGACTTTCACGATGCGCCAGTTGCGCAGGATGAACTCGTGGATTTCCGCCTTGATCCAGTGCACGGCGAACGAAACCAGGCGCACACCCATTTCCGGGTTGAAGCGCTTCACGGCCTTCATCAGGCCGACGTTACCTTCCTGGATCAGGTCAGACTGAGCCAGACCGTAGCCGGAATAGCTACGGGCGATATGTACGACAAAACGCAGGTGGGCGAGCACCATCTGCCGAGCCGCCTCAAGATCCTGCTCATAATAGAGACTCTCGGCCAGTTCACGCTCCTGCTCCGGCGTCAGCAATGGAATGCTGTTGACGGTGTGCACATAGGCCTCCAGGTTCGCACCCGGGACCAGAGCATATGCAGGTTGCAAAGAATTGGTCATACGAAAAAACCTCCGACTTACAAACTCGTGCAGTTCAGCACTGCGAAAATTGACCGGAAACCGTAGGACAAGTTCCCATAAACGCTGAAAGGTCAATACGAGCAAAATGATATTACTTGGGTGCGAGCTCCCTCAGGTGGCGAGCCACTGCAATCCATGCACCGATATACCCCAACAACACAGCGCCAAGCAAGAGAGACAGACCATCGGCTACCGGCACACCGGCCAGTGCGAAATTACTGCCATACAAACCGGCCAACTGCACCACAGACTCGTTCAGCCAGTTCAGGCCGAACGCCAGAACGCCCCAGGAGAGAATCCCCGCACCGAAGCCGTAGAGCGCGCCCATATACAGAAAGGGCCTGCGCACATAGCTGTCAGTGCCGCCCACGAGTTTAATCACTTCTATCTCGGTGCGGCGGTTTTCAATATGAAGACGAATGGTATTGCCTATCACCAAAAGTAATGCAGAAACCAGCAGTACCGTCAGACCAAAGACAAAACGGTCACCCAGCTTGAGGATGGCTGCCAGTCGCTCGACCCAGACTAGATCAAGCTGCGCCTGCTGTACCTTGGGCAACTCGGAAAGTTTTTGTCTCAATGCTTCAAGCGTCGCCTTGTCGACTTCGTTCGGCGTCACCAGCACCACGCCAGGCAGCGGGTTTTCCGGCAGCTCCTTGAGCGCCTCACCCAGGCCCGATTGCTGCTGGAACTCTTCCAGCGCCTGATCGCGACTCACATATTCGGCATCAGCCACGCCGGGCATGCCCTTGATCTGCTCGCGCAGCGCTTCGCCTTCCTTCGGACTGGCTTCGAGTTGCAGGTACAGAGAAATCTGCGCCGCGCGCTGCCACGAACCGCCCAGGCGCTCAACGTTACTCAGCAAAAGTGACAGCCCCATCGGCAGGCTCAAAGCCACCGCCATCACCATGCAGGTGAAAAAGCTGCCGATGGGCTGCTTGCCCAGGCGCCGCAGGCTGTCCACCAGACTGGCGCGGTGACTTTCGACCCAGGCGCGGAACAACGTGGCGAAATCCGGGCCATCATCGTCGTCGTGTTTTTTCTTGCTCGGTTGCGGATCGGCGGCCTTGGGGGCCACGCGCTCGGAAACCTTCGGACTGCGCGTCGCACTCATACCCCGGCCTCCCCGTCGCCGATCAATCGACCGCGCTGCAAGGTCAGCATGCGGTGGCGCATGCGCGCAATCAGGGCCAGGTCGTGGCTGGCGATCAGCACGCTGGTGCCCAGGCGGTTGATGTCTTCGAACACACCCATGATCTCGGCCGCCAGGCGCGGGTCGAGGTTACCGGTGGGTTCGTCCGCCAGCAGCAAGGCCGGGCGGTGAACGATGGCGCGGGCGATGCCGACGCGCTGTTGTTGACCGGTGGACAGGTCGCCGGGGTACAGATCGGTCTTGTCCGACAGCGCAACACGCTCCAGGGCCGAATCCACGCGCTTGGCAACCTCGGCCTTGGACAGGCCAAGGATCTGCAACGGCAGGGCGACGTTATTGAACACGGTGCGATCGAACAGCAACTGGTGGTTCTGGAACACCACGCCGATCTGCCGCCGCAGGAACGGAATCTGCGCGTTGCTGATGGTGCTCAGGTCCTGCCCGGCCAGCAGCAGCTTGCCGCTGGTCGGTCGTTCCATGGCCAGCAGCAGGCGCAACAACGTACTTTTACCGGCGCCGGAATGGCCGGTGACAAACAGAAACTCGCCACGACGGACTCGAAAGCTCAGCTCATGCAAGCCGACGTGACCGTTCGGGTAGCGTTTACCGACCTGTTCGAAACGAATCATGAACGCTCCCGCTCGGCAAACAGTGCCTGGACAAAGGGTTCAGCTTCAAAAGTGCGCAAATCGTCGATGCCTTCACCGACGCCGATGTAGCGGATCGGCAGGCCGAACTGCTTGGCCAGGGCGAAGATCACCCCGCCCTTGGCGGTGCCGTCGAGCTTGGTCAGCGCCAGGCCGGTCAGCTCGACGGTCTGGTTGAATTGCTTGGCCTGATTGATGGCGTTCTGGCCGGTACCGGCGTCGAGCACCAGCAGCACTTCGTGAGGCGCGTCGGCGTCGAGCTTGCCGATCACCCGGCGAACCTTCTTCAGCTCTTCCATCAGGTTGTCTTTGGTGTGCAGGCGACCGGCGGTGTCGGCGATCAGCACATCGATGCCACGGGCCTTGGCGGCCTGCACGGCGTCGAAGATCACCGAAGCCGAGTCGGCGCCCGTGTGCTGGGCGATGACCGGGATCTTGTTGCGCTCGCCCCAGACCTGCAATTGCTCCACAGCCGCGGCGCGGAAGGTATCGCCGGCGGCAAGCATGACTTTCTTGCCATCGAGTTGCAGCTTTTTCGCCAACTTGCCGATGGTGGTGGTCTTGCCGGCGCCATTGACGCCAACGACCAGGATCACGAACGGCTTGCTCTGCGAGGTGATTTTCAGCGGTTGCTCGACAGGCTTGAGCATCGCCGCCAGCTCAGCCTGCAAGGATTTGTAGAGTGCATCGGAGTCGGCCAGCTCTTTGCGGGCGACCTTCTGGGTCAGGCGCTGGATGATCACCGAAGTGGCCTCCACACCCACGTCAGCGGTCAGCAGGCGGGTTTCCAGGTCATCGAGCAGTTCGTCGTCGATGGCTTTCTTGCCCAGGAACAGGCTGGCCATGCCTTCGCCGATGCTGGCGCTGGTCTTGGACAGACCCTGCTTGAGGCGGGCGAAGAAGCCGGCTTTGGTTTCTTCAGTGCGCGGCGACTCGACCGGGGGTTCGATGACAGGAGCGGCAACCGGCGCTGGAGCCTGAACAACCGGAGCAACCGGAGCAACGACGGCGGGAATGACCTGCTCAGGCACAACCGGCGCAGGCTCGACTTGCAGAACGGGTGCGACAACCGGCTCAACCACCGGTGCCTGGACCGGCTCGGGTGCAAACGCAGTGGGGGCTGGAATCGGCGGTGTCACGTGGGGCGCCAGCTCATCTTCGACCAGGGCCACCGGCTCTTCCGCCACCGGCAAGGTCAGCCATGGCTCGGCCGTCGACGTCAGCGGCTGCCCGGCCAGGATTTCAGGTTCAGCTTCCACCACCGGCTGCAGCACCGGCTCGGCGATCGGCAACACCACCGGCGCAGGCTCTGCTTCCATAACCGGCGCTGGAGTTGGCTCAGGAAGTGGCTGTGGCTGTTCGACGACGGGTTCCTGCGGCTTTTTGCGCAGCCATCCGAACAGGCTTTTTTTCTCGCCAGCCGCAGCTGGGGTCTTCTTGTCGTCGTTGGAACCAAACATGGAGGACGGCTATCTCACGGTAGCGACGCGCCAACAGGCGCCCCGGCAAATAAATATTCGATGCAGAACAGACTGTGATTGACCCAGCTTGTTCACGCGCAACATTTTGTCGAGGCGCTGAACGGCACCTCAAGAAATCGATTTGTCATAGGACTAAAGCAGCAAAATCGGCGAAAAAGCAGAATTCAGTCGACAAATTCAAACCTTCCGTCGCAAACCCAATCAACCTGATCATGCATAAAGGCCTGATAGGCGTGGCCGCCGCTAAAACGGATCAGTATCCTAGCACCCTCTCGCCCGCCGACGCTAAGACCAAGCGGGCAGCCCCAAAGGTTTAAAAACGAATGAATGCTCTAGCCCGCCGCGCCGCAGGCCTGCTGCTCAGCACAGTTTGCCTGCCTCTCTCGGCCCTGGCTGCCGATCCGCAACCCACCCACGAATTCACCCTGGACAACGGCCTGAAGGTCGTCGTACGTGAAGACCATCGCGCGCCCGTGGTGGTTTCCCAGGTCTGGTACAAGGTTGGCTCGAGCTACGAGACGCCGGGTCAGACCGGTCTGTCCCACGCCCTGGAACACATGATGTTCAAGGGCAGCGAGAAAGTCGGCCCTGGCGAGGCGTCGCTGATCCTGCGCGACCTCGGCGCCGAAGAGAACGCCTTCACCAGCGACGACTTCACCGCTTACTACCAGGTACTGGCCCGGGATCGCCTGGGCGTCGCCTTTGAACTGGAAGCCGACCGCATGGCCAGCCTGCGCCTGCCGGCCGACGAGTTCGCCCGGGAAATCGAAGTCATCAAGGAAGAGCGCCGCCTGCGCACCGATGACAAGCCGATGTCCAAGGCCTACGAACGCTTCAAGGCCATGGCCTACCCGGCCAGCGGCTACCACACGCCGACCATTGGCTGGATGGCCGACCTGGACCGCATGAAAGTCGAAGAGCTGCGCCACTGGTACCAGTCCTGGTACGTGCCGAACAACGCCACGCTGGTGGTGGTCGGCGACGTGACCCCGGACGAGGTCAAAACCCTGGCCCAGCGTTACTTCGGCCCGATCGCCAAGCGCGATGTGCCACCGGCGAAGATTCCGCTGGAGCTGGCCGAGCCTGGCGAACGCCAGATCACCCTGCACGTGAAGACCCAACTGCCAAGCCTGATGCTGGCCTTCAACGTGCCGAGCATCGCCACCGCCGAAGACAAACGTTCGGTGAATGCCCTGCGCCTGATCTCGGCCCTGCTTGACGGCGGTTACAGCGCGCGCATCCCGACACAACTGGAGCGCGGTGAAGAGCTGGTGTCCGGTGGCTCCTCGAGCTATGACGCCTACACCCGAGGCGACAGCCTGTTCACCCTGTCGGCAACGCCCAACAGCCAGAAAAACAAAACCATCGCCCAGGCCGAAGCCGGGTTGTGGAAGCTGCTCGAACAACTGAAAACCACCGCACCATCCGCTGAAGAGCTCGAACGCGTGCGCGCCCAGGTCATCGCCGGGCTGGTCTACGAGCGCGACTCGATTACCAGCCAGGCCACCGCCATCGGCCAACTGGAGACCGTCGGCCTGTCCTGGAAACTGATGGACACCGAACTCGCCGACCTGGAAAGCGTGACCCCACAAGACATTCAGAACGCCGCCAAGCTGTATTTCACCCGCGAACGTCTCAGCGTCGCCCACGTACTGCCGGAGGAGACGCCTCATGAGTGACCATAAAAAACCGCGCCTGGCCGTGTTCGGCCTGATTGCCGTGGCTGTGATCGGTTCGGCCGCGTTCTATTTCTCCAAAACCGACGAATCCGTGGCCAGCGAAGCCCTGGACAAGGCCAAGGCCAGCCAGAAACTGCAATCGCTGACCGAGCTCAACGGCAAGGCGCCAAGCCACCGCAAACTGGACGTGCAGACCTGGAACACCGCCGAAGGCGCCAAGGTGCTGTTCGTCGAAGCCCGGGAGCTGCCGATGTTCGACATGCGCCTGATCTTCGCCGCCGGCAGCAGCCAGGACGGCGACGCCCCCGGCCTGGCCCTGCTGACCAACGCCATGCTCAACGAAGGCGTGGCCGGCAAGGACGTCAGTGTCATTGCCCAGGGCTTCGAAGGGCTCGGCGCGGATTTCGGCAACGGTGCCTTCAAAGACATGGCCGTTGCCTCTTTGCGCAGTCTCAGCGCCGCGGACAAGCGTGAACCGGCCCTGAAGCTGTTCGCGGAAGTCGTCGGCAAACCGACCTTCCCCGCCGACTCCTTCACCCGCATCAAAAACCAGATGCTCGCCGGCTTCGAATACCAGAAACAGAACCCCGGCAAACTGGCCAGCCTCGAGTTGATGAACCGCCTGTACGGCGATCACCCGTACGCCCACGCCAGCGATGGCACAGCGAAAAGCGTTCCGGCCATCACCCTGGAGCAACTGCGCGAGTTCCATCAGAAAGCCTACGCGGCGGGCAACGTGGTCATCGCGCTGGTCGGCGACCTGTCCCGTGCCGAAGCCGAAGCCATTGCCGCGCAGGTATCTGCAGCGCTGCCAAAAGGCCCGGCGTTGCCGAAGATCCCGCAACCGGCCGAGCCGAAGGCCAGCATCGGCCACATCGAGTTTCCGTCCAAGCAGACCAACCTGATGCTCGCGCAACTGGGCATCGACCGCGATGATCCGGACTACGCCGCGCTGTCGATGGGCAACCAGATTCTCGGCGGTGGCGGTTTCGGCACCCGGTTGATGAGCGAAGTGCGCGAGAAACGTGGCCTGGCCTACGGTGTGTATTCGGGCTTCACCCCGATGCAGGCCCGTGGTCCGTTCATGATCAACCTGCAGACCCGCGCCGAAATGAGCGAAGGCACCCTCAAGCTGGTACAGGACGTGCTCGCCGACTACCTTAAGACCGGCCCGACCGAAAAAGAACTCGACGATGCCAAGCGCGAACTGGCCGGCAGCTTCCCGCTGTCCACCGCCAGCAACGCCGACATCGTCGGTCAACTGGGTGCGATCGGCTTCTACAACCTGCCGCTCAGTCATCTGGAGGACTTCATGCAACAGTCCCAGAACCTGACCGTCGAGCAAGTCAAAGCCGCACTGAACAAACATCTGAGCACGGACAAAATGGTCATCGTCAGCGCTGGCCCGACCGTGCCGCAAAAGCCGTTACCGGCCCCATCTGATAAACCTGCCGAGCAGCCGCTCGGGGTTCCGGAGCATTAATGGCCACTTCCCGACCCAAAAAACCTGTTCACAACGTGCACAACGGCGTGAACCAGTTGCGCATCATCGGCGGCGAATGGCGCAGCCGCAAGTTGAGCTTCCCCGACGCCCCGGGCCTGCGTCCGACACCGGATCGGGTGCGTGAAACCCTGTTCAACTGGCTGGCGCCTTACGTGCCCGGCGCCAAGGTGCTCGACCCGTTCACCGGCAGCGGCGCGCTGTTCCTCGAAGCCTTGTCCCGTGGCGCGGCCATGGGCCAGGCGCTGGACGCCAGCAGCCTCGCCGTGTCCAGCCTGAAGGAACATCTGGGCACACTGCGCTGCACCACTGGCCAGGTGCAGACCGCCGATGCCTTGCGCTACCTGGAAACCCAGACGGCCACGGCCTACGACCTGGTGTTCCTCGACCCGCCGTTCAACCAGAACCTGCTGCCCGCCGTCTGCAAGCTGCTCGAAGAGCGCCAGTGGCTGGCCGAGGATGCCTGGGTGTATACCGAGAGCGAAACCGCGCCGTCGACCCTCGGCCTGCCGGGCAACTGGCGCCTGCACCGAGAGCAAAAATCCGGGCGGGTCTATTATTCGTTGTGGCAACGTATGGCAGAGATCGCCGGCTGATCGGCCGGCCTGAACAAGGCGCACACTGTCATCCAGGCGTGCGCCGCTGCTTCGAGAACAATCGTGTCCCAACCGTCAGAACGCTTCACCCCCGCCTTCGGCCTCGGCAACCCGCACGTGCAGACCTTGTGGGGACCGCTGTGGCGCAAAACCACTCACATCGAACGCGAGCGTGAGCGCTTGTGGCTCGAGGACGGCGACTTCCTCGACCTCGACTGGCACGGCCCGCACAGCGCCGATGCGCCGCTGGTGCTGGTATTGCACGGGCTGACCGGCTCTTCGAACTCGCCTTATGTGGCAGGGATGCAAAAGGTGCTGGGCGACCGGGGCTGGGCCAGCGTTGCGCTGAACTGGCGCGGCTGCTCCGGCGAGCCCAACCTGCTGCCCCGCAGCTACCATTCCGGCGCCAGCGAAGACCTGGCCGAAACCATCAGGCATTTGCGGGCCAAACGCCCGCTCGCGCCGCTTTACGCCGTAGGGTATTCACTGGGTGGCAATGTCCTGCTCAAGCACTTGGGCGAGACCGGCAGCGACAGCGGCGTGCTCGGCGCGGTGGCGGTGTCGGTGCCGTTTCGCCTGGACCAGTGCGCCGACCGTATCGGCCAGGGCTTCTCAAAGGTCTATCAGGCGCACTTCATGCGCGAGATGCTGGCCTACATCAAAAACAAGCAGCGCCAGTTCCAGCATGACGGACGCGAGGATGGCCTGGCTGCCCTGGCGGCGCTGGGCTCGCTGGAAAACCTGCGTACCTTCTGGGATTTCGATGGCCGGGTGACCGCGCCGCTCAATGGTTTCGTCGATGCCGAGGACTACTACCGCCGGGCATCGAGTCGCTACTTTCTGGGACAAATCCGTACGCCGACCCTGATCATCCAGGCAGCTGACGATCCCTTTGTGTTTCCCCATAGCCTGCCGCAAGCCGAGGAGTTGTCCACAAGTACACAGTTCGAGCTGCAGGCCCGGGGCGGTCACGTGGGTTTTGTCGACGGTACGTTCCGGCAACCGGGTTACTACCTCGAGCGGCGTATCCCCCAATGGCTGGCCACCGTGGGACGCGCCTAGGTCATGGACGTCAATCAGGGCGAATCGATCCGCTTCTGGCAAACGCCGCCGCTGGCCGGGGTCGAATTGCTGTCGGCGCGCTACATCGAGCACCGTTTCGCGCCCCATGTGCACGATGGCTACGTGATCGGCATGATCATGGCCGGCGCCCAGCGCTACCGCTATCGCGGCGCCGAGCATCTGGCCGGCAGTGGCACGCTGGTGCTGATCAACCCGGATGAACTGCATACCGGCCACAAGGGCACGGAAGACGGTTGGCTGTACCGGGCGTTTTATCCGGACAGTGGGCAGGTCCTTTCCTTGCTCGATGAACTCGAATTGCCGACGCACAACTTGCCGGCGTTCGGCGCGACGCTGTATCGCGATCCGGATCTGGTGAGCGGTTTCTGCCAGTTGCATCGTCTGTTGGAAAGCCCCGCCACGGCGCTGCAACAGCAGACGGCCTGGCGTGAACTGATGCTGTCGTTGCTACAGCGTCATGCAGCAGTTGCCGATGTTGGCCAACCGGGCAAGGAACACCGGGCAGTCACGCAAGCCAAGGATCTGCTGCACGCACAACTGGCGGCGCCGCCGTCGCTGGAGGAACTGGCGGCAGCGGTGAACCTGTCGCCCTTTCATTTCGCGCGGGTGTTCCGCCGAGCCACCGGCATGCCGCCGCACACCTGGCTGATGCAGCAGCGCATCGCCCGCGCACGGGCATTGTTGCAAAGTGGGTGCTTACCGCTGGAGGTCGCGACGCAGCTGGGCTTTGCCGATCAGAGTCATTTGAGTCGGCAGTTCAAGCAGGCGTATGGGGTTGGGCCGGGGGCGTATCGAAGTGCCCGGCAAGTACTGACGACATATTCCTGATGTGGGAGCGGGCTTGCTAGCGAAAGCAGTGTGTCAGTCGACATCAATATTGACTGGAACTCCGCTTTCGCGAGCAAGCCCGCTCCCACAGGAGGGATTGCGGTGATCAGGTGCCGGTGGCAATCCCGCGAGCCGGATCGTTGATCCACTCACTCCACGACCCCGCATACAGTGCCCCCAGCGGGTAACCTGCCAGGCACAAGGCAAACAGGTTGTGGCACGCCGTCACACCGGACCCGCAGTACGCCACCAGATCATTGGGTGAGCGATCGCCCAGTTTCGCGGCGAACCGCTGCTTGAGCTGATCTGTCGGCAAAAAACGCCCGTCGCCGCCCAGGTTGTCGGTAAACGCCGCGCATTGCGCACCGGGGATATGCCCGGCCACCGGATCGATGGGTTCTACTTCGCCCTTGAAGCGCGGCAGGGCACGGGCGTCGATCAACGTCATCTCGGGCTGACCAAGACGCTGCTGAAGTTGTTCGGCGCTGAGGATCAGTGCATTGTCCGGCGCCCCGGTAAAGCTGCCACGGCCAGTGGATGGCGCATCGAGGCTCAACGGCAGCCCCGCCCCATGCCAGGCCTTTAGCCCGCCATCAAGGATGAACACGCCCTCACGTTTGCCCAGCCATGCCAGCAACCACCAGGCCCGCGCCGCAAAGGCACCGGGGCCGTCATCGTACAAAACCACGTCACAGTCGTTGTCGATGCCCCAGGCCTGCAGGCGCTCGATCAGCTCGGCCGGTTCGGGCAGCGGGTGGCGCCCGGTCACACCCTTGACCACTTTGCCGCTCAGATCACGCTCCAGATCAGCAAAACGGGCCCCGGCGATATGGCCTTCGGCATAACTGCGCTGCCCGTAGTCCGGGTCTTCGAGGGCAAAACGACAATCCAGAATCACCAGCCCCGGCTGCTCCTTTTTCAGGTCCAACGCTTGCGGGCTGATCAGTTGCGCAATGGGCATAACGGGCTCCTGTGATTAAACCGGGTCTGGATCGTACTGCTTAGCGCGCCGTTTCTTCCAGCGCCTGGGCCAGCGGTACATAGAACTCTTCGAACAGCGCGTTGACCTCTTTGCGGGCCTCATCCGTGACGAAGCCGGCCTCCAGCACCAGCACCTGATAGACGCCACGCTTGATCGCCTGCTCGCTCAGGTGGCTGGAGTTTTCCCGGGTGGTGCACAAAAAGCGCACCCAGGACGTGAGGATGATCCAGGCATTGAGGGTCAGGGATTCAATCTGCACCTTGTCCATGGTCAGGATCCCGGCGGCGACGAAGCCTTTGTAGATGGCGGCCCCCTGAATCAGGCAGCGCTGGGAAAAGCGTCGATAGCGCGAGGCGAGTTCGGCATCGCTGTCGAGCAGGTGCTCGAGGTCGCGGTGCAGGAATCGGTATCGCCACATGGCCGATAGCAGTTCCTTGAGGTAGTAGCGCTTGTCTTCCACCGTGGCCGCGCGCCCCTGGGGCGGGCGCAGAAAGCTGTCCACCAGCGCTTCATACTCGCTGAACAGCACGGCGATGATCGCCTGCTTGTTGGGGAAGTGGTAGTACAGATTGCCCGGAGAAATCTCCATGTGGGCAGCGATATGGTTGGTGCTGATGCTGCGCTCGCCCTGCTGATTGAACAGCTCGAGGCTGTTCTGCACGATGCGCTCGCTTGTTTTTATTCGTGGGGCCATGGCTTGAGCTTAAATTCAGAGTGCGTTGACGGGCATCTTACGACCTATCCGGATCCGGATAAAACAAAGCTGCGCCAGTATGTCATTTGACTTTATAGAGCATAAACTCTAAAAGATGCCTCACTAGAATAAAATCCGGAGCCGACCATGACTGCTGAAATTTCCTACCTGCAAGATCTGCAGAACCCTCTGGCAGAGCTCCAATCCCTGTTCGACGCGCAGCGCGCCGCCTATGCCGCCAACCCCATGCCGCCAGCGGCGCAACGCCTGCAATGGCTCAAGGCATTGCGTGACCTGCTCGACAGCGAGCGCCAGGCCCTGATCGATGCGATCAGCCAGGATTTCAGCCATCGCAGCGCCGATGAAACCCTGCTCGCCGAGTTGATGCCCAGCCTGCATGGCATCCATTACGCCAGCCGCCACCTCAAGGGCTGGATGCGTCCTTCGCGGCGCAAAGTCGGCGTGGCCTTTCAGCCAGCCTCGGCCAAAGTGGTTTATCAGCCGCTGGGCGTGGTCGGCGTGATCGTGCCGTGGAACTACCCGCTGTACCTTGCCATCGGGCCGTTGGTCGGCGCGTTGTCGGCAGGCAACCGGGTGATGCTCAAACTCAGCGAATCCACCCCCGCCACCGGCTTGCTGATGAAGCAGTTGCTGGCGCGGATCTTCCCCGAAGACCTGGTGTGCGTGGTGTTGGGCGAAGCCGATATCGGTGTGGCGTTTTCCAGGCTGCGCTTCGATCATTTGCTGTTCACCGGCGCCACCAGCATTGGCAAGCACGTGATGCGCGCGGCGGCGGAAAACCTGACCCCAGTGACCCTGGAGTTGGGCGGCAAGTCTCCCGCCATCGTGTCCCACGATGTGCCGCTCAAGGACGCCGCCGAGCGCATCGCCTTCGGCAAGACCCTCAACGCCGGCCAGACCTGCGTGGCCCCGGACTATGTGCTGGTGCCGGAAGATCGTGTCGGTTCGTTCGTCGAAGCCTATCGCCAGGCGGTTCAGGTTTTTTTTCCGACACTGGCCGACAACCCGGACTACACCGCCATCATCAACGACCGACAGCTGGCGCGCCTCAACGGTTACCTCAGTGATGCCACCAGCAAGGGCGCCTTGCTGATTCCGATGTTCGAACAGGGCCAGGGTCGCCGCATGGCGCACAGCCTGCTGCTCAACGTCAGCGACGAGATGACGGTGATGCAGGACGAAATCTTCGGCCCGCTGTTGCCGATCGTGCCGTACAAGGATCTCGACCAGGCGTTTGCCTACATCAATCAGCGCCCGCGCCCACTGGCGCTGTACTACTTTGGCTACAACAAACGCGAACAGCAGCGCGTGCTGCACGAAACCCATTCCGGTGGCGTGTGCCTGAACGACACCCTGCTGCACGTCGCCCAGGACGACATGCCCTTCGGCGGCATCGGCGCCTCGGGCATGGGCCATTACCACGGTCACGAAGGTTTCCTGACCTTCAGCAAGGCCAAGGGTGTGTTGATCAAAGAGCGCTTCAACGCGGCGAAACTGATCTACCCGCCCTACGGCAAGTCCATCCAGAAACTCATCCAGAAGCTGTTCATTCGCTAACGCTCAACGCCATCGGGTAATAACAATAATGAGCCCAAGCCTGTCCGATACTCCCGCGCTGTCACGGCGCGACCTGCTCAAGTTCAGCCTGGGCGCCAGCGCCTTTCTCACCACCGCGGGGTTGAGCGCCAGCCTCAGTGGTTGTTCGTCGAGCGTTGCAGAAAGCGGATTCGCCGTACTGCGCAGGGGTGACCTGCTGTTTTTGCGCGCGCTAGTCCCGGTGATGCTCGACGGTGCCGTGACCGAAGAACGCATGCCTGCGGCTGTCGACGAGACCTTGAAAAGCCTGGACTACAACCTCGATCACCTGTCACCGCAGATGCTCAAGCTGACCCGGCAACTGTTCGATGTGCTCGGCATGGCGGTCACTCGCGGCCCGCTGACCGGCATCTGGGGCAGTTGGGAAAACGCCAGCGCCAATGATATGAGGCGCTTCCTCCATCGCTGGGAAAACAGCTCGCTGAGCCTGTTGCGCATGGGGCATAGCTCATTGCTGCAATTGGTGATGATGGCCTGGTATGGGCGCAAGGAGTCGTGGGCGCATTGCGGGTATCCGGGGCCGCCGACGGTTTGAGACCGTGTCGCCCCCTTCGCGAGCAAGCCCGCTCCCACAGTGTCCGATGTCGTTCACCACAGGGTGGTTCACCTCGACAACGGTAGGCGCGAGGCTTGCCCGCGATGGCGTCAGCCGCCTCACTGCACACTCAAAATAAAAAGAGAATGAAGATGCCCGTACCCGACCCGTTCCGCGAAGGCATGGCCCGTGGCTGGAAAACCCACAACGGCGCGCAACTGACCCAGGACCTGACCCTCGAGGCGGATGTGGCGATCATCGGCAGCGGTGCCGGCGGCGGGACCACGGCGGAAATCCTCAGCGCGGCCGGCTACAAAGTGCTGCTGATCGAGGAAGGACCGCTCAAGACCAGCAGCGACTTCAAGATGCTCGAAGACCAGGCCTACGCCAGCCTCTATCAGGAAGGCATCGGCCGCATGAGCAAGGACGGTGCGATCACCATCCTGCAAGGCCGGGCCGTAGGCGGCACCACGCTGATCAACTGGACCTCCAGTTTCCGCACACCGGAGCCGACCCTGGAGCACTGGGCCAAGGAGCACGGCGTCAAGGGCCATAGCCCGACAGAAATGGCGCCCTGGTTCGAAAAAATGGAACAGCGCCTGGGCGTCGCACCGTGGAGGGTGCCGCCCAACGCCAACAACGACGTGATCCGCAAGGGCTGCGAAAAGCTCGGCTACAGCTGGCATGTCATCCCGCGCAACGTGCGCGGTTGCTGGAACCTGGGCTACTGCGGCATGGGCTGCCCGACCAATGCCAAGCAGTCGATGATGGTCACCACCATTCCGGCCACCCTGGAAAAGGGCGGCGAACTGCTCTACCTGGCCCGCGCCGAAAAGCTGCTGATCCACGGCGACCAGGTCACCGGCCTGCAATGCGTGGCGATGGACGAGCGCTGCGTCGAGCCCACCGGCCGCAAGATTACGGTCAAGGCACGACATTACGTACTGGCCGGCGGCGGTATCAACAGCCCGGGGTTGTTGATGCGCTCCGGGGCGCCCGACCCGCATCAACGCCTGGGCAAACGCACCTTCCTGCACCCGGTGAACATGTCCGCCGCCCTGTTCGACGAAGTGGTCAACCCGTTCTACGGCGCGCCGCAGTCGATCTACTCCGACCATTTTCAATGGCAGGACGGTACCACCGGCAAAATGGCCTACAAACTGGAGGTCCCACCCCTGCACCCGGCGCTGGCCGCGACCCTGCTTGGCGGTTTCGGTCAGGATAATGCGCAACACATGACCAACCTGCCCCATACCCACGCCATGCTGGCGCTGCTGCGCGACGGTTTTCACCCGGACAGCCAGGGCGGCAGCGTCGAGTTGCGCGGCGACGACACCCCGGTGCTCGATTATCAAATCTCGCCTTATGCCTGGGACGGCCTGCGCCGGGCCTTTCACAGCATGGCCGAGATCCAGTTCGCCGGGGGCGCCAGGGCTGTGATGCCGATGCACGCCGATGCGCGCTACGTGAAAACCCTGGCCGAAGCACGCACGCTGATCGACGGCCTGGGCCTTGAGTTGTACCGCACACGCCTGGGCAGCGCCCACGTGATGGGCGGTTGTGCCATGGGCGAAGATCCGAAAAACGCGGTGACCGACAGCCTCGGCCGTCATCATCAACTGGGCAATCTGTCGATCCATGACGGCTCGCTGTTCCCCACCAGCATTGGCGCAAACCCGCAATTATCCGTCTATGGACTGACCGCGCAACTGGCGACATCCCTGGCCGAACGTTTGAAAAACCCATGAAAACGAGGAACATTCCCATCGTCTATAGTGCTTTCTTACCCCACAGCCGACTTGGCCGACCGGTACGGCTGCGATACCATCCGACTCCCCAACGCACTCCCGCCAGGACGCCGCGATGAACCGAGTGTTGTACCCAGGTACCTTCGACCCTATTACCAAGGGCCATGGCGATCTGGTCGAACGCGCCTCGCGCCTGTTCGATCACGTGATCATTGCCGTCGCCGCCAGCCCGAAGAAAAACCCGTTGTTTCCCCTGGAACAGCGTGTGGAGCTGGCCCGCGAGGTCACCAAGCATCTGCCGAACGTAGAAGTCGTCGGCTTCTCGACCCTGCTGGCGCACTTCGCCAAAGAGCAGAACGCCAACGTGTTCCTGCGTGGCCTGCGCGCGGTGTCGGACTTCGAATACGAATTCCAGCTGGCCAACATGAACCGGCAACTGGCCCCGGACGTGGAAAGTCTGTTCCTTACCCCGTCGGAGCGCTATTCGTTCATTTCCTCGACGCTGGTCCGTGAAATCGCAGCCCTGGGCGGCGATATCACCAAGTTCGTGCACCCTGCGGTGGCGGACGCCCTGACCGAACGCTTCAAGAAATAACCCCTGCAAACTGTGGGAGCGAGCCTGCTCGCGATGGCCATCAGCGATAACGCTGGAAACCTGGGGCGTTGTCGGGTTCATCGCCAGCAAGCTGGCTCCTGCAGCGCCAATGCGGCACAATTGCGCGAATCGATTCATCGCGCCCGGGCCCGCCGCCCCGGCTGGAGTTAGCATGTCCCTGATCATCACCGACGATTGCATCAACTGCGACGTCTGCGAACCCGAATGCCCGAACGCCGCCATTTCCCAAGGCGAAGAGATCTACGTGATCGACCCGAACCTGTGCACTCAGTGCGTCGGCCACTACGACGAACCGCAGTGCCAACAGGTCTGCCCGGTCGACTGCATTCCGCTGGACGAAGCCCATCCGGAGACTGAAGAACAGTTGATGGAGAAGTACCGCAAGATTACCGGTAAGGCTTGAGCCAGAAGTTTTTATAGCGTTTGTGCCGGCCTCTTCGCGAGCAAGCCCGCTCCCACAGAGGGAACGCATTCCAGTGTGGGAGCGGGCTTGCTCGCGAAGGCGTCAGTAGCCACAACGAAGATGTAACTGACTCACTCCCGCTGCTCAAACCCCTCCCCGATACACCCCAAACACCGCACGAACGCCGCCCTCGCCGGGTCCACCACCAACGCCTGCCCCGCATCGCCCACACCGCCACCCAGCGCGGTGAACGGCAACGACACCACAAACACTCCCGCACCGATCACCGTTGCCACCACCAGCAAGGGCCGGGCAATCAACAGGTCACCGATCATGGCGTACGCGGGCGGGTTCTGGATGGTGTAGCGCGGATCGCCGCTGCCACTGCTGGCGGCGACAGAAGTGCCGACGCTCAACAGCAGAACGGCGGCGAGGGTTTGATGCAGCTTCATGGCACGGTCCTTCGGCTAAATCAGTCAGAACACTGACTATAGACCGTCGGGCGTATCAGCTCTGGCAGCGTGGGCAAAACACGCTGGCGCGCTGCCCCAGCTTCACTTCCCGCAGCTCCGTGCCGCAGACCTTGCACGGCTCGGCACCCCGGCCATACACGAACAACTCCTGCTGGAAGTAGCCCGGCTGACCGTCACCGCCGATAAAGTCGCGCAACGTGGTACCACCCCGTTCGATGGCGGCGGCCAGGATGCGCTTGATCTCGATCGCCAGCTTCAGGTAGCGCGCCCGGGAGATGCCCTTGGCTTCGCGACGCGGGTCTATCCCGGCGGCGAACAGCGCCTCGGTCGCATAAATGTTGCCCACGCCCACCACCACCGCGTTGTCCATGATGAACGGCTTGACCGCCATCGAACGCCCGCGGGACAGCTGGAACAAGCGCTCGCCGTCAAACAGGTCGGTCAGCGGCTCCGGCCCCAGGCGAATCAGCAGCTCATGGTTGAGCGGGTCGAGGCTCCAGAGCATCGCGCCAAATCGCCGCGGGTCGGTATAGCGCAGCGCCAGGCCCGACTCCAGCTCGATGTCCACATGCTCGTGCTTGCCCGCCGGCAGACCGACTTCCACCAGCCGCAAATTCCCCGACATGCCCAGGTGACTGATCAAGGTGCCGACTTCGGCGTTGATCAGCAGGTACTTGGCGCGCCGCTCCACCAGCACGATACGCTGGCCGGACAGGCGCACATCCAAATCTTCAGGAATCGGCCAACGCAGGCGCCGGTCACGCACGATCACCCGGCTGACGCGCTGGCCTTCCAGATGCGGGGCAATGCCGCGGCGGGTGGTTTCGACTTCTGGCAGTTCAGGCATGAGCTTGTGTTTTTCGATAAATAAGAGGGGGGCGGCACTCAGCGGTGAGTGCCGAGGTCGCGAATTGTTTGCTTGAGGGTTTCGAAATCGTAATCCGACAGACCGACGTAATCGAGCACCAGAGGGCCGATGCTGTTCCATTCATGGTCCTCGGTCTGGTTGCCCAGCACCCGGTAGGACGCACAAATGTGTTCGGCCATCTTCAAAATGCCCAACAGGTTCTTCAGCGAACTGTTGCGCGAGGATTCATCGCTGAAGATCGCCAACGCATTGTGGTGATTGGCGATCGCGGCCGTGACGTGCTCCGGCAGGCGCCAGGACTTGGCCGTGTAGTAACCGACCACGGCATGGTTGGTGTTGTACACCTGGTTCTCGGTGTCCACCACCCGGCAATCGGGGCCGGCGTTGGCGTAAGCCTGCTCGAGCACCGTCATGTAGTCGGGAAATCGCTGGAGCATCAGCGGCACGCCGCAGTCGTGGAACAGGCCCAGGGCGTAGGCTTCGTCGCCGGCCTGGACGCCGATACGCTTGGCCAGGGTCAGGCAGGTCATCGCCACGTCCTGCGCGGTGTCCCAGAAACGGTTGAGGGTGACGATGGTCTCGTCGTTCATCTCGCCCTTGATCGACTGCGCATTGATCAGGTTGATGATCGAGCGACTGCCCAGCAGGTTCACCGCGCGCTGGATCGAGGCAATCTTGTTGCTCAGACCGTAATACGGCGAATTGACGATTTTCAGCAGGGCCCCGGACAGCCCCGGATCCTGGGAAATCAGCTTGGCGATCACTTCCAGATCCGGATCGGGCATGTACTGCTCCATCTGCAGATCCACCATGATCTGCGGTTGGGCAGGCACGCTGATGCCTTGCAGGGACTGTTGGATCTGTTCGGGCGTCAACTCTTGGGACATAAGTACACACTCTGGGCCAGGCGCCGATTCTAGCTTCTAAAAGTTGGATCCGACATACCAGCGAGCATTTGCGAGGAACTTTCATTAACGCGCCGGCTTCGGACTTTGTAACGCCCTAGGGCAATCAATCACAAAGTCAGGGAGCAGATCCATGTCCTATTCACTCAACGGCAAGCGCGTGGCAATGCTGGTCACCGATGGTTTCGAGCAAATCGAACTGACGGGCCCTAAAGAGGCGCTGGAACAGGCCGGCGCCCAGGTCGACATCCTTTCGGCCAAGGAAGGCCAGGTCAAAGGCTGGAACCACGACAAACCGGCCGATGACTTCACGGTCGACCGCACATTCCGCTCGGCCAGCGTCGATGAATACGACGCCGTGGTGCTGCCCGGCGGGGTGCAGAACGCCGACACCATCCGCATCGATCAGGACGCCCAGCACCTGGTCAGGATGGGCACCTCCGCCGGCAAACCCATCGCCGTGATCTGCCACGGCGGCTGGCTGCTGGTATCCGCCGGGCTGGTCAACGGCAAAACCATGACCAGCTACAAGACCCTCAAGGATGACCTGGTGAACGCCGGTGCCCATTGGGTGGACAAGGAAGTGGTCACCGACGGCAAGCTGATCAGCAGCCGCCAGCCGGATGACATTCCGGCGTTCAATCGCGAGTTGATCGAGCTGTTGTCGGCGTAGCCTTCAAAACCGCCTTCGCGAGCAAGCCCGCTCCCACACTGGACTGTGTTCCCCTGTAGGAGCGAGGCTTGCCCGCGATGGGGCCATCAACGTTTCATCGCCCTTCATCCCTGCCACCAGCCCCAACACGCTATACTCCCGCTCTTTTTTCCGGAGCGACGTCATGTCCCTGCCAAGCCTGCGCCTCAAAGCCAACGCCGACCGTCGTCTGCGCAACGGTCATTTGTGGGTCTACAGCAACGAAATCGATGTAGCCGCCACCCCTCTGCACGGTTTCAAGGCCGGCGATCAGGCGATCCTCGAAGCCGCCGGCGGCAAGCCGCTGGGCATCGTCGCCATGAGCCCGAACAACCTGATCTGCGCCCGTGTGCTGTCGCGCGACATCAAGCTGCCGCTGGACAAGTCACTGCTGGTGCACCGCCTGAACGTGGCCCTGTCGCTGCGCGATCGCCTGTTCGACAAGCCGTTCTATCGCCTGGTCTACGGCGATTCCGACCTGCTGCCGGGCCTGGTGGTCGACCGTTTCGGCGACATCCTGGTGGTGCAGATCGCTTCGGCGACCATGGAAGCCCACAAAGAAGACGTGATCGCGGCGCTGACCCAAGTGCTCAAGCCAAGCGGCATCCTGTTCAAGAACGACTCGGCAGCCCGTGACGCCGAAGGCCTCAACCGCTACGTCGAAACCGTGTTCGGCCTGGTGCCGGAGTGGGTGGCGCTGGAAGAGAACGGCGTGAAATTCGAAGCCCCGGTCATCCAGGGCCAGAAAACCGGCTGGTTCTACGACCACCGCATGAACCGCGCCCGCCTGGCCCCTTACGCCAAAGGCAAACGCGTGCTGGACCTGTACAGCTACATCGGCGGCTGGGGCGTGCAAGCCGCGGCATTCGGCGCCAGTGAAGTGTTCTGCGTGGACGCGTCGGCCTTCGCCCTCGACGGTGTCGAGCGCAACGCCGCGCTGAACGGCTTTGCCGAGAAAATGACCTGCATCGAAGGCGACGTCTTCGAAGCGCTCAAAGAGCTCAAAGCCAGTGAAGAACGCTTCGACGTGATCGTGGCCGACCCGCCGGCGTTCATCAAACGCAAGAAAGACATGAAAAACGGCGAAGGCGCCTACCGCCGCCTGAACGAGCAAGCCATGCGCCTGCTGACCAAGGACGGCATCCTGTTCAGCGCATCGTGCTCGATGCACCTGCCGGAAGACGACCTGCAAAACATCCTCCTGACCAGCGCCCGCCACCTGGACCGCAACATCCAGATGCTCGAACGCGGCGGCCAGGGCCCGGATCATCCGGTCCACCCAGCCATCGCCGAAACCCGCTACATCAAGAGCATCACCTGCCGGTTGCTGCCAAACAGCTAAGCCACCTGCTCCCTGTAGGAGCGAGCACGCTCGCGATGGTCGCCAACGATAACGCTGGCAACCTGACACCCCGCAGCGCTCTCGGGTTCATCGCGAGCATGCTCGCTCCTACAGAAAGCGACACATTTTGATTCTCTGTCATTACGACAACCTCCCCTGTGGCGTCTAACGTTTTCTCCTCCAACCACAGAGGAGGACAACGGAATGTCCAGCACGCCACACGGCAACCACTTACGTACTGGCCGACACTCAGAAAATGGCCGCGTCTATCTGCTCACCGCAGTGACCCACGAGCGAAGCCCAGTCTTCAAGGACTGGCGGATGGGGCGCCTTCTCGTCCATGAATTCAGAAAAGCTCATGAAGCGGGCAATGCCACCTCTATCGCCTGGGTGGTCATGCCGGATCACTTTCACTGGCTGGTCGAATTGCACAACGGTGATTTGCCGAAGCTGATGCAAGCCACCAAAGCCCGAAGTGCTCGCGCCATCAACCTGAAGCGAGGTCAGCCGGACAGGCTATGGCAGAAAGGCTACTTCGACCGCGCCATGCGCAAGGAGGACGATCTGAAGCTGGCCGCTCGATACATCATCGCCAACCCCCTACGCGCCGGCCTCGTAGACCAGATCGGCGACTATCCACTCTGGGACGCCATGTGGCTCTAACCCCCACCCACCCTGTAGGAGCGAGCATGCTCGCGATGGAGGACCAGACACCGCGGGGTGTCTGGCGGCCAACGTTATCGTTGACGACCATCGCGAGCGAGCTCGCTCCTACAAAAAAATCAGAAAGATCCTGCACCAATCCACGTTGACTTCATGCCTCGGCAATCCAATGCTCGGCCCTCTCTCACGGACCGAGCAGACTGAAAAATGACGCAACGTGAAACGAGCAAAACCCCGACCCTTGTGCTGTTGATGACAATGACCCTGCTGGGCGTCTTTCCACTTGATGTTGTGCTGCCGTCCTTCCCGGCGCTGGCTGAACACTTTCGCACTTCCCCATCCGACATCGCGCTATCCGTCAGCCTGTTCGCTATCGGCCTGGCGCTGTCCGTCGTGCTTGTCGGGCCGCTGTCGGATTGGTGGGGGCGCAAAAACCTGTTGCTGATCGGTATCGCCATCACGATTGTCGGTGCAACGGGCTGCCTGCTGGCCCGCGAATACAGCGAGTTCCTGCTGTTTCGGATTATCCAGGCAGTGGGCTGCGGGTCCTTTGTGCTGTCACAGGCGTTGATTCAGGATTTGTTCGTCGGCAAGGAACAGCAGCGAATCAGGATCTGGATGACCACCGCCAGCGGCGTGTTCATTTCCCTATCGCCGCTGCTTGGAACCTGGCTGCAAATGCACCTGGGCTGGCAGGGCAGCTTCTATGTCTTTATCAGCTTGGCCGGGATTGTCTGGATGAAGGCCCGCGTCATGCTCAAAGACATCCCGCGCAGCCGTGATGGGTTGCCGGGGCGCTGTTTCAGCGCCTATTGGCGGCTGTGCTCTGATCTACGTTTCATGGGTTATTGGCTTATTTCGGGCCTGGCGTTCGCCTGCCATTTTTCATTCATCGTCATCTCGCCCATCATTTTCATGGAGCGTCTCGCATTCTCGCCCTATGAATATGCCTGGGCATTGCTGCTGTATGGCGTGGCGTACGTGTTTGGCGGGATCGTTGCCAGCGCGCTGCATCGGCGTCTGTCGGCCAATTCGCAGATCGTTATCGGCCTGGTGCTGATCGCACTGTGCGGGTTGATCATGCTGTGGCTGGCGAATCAGTTCGGCCTCACGGCGGCGGCAGTCTTGGTCCCGATGCTCATTTGTACCGCCGGCACCACGATCGCCAGGCCTATCGCCAACTCCAAAGCCATGAGCCTCTATCCGCAGGATGCCGGTACGTCCTCCTCGGTCGGCGGCGTGATGATTTTCCTGTGCGGTGGCGTGATCAGTATGGTGATCAATCTCGCGTCCGAAGACCTGACCGCAGCCCTGTCCCTGTGCTTCCTGACCCTGAGTGCAACAGGCCTGGGGTTGAACGCGCTGATCAACCGCCGCGCCCCCTGTAGGAGCGAGCTCGCTCGCGATGGACGCCAACGATAACGCTGGAAACCTGACACCCCACAGTGTTCTCGAGTCCATCGCGAGCTCGCTCCTGCAGGGTTGTGGCTTTCCGCACGTCTCGTGAACGCTTGCAGGCATTCCCTCCAGCCACCAGCCGTGTAGAATCGCGACATTCATCGCCAGTCATCCCCGGCGGGTTTATGAGCTCAAGCTGAAGCGCGCGGCGATCCCGCAAAGTTATCGGCAACTTCTGTACACACGGCCATTTCTGAGTGTTCCAGACGTCACTAGAAGCTCACTTCCCTTTTGATACCTGATTAGCCGCCCGGAGTGCTTCATGCCTGATTACCGCTCGAAAACATCCACCCACGGCCGCAACATGGCCGGCGCCCGCGCACTGTGGCGCGCCACGGGGATGAAAGATGACGACTTCAAAAAGCCGATCATCGCCATTGCCAACTCCTTCACCCAGTTCGTACCGGGCCACGTCCACCTCAAGGACCTGGGCCAACTGGTCGCCCGCGAAATCGAACGCGCAGGCGGCGTAGCCAAAGAATTCAACACCATCGCCGTGGACGACGGCATCGCCATGGGTCACGACGGCATGCTCTATTCGCTGCCGAGCCGCGAGATCATCGCCGACTCCGTCGAGTACATGGTCAATGCCCACTGCGCCGACGCCATCGTCTGCATCTCCAACTGCGACAAGATCACCCCCGGCATGCTGATGGCCGCCTTGCGCCTGAACATCCCGGTGATCTTCGTGTCCGGCGGCCCGATGGAAGCCGGCAAGACCAAACTGGCCAGCCACGGCCTCGATCTGGTCGACGCCATGGTGATCGCCGCCGACTCCAGCGCTTCTGACGAGAAAGTCGCCGAGTACGAGCGCAGCGCCTGCCCGACCTGCGGTTCGTGCTCCGGCATGTTCACTGCCAACTCGATGAACTGCCTGGTCGAAGCCCTGGGCCTGGCCTTGCCGGGCAACGGTTCGACCCTGGCCACCCACAGCGACCGCGAGCAGTTGTTCCTGCAGGCCGGCCGCACCATCGTCGACCTGTGCAAGCGTTACTACGGCGACAACGATGAGTCGGTGCTGCCGCGCAACATCGCCAACTTCAAGGCGTTCGAAAACGCCATGACCCTGGACATCGCCATGGGCGGTTCCACCAACACCATCCTGCACTTGCTGGCCGCCGCCCAGGAAGCCGAGATCGATTTCGACCTGCGCGACATCGACCGTCTTTCCCGTCACGTGCCGCAACTGTGCAAGGTCGCGCCGAACATCCAGAAGTACCACATGGAAGACGTGCACCGTGCCGGCGGGATCTTCAGCATCCTCGGCTCGCTGGCCCGTGGCGGCCTGCTGCACACGCAGCTGCCGACCGTACACAGCCGCAGCATGGAAGAAGCCATCGCCAAGTGGGACATCACCCAGACCACCGACGAAGCGGTGCACCACTTCTTCAAGGCCGGCCCGGCAGGCATCCCGACGCAAACCGCGTTCAGCCAGTCGACCCGCTGGGAAACCCTGGACGACGACCGTGAAAACGGCTGCATCCGCAGTGTCGAGCACGCGTATTCCAAAGAGGGCGGCCTGGCCGTGCTGTACGGCAACATCGCCCTGGACGGCTGCGTGGTGAAAACTGCCGGCGTCGATGAGTCGATCCACGTGTTCGAAGGCAACGCGAAGATCTTCGAGAGCCAGGACAGCGCGGTACGCGGCATCCTCGCCGACGAAGTGAAGGAAGGCGACATCGTCATCATTCGCTACGAAGGTCCGAAAGGCGGCCCGGGCATGCAGGAAATGCTGTACCCGACCTCCTACCTGAAATCCAAGGGCCTGGGCAAAGCCTGCGCCCTGCTCACCGACGGCCGCTTCTCCGGCGGCACTTCGGGCCTGTCCATCGGCCACGCTTCGCCAGAAGCTGCGGCCGGCGGCGCGATCGGTCTGGTGCAGGACGGCGACAAAGTCCTGATCGACATTCCGAACCGCTCGATCAACCTGTTGATCAGCGACGCCGAACTGGCTGCCCGCCGCGTCGAGCAGGACAAGAAAGGCTGGAAACCGGTGGAAGTGCGTCCACGCAAAGTGACCACCGCCCTGAAAGCCTACGCCCTGCTGGCCACCAGCGCCGACAAGGGTGCGGTACGCAACAAGGCGATGCTGGACGGTCTGTAAGCCTTAACCGCCGCCCATAAAAATGCCCCGCCATGTGCGGGGCATTTTTTTGCCTGATCAAAACTGCAGGTTATTGCTGCGGGTCGAGGTTATCCAGCGCCTGATTCACTGCCAGCTCACCCAACATGATGATCTGCGCAATGCCCAGCATCGTGCTGCGCTGAGTGCCTTCCAGCAGCGCGGCGAAATCACTGGTCATGACACTGGCCGAGGCGAGGGATTCGCAGGCGTGGACCAGCAGGGTTTCGGTATCGAGGTCGGGCGCGACCACAAATGTATGGCTGGGTTTGCGCGGGGTGGCGTTGACGCGGGCGTACAGGTCGTCGGTTTCCGGTGGATCGGGGGTGATTTTCAGCATTGATGAATCTCCTGGAATATAGGAGCCATCACCTTCGCTACCAAACGAAAGGTGGCGGCCATACGCAGGTTGGTAGACCGGTCCAGGAACCCGGCGCGTTCGAAAACGCCCCACGCATGACCACCATAAAGCAGAGACGAAAAAACCTGCCAACGGTGTAGCTACGCGCCTGGAAAATCCGGGCTACCAAACCCGATCGCTGATGAGCAGCGACCGGCAAACGATAGAAGCCGGCACCCAGGTGCACAAGTCGGCGGATTCTGAAGTAGTCGTAGTCCGTTACGCAAGAATGTGCAGGTTCTGACTGTCAGAAAATGTCGATCACCCCTGAACCTTGATGCTATGTCGACTGGCCTCTTCGCGGGCAAGCCCGCTCCCACAGGGATCTTTGGTGTTTGCACAATCTGCGTTTCACCACAAAACCTGTGGGAGCGGGCTTGCCCGCGAAGAGGCCGGCACATTCACCATCAAAGCTGTATGACGCCCTGCATTCCCGAGCAGGCTCGCACATTTATCCCGGTTCGCAGTGAGAGCGAGCCTGGTTTCGCTTACTGAATCTCCTGCGGCGTCACCACCACCCAGTTCTTGTCCGCCGTCACCGGCAGCCCTTCCTTGGCCTGGGCCGCGGCGTTCTTGGCCATCATGCCTTGGATCTGGGTCATGTATTTGTCCTTGCGGTTGACCCACAGGTGGATGCCGCCCTTGGCCACGTCGACGCTGTGGAACAGCATGTAGCCGTCGCTGGTCGGCGTATCGCCGCCGACCAGGACTGGTTTTTTCCATTCGTCGATGTAGGTCAGGATGGCCGCCTGCTTGCCGGCCATCCAGGTGGCCGGGGTCCACAGGTAAGGGGTGAGTTGGAGGTCGAGGTTGGCCTTTTCGTCGTACTTGCCGGCGGTGATCTGTTTGCGGGCGGTGGTGAGTTCGCCGGTTTTCGGGTCCTTGAGCAGCATCGACACGCCGATCACGTTCTGCGGTTTGACGTTGTAGCCGTACTTCGGATCGGCCGCGACCATGCGCACCAGTTCTTCGGAGGCGGCAGTCATCACGTACACCTCGATGCCGTTCTCCATCAGCTTGTTGTAGAGCTCTTGCTGGCCGGTGAAGATTTTCGGCGGGTTGACGTCGAGGGTCTTGACCACGTCGCCCTCATAATAAGTAGCGGGTACCGGTTTGCCCGACGCCATCAACTCATCGACGTAGCCCTTGAGTTCCTTGAGGGTGAAGCCGGAAAACACCTGGGCGACCCATGGGTAGCACACCATGTCGTCGACTTCGCAGAGGCGGTAGTAGTAGCTGAACAGGCTTTCCTTGTGGTCGGCGGTGTCCTTGAACGGCATCAGTTTCAGGGAGGGATCGAGTTTTTCGCGGGTGATCAGGCCCTTGTTTTCCATGAACGGCAGCAACGACTCTTCGAGGTCGTAGCGGTAACTGGTGTTGTCCATGTCGAACACCGCGTAGTTACCCTTGTTGGCGTTGGCCGCGATCATCGCGTCCAGGGCCTTGGCCTGATCGGCTGGCCAATGTTTCAGATCAGTCGCCAATGCCTGGCTTGCGAGGCCAATGCAGATTGCTGCTGCCAGAAATTTCGGTGCGAATTTCATCAACGCTTCTCCGTGCATGAAAAACATCGACGCTAACAAATACCTGTGACAGTCCTCGTCTGTCAGCGACCGCTAGCGTACCCATCACGCCAGATGCATCCCCCACAGCGACATGCGCTTATTCCAAAAACGACAGTTTCAAGACGTTTTTGATATTAATTCATTAGATTTCAAGCTGTTAGGCTTGCCGGTTCGCAGCTGCCCCGGAAGGCAGTTCGCACATGTCTAATGGGAGTTCCAATGAATCTGCCGCTGATTCTCAATCTGCTGGTGTTCCTCGCCCTGCTCTTCGGTCTGGCGCAAACCCGCCACACCACTTGGAGCCTGGCGAAAAAAGTCCTGCTCGCCCTGGTGCTGGGCGTGGTGTTCGGTGTCGCTTTGCATACGGTTTACGGGACCGGCAACCCGGTGCTCAAAGCCTCGATCGGCTGGTTCGATCTGGTGGGCAACGGTTACGTGCAACTGCTGCAAATGATCGTCATCCCGCTGGTGTTCGCTTCGATCCTCAGCGCCGTGGCCCGTCTGCACAATGCCTCGTCACTGGGCAAAATCAGTTTCCTGACCATCGGCACGCTGCTGTTCACCACTGCCATCGCGGCGTTGATCGGTATCGGCCTGACCAACCTGTTCGGCCTCACCGCCGAAGGCCTGGTCGCCGGCACCCAGGAAATGGCGCGTCTGCAAACCATTCAGACTGACTACGCCGGCAAGGTCGCCGACCTGAATGTGCCGCAACTGCTGCTGTCGTTCATCCCGCAAAACCCGTTCGCCGACCTAACGCGGGCCAAGCCGACCTCGATCATCAGCGTGGTGATTTTCGCCGCGTTCCTCGGTGTCGCGGCACTGCAACTGCTGAAGGACGATGTCGAGAAAGGTCAGAAAGTGATCAACGCCATCGACACCCTGCAAGCCTGGGTGATGCGCCTGGTGCGCCTGGTGATGAAGCTGACCCCGTACGGCGTGCTGGCGCTGATGACCAAAGTGGTGGCTGGCTCCAACCTGCAGGACATCATCAAGCTCGGCAGTTTTGTCGTGGTGTCGTACATCGGCCTGGGGCTGATGTTCGTGGTCCACGGCGCGCTGGTCTCGGCCGCCGGGATCAACCCGCTGCGCTTCTTCCGCAAGATCTGGCCGGTGCTGACCTTCGCCTTCACCAGCCGTTCGAGCGCCGCGACCATTCCGCTGAGCATCGAAGCGCAGACCAGCCGTCTGGGCATTCCGCAATCGGTGGCCAGTTTCGCCGCTTCGTTCGGCGCGACCATCGGCCAGAACGGTTGCGCGGGTTTGTATCCAGCGATGTTGGCGGTGATGGTAGCGCCGACCGTGGGCATCAACCCGTTGGACCCGCTGTGGATCGCGACGCTGGTGGCGATCGTGACCCTGAGTTCGGCCGGTGTGGCGGGCGTGGGCGGTGGTGCGACCTTTGCCGCGCTGATCGTGTTGCCGGCCATGGGCTTGCCGGTGTCACTGGTAGCGCTGCTGATTTCGGTTGAGCCGTTGATCGATATGGGGCGTACGGCGTTGAACGTGAGTGGTTCGATCACGGCCGGGGCGATTACCAGCCAGGTGATGCAGCAGACGGATAAGGCGTTGCTGGAGGCGGATGAGCATTCGGCGTTGGCGCAGGCTTAAGTCTTTCAGCGACTGAGCGGGCCTCTTCGCGAGCAAGCCCGCTCCCACATTGGACCGAGTCCTTACAGGCAACGCGGTCAACTGTGGGAGCGGGCTTGCTCGCGAAGCTCTCAGGCCTTTTCCCAGACTTCGAAGTTGTACGCCGGCTTGTCATCCACCGCCGGATTAACAACGTTCGACACCAGCTTCCATTGGCCCGGATCAAACTCCGGAAACCACGCATCCCCCTCCGGGCTCAGCGCTACGCGCGTCAGATACAAGCGATCGGCCTGCGCCAACCCTTGCGCATACAACTGCGCCCCGCCAATCAGCATCAGCTCATCGACGCCTTGCTCCTTCGCCCATGCTTCGGCGCGAGCCACGGCGGCTTCCAGCGACGGGTAGACTTCCGTGCCTTCCAACCGCAAATCCGCCTGACGGCTGACCACGATGTTCAAGCGACCCGGCAGCGGACGACCGAGAGAATCCCAGGTCTTGCGACCCATGATGATCGGCTTGCCCAGGGTGGTGGCCTTGAAGTATTTGAAGTCCCCCGGCAAGTGCCAGGGCATGGTGTTGTCGACGCCGATCACGCGGTTTTCACCGAGGGCCGCGATCAGGCTGAGGGGGAGTGATTTAGTCATGCCGGCGAGGATACCAGAGGCTCGGCTTCTCGCAACGTGGCCCCCCGACCGGCGTCACAGCGGTTATGCTCTGAGCTCAATCCAAGCGACGGGATGCCGCGTGACTGAACTGAATAACCTCTGGTTGACGGAAACCATCCGCCTGCGCGAAGAACACGCCGGCCCCCTGGAGGATCTGGAAGCCAACCGCCTGGCCCGCAGCGCGGGCGGCGACCTGCCCACGCGCATTCAACGCCGGGCCTTGTGGCTGGCCGAACGCGATGGATTGAGCGGAGCACTCATCCATTGGCTGCAAGGCGCGCGACTGGCGCTGATTGTGCTGGCGGTGTTGGCCGTGGTCAGCGGTGCGGGTCTGGCGTTTGCCGCGCTGAGCCAGTCGCCGGTGAATGTGTTCTGGGCCCTGGGCAGCCTGCTCGGGCTCAATCTGATTTTGCTGCTCAGTTGGGCGCTGGGCCTGCTGTTCGCCGGCGAACACGGCGCCAGCCTCGGGCGCTTGTGGCTGTGGCTCAGCGAAAAACTCGCCCGGGATGCCAAGGCCGCACAACTGGCCCCCGCGTTGCTGCTTTTATTGCAACGCCAGAAACTCAATCGCTGGGCCATCGGCGTGCTGGTCAACGGCCTGTGGCTGCTGGCAATGCTTAGCGCGCTGGTCATGCTGCTGACGCTGATGGCTACCCGGCGCTATGGCTTCGTCTGGGAGACCACCATTCTCGGTGCAGACACGTTTATCACCCTGACCCAGGCCCTCGGCGCGCTCCCCGCGCTGCTTGGTTTCCCCGTACCCACAGACGAAATGATCCGCGCCAGCGGCGATGCTGCGCTCAATATCGAAAGCGCGCGCCAGGCTTGGGCTGCATGGCTGGTCGGCGTGCTGCTGGTGTTCGGCGTGATGCCGCGCCTGCTGCTGGCGCTGTTTTGCCTGTGGCGCTGGAAAACTGGCAAAGCGGCCTTGCAACTGGACCTGAACCTGCCCGGCTACGCGCAACTGCGTGAACGCCTGATGCCCACCAGCGAACGCCTGGGCATCAGCGATGCAGCGCCCGAGCAGCTGCATCGGGTCCAAAGCGGTGTCAGTGAAGCGCAATCCGACGGCGCGCTGCTGGTGGCCATCGAGCTGGACGAGCAACGCCCATGGCCGCCGCCACTGCCGAAGAATGTGAGCAATGCGGGCATTCTCGACAGCCGCGAATCGCGCAATAAACTCCTCGAGCAGCTCAGCCGCTTTCCCCCGGCGCGCCTGGCCGTCGCCTGCGATCCACGGCGCTCACCGGATCGCGGCAGTCTGGCGTTGATCGCTGAACTGGCCCGCAGTGCCAGCGCCACCCGGGTCTGGCTGCTGCAGCCACCCCCCGGCGAAGCGTTGGACGCCGATCGCCTGGGTGACTGGCATGTGGCGCTCCAACAGTTGGAGCTGCCCTTTGCCGATTGCGCACCCTTGAACTGGCTGGAGACCGGCCATGACTAAGCCTCTGAAGCTCGCGGTGGTCGGCCACACCAACGTCGGCAAAACCTCATTGCTGCGCACCCTGACCCGCGATGTCGGTTTCGGTGAAGTGTCCCATCGCCCCAGCACCACGCGGCATGTCGAGGGCGCTCGCTTGTCGGTGGACGGCGAGCCGTTGCTCGACCTGTTCGACACGCCGGGCCTGGAAGACGCCATCGCCCTGCTCGATTACCTCGACCGCCTGGAGCGCCCCGGCGAACGGCTGGATGGCCCCGCACGCCTGGCGCGATTCCTCGAAGGCAGCGAAGCGCGGCAACGGTTCGAACAGGAAGCCAAGGTGCTGCGGCAACTGCTGACCTGTGATGCCGGGCTCTATGTGATCGACGCCCGCGAACCGGTGCTGGCCAAGTACCGCGATGAGCTGGAAGTGCTGGCCGGTTGTGGCAAGCCGCTGCTGCCGGTGCTGAATTTCGTCAGCAGCGCCAATCACCGCGAACCGGCATGGCGTGAAGCCCTGGCGCGTCTTGGCCTGCATGCTCTGGTGCGCTTCGACAGCGTGGCGCCGCCGGAGGATGGCGAACGTCGGCTCTATGAAAGCCTCGCGCTGTTGCTCGAACACGCCCGGCCGCAGCTGGAGCGGTTGATTGCTGATCAGCAGGCGCAGCGGCAGGCGCGCCAGCAGAGTGCCCAGCGGTTGATTGCCGAATTATTGATCGATTGCGCCGCTTGCCGGCGCAGCGTGGCCAGCGAGGCCGAACAGGAGCAGCAGGCCATCGGTGAATTGCGTAAAGCCGTCCGCCAACGGGAACAGCGTTGCGTCGAAGCCTTGCTCAAGCTCTACGCCTTTCGCCCGCAGGACGCCGCCGCCAGTGACTTGCCGTTGCTCGATGGCCGTTGGGGCGATGATTTGTTCAATCCCGAAACGCTCAAGCAACTGGGCGTGCGAGTCGGTGGTGGGATTGCGGCGGGCGCGGCGGCCGGGGCTGGGGTGGATTTGCTGGTGGGCGGTTTGACCCTTGGCGCTGCCGCATTGGCCGGAGCCATTGCCGGTGGCGCCCTGCAAACCGCGCGCAGTTATGGCGGTCGATTGCTGGGCAAGATCCGGGGCCAGCGTGAGCTGACCGTGGATGACAATGTGTTGAGATTACTGGCGTTGCGGCAGCGGCAATTGCTGCAAGCGCTGGAGGCCCGCGGGCATGCGGCGATGGACAGCATTCAGGTGGCGACGCCACAGGATAAATCCTGGCGTGAGGGGAAACTGCCGGAGGCGCTGAGCAAGGCCCGGGCGCATCCGCAGTGGTCGTCGCTCAATGCCCATGCGCGGTTGAATCAGGCGGAGCGGCAGGAGCAGGTGGAGGTGTTGGCGCAGCAGTTGTAGCTGTCTTGTTGGAGTGTCGGGGTGGCAGTGCGGGCCTCTTCGCGAGCAAGCCCGCTCCCACATTGGAATGCGCTCCACCTGTGGGAGCGGGCTTGCTCCCACATTGGAATGCGTTCCACCTGTGGGAGCGGCGGTGCGACGATTCGACTTGCTCGCGAAGGCCGCGCCTCGGTTTCAGATCAGCATCACTGCCAGCCCAACTTCAGGAATTCCCGCACCAGCGCATTGACCCGGGTGCGGTCCGTGCGATCGGCGCGGCCGTCGTTGTCCACATCGGAACACAGCACAATCTCGAACGCGCCATCGTTATCGAGGTCATGGACAGCCGCCTTGTACTGGATGACCGACCCTTCATTGAAATGCAGCCTGACCGACTCCGGCGTGCCATCGCCGCTGGGGTTCAGCGAGAACATGCGCAGGTGCCGCTCCTCACCTTCGCCGTCGTTGAACCATCGACATTTGAGGTAGTTGGTGCCAAAGGTTCTCAGCCGCCGAACTTCGTCGGCGGTCGCTTCACGCAGCAGCGTGTCATCTTCAAAAAACCGGTACCGGAGCGTATCGGCTGTCCCTTCCCCGCTCAGATCCTGTGCAATCACTTTCAAATAACGCATGCCTGTTCCTCCTTGTGGAAGGCTCAGCTTGAGCGCTGACAACAAGGGGAACCATGCAAGTTTTTCTCTATCACTCGTCAGATTGTTCAGCAGGCCTCGCGGGATAACACGCCAACGGCCTTGCGCTTGAGCACTTCAAGATCGATCACTGGCACGTGCATTTCCTTGGCCAGTTCGTCCCACTGGCGCATGCGCAGGCTCACCTCGCACAACGGGTCTTGCTCGAATGCGTCGGCCTCGGCTTCGGTCATCACCCCGCCCTGATATTCCAGGGTCCGGCGGCTGGCTTCGCTCAGGCGTTCGTAGTACCCAGGCTCCCGCAGCGTCAGGTAGCGCTTGGCCTGAACGTGGTACTCCACCAATCGGGCCATGCGCTCACTGAAGCCAGCGCTGCGCAGGTAGTCAGCGCCCAGCCGTTCATGGCTGACCACACCAAAGCCGCCCATGTTCTCGGCACCTTCGGCGCAGATGTGCCCGATGTCGTGGAAGAATGCAGCGAGTACCACCTCGTCATCGAAGCCTTCGGCCATGGCGCATTGGGCGGCTTGGGACATGTGTTCGATCTGCGATACCGGTTCGCCGATGTAGTCGCTGTTGCCGAAGCGCTCGTACAGCGCGAATACCTTGGCGACGGTTTGTTCGTTGGGGGTCATCAGACGTCTCGATGAAGTGAGGGTTGCGGTGAATCATAGGCCGTCTTCGCGAGCAAGCCCGCTCCCACAAAAGGACCGCATTCCACTGTGGGAGCGGCGGTGCGACGATTCGACTTGCTCGCGAAGAGGCCCTGTCAACCGATGAAGATTTACTTGGCCGCCACTTTCTCGGACTTGCCGTCATACCGCTTGCGCCACTCGGTCAGAATCTCATCGCGATTCTTCGAGGCCCAGGCAAAGTCGTTCTTGATCAAACGCTGCTCATAATCGGCCGGCAATTCGGTTTGCGGCTTGGCAATGCCCGGCTGGGCGAGCACCGCAAAGTTCTCTTTGTACAGCTCCATCGCCTGCGGACTGGCGGAGAAGTCGGCGAGTTTCTTCGCCGCGTCTTCGTGCGGCGTGCCCTTGATCACGGCGGTGGCCTCGATCTCCCAGCCCAGGCCTTCCTTCGGCAGGATGATGTCCAGCGGTGCGCCCTGACGCTTCAACTGAACGGCCGGGTATTCGAAGGAAATGCCGATCGGGAATTCGCCCGCCGCGGCCAGTTTGCAAGGCTTGGAGCCGGAGTGAACGTATTGGCCGATGTTCTGGTGCAGGTCGTCCATGTACTGCCAGCCCTGCTTCTCGCCGAAGGTCTGCAGCCAGGCGCTGACGTCGAGGAAACCGGTGCCGGACGAGGCCGGGTTGGGCATGACGATCTTGCCCTTGTACTCAGGCTTGGTCAGGTCTTGCCAGCTCACTGGCTTGGTCAGGCCCTGCTTTTCGGCTTCGACGGTGTTGAAGCAAATGGTCGCGGCCCAGACGTCCATGCCGACCCAGGCCGGTGGGTTGGCGGCGTCGCGGTAGTTGCCGCCGATCTTGCCCAGGTCCTTCGGCGCGTAGCTTTGCAGCATGCCTTGCTGGTCGAGGATCGCCAGGCTGGACGCGGCCAGGCCCCAAACCGCGTCGGCCTGCGGGCGGGCTTTTTCCGCCAGCAGCTTGGCGGTGATGATGCCGGTGGAGTCACGCACCCACTTGATCTCGACATCCGGGTTGGCCTTCTCGAAAGCGTCCTTGTAGGTCTTCAACTGCTCGGCTTCGAGGGCGGTGTACACCGTCAACTCGGTTTTCGCCGCAAAGGCGTTCAGGCTGAAAGCGGTGAGGACAGCAGCGGCCAGGGCCATAGGCTTGAACATGATCTTTTCCTGTTTTTGAGTTGAAAGGCTTTGGGTTTGAGCAGAGGCAATCAATGACCGGGCGCGGTCTGCCGCCAGGCCTGGGAACGGCGCAGCAAGCCGCGCGAAGCCCAGGCCAGCAGCAGCGACACGCCCGCCGAGGTGAACAGAATCAGGGTCGACATCGCTGCCGCGCCGCCGACGTTGCCGGCGTCATCCATGTTCAGCACCGCCACCGCCGCGAGGATGGTGTCGGGGCTGTAGAGGAAGATTGCCGCCGAGACGGTGGTCATGGCCGAGACGAACAGGTAGCGCACGATGTCCAGCAGCGCCGGCAGGCAGATCGGCACGGTGACCCGCAGGTAGTGCCGATACAGCGGTGCCTTGAGCGACAGCGCGGCAGCTTCGAACTCGGCGTCGAGCTGACGCAGCGCCGTGGTCGCCGTCATCTGCGCAGTGGTCAGATAGTGAGCAATGGTGCACACCACCAACAGCGTCATGGTCCCGTACAGCACATGCAGCGGGTTGCCGGTGAGGTTGAAAAAGAAGACATAGCCCAGGCCGAGCACCAGCCCCGGCACCGCCATCGGCACGAAACTGAGCATGCGCAGGGTCAGGTTCAGGCCGCGCTGGCCCTTGGTTTTTTCCATCAGGTAGGCGCCGGTAAAAATCATCACGCTGCCGATCAGCGCCGTGCACAGCGCCATCTTCACGCTGTTGCCGTACGCCAGCCAGCCACCGCCCGCGGTGTCGTTGAACTGGTAATGGTTGAGCGAGAGGGACAGGTTGTAGGGCCAGAATTTGACCAGCGACGAGAACACCGCCATGCCGAATACCAGCATCAAGGCCGCGCAGATCAGCAGCACGATGACCAGGTAGCAGCCGTCACGCAGCTTCGACGGCGCCGGTTTGAACACTTGGGCACGGCCGCTCATGGAGTCGCCATGACGCCGGCGCAACCAGGCATCGACCCCGAAACTGAACAGCGCCGGCAGCAGCAACACCATGCCGATCAAGGCGCCTCGCCCGAATTGCTGCTGGCCGACCACGGCTTTGTAGGCTTCCAGCGCCAGCACTTGATAGTCGCCGCCGACCACCACGGGCACGCCGAAGTCGGTAATGGTCAGGGTGAACACCAGGCAGAACGCGGCGAACACTGCCTGACGCGTCGCCGGCCAGGTGATGCTGCGAAAGGCCTTGGCCGGACTGGCGCCCATGCTCGACGCCGCGTCGAACAACCGCGCATCCGCCAAAGAAAGCGCTGACAGAAGAATCATCAAGGCGTGTGGGAAGGTGTAGATGACCTCCCCCAGAACGATGCCCCAGAAACCGTAGATATTGTCCGAGAGCAAACCGCGCAGCATGCCTTGGTTACCGAACAGATAGACCAGTGCAATGCCCGGCAGCATCGACGGCGCCATCAGGGGCAGCAACGAAATGCCGCGCCACAGGCCTTTGCCCGGGATCAACGTGCGTTGCAGGCCGTAGGCAAACAGGTAGGCCAGGGGTACGACAATGGCCGCGACGCTGAGGGAAACCTTCAGGCTGTTGCCGAGCAGCCAGTGGAAATTCTCACTGGTCACCAGCTCCTTTGCAGCGAGCCAGCCACCGCCCTGGCCAGCCTCGGAACTGAAGCCACGCCAGAAGATCGCCAGCAACGGCATCAAGACTGCGATGCCCAGCAACGCCAGCAACAGGACCTTGCCGCCGACCACGAAAATCCGGTCGCCGATCTCGGCCCGGGAGACCTGCCGCACCTGCTTGCGCGGGAGCGGCAGCGCGATGTTCGCGCTCATCAGGCGAACACCTGCAGGCTGCGCGGTGGCAAAGCGACCATGATTTGTTGCGCGCCGAGACGCGGCATCGCTTCAGGCGCCAGCTCCGCCAGCAAGGCATGGCCCGGCAGGTGATCGAGTTCGAAGCTCATGCGGCAGCGGTTGCCGAGGAAGGTGATCTCGCGAACCTTGGCCGGGAACAGGTTTTCTTCGTGCACCAGCGGGTTGACGTTGATCGCCTCCGGGCGGCAGAACAGGCGGCCCGACGCGGTTTTGGCGCTGCCGTCGACCAGGCGCATGTTCATCCCGCCGACTCGGGCGTGACTGTCGCTGCCGCTGTCGAACGGCAACCAGTTGCCTTGGCCGACGAACTCCGCCACGAACGGTGTGGCCGGGCGGTTATAGATTTCCTGGGGAGTGGCGTATTGCTCGACCTTGCCGTGGTTCATCACGGCGATGCGGTCGGCCATCAGCATGGCCTCGTCCTGGTTGTGGGTGACCATCAGGGTGGTGATGCCGAGTTCGCGCTGCAATTGGCGCAGTTCGGTGCACAGATGCTCGCGAACGCGGGCGTCGAGGGCCGACATCGGCTCGTCCAGCAGCAACAGCGAAGGTGCTGGCGCCAGCGCCCGGGCCAGGGCGACCCGTTGCTGCTGACCGCCGGACAATTGGCCGGGGTATTTTTTCTCGCTGCCGCTCAGGCCGACCAGCTCGAGCATCTGCCCGACTCGCTGGCGCACTTGGTCGCGGCTGGCGTTCGCCAGGCCGTAAGCAATGTTCGCTTCGACGGTAAGGTTGGGAAACAGCGCGTAGGACTGGAACAGAATGCCGTAGTCCCGGGCCTGGGGCGCCAGGTGGGACACGTCGCGATCGCCCAGGTACAACTCGCCACTGTCCTGCTTCTCCAGGCCGGCGATGCAGCGCAGCAAGGTGGTCTTGCCACAACCGGACGGCCCGAGCAGGCAGACCAGTTCACCGGCCGCCACGTCCAGGGACACATTATCCAGCGCGGTAAAGGCACCGAAGCGCTTGTGCACGCCGCGCACTTTCATCGGTGCGCCGGCGTTGGTCAGGATCGAGTTGTTCATGGGACGGACCTCATCGAGCAGATGAGGGCCATCCTAGGGCTGTAATGCGTCCGTCATATGGCAGTAAGGCAAAAACGGCCGATAGTGGTATTCGGGATTTTTGGTTCATCCCATCGAGCCTTGATTAACCTGTGGCGAGGGAGCTTGCTCCCGTTGGGCAGCGAAGCGGCCCCAAAAAAGGCCTGCTGCGCAGTCCAACGGGAGCAAGCTCCCTCGCCACAGAGATCTAGATGGGCGACATTTCCTGCGCCACGCCGAGAAACGCCGCAGGCAACCGTGCGTTTTTTCGTTCCTTGAGGCAGTACAGGTATTCCGGCAACAACGGCGCGTTCTCGATGGTCAGCACCCGCAGTTGTGGATCGTGAGGGACTTCCTGGCGAGCGATCAGGCTGATGCCGATGTTGCGCAGCACCGCTTCGCGAATCGACTCACGGCTGCCGATCTCCAGCAATGGCCCGAGGCTCACCCCGGCACCGGCCAGCAGCTCTTCGGTCATGCGCCGGGTGGTCGAGCCTGGCTCGCGCATCAATAAGGTATACCCGGCCAGTGCGCTGAGCGGCACGTGTTCGTGGACCGCCAGCGGATGGTTGCGATGTACCGCCAGCACCAGCGGATCGCTGCCCAGCACCCGTCGGATCAACCGCGCATCCTCTAGCAACTGCGAGGACGCCGCGACATCCACCCGGTATTCCTCCAGCGCTTCGAGCACCTGCTGAGAGTTGCCGATTTCCACGGACACTTCCACTTGGGGCAAACGCTCGCGAAAGGTTTTTACCAGGTCGAGGATGTAATACGGCGCCGTGGCGGCGATGCGCAGCGTGCCTTGCACCTGGCCGCTGTTGCGCAGGAAAAACTCGATATCGGCTTCCTGCTGCATCAACGCCTTGACCATCGGCAACAGCCGCGCGCCTTCGTCACTGACGCTGAGTCGGCGACCACCCCGGTAGAACAGTTCCACCGAATACTGACTTTCCAGGTGCCGGATCTGCGTGGTCACCGTGGGCTGGCTCAGGCCGAGCTTCTTGGCTGCCTGGGTAATGCTGCCCAGGCGGGCCACCATGTAAAACGCCTTCAGCTCGGCACTCAGCACAACCGTCCCTCTTCCTCTATTTGCGCAACAGGCGCAAACCGTTGAACACCACCAACAGGCTCACGCCCATGTCGGCAAACACCGCCATCCACATGGTAGCGAGCCCGGCGAAGGTTACCCCAAGAAAGATTGCCTTGATCACCAGCGCCAGGGCGATGTTCTGTTTGAGGATGCTCGATGTCTGCCGCGACAGGCGGATGAAAGCGGGGATCTTGCGTAGATCGTCGTCCATCAGGGCGACATCGGCGGTTTCGATGGCGGTGTCGGTGCCAGCGGCGGCCATGGCGAAACCGATCTCGGCACGGGCCAGTGCCGGCGCGTCATTGATGCCGTCGCCGACCATGCCGACGTTGTGCCCCTGCGCATACAGCGCTTCGATTGCCTGCAGCTTGTCGGTGGGCAGCAGATCGCCTTTCGCTTCGTCGATGCCGACCTGTGCAGCAATCGCCTGGGCGGTGTGGACGTTATCGCCGGTGAGCATCAGGGTCTTGATGCCCAGGTCGTGCAGTTGCTGGATCGCTTCGCGGCTGGATTCCTTCACCGTGTCCGCCACGGCGAACAGCGCCAACGGGCCGGCGGCGTCGAGCAGCAGCACCACGGACTTGCCCTGCTTTTCCAGCGCGAACAGCTTCTCTTCCAGCGCGGGCGAACACAGGTTCAGGTCTTCCACCAGGCGATGGTTGCCCAAGTGGTAAGTCTGGCCATTGATGTCGCCGCGTACACCGCGACCGGCCAGCGCCTCGAAGTTATCCACAACGAGCGACGGTTCCTGTTTATCCACAGCCGCGTTGGCGATGGCCAGGGATACCGGGTGATCGGATCGGCGAGCCAGTGCGGCGGCAATCGCCGGGGCAGTTGCATCGGCTGTTGGGTCGAGCGACAGGTAGTCGGTCTGCACCGGTTTGCCATGGGTGATGGTGCCGGTCTTGTCCAGCGCCAGATAGTCGAGCTTGTGCCCGCTCTCCAGATAGACGCCGCCCTTCACCAGAATGCCTTTGCGCGCCGCCGCCGCCAGGCCGCTGACGATGGTCACCGGGGTGGAAATCACCAGGGCGCAAGGGCAGGCGACCACCAGCAGCACCAGTGCCCGGTAGATCCAGTCGAACCACACCGCGCCCATGAACAGCGGCGGAATCACCGCCACCGCAAGGGCGAAAATGAAGACCGCCGGGGTATAGATTTTCGAGAATTGATCGACGAAGCGCTGGGTCGGTGCCCGCGCGCCCTGGGCCTGTTCGACGGCGTGGATGATCCGCGCCAGGGTCGAGTTGTTGGCGACAGCGGTGACGGAATACTCCAGCGAGCCGGCCTGATTGATGGTGCCGGCAAACACCTTGTCGCCGATGGTTTTTTCCACAGGCAGGCTTTCGCCGGTGATCGGCGCCTGATCGATGCTGGAACTGCCGGACACCACTTCGCCGTCCAGCCCGATGCGCTCACCCGGGCGCACCCGCACGCGCGCGCCCAACTCGATGGCTTTCACATCTTGCTCGACCCAGCTGCCATCGGGCTGCAACACAGTCGCCTGTTCCGGCGTCATCTGCATCAGGCCGCCGATCGCGTTGCGCGCGCGGTCCAGGGACTTGGCTTCAATCAGCTCGGCGACGGTGAACAGGAACATCACCATCGCTGCTTCCGGCCACTGCCCGATCAGGATCGCGCCGGTCACGGCGATACTCATCAGCGCATTGATGTTGAGGTTGAGGTTTTTCAGGGCGATCCAGCCCTTCTTATAGGTACTCAGGCCACCGCTGAGGATCGAGACCAGGGCAATGATCGCCACCACCCAGTTGGGGGCAGCGTTGGTGAAGTGGATAATTTCTGCGCCGAGCGCGGTCACACCGGACAGCGCCAACGGCCACCACGGCTTTTTCTCCGCTGCCGGGGCGGGCGCTTCGATGCCCTGCTCCAGCGGCTCGGCCTGCATGCCCAGGGATTTGATCGCATCGATGATCGGTGCGGTGCTCGGCAGGTCGTGGGTGACGCCGAGCACGCGGTTGATCAGGTTGAACTCCAACTGCTGCACGCCCGTCAGTTTGCCTAACTTGTTCTGAATCAGCGTTTGCTCGGTTGGGCAGTCCATCGCCTCGATGCGAAAACTGCTCAGGCGCGCATTGACGGTCGGCGTTTCGCTGAGTTTGATCAGCGAGGGCGCTGCGGTTTTGGATGAGCAGCAGGAATCGCCGTGCCCACCGTCGTCATGTTTGTGCACAGGCTGCAGCTTGTGGGTGTGTTGAGAGTCGCTCATTGGTCGCGTCCATGAAGGTGCCTGTTGCCAAGTAAAGACCCTGTAGCCACTATAGGGTCAAGCACCCTTTTGGAGATTGTCGTCATGAAGATTGGAGAACTGGCGAAACTCACCGACTGTCCGGTTGAAACCATCCGTTACTACGAACGGGAAAACCTGCTGCCCGCACCGGCGCGCAGCGACGGCAACTACCGCGTCTACACCCAGGCCCATGCCGAACGCCTGACCTTCATCCGCAATTGCCGCACCCTCGACATGACCCTGGAAGAAATCCGCAGCCTGCTGGCGTTTCGCGACAGCCCCCAGGACCAATGCGAAAGCGTCAACGCCCTGATCGACGAGCACATTCATCACGTCAAAGCGCGGATCGATGGGTTGCTGGCGTTGCAGGCGCAACTGCTCGACCTGCGCCAGCGTTGTGGCGAAGGGCCGGATGTCGATCAGTGCGGGATTTTGCAGCGGTTGGAGGTGAGCGGCGGGGTGGTGGCGACGGAGGTGGAGCATTCCCACGTGGGCCGTAGTCACGGCCATTAAGCACACCCCCAGATCCCTGTGGGAGCGGGCTTGCTCGCGAAGGCGGTGTGTCAGACGGATGTTTATCGACTGACATGGCCTCTTCGCGAGCAAGCCCGCTCCCACATGGGATGGGTGTCTGTCTTTAGACCGCCATCGGCGCGGTCATCGGCGCGTGGTGCTGATAGCCCTCGAGCGAGAAATCACTCGGTTCCACCAACTCCAGCCACTGTGGCTGATAAACACCGGTCTTGGCAAACTCCGGCACACGGTCACTGATCACCAGTTTCGGCATCGGGAACGGCTCGCGCTTGAGCTGTTCGTTGAGCATGTCCAGGTGGTTCTCGTAGACGTGGGCATCGCCGATGAAATAGGTGAACCAGCGCGGCGTGTAGCCCGTCAGGCGACCGATCAGGCTCAGCAGCGCGGCGCCTTCGGTGAGGTTGAACGGCGTGCCCAGGCCCAGGTCATTGGAGCGGATGTAGAGGGTCAGGGAGATTTCCTTGGTCTCGACATTCGGGTGGAACTGGTACAGCAAGTGGCAGGGCGGCAGGGCCATTTCATCGAGCTGGGCGCAGTTCCAGCCGTGGAACAGGATGCGGCGGCTGCCCGGGTCCTTGATGATGGTGTCGACGCACTGACGCACCTGGTCGATGGCCTTGTACAGCACCACGTAGGCCTGGCCGTTTTCCTCACCTTCGGCGATCTGGCGATAGCCTTGCTTCAGGGTCTGCTCGATGGCGGCCGGGTTACTGACCGGGATCTGTTTGTACGCCGGCCATTTGCGCCACTGCACGCCGTAAATCTCGCCGAGGTCGTCTTCGCCCTGACGAAACGGGTTGGCCAGCCATTGAGCGTTTTCGTTGGCGTTCTGGTCCCAGACCTTGCAGCCCAGCGCGCGGAACTCGGCGGCGTTGTTCACCCCGCGCAGAAAACCGCACATCTCGCCAATGGCCGATTTGAAGGCCATTTTGCGGGTGGTAATGGCGGGAAAACCTTCCTGCAGGTCATAACGCAACATCGCGCCGGGAAAACTGATGGTGTTCACGCCAGTGCGGTTGGCCTGCTTGGTGCCGTTCTTGATGACGTGGGCGACCAGTTCGAGATATTGCTTCATGAGTTACCTGTGTCCTTGAACCCGGGACCATGGCCCCGGGATTCGAATTTATACGGCTGCCGCTGGTGTCGCCGGGGCGCGGTGGTACGCCAGCCAGATCAGGAACAGCCCGCCGAGGATCATCGGTACGCACAGCACCTGGCCCATGGTCAGCCAGTTCCAGGCCAGATAGCCCAGTTGCGCGTCCGGTACGCGGACGAATTCGACGATGAAACGGAAGATGCCGTAGAACAGCGCGAACATCCCCGATACCGCCATGGTCGGCCGCGGCTTGCGCGAGAACAGCCACAGGATCAGGAACAGCGCCACGCCCTCGAGAGCGAACTGATACAGCTGCGACGGGTGACGCGGCAACTGCGCCGGGTCGCTGAATGGCGGGAAGATCATGGCCCACGGCACGTCGGTCGGCTTGCCCCACAACTCGGCGTTGATGAAGTTGCCGATGCGCCCGGCACCCAGGCCGATCGGCACCATCGGTGCGACGAAGTCCATCAGTTGGAAGAACGACTTGTTGTTCTTCTTGCCGAACCACAGCGCCGCCAGCATCACGCCGATGAAGCCGCCGTGGAACGACATGCCGCCCTTCCACACTTCGAAAATCAGCGTCGGGTTGGCCAGGTAGGCATGCAGATCGTAAAACAGCACGTAGCCCAGTCGACCGCCGACGATCACCCCCATCGACATCCAGAACACCATGTCGGAGAGTTTCTCCTTGGTCCAGGTCGGGTCGAAGCGGTTCAAGCGACGGGACGCCAGCAGCCAGGCGCCGCCGATGCCGACCAGGTACATCAACCCGTACCAGTGGATTTTCAGCGGACCGATGGCCAGGGCCACCGGGTCGATCTGCGGGTAAGGCAGCATTGCGACTCCTCATGAGTTCAAATCAATTCCCGGGCGACGCTGCCACCTCGGGATTAAGCCAGGATTGCGTCGGGCGTCAGAGCAGATGCCTCAGAGTAAAAAGTTCAGGCCGACGAAGAACAGCAAAGCGGCAAACAGCCTTTTGAGCAACTTCGGCGACAGGTTATGCGCCAGCCGTGCACCAAAACGGGCGAAAACCATGCTGGTCAGGGCAATGCCCAGCAGCGCCGGCAAATATACAAAACCGAGACTATGGGCCGGCAACAGCGGATCGTGCCAGCCCAGAATCATGAAACTTAATGCACTTGCCAAGGCGATCGGCAGGCCGCAGGCCGACGAAGTCGCCACCGCCTGCTGCATGGGCACGCTGCGCCAGGTCAAAAACGGCACGGTCAGCGAACCGCCGCCAATCCCGAAAATCGCCGAGGCCCAGCCGATCACCGTGCCGGCCACGGTCAGACCGACCTTGCCTGGCACGGTTCGACTGGCCTTGGGCTTGAGGTCCAGCGCCAGCTGCGCGGCAATCACCAGGGCGAACACGCCGATGATCTTCTGCAGGTTAGGCCCGGAGATCGCCTCAGCCGTCAGGGCGCCGAAACCGGCGCCGATCAGGATGCCGACGGTCATCCACACGAAGATCGGCCAGCGCACGGCGCCGCGACGGTGGTGCTCACGTACCGCGTTGACCGAGGTGAAAATGATCGTCGCCAGGGACGTGCCGACCGCGAGGTGGGTCAGGATCGAAGGATCGAAGCCCTGGGCCTTGAAGCTGAACACCAGCACCGGGACGATGATAATTCCGCCGCCCACGCCGAACAGCCCTGCCAGCACGCCGGCACAGGCGCCAAGCGCCAGATAGAGCAGAAATTCCATGCTGTTGACCACCCAACCCCAAAACCGGAGCGGCATGGTAACGGATGCAAGGCCTCGGGCTCCACTGGATGGCGATGGATACCCGCACGCCGACTGCGTAGAGTGGGCAAAAAACACACAAGGACCACCTTATGTGCCTGATTGTTTTCGCCTGGCGACCGGGGCATGCCCAGCCGCTGATCGTGGCGGCCAACCGCGACGAGTTCTATGCCCGACCCACGCTGCCCCTGGCGCAATGGCCGGAATCGCCCCAGGTGTATGCAGGCCGCGACCTGGAGGCCGGCGGCACCTGGCTGGGTGTCGGTACCCACGGACGTTTCGCTGCGCTGACCAATATCCGCGACCCTCATCGACCGCCAGGGCGCAAGTCCCGGGGTGAACTGGTGGCGCGCTTTCTCACTGGCGAGCTGCCGATTGACGACTATTTAAGCGAAGTTGTCGCACGTTCGCCGGAATATGGCGGGTTTAACCTGCTGGTCGGCAATGCTCATGAGCTGTGGCATTTCAATGCGCGGGAAACGGAAGCGGTGATGCTGCCGCCCGGGGTATACGGGCTGTCGAACGCCGGACTGGACACGCCCTGGCCCAAATTGCTCAAGGCCAGAGCCGCGTTGAGCGCGGTACTGGACAATCCGCAACCGCAGGCGCTGCTGGACTTGCTCAGTGATTCGCAGCAGGCGCCGTTTGCCGATTTACCGGACACCGGCGTGGGATTGGCGACCGAGACATTACTCTCGAGCGTGTTCATTGCCAGCCAGAGCTACGGGACCCGGGCGAGTACGGCGTTGATCGTGCAGGCGGACGGTGCGCGGCATCTGGTCGAAAGAAGTTTCGGGCCCTATGGCGGGCATTTGGGGGAAGTGGACATCAGGATTTGAAGAAATAGACCGTGGCGAGGGAGCTTGCTCCCGCTCGGCTGCGAAGCAGCCGCAATCCCGCCGACGCGATCTTTCCGAAAGAACGCATCCGCCGATTCGGGAGCGCTTCGCGCTCCAG
>NZ_LYVP01000025.1 GCF_001984065.1 Pseudomonas sp. KK4
TGTGGGAGCGGGCTTGCTCGCGAAGAGGCCGGCACTTTCAACATCGCCGGCGACTGCCCCCTCGCCATCGCGAGCAGGCTCGTTCCCACAGGGGCGCGATCATCCGAGTACTTTGGCGAGGAATGGTGCCGTGCGGCTTTTCTTGCTTTTCGCCACTTTCTGCGGCGTGCCGGCCACCACGATTTTGCCGCCCTGATCCCCCGCCCCTGGGCCGATGTCGATCACCCAGTCGCTCTGCGCCACCACGCGCATTTCATGCTCCACCACGATCACCGTGTGGCCCGCCGTCACCAGGTTGTTCAACTGCTCCAGCAGTCGATCGACGTCCCTTGGGTGCAGGCCGGTGGTGGGTTCGTCGAGCACATACAGGGTTGCCCCTCGCGGGTTGCGCTGCAGCTCGGTGGCCAGTTTGATGCGTTGGGCCTCGCCACCGGACAGCTCTGTCGCCGGTTGGCCAAGGCGCAGATAGCCCAGGCCGATGTCCCTCAACACCTCCAGCGATCGACGCACGCCCGGTTGTTCGGCGAACACCTGCACCGCTTCATCGACGGTCAATTGCAGCACCTGGGCGATGTTGCGGCCCTGCCAGTGGATCGCCAGGGTGTCCGGGTTGTATCGGGCGCCGTGGCAGGTCGGGCACGGTGCGTAGACGCTGGGCATGAACAGCAATTCAACGCTGACAAAACCCTCGCCCTCACAGGTCGGACAGCGGCCCTTGGCGACGTTGAAGGAAAACTGCCCGGCGTCATATCCCGCGGCCTGGGCGTCAGGCGTGGCGGCGTAGAGCTTGCGCACGTTGTCGAACAGCCCGGTGTAGGTCGCCAGGTTCGAACGCGGCGTGCGGCCGATGGGTTTCTGGTCGACTTGCACCAAACGCTTGATCGACGCCAGCCCTGCCGTGACCTGGCCGCCGCTGGTTTGCGGCGCATCGTCTTCCAGGCTCGGCTCTTGAGCCTCAATGTCGGCCGGTGGACGCCCGAGATGCGCGCCCACCAGTTCCAGCAGCGCCTGACTCACCAGGCTCGATTTGCCCGAACCCGACACCCCGGTCACCGAGGTAAAACAACCCAAAGGAAACTCGACGCTGAGGTCGTTCAGGTTATTGCGAGTGATGCCTTCCAGCCGCAGCCAGTCGCTGGCCGTGCGCGCTGTTCGGTGGTTGCTGACGGGCGCAGCAAACAGATAGGCGCGGGTTTGCGATTCGGCCACGTCCGCCAGACCGGCCGGCGCGCCGCTGTACAGCACCTGGCCGCCATGTTCACCCGCCGCCGGACCGACGTCGATCAACCAGTCGGCGCGGCGCATGGTTTCCACGTCATGTTCGACGACGAACAAGGTATTGCCGGCCGCTTTCAAGCGTTGCAGCGCGTCGAACAACGCCTCGCCATCGGCCGGATGCAAACCCGCCGACGGCTCGTCCAATACGTAGATCACCCCGAACAACTGCGACCCCAATTGCGTGGCCAGGCGCAGGCGTTGCAATTCACCGGAGGACAGTGTCGGCGTGCTGCGTTCCAGTGCCAGATAACCCAGGCCCAGGTCGGTCAGGGTGCTGACTCGCTCCAGCAAATCCTGGGCGATGCGTTGCGCCGCCAGGCGTTTTTCCACCGACAGGTTCGGCGTGTGCCGCACGTCCGGGGCATTGGCGTGACAGCTGGCGCCGTGGGCCACCCGCTGTTCACGGGCCTGTCGAGTCTGGCTGTGGCTCAGCACTTCGCCGGCCTCTTCACCTTCCTCCAGATAGTGCTCGGCCGCCACCGGCCTGAGCACATCGGCCACCTGCAGCAACGGCATCTGCGACAACTCACCGATGTCGTAACCGGCAAAAGTCACCGACAACGCCTCGCGCTTGAGGCGTTTGCCTTCGCACAACGGGCAGGGGCTGCCGAGCATGAATTGCGAGACGCGCTTCTTCATCAGCGCACTTTGCGAATGGGTAAAGGTGTGCAGGATGTAGCGCCGGGCGCCGGTGAACGTGCCCTGGTAACTGGGCTCCATCTTGCGCTTGAGGGCGACGCGGGTTTCCTCCGGGGTGAGCCCGGCATACACCGGCACCGTGGGGGTCTCCTCGGTGAAGAGAATCCAGTCCCGCTGTTTTTTCGGCAGTTTTCGCCATGGGATATCGACGTCGATGCCCATGGTCACCAGGATGTCCCGCAGGTTCTGGCCCTGCCAGGCCAACGGCCAGGACGCCACTGCACGCTGGCGAATGGTCAGGTTCGGGTCCGGCACCATCAAGGCTTCCGTGACCTCGTACACCCGGCCCAGGCCATGGCATTCGGGGCACGCGCCCTGGGGCGTGTTTGGCGAAAAGTCCTCGGCATAGAGCATCGGCTGACCCGCCGGGTAACTGCCGGCGCGGGAATACAACATGCGGATCAGACTCGACAGGGTGGTGACGCTGCCCACCGACGAGCGTGTGCTGGGCGTGCCCCGTTGTTGCTGCAGGGCCACGGCTGGCGGCAGGCCTTCGATGGAATCTACATCCGGCACCCCGACCTGATCGATCAGGCGCCGCGCATACGGCGCCACGGATTCGAAATAACGGCGCTGTGCCTCGGCGTAGAGCGTGGAAAACGCCAGCGACGACTTGCCCGACCCGGACACCCCGGTGAACACCACCAGGGCATCACGGGGAATATCGACATCGACGTTCTTGAGGTTGTGCTCCCGGGCGCCGCGCACCCTGACCATGCCTGAGGGAGGGGTTGCGGTTCGGTTGGAGTTCATCGGGCGGCCTTTAATTGAAGGTGAGCGATCCTGTAGGAGCCGAGCTTGCTCGCGATGGCGTCTGGTCTGACACACCGCCATCGCGAGCAAGCTCGGCTCCTGCAGAACTGGATGTGTTCAGCCGTTGAGCACCATGCGGATCATTTGGGTCAGCGCCTGCGGGCTGTAGGGTTTGCTCAGCAAATGGGTGTCGGGGCTGAGTTGGTGGTTGCGCGAGATGATGTCACGGGTGTGGCCCGAGGTGAACAGCACGGCCACCGGCGGGATTTTTACCTTGGCCCAGGCCGCCAGGTCCGAGCTCTTGATCAGGCCGGGCATGACCACGTCGGTGAAGATCAGGTCCACCACCACGCCTTCGAGCAGCATCTGCATGGCGATATCGGCATTGGCTGCCGTCAGCACCTGATAACCCTCCTCGCGCAACAGATCTACCGTGGAGGCCCGCACCGCGTCATTGTCCTCGACCACCAGAATCCGTTCATGGCCGCCCTGTTGCTGCACATCGAGGACCTTCGGTTCGTGGGGCACCGAGCGCAGGCTACGGGGGAAATACAGCTGAACCCGGGTGCCCTGGCCCATGACGCTGGACATCTCGACATGCCCGCCGCTCTGCTTGACGAAACCGAACACCATGCTCAACCCCAGCCCGGTACCCTGACCGTCAGGCTTGGTGGTAAAAAACGGCTCGAACGCCTGGGCCAGTACCTGCGGTGACATGCCTGCGCCCGTGTCTGCCACCGTCACACAGACGTAGTCACCGGCGACCATGCCCTTGCCCGCGCAGAACGACGAATCAAGGCTCACGTTCTCGGCACAAAGCCCAATGGTCCCCTCGCCTTTCATCGCATCACGGGCATTGATCGTCAGGTTGAGAATGGTGTTTTCCAGTTGATTGCGATCGACAAAAATCGGCCAGGTATCGGCGGCGACGCTCATCTGCATCTGAATGGTTTCCCCCAGCGCGCGCTGGAGCAACTCGCCCAGGCCGTCGAAGATCTGCTGCGGCGCACAGATCGCCGGGGACAGCGGCTGGCGACGGGCAAACGCGAGCAATTGCGCAGACAGTTTGGCGCCGCGCTCGACGGCGGCAATCGAAGCGCTGACCCGCCGTTGTACGTTGGGGTTGTCCGGTTCGTGTCGCGCCAGCAAATGCAGATTGCCGGCAATCACCTGCAGCAGGTTATTGAAATCGTGCGCCACGCCACCGGTGAGTCCACCGATGGCTTCGAGTTTCTGCGATTGACGCAATTGCTCTTCGGCTGCCAGCCGCGCCTCCACTTCGGCGGCTACGCGCTGCTCCAGGTTGCGGGTGAACCTGAGCAACGACTCTTCAGCGATCTTGCGCTCATCGATGTCGATCAGCACCCCAGGGAAGCGGAAGGCTTCACCCTGCTCATCGAACTCGCAACACCCGCTGGCCAATACCCACAGGTAGCTGCCGTCCGGTCGCAATATCCGGTATTCCGCGTTGAAAGGCGCACCGGTCTGCACCGAGCGCACGACTTGCTCCTGCACCCAGGCAATATCATCGGGGTGGATGCGTTGTTCAGCGATGTCCTGGGGCAGGCTGTCCAGCGGTTGCCCGGGGGGATAGGAAAATGTCCGGGCAAATCGCTCATCGCCGCTGAGCACGTTGGCCTTGATGTCCCAGACGAACGAGCCGAGCAAGGCCCCGGCATTGAGAGCCAGGCGTACCCGCTCGTTGTCGGCGCGATAGGCGTTTTCAGCGGCCTGGCGCAGGCGCTCGGAAATCACGAATTCGGTGGTGTCGACCACCATGGCCATGACCCCGGCCGGCAAGCCATCGTCGTTGGCGACCGGGCTGTAGTAAAGGTCCAGCCACACTTCCTCGGGAACGCCGTCACGCAACAGCACCAGTTCTTTGTTGCGATAGGACAAGGTGCCGCCCGCCAGACAGGTATCGACCACATGCCGGTTGAACTCGGCGACTTCCGGCCAGCCCATTTCCACCGGTGAACCCAACAGATAAGGATGGCGCCCGCCGGCGAACACCGAATAGGCATCGTTGTAGATCATGTAGCCGGCCCGGCCCCACAGCATCACCATCGGCAACGGCGAGGCGAGCATCATTTGCACCGTGCTGCTCAGGCTCCTGGGCCAGCTATCGATATTCCCAAGCTCGGTGGTGCCCCAGTCGAACGCACGGATGCGCTCGGCCATTTCGCCGCTCCAACCGGCACATCCGTGGCTATTGTCTAGAAACTGCATTGGCTGGCTGAGTCCCGGTAATTGCACCCGATTGTTTCGAGCATGGCGCGGGGCAATGGTTTCATAGAGGTATAGCTGATTTCAGTGGCCCATCTCAATCACTGCAAACCTGTGATTTGCATCGCCCCCTGTGGGAGCGGGCTTGCTCGCGAAAACGGTGCGTCAGCCGACATGGATGCTGGCTGACACACCGTTTTCGCGAGCAACCCCGCTCTCACATTTTGATCGTCGGTGTCACACCTCTATCAGGTGCTTGAGCGGGTTATAGCTGGTTTTGAGGGTGGCGGCGACGTCGAGGATGGCTTTCTCGATGCCGTTCAGATGCATGCAGGTCAACTCGATCGCCGCGCTCTGGTTGCCGGCTTCGATGTATTCGATCAGGCGCAGGTGTTCATCGTCGCGACAGGCTTCGTGGCTGTCGTCATCCAGCGCGGCGGCATACAGCGAGGCCCGGGAAATCAACTTCTGGAACCAGTCCAGCAGCACCGGGTTGTTTAGGCTGCGGGCCAGTTTGATATGGAACTCGCCGAGCAGATGAATCAGCCGTTCGTGGTCGCCGCTCTGGTGCGCCTCGTCCTCCAGCAACAAATGATCGCGCAGGTCCTGGGTCACGGCGGTGTCGCGACGCCGGCACAGCTCGCTGACGATGCCGATCTCGACCAGGCGTCGGGTTTCGAACAGCGAACGAATCTCTTCATCACTGGGCAAGGACACCGACGCACCTTTATTGGGCTCGGTGGTGACCAGCCCATCGGCTTCCAATTGCTTGAGCGCCGCCCGAACCGACGTGCGGCTGACGTTGAAAAGCTCGGCCAGCGATGCCTCACCGAGCTTCATTCCCGGGCGCAACGAACGCTTGCTGATCGCCTCGTAAACCCCTTGGTAGACGCGGTCGACCGTGGTTTCCAATTTCTTTTCGGCCATTGAATGACTCCTTCAGCGCTTGGCAATTGCCCCCTGGCGAATGCACAGCCATCGAAAAAGGGGGTTGCACCAGCAGGTTAATCCGGGTATTTCTAAATTGCATCCAGATTTTGCATACAATAATTAGAGGAATGCACCATTATGGGTCATCCAGTTGCAATCGAAGTGCGTAACGTCTCAAAACGCTATTCCGACGATCCAGGATTGGCGCCAGCCCTGGACAACGTCTCGGTGGACATTGCCGACAACGAGTTCTTCACCCTGCTTGGCCCCTCCGGCTGCGGCAAGACCACCCTGCTGCGCACCATCGCCGGTTTCGAGCATGTCAGCGAGGGTGAAATCCGCCTCGCCGGCGAACCGGTCAATGACCTGCCGCCGTTCAAGCGTCGGGTCAACACGGTGTTCCAGAGTTACGCGCTGTTTCCGCACATGAGTGTCGCGCAGAATATCGCCTTCGGCCTCGAGATGCAGGGTCTTGAACGCAAGCTGATCCCGCAGCGAGTCGATGAAATGCTGGCGCTGGTGCAAATGCAGCACCTGGCGCGACGCAAACCGGCGGAACTGTCCGGTGGTCAGCAGCAACGGGTGGCTCTGGCCCGGGCCTTGGCGCCGAAACCAAAGGTGCTGTTGCTCGATGAACCGCTGTCGGCGCTGGACCTCAAGCTGCGCAAGGAAATGCAGGTCGAACTCAAGCGCGTACAGAAAGAAGCCGGCATCACCTTCATTTTCGTCACCCACGATCAGGAAGAAGCCCTGACTCTGTCCGATCGCATCGCGGTGATGTCCGCCGGCAAGATCCTGCAGATCGGCACCCCGAACGAAATCTACGAACACCCCAAGCACCAGTTCGTTGCCCAGTTCATCGGCGATATCAACTTCCTGCCCGGCCACCTCAAGCGCGGCCAGCACAACGAAAACCTGTTCGTGCCCAGCGGCATGCCGGTGGAAATCCCCTGCCCGGCCCAGGGCATCGACGGCAAGGTGCAACTGGCGTTTCGCCCGGAACGCTCGCAACTGGTGGACCCGACCCAACCGCATCACCTGCGCGGGGTGATCGAAGCGGTGCTGTACGTCGGCACCGCGACCCTCTACCAGTGCCGCCTGAACAATGACATCAAGGTCATGCTGCGGGAGAACAACGAAGGCCTGGCCCGCAATCGCGGGGTCGGCGATCGCGTGGCGGTCAACCTGCCGCCCCATGCCTGCCTGCTGATGGAGGCCTGAGATGAGCGTCAGTAGCACTTCTCCAGCCCTCAACCGGGCGCTGTTGCTCAGCCCGGTGGTGCTGACCCTGCTAGCCCTGATCGCCATTCCGCTGGGGATCATGGGCTACATCAGCCTGCTGCCGCGCAACGTTTACGGCGGCGTTGACTGGCAGGCCAATTGGCAATTGCAAAGCTACGTGCAGCTGTTTTTCCAGGAAGGCTTCGACGGTGAGCTGGAGCTGAACTGGGTCTACGCCCAGGCGCTGATCCGCTCGGTGTTCCAGGCCGGCGGCACCACGGTGCTGTGTTTCCTGTTCGGTTTTCCGGTGGCGTTGTGGATGTCAAGCCTGACACCGCGTCGGCGCAACCTGATGGTGTTGCTGATCACCATTCCGTTCTGGACCAACCTGCTGATCCGCAACTACGCCTGGCTGATCATCCTGCGCGAGCAGGGCTGGGTGGCCCAGACGATCAATGCGCTGTTCCCTTCGGCCGGCGGCATCACCCTGCTCTACAACGACTTCGCGGTCAGCGTCGGGCTGGTCTACAGCTTCCTGCCGTTCATGATCCTGCCGATCTATTCAACCCTGGAAAAACTCGACTGGCGCCTGGTGGAAGCGGCCTACGACCTGGGGGCCAATCGCTGGCACGCGTTGCGGCGGATCATTCTGCCGCTGTCGATGCCGGGGGTGATTGCCGGTGCTCTGTTGGTGTTCGTGCCGAGCCTCGGCGCCTTCATTACCCCGGCGATTCTCGGCGGCGGCAAGACGCTGATGATCGGCAACCTGATCCAGCAGCAGTTCGGCACGGCGCGCAACTGGCCCTTGGGCAGTTCGCTGTCGTTCCTGTTGCTGGGGATTCTGCTGCTGTCGCTGGTGCTGTACGCCCTGTACAGCCGCAGCGCCGCCAAAACCCTCAAAAGCCGGGGAGCCACCGCATGATTGCCCTGCACCTGAAAAAACTGCCGATGACCCGGGAAGTCAGCCTGCTGATCCTGGCCTACCTGTACCTGCCGATCTTCGTGCTGATCGCCTACAGCTTCAACGCCAACCGCTCGGCGACGGTCTGGACCGAGTTTTCGTTCGCTTGGTACGGGCGGATCCTGGCCAACCCGTCGATCCAGACTGCGGCGCTGAACTCGATCATCGTCGCCAGCATCGCCACGGTCTGCGCCACCGCCATTGCGCTGCTGGCGGCGCTGGCAACCTACCGGCCGTTCTATGGGCAGAAGATGGTCGAGGGCGGGATCAACCTGCCGCTGATCCTGCCGGAGATCGTCACCGCCGTGGCCACCCTGCTGCTGTTCATGGCGCTGGGGATCAAGCTCGGCTTGCTGACGGTGATCGTCGCGCACATCGGCTTCTGCATTCCGTTCGCCTACTTGCCGATCCGCGCGCGGCTCAATGACCTGGACAAGAGCCTGCTGGAGGCGGCGAACGACCTGTACGCCAACCCCTGGCAGGTGTTTCGCCGGGTGACGCTGCCGCTGTTGTGGCCGGCGGTGCTGTCCGGTTCGGTGCTGGCGTTCGTGGTCAGCCTGGACGATTTCATCATGACGTTTTTTGTCGCCGGGCCGGGTTCGACCACCCTGCCGGTGTACATCTTCTCGGCGATCAAGGCCGGCGTGACGCCGGAGATCAACGCGATCTCGACCCTGATGCTGGTGATTTCCATCGTGCTGGTGGTGCTGGCCTTCTGGCTGGGACAGCGCGGCAAACAACAATGAGCCTGGAGCGTTCTTGCATGAAACTGAAAAACATTGGTTACGGCGTCGCCGGTCTGGCCCTCAGTTGCTTCACCGTTTTTACCGCCCAGGCCGCCGAGCCCAAGGAGCTGTTCTTCTACAACTGGACCGACTACTACCCGGTGGACCTGCTGGCCAAGTTCGAAAAGGAGACCGGGATCAAGGTCACCATGGACGGCTACGACAGCAACGAAACCCTGCTGGCCAAGTTGCAGGCCGGTGGCGCGGCCTATGACGTGATCGTGCCGTCGCAGTCGATCATGCGCACCCTGATCAACCAGGACCTGTTGCTGGAAATCGACGCCTCGACCCTGCCCAACTTCCAGTACGTGAAACCGGCGTTCCGCGACCCGAGCTTCGACCCTGGCCGTAAATTCTCTGCGCCGTACCTGTGGGGCACCACCGGGTTTTCCTATGACAGTGCGCGGGTGCCTGGCGGCAAGCTGGACGATTCGTGGAAAGAGTTCTTCGAGCCGCGCAAGGAACTGCAAGGCCAACTGGCCGCCCTCGACACCTCCAGCAGCGTGATCAATGCCGCCAGCCATTACCTGAACGTCGACGAATGCAGCGAAAACCCGCAGGACGCCAAGCGCATCCTCGAGCTGCTGCAAAAACAGAAGCCCTTCCTGAAGATGTACAGCTCGGACAACACCGTCGACCGCATGGCCTCCGGCGAGGTGATCATGATGCAGAACTGGAACGGCTCCACGGCCCGGGCCACCTTGCAGAAAAGCACCATCAAGTACGTGTACCCGAAGGAAGGCCTGGCGATGTTCCAGGACAACTTCGCCGTACCGAAAAGTGCGCCGCACCCGGGCAACGCGAAGATTTTCATCGACTGGATGATGAAACCGGAAAACGCCGCCGCGGTGTCCAACGCCATCGCCTATGACAACGGCATCCAGAGCGACAAGTTGATCGATGCGAAATGGCGTGTGATGGACGCCATCAACATGCCCGAAGCATTCGCCTCGCGCCTGCGCCCCGAAAAAGAGTGCAGCAACAAGGCCCGCGAACTGCAGGATCGGATCTGGGCGAAGCTCAAGGGCTGATTGCCTGACTTGAGACCGCGTCGCGGCCTTCGCGAGCAAGCCCGCTCCCACAATGAATGGCGTCGATCACAACATTTGTGAACACCCCCAAACCCTGTGGGAGCGGGCTTGCTCGCGAAGAGGCCCTCCCACACACCACAGGCGGGCGTCGATCACAACATTTGTGAACACCGCCGAACCCTGTGGGAGCGGGCTTGCTCGCGAAAAGGCCCGCCCAGGCACTACAAAATCTAATACCTTAATGAGGTTTGTATGACCCACCCCCGCTGGCTACGCAACGTACGCCCCTACGGCGCCCCCGCCGAAGACCTGCTGATCGAGAACGGCCGCTTCACCGAACGCCGCCCGGCCTCGACCCGCGAACTGCTGGCCACCGACATCGACGGCCAGAACCAATTGCTCACCGGTGCCCTGGTGGAAAGCCACGTGCACCTGGACAAGACCCTATGGGGCCAGCCCTGGCGCCCGAACAGCGCCGGCCCGACCCTCAAGGACTACATCGCCAACGAACGGCGCATCCTGCGTGAAGTCACCACGCCCATCGCCCACCGTGCCGGTGCCCTGCTGGAAAACTGCATCGCCCGTGGCTCGCTGACCCTGCGCTGCCACGTCGACATCGACCCGGAATTCGGCCTGCGCCACGTCGAGGCCATGCAACAACTGCGCGAACGCTATCGCGACCTGATCGACCTGCAACTGGTGGTGTTCCCGCAAACCGGCCTGATCAGCCGCCCCGGTACCGCCGAACTGATGCGCGAAGCCATGGCCCTGGGCGTGGAAAACGTCGGCGGCCTGGACCCCTGCGGCATCGACAACGACCCCATCGCGCAACTGGACGTCGTGTTCAAACTGGCGTCGGAGTTCGACCGTGGCGTCGACATTCATCTGCATGACAAAGGTGAACTGGGGCTGTGGCAGATCGCGTTGATCGCCGACTACACCGAACGCTTTGCCCTTCAGGGCCGGGTGATGATCAGTCATGCGTACTGCCTGGGCATGCTGCCGTGGAGCCAGGTCAAACCGGTGGCCGAGCGTCTGGCGGCGCTGGGGATTTCCCTGATGAGCTCCGCCCCGGCCGATTGCGCGGTGCCGCCATTCCTCGCCCTGCGTGAGATGGGGGTCAACGTATGTCTGGGCTCCGATGGCATTCGCGATGCCTGGTCGCCCATGGGCAACGGCGACATGCTGGAACGGGCGATGCTGCTGGCGTTTCGTTTCGATCTGAACAAGGACGAGGAGCTGGCGGCGGCGTTCGACGCGGCCACCGTCAATGGCGCCCGGGCGCTGGGCTGTTCAGGGTATGGCGTGGAGATCGGTCGGCCGGCGGACTTTCTGCTGATGCCGGTGCAGACCCTCGGTGAGGCGGTGGTCTCGCGGCCGCAACGCCAGGTGTATCGCGCCGGGCAGTTGATCGCCGCGGGCGGTCGTTTGCTGGACAGTCGTCTGTGAAACGTGTCGGTCTGAAGAGCCGTTGCGTGGTCGGCTTCGACGGCACGCAACATGTGCTGTGGCGCGACGGTGAGGTGGTGTTCGAAGGCTCGCGCGTTGTGTTTGTCGGGCGTGACTATCCGGGGACGGTGGATCAGTGGATCGACTACGGCAATGCGCTGATCGGCCCCGGGTTCATCGACCTGGATGCGCTGGGCGATCTGGATTCCACCGTGCTGACCCTGGACAACGGCGACGAGCGCGACATGGGCCGGATGTGGTCGGCGCAGTATTTGGCCCGCGGCCCACGGGAGAGTTACAGCGCCGATGAAGAGGTTTTCAAGTACCGCTATGCCTTCACCCAGTTGATCCGCAACGGCATCACCACGGCCATGCCGATCACCTCGATGTACTACCGCGAGTGGGCGGAAACCTACGACGAGTTTGCCGCGGTGGCGGGCGTCGCTGCCGAACTGGGGCTGCGCACGTACCTTGGTCCCTGCTACATGAGCGGCATGAGTTACTGGCAGGCCGACGGTACGCTGGAGCATCACTGGGATGAGCCACGGGGGCTGGCCGGGCTGTGTGCGGCTGAACGGTTTTTTCGGGATTTCGACGGGGCCAGCAATGGCCTGATCCGTGGTGCGCTTTTGCCGGACCGTATCCAGACCTGCACGCCGGCGCTGTTGCAACGCACGGCTGCCTTGAGCCGTGAACTGAACGCGCCAATGCGTTTGCATTGCTGCCAGGGCCTGGGTGAAGTGGCGATGGTCGAGCAATTGCGCGGTGCTTCGCCCTTGGGCTGGTTGCAGGCGCTTGGGCTTCTGACGCCGCGCAGCCTGCTGCCCCATGGCATCTACACCCGTGGCGATGACGACTTGCAACGGGTGGTGGATGGCGGCGCGAGCCTGGTGCATTGCCCGGTGGTGTTCGCCCGGGATGGCGAGGCACTGAATTCCTTTGGCCGCTATCGGGCCCGGGGCATCAACGTTGCGTTGGGCACCGACACCTGGCCCGCGGATCTGCTGGACAACATGCGTCAGGGCTTGAACATCGCCCGCTTGATGGAGGGCGGCAGTTCGCTGACCAGCACGCTGGACCTGTACAACGCTGCCACCCTCGGCGGCGCCAGAGCCCTTGGACGTGATGATCTCGGGCGACTGGCGCCGGGGTGCAAGGCCGATATCACAGTGTTCAACCTGCGGGGTATGCATCTGGGGCCGCTGTTCGATCCGCTGAAAAACCTCGTTCTGGCAGGCCGCGGCGACGACTGCATCGCCAGTTACATCGACGGCCGCTGCGTGATGCAGGACGGCCAGGTCAACGGCATCGACTACCCCACCCTGCAACGCCAGGCCCAACGACAATTCGAAACACTGATGCGCAGTCACAGCGATCGGGCCTTCGGCCAGCCGGACTGGAAAGGTCTGTTCCAGCCGGCCATCCCGTTCGCCGACGACTACAGCGCACAGGCGCCACTGTGCGCCATCGATCCCCTTCTTTAGAGAATCTGCCATGCAAAGCTTCGACTTCAGCACCCTGAGTGCGCGGGACAAATACAAGATTCTGATCGGCAGCGTAGTGCCGCGGCCGATTGCCCTGGTGACCACCGTCGATGGCGAGGGCCGGGTCAATGCCGCGCCGTTCAGCTTCTTCAACGCGCTGTCGGCCGATCCGCCCATCCTCGCGTTGGGCGTGGAAAACTACGGTGACCAAAGCCCCAAGGACACCACGCGCAACATCCAGCTCAACCAGGAATTCACCGTCAACATCGTCAGCGATGCCCTGGTGGAAGCCATGAACGTCTGCGCCGTGCCCTTTGCCCCCGGCTTCGACGAACTGACCGCCGCCGGCCTTACCGCCATCCCCGGCACCACCGTCAAATGCCCGCGCATCGGCGAAGCGCCGGTGGCCCTGGAATGCCGTCGGATGATGGCGCTGAACATCGGCCAATCGCGAGAGATCATCTTCGGCGAAGTGCTGATGGCTCATGTGCGAGACGAACTGATCGACCCGAAAACCCTGTATATCGATCAGTTGGGGCTGGATGCCATTGGCCGCATGGGCGGCCATGGGTATGCGCGTACGCGGGATTATTTCGACTTGCCGACCCGATCGCTGCAAGCCTGGACGGATGCACCGGGAGGTGGGGAGCGGTTTTGGCCGGTCGGCAAATAAATGCCCCCCGGCCTGCACGCAGTTCCTATGCGGTTAATCGGTACCGTACTTTGGCGATCGGGGCCCATACAGCAGGCCTGCTGGCTGTCCGGCCGACAGCAAGCGATTGCTCGCCACGCCGGCAATCGGGTAACCGGCGTCGGTGGCGCTGTTGATGATCTGCTTCACGGCCGCCGAGATCAGCATACCCACCAGACCGCCACCGCTGTTGTTGCCGCCCTCTTCGCTCGAAGCCCGCGCCGAGCCGGTCCAGAGGGTGGTGCCGGTTTTCAGGTCCACCAGTTTGGCGCTGGCCGTCACTGCGGTTTCACTACTGATCAGCATGTAGCGCGTACCGTACTCGCTGACGGTGACGTACAGCGCAGCGTCGGCGCCGAAGATTTCGTGCAACTTGTTGGTCGGTGCTTGATGGATGTCATTGGGTGTGGTCAGGCCGTTCTGGCGGAACGTTTCATCGACCAAGGTGATCGGCAACACGTAGTAACCCGCCTCAGCCAACGGGAACGTCACTTGCGACAACAGGCTGTAGGAGGCCTTGACGTCCGGCGACGTGTTCAGCGGCGGCAATACCAGAATGGATTTCGGACGCGCTTGCTTGTACGCCGAATAATCCACGGTCTTGGGCGCGACACAGCCACCCAGAATGACCAACGCCAAGGCGCTGGCCAGCAGTTTGAGAGTACGCGGGATCATTTGACGTCTCCTGTCCTGGCGTTTTTAAGCAGAAAATCCATGTACGGGCCGGACTCGGGAAACAGCGTTTTTTCGGTGCGCAATTGCTGCACCATCTGATCATCCTTGCCCATGCTCAGGTACAACAGCCCCAGGTGCGCGTGATAACCGGGCGGTACGCTCTTGCCCGTGGAACGGATCTTTTGCAGATCACGCTCCAGCACCTCGGCCTGGGCTTCTTTCGGCGTTTCGCTTTTGAAGTATTCGTAGACTTGGGGTTGATAGTCTTCCCACTGGTACAGGGTTTTCGGGCTGCTGCAACCGGCGAGCAGGGCGCTGGCGGCCAGCGTCAGGGCCAGTAATGACCGCGACAGGGACAGATTCATGGGTTGTTGCTCCTTGCGATGAATGTTGTTCAGTTACCCGGTTTCCATGCACCGGTGTTCATGCCATCCACCAGGCGATTGATCGCCTCGCGCATGGCCAGATCCAGGACTTTGCCATTGAGGGTCGAGTCGTAGGCGGCAGTGCCACCGAAGCCGATGATTTCGCGGTTGGACAAGGCGTACTCCCCGGCGCCCTGGGTCGAATACACCACTTCGGAAGTGCTGATGTTGACGATGTTCAGGTTGACCTTGGCGTAGGCGACCTGAGTCTTGCCACGACCGAGAATGCCGAACAACTGATGATCACCGGTCTCTTTGCGACCAAACTCGGTGACATCGCCGGTCACAACATAGTCGGCGCCTTTCAGACGTTGGGCCTGGCCCTTGATCGCCGCCTCCTGCTGGATCTCGCCCATGTTGTCGCGATCTAGAACGGAGAAACGGTTGGTCTGTTGCAGATGAGTGATCAGTATGGTCTTGGCCTGTCCGCCGAGACGGTCGACGCCATCGGAAAAGATCCCGCGCATATAGCTGGAGCGGTTATCAAACTTGCCCACTGCCATGGGTATGCGGGTACCCGCCCAGGTCTGTGTGGCGCTTTCGACCTTGGCCACCGGCAGTGCACGGGAGCTTTCCGTCGCACAGCCTGCGATCGCGCTCAGTACAGCAATCGTGACGCCTGAAACCAACATCCGTGAGATCATTCTCATTGAGCATTCCTTCTGAAAAAAAGATGTATCCCGGCGTTGCGATGCCAAGGGAATGTAAAGGAGCGGCATTATGCCAAAGTGCCATCACTGATGACAGCGCCAATTCGTTTATTGACGTCAATTGTTTGGAGCCGCTCGCTCACTGTCCTGACGCCAAGAGGCGGGTCAGCGAAAGTCCCGGCTTTGTACGGTGATGCCGTCCAGCAGTTCGCTTAAATCACTCAGGCGGCCGGCGATCAGGTGGCGTACTTCGCCCTCTTTTTCCCAGCGGCCGTCGACCTTGAGCAGTTGCGAGCCCACCAGTACCCGGCGTTGGCGATCGGCCAGGTCGCGCCAGACCACCACGTTGACGTTGCCGAATTCGTCTTCGAGGGTGACGAAGGTCACGCCACTGGCGGTGCCCGGCCGTTGGCGACCGGTGACCAGGCCGGCGACGCTGACCGGGCGGCCGTGGTCGACGTCCAGCAACTCCTTCGAGCTGCGGCAGCGCCGGGCTTTCAATTCACCGCGCAGCAAGGCCAGCGGATGGGGCCCAAGGGTGGTGCCGACGCTGTTGTAATCGGCCACCAGGTCCTCGCCCACCGTGGGTTTGGGCAGTGACACCACGTCCTCTTCCTGCCTCGGCAAACCGGCGAACAACCCCAGTTGCCTCTGCACCCCCGCCACTTCCCAGCGCGCCCGATGCCGGTCACCGGCCAAGCCGCGCAGCGCCCCGGAATCGGCCAGTAGCTCCTGAGCACGGGCATCCAGGCGTGCCCGCTCGCCAAGGTCAGCAATGTCGGCAAATGCGCCGCGCCCGCGTGCCGCCTCGATACGCCGCGCATCCTCCTCGCGAAAGCCCTTGATCATCCGCAGGCCCATGCGAATCGCCGGTTGCGCGCCGGCAATCGGTTCCAGGCTGCAATCCCAGTCGCTGGCGCGCACGTCCACCGGGCGAATCTGCAGATGATGGCGGCGCGCGTCCTGCAGGATCTGGTCCGGGCTGTAGAAGCCCATCGGCCAACTGTTGATCAGCGCACAGGCGAACGCCGCCGGTTCGTGGCATTTGAGCCAGCAACTGGCATAGGTCAGCAAGGCGAAACTGGCGGCGTGGGACTCGGGAAAGCCGTAACTGCCGAAGCCCTTGATCTGTTCGAAAATCTGCGCCGCAAACTCAGCCGTATAGCCGTTTTTTTTCATGCCGGCAGCCAGCCGCTCCTTGTGCGGTTCCAGCCCACCGTGACGCTTCCAGGCCGCCATGGAGCGGCGCAACTGGTCGGCCTCGCCGGGGCTGTAATCGGCGGCGACGATGGCGATTTGCATCACCTGTTCCTGGAACAGCGGTACGCCGAGGGTGCGCTTGAGCACCACTTCCAACGCTGGCGAAGGGTACGTCTCCGGCTCTTCCTTGTTCCGCCGGCGCAGATACGGATGCACCATCCCGCCCTGGATCGGCCCGGGCCGGACGATGGCCACCTCGATCACCAGGTCGTAGAAGGTTTGCGGCCGCAGCCGGGGCAGCATCGACATCTGCGCCCGCGACTCGATCTGGAACACGCCGACGGTATCGGCGCGGCTGATCATGTCGTACGTCGCACGGTCTTCGGACGGAATCGTGGCCAGGCTCAGATCGCGGTTGCGATGCTGACGCAGCAGATCGAAACAACGACGAATCGCGCTGAGCATGCCCAGGGCAAGGATATCGACCTTGAGCAACCCGACGGCATCCAGATCGTCCTTGTCCCACTGAATGATGGTGCGGTCAGCCATGGCGGCGTTTTCCACCGGCACCAGGGTGTCCAGCGGCTGCTCGGAAATCACGAAGCCGCCGGGGTGCTGCGACAGGTGCCGAGGGAAGCCGATCAGTTGCCCGGTCAGGCTCAACACCCGGCGCAGCACAGGGCTCTCGGGATCGAAACCACCCTCGAGCAAGCGCTCCACGGGCGGCGTTTCGTCGCTCCAGTGTCCACAACAGTCTGCCAGCGCGTTGATCTGGTCCGCTGGCAGGCCCAGGGCCTTGGCCACATCGCGAACCGCACCGGCGGCATGGTAGGTGCTGACCACCGCCGTCAAGGCGGCGCGGCCCCGGCCATAGCGACGGAAGACATACTGCAGCACTTCCTCTCGGCGCTCGTGCTCGAAATCCACATCGATATCTGGCGGCTCGTTGCGCTCCTTCGACATGAATCGCTCGAACAATAACGTGGTGCGATCCGGGTCGATCTCGGTGATGCCCAAGGCAAAGCACACCGCCGAGTTCGCCGCCGAGCCACGCCCCTGACAGAGGATGTGCTGTTCCCGGGCGAAGCGCACCACGTCGTGTACGGTCAGGAAGTAGCTTTCATAGCCCAGCTCTGCGATCAGCCTCAGCTCCTTGTTGATCTGCCTTAGCACCTTGAATGGCGCACCTTTTTTCCAGCGCCAGGCGACGCCCTCTTTCGTCAAATGCCGCAGCCAGGAACTGGCCGAGTGGCCATCGGGCACCAACTCTTTGGGGTAGTGATAACGCAACTGCCCCAGCTCGAAGGTGCAGCGCCGGGCCAGGTTCACGGACTCTTGCAATAACGCCGGCGGATACAGAGCGGACAGCACATCTAGGCTGCGCAGATGCCGTTCGCCATTGGGGTGCAGACGCAACCCGGCCTCGGCCACCGGCAGATGATGGCGGATGGCGGTCATGGTGTCCTGCAAGGCACGCCGGCCGCGAGCGTGCATGTGCACATCGCCGCTGGCCACCGCCGGGATTCGCAACTCACCGGCCAACGTCAGCAAGGCGTTCAGCCGTCGCCCATCGTCCTGTCCGCAATGCAACTGCACCGCGAGCCACAGGCGCTCGGCGAACGTCTGTTTGAGCCAGTGACCGCTGGCAAAGTCATCCACGGCATCCGGCACCCACAACACCAAAAGGCCCGGCAACGGCTCGCTGAAATCTTCGCGCAGCACCTGATACTGCCCCTTCTGCGTGCGCCGCCGCGCCCGGGTGATCAGCCGGCACAGGTGCTGATAACCCTCGAGGTTCTCCACCAGCAACACCAGTTTCGGACCATCCTCGATGCGCATTTCACTGCCGATGATCAGTGGCAGCGCTACGGATTTGGCCGCTTGCCAGGCCCGGACGATACCGGCCAATGTGCATTCGTCAGTGATCGCCAGGGCCTGATAGCCCTGTTTTTTCGCCCGTTGGAACAGCTCGAGGGCACTGGAGGCACCGCGCTGGAAACTGAAGTTCGACAGGCAGTGCAGTTCGGCGTAGTCGATGCTCATGCGAACCAGCCCTGCAACCATAACGGGCCGTCCTCGCCGACCGCCCGATAGGCCCACCCCTGTTGGCCGGATCGGGTTTCGATCAGGTAATAGTCCCGGCGCACATCATCGCCGTCCCACCAGCCGGACTCGATACGCTCCGGCCCCATGAGGATACGGGTCGACGCTTCGTGCACCGCCTGCGGTTCAGTCAGCAACCAGCCCGGACGTTGCACCCCCGGGATGATCGCGCAACGCTGGCTGTCGACACTGGCCTGCCACGCGCACTCAGGGCGGTGATCGGCCTGAAAGCGCAAGCCATGCACTGCGTCATCGCCCAAGCGGGCGCGCAAGCGTTCGCGCAGTTGTTCCCAGGGCAAGGACTGCTGGGGGCGGTCGTCGAACAGTTCCTGAGACTGGGGAACGAAGGCTGGCAAGTCTTCGGCACGCAGGCGAAAGCCGCGCACCGGAGCCTCTACCTGAACCTGCTCCAGCCGCCCCCGGGCCAGCTCGAACAGCATCGCCGGATCGCGCTCGGCGCTGAGCAGGCCGACCTTGATTACGCTGTCCGGCAACCCCGCATGTTCCAGATGCAGGTCGAACCGTTGAACGCCGCTGTCACGCCCGCAGAGGAACGCCGAGAGGTCGCCGGTCAAGCGACGCAGCGGAAACAGCAAGGCTTGATGGGATTGCACATCGAAATTGAGCTCGATACGCACATCGAAGCGATCCGGCGGCAAGTAGAACGCCAGCGCCAGCCGTCGTGCCCCGAGCAAGGTGTCCAGATGCTTGAGCACTTGGGCCTCGAAACGCCGGGCCAGGCTTTGCCGGGGCAGCGCCTGCACCTGGTTCAGGGTGCGCAGCCCCATGCGCGACAAGGCGGTGGAGACAGTGGCCGGCAGCCCGATGCGGTCCACGGGCAATTGCCCCAGGTGATAGTGCAAGGCTTGATCGTCGGGCACCACCAGGCCGTCATAGGCGTTGGCCAGGATCCGCGCCGCCACCGGGTTGGGCGCGGCGACGATGCGATGGCGAAACCCCAGTTCGCCGAGTTCGCGGCGCAGGCGGGCCTCCAATTGCGGCCAATCGCCGAACAACCCCAGGCTGGACTCGATTTCGAACACCACCGCACGGGGGTAATGCACGCTGACCTGTGAGCTGAACCGGTAGGCCCAGGCCGCCAGGAACTGCTGCCAGTGTTCGATCTCGGCCGCGTCGTATTCCGCCGTGGCAAAGCCCTTGCTCAACGCCTGGGCGGCCGTCATCGACTGGCCGGGGCGCAGGCCCAGCTCCCGGGCCGCAGCGTTGACCGCCTGCAACACCCGGCGCTGGGCCGGGCCGGTCAGCAGCGCCAATGGCTGCTCGGGGTCGTCACGCTGACGCAGTACCGCGTCCAGCGCCAATTGCGGAAACAGAATGCACACCCAACGCATGGCAACCTCAATGCCCCACGGGGAAGGCAATCGGCGCCGAACGGGCCAGCCCACCCCGGCACTTGAGCACGCGCAATTGCGCAGGCCTGGCATCGATGGCAATGCGCAGGGCCGCCGGTGACGGGTTGATCGCCTCATGGATCGAGCGGTAGGCAAAGGCCAGGGTCGAGCCGGTTTCCGCCGCCACCTGCAAGCGCCGCAGCGCCCGGTCGTCGGCCTTGTGCGGCCAGCACAGCACCGCGCCACAACTGCCCGAACGCAGGCATTGTTCCGCCGCCCACAGGGCATCGCGCTCGCTGGCCTGGATGATCGACAACTGACGCAGGTCCACCCCGGCGTTCTGCCAGGCTTGCGGATAGGGCACGAACGGCGGCGCCACCAACACGATGCGTTCGCCCGCCGCCGACAATCGCGCCAGCGTCGGCCATACCAGTTGTAACTCGCCCACGCCCTGCCCGGCCAGGAGGATTTCGCTCAGCGCCGCTTCCGGCCAGCCCCCGGTGGGCAGCGCCGCGTCCAGCGCGGCATGCCCGGTGGGTTGCGGGCTGGCGGCCGGTGGCGCAGGCCTGCCCTTCCAGACCTGGCCGCCATTGAACAGCGTATCCAGCGCAACGACGGCACCCATCAGCCTTGCCTCACCAGACCACAGAACACCCCTTCGATGGCGAGGTCCTGGTCGGCTTGAACGTTGATCGGCTGGTAGGCGGGGTTGCGCGGCAACAGGCGCACCTTGTCGCCGACCCGCTCGAAACGCTTGATGGTCACTTCGCCGTCGAGGCGCGCCACGACGATCTGGCCGTTGATCGCCTCGGGGCTGCGGTGCACCCCCACCAGGTCACCGTCGAGGATGCCGTCCTCGATCATCGAATCGCCCTGGACCCGCAACATGTAGTCCGGCACCCGGGAGAAGATCGACGGGTCCAGCAGCAAGCGGCTATGGATATCGGCATCGGCTCCGATGGGCGCACCGGCCGCTACCCGGCCGAGGACCGGAACGTCCAGCAACTCGGGACGCGCCGGCTGCCCGAGCAGGCGAATGCCCCGGGCCTGATGCGGGTTGACCTCGATGAAACCGGCTTCGGTCAGCGCCAGCACATGCTTGCGCGCCACGCTGCGAGAGGCAAAACCAAAGGCCTCGCTGATTTCAGCGAGGCTCGGGGACTGACCGTGCTGCGCGATGCGATCGCGGATGAAGGTCAGGATGGCGGTACGGCGGGGAGATAAAGTAGTCATGGAGTACATTTGTACTCTTTTACGATTTTCCCTTCAAGAATTTGCAGACGAAATGCAGGCGCCGAGACAAACCCTGTGGGAGCGAGCTTGCTCGCGAAAAACCTCTAGCCAACGCGGGTCTTCAGATTGCCAGCGTTATCGTTGACGTCCATCGCGAGCAAGCTCGCTCCTACAGGGGGTCAGGCGTTGTTGGAGTGAGGTTGGCCAGATAAGCCCAGGGGTAGATGCCGCGTTCATGGCCATCGCTGAAGATCAATTGCAGGCCGTAGCCTTGGCTGTTGAGCTCGACGACACACACCCTTTCGTCTACCAGCGGCGTCAGCCCCTGCAAGCGAAACGCCCGGCACTGCGAACACGGGCATTGCCGACGCAACTCGACATGATTCAGCAACTGCTCGCGACCATCCGGCCAGTTCAGGCGCAATTGCTGCCGGCTGCGGGAATTGCCGATTGCCAGCGGGTTCATTGCAGTTGACTCAGGGCGATGCGCACGGCTTTGCGCACTTCCGGGTCACCGTCGTCCTGGGCGGCCTGCAACGGGGCGATGGCGCCTTTGTCGTTCAATTCGCCGAGTGCCAGGGCGGCTTCCTTGCGCAGGTTGCTGATGCGATGGCCGAGGGTTTCGATCAAGGGTTCCAGCGCCGGGGCAAAGCGCAAGCGGCCGAGGCTGCGGGTGGCGCGCAGGCGCACTTGCCAGTAGTCGTCGCCCAAGGCTTCGATCAGGGCGGGCCCGGCGTCGACGTGACCGACCTTGCCCAAGGTGGTCGCGGCTTCTTCGCGCACCTGCCAGGCCTGGTCCCGCAAGGCCTGGCCCAGCGCGGGCAGCACCTGTGCATCCGAGGCCAGGCCCAAGGCACCGGTGGCCGCACGGCGCACTTCGGTGTCCGGGTCGTCACTGGCCAGGCGCGCCAAGGCCGGCAAGGCATCGAGCTGCTTGAGCCAGCCCAGTACGCCGACCGCTTCACGCCGGACACTGGCATCCGGGTCGCCCAGGGCCAGCAACGCCGCCGGGGCCGCCTGGTCAAAGCGCAATTCGCGAAGGGCCCTGAACGCCGCGATGCGCACGCTGACATCGGCATGCCCAGTCCGCGGCAAGATCACCCTGCCTGCCCCTTCACTCTTGAGCAGACTCAAGCTCTGCGCGGCGGCAGCCTGCACCGCCGGCGAAGGATCGGTCAGGGCCTGGCACAAGGCTTCGACCACCGGCGTGTCTTCCCAGGCTTCGAGCAATCGCGCGGCTTCGGCGCGGACCTCTTCGGCCGGGTCTTGAGCCAGCCGATCGACCAGCCACAGCAGGCCGTCCGGTTCTTCCAGGTCGGCCAGTTCGATCAGGGCAATGCGGCGCACGCCGGCATCGTCATCGGTCAGGCGCGGTTGCAGGGCCAGAATGTCGTCGTTATCGGTTACATCGAATAGTGAGGTCATAGGGCAAATCGCGGCAGTTTGTTTTCGGGGGGAAGTCCGAGGGGGTTCAGCCGTGGCAGCTGCTGACCGTCCTCGTGACGCAATAACGCGAGGCAGTGACGCTTCAAGCGGGAGAACTCATGGCGGGTGACCAGTTCGGTGGTGCGTGGCCGGGGGAAGTCCAGGCGCAGGTCTTCGATGATCCGGCCCGGGCGCGAACTCATGACCAGCAAACGATCGGCGAGGAACAGCGCTTCGTCGATGTCATGGGTGACGAACACCACGGTGGTGCGGATCTGGGTCCAGATCTTCAGCAGCAGTTCCTGCATGTTCAGACGGGTCAAGGCATCCAGCGCGCCGAACGGCTCGTCCATCAGCAACAGCCGTGGGCGGTTGACCAGCACCCGAGCGATTTCCACCCGTTGCTGCATGCCGCCGGACAACTGATCCGGCCAGCGGTCGGCAAAGCCATCGAGGCCGACCAGTGCCAGGATTTCATCCGCCGCTGTATGCCGCTCGGCTTTGCCGATGCCGCGCATTTTCAGGCCGAACGCCACGTTGTCGCGCACGCTTCGCCAGGGGAACAGGGTGTGATGCTGGAACACCATGCCGCGCTGTGGCGAAGGGCCCGCGACCGCTGCGCCGTCGACCTTCAGGGTTCCGCTGTAGGTTGCCAAATGCCCGGCCAACGCCCCCAGCAAAGTGGACTTGCCGCAACCCGATGGCCCGAGAATGCACACGAACTGGCCCGCTTCGATCTGGCAATCGAGGCCCTGCACGGCTTCGAACGCCGCGCTGCCCTCACCCAGGCTGATGGACACATCGCGAATATCGATGCGCCCTTCAGGTTGTTGAAACATGCTCATCAGGCTTTTCCTCGTGGTCGATGCCAGGGCGTGAACAGCCCGCCCAGGCGTTTGATGAGCAGGCTGCTGCCCATCCCGAGCACGCCGATCAGCAACATGCCGACCACGATGTCGGGGTAGTTCTGGATGGTGTAGGACTCCCAGGTGTAATAGCCGATGCCGAATTGGCCGGAGATCATTTCCGCGGTGACCAGGCAGAACCAGGAGGTGCCCATGCCGATGGCCAGGCCGGTGATAATGCTCGGCGCAGCGCCCGGCAGGATCACCTCCAGCAGCATCGCCCGGCGCCCTGCCCCCAGGCTTTTCGCCGAAGCGATCAGTCGTGGGTCGACGCCTTCGACGCCGTGCACGGTGTTGAGCAGGATCGGGAACAGCGCGCCGGTGAAGGTGATGAACACCATCGACAGCTCCGACGACGGGAACATCAGGATCGCCAGGGGAATCCATGCCACGGCGGGAATCGGTCGCAGCACTTCCAGCGGCGGCAGCAACAGGTCCTCGGCCCATTTCGAGCGGCCGATGGCCAGGCCCAGGGTGATGCCGATGATCGACGCCGCGAGGTACCCGGCGAACACCCGGCCGAGGCTGCTGCTCAGGTGTTGCGCGAGCTTGCCGGAGTCGCCCAGGCCGACTGCGGCTTCGATCACGGCCAGGGGGGTCGGCACGTTGGCGAAAGTCACCAGGCCGAGGTTCCAGTGGTGGCTGGCGGCGAGTTGCCAGAACAGCAGGCAGAGCAGCAGTGAGGCGGCTCGGGGGAGCCAGCGTAAATAGGATCCGTGCACAATGTTTCCTCTCGACACCGCCCCCTGTGGGAGCGGGCTTGCTCGCGAATACGGACTGACATTCAACATTCATGTCGACTGACCCACCGCTTTCGCGAGCAAGCCCGCTCCCACAGGGGATCGAGTCGTTCCAGCGGTTAGCGAACGGCCACGGCCTGGGTGGTGGCGTCGGTGAAGTCGAACACCTTGCCGCCCTGGGCCGTGGCGAATTGCTGGGCCTGGCCCTTGAGCAGGAAGGCGCTGAGCCGTCCTTTGGCGTCACTGGCAAACCACGCCTGATCCGCCAGCAGCTTGATCCCGCTGTCGCTGGCCTGGGCATACACGGCGCGGATGTTCTTGCCTTGCTGCTTGAGGCCGGCCAATGCGCTGAAGGCCGCTTCCGCCGAGGCGTACTGGCGGACCTTCGACTCGCCGCGCACCCAGATCTCGGCCACATGACTGAAGTCGGTGATGGGCTTGCCGCTCGCCGCATCCACGGCCTTGAGCGGCGTTTGTGCGTAGTTGGCCAGTTGCGCCGAGTAGTCCAGGTTCGAGGCCTTGAACGCGGCGCGGATGTACTGGTCGTCGATGAAGGTATTGAGGTCGAGGCCGCGGTCGGCTTTCTTCAGCAATTTGAGGGTGTCGATAGCGGTACCGACCGCTTGGCGATACTCCGGCTTCCAGCTCAGGTCGCGGGTCTGCACGCCCAGCGGGCCGTGGAACAGGTAATTGACCTCGGCATCGACCCCGGTGACCTTGGCGATCAGCTCGCTGTATTTCTCAGGCTCGGCGGCCAGCAACTGGTTGGCTTCGAGGCTGGCGCGCAGGTAGGCGACGACGATTTCCGGGTACTTCTTCGCGTAGGCCTGATCGACCAGCGCACCGTGGAAAGTCGGCGCGCCGGCCTGTGAACCGTCGTAGATCTTGCGGGCGAAACCACGGCTGGGGAACAGTTCGGCGAAGGGCACGAAGTCGGCGTGGGCGTCGATCTTGCCGGCCTGCAACGCGGAACCGGCGACTTCGGGTGGCTGGGCAATGATGTTCACGTCCTTGATCGGGTCCCAGCCCTGGGCCGCCACGGCGCGCAGCAACATGCCATGGGCGGTGGAGGCAAACGGCACGGAAATGGTCTTGCCCTTGAGTTCGGCCAGCGACTGCACGCCGGATGCGCTCGGCACCACGATGCCGTTACCGCTGCCCCGGGTGCTGCCCGACAGCACGCTGATGAACAGGCTGTGCTTGCCGGCGGCTTCGAACGCCACGCCGTTGAACGAACCCGGGAAATCGGCCATGGCGCCGAAGTCGAGTTTGCCGGCGACCATCTCGTTGGTCAGCGGCGCGCCGCTGGTGAAGTTCTTCCACTCCACCTCGTATTTCGCATCCTTGTACTGGCCGTCGTGGGGCAGGTATTTGTCCAGCAGGCCCAGTTCGCGAATCAACAGGCCGCCGGCGGCGCAGTTGATGGTGGTGTCCTGGGTGCCGATGGCGATGCGGATGGTTTCGGCCGAGGCCGACAGGGTGAATGAAGCCAGTACCAGACCGGCCAATGCTGCACGCAATAACATGGGTGTTCCCCTCGAATCATTTATAGGATGTTCGTCTCCGCCACGATCAGGGCGTGGTGGGAAACGAGGGGTGTCTTCAAGCGAGCGTCCGGGGGTGGCCGGATGGCGTTTTTTGGGTGTCTGGCGGGCCTCTTCGCGGGCAAGCCTCGCTCCTACAGGGTCCATTGGTGTATGCAGGATTTGCGGCTGGCCTGGATCCCTGTGCCAGCGGGCTTGCTCGCGAAAGCGTCCTGTCAGTTGATGAAGATGCAAGCTGTGCCGGCCTCTTCGCGAGCAAGCCCGCTCCCACCGGGGGTTTCAGCGTAGCAGATAGGGTATGTCCACTTTCACCGCCCCCGTCGGGCAGTCCTTTTCGCACGGCATGCAGTACCAGCATTCATCGAACGCCATGTAGGCCTTCTGGGTGGCCGGGTTGATCGCCAGCAGGTCCATCGGGCAGACGTCGACGCACACGGTGCAGCCTTTGTGGGCGATGCAGAGGTCTTCGTCCACCGTGACCGGCGCGTTGGAGCGGAAGAAGATTTCCTGGGGTTGATAGGCCATGTTCGCTCTCTCTTTTAACGGCTCAGGCGGCAAAGGCTCCGACCCGCAACCGGTCGTAGGCCTGCATTTCTTCGGCATCCAGCGGGATGATGTAGGGCTCGACGGCTTTCTTGAAACTGCTCATCTGGCCGTTTTCATCCTTTTTCAGGTGGCAATGGCAGAACCAGTCGCTGTCGTTGCGCTGCGGGTGGTCGACCCGATAGTGGTACAGCCCCCAGCGACTTTCGGCGCGGAACAGCGAAGCCCGGGCAGCCATTTCGGCGCAGTCGCGGATCATGCTGACTTCCATGGCGCGCATCAGCTCGTGGGCGTTATGGGCCTTGATCTGGTCGAGGTCGCGCTGGATATCGCTGAAGCGCTGCAGGCCGATCTGCATTTTTTTGGTCACTTTGGGCGGTTGCAGGTAGTCGTTCACGAAACGCCGCAGCTTGTACTCGACCTGGGACGGCGGCAGGCCGTGTTCGCGGTCCAGCGGCGCGTAGACCCGTTGTTTTTCCGTTTCGACCTGCTGGGCATCGACCGCCGAAAACCCGCGCCCGGCGACAAAGTCCGCGGCGTTGGTGCCGGCGAACCAGCCGTAGGTGAACGCGCCAAGCATGTAGTTGTGCGGCACCGCGGCCATGTCACCGGCCGAGTACAAACCTTTGACCGAGGTCTCGGCCTTCTCGTTGACCCACACCCCGGAGGCCGAGTGACCGCTGCAAAAACCGATCTCCGAGATGTGCATCTCGACCATCTGCGTGCGGTAGTCGGTGCCGCGATTGGCGTGGAACTGGCCGCGACTGGGGCGCTCGTTGCTGTGCAGGATCTCTTCGATGTTCTGGATGGTTTCCTCGGCCAGGTGATCGAGCTTGAGGAACACCGGGCCATTGCCGCTTTCCAGTTCCTGGTGAAACTCCCACATCATCTGGCCGCTCCAGTAGTCGCACTCGATGAAGCGTTCGCCCTTGTTGTTGGCGGTATAGCCGCCCAAGGGACCGGTGACGTAGGCACAGGCCGGGCCGTTGTAATCCTTGATCAGCGGGTTGATCTGGAAGCACTCCAGGTTCGCCAGTTCGGCGCCTGCGTGGTAGGCCATGGCGTAACCGTCGCCGGCATTGGTCGGGTTTTCGTAGGTGCCCATCAGGTAGCCCGAGGACGGCAGGCCCAGGCGCCCGGCGGCACCGCAGGCGAGGATGACCGCTTTGGCCTTGATCACGTGGAAGTCAGCGGTGCGGCAGTCGAAGCCCATCACACCGTTGACCGCGCCCTCTTGATCCTTGAGCAAACGGGTGCACACCACGCGGTTGGTGATGCTGACCCGCGCCCGCTTCAACTGGCGGTACAGGACTTTCTTGATGTCGTGGCCTTCGGGCATCGGCAGCACGTAGGCGCCCATGTGGTGGACTTTCTTCACCGCGTAGTCGCCGGTCTCGTCTTTCTCGAACTTCACGCCCCAGCGGTCCAGTTGCTCGATGGTCTCGAAACTGTGGGTGGCGTAGGCGTAGACCGCGGCCTGATTGACGATGCCGTCGTTGGCGATGGTGATTTCCTTGGTGTACTGCTCCGGCGTCGAGTGGCCCGGGATGATCGCGTTGTTCAGACCGTCCATGCCCATGCTGATCGCGCCGCTGCGCTTGACGTTGGCTTTGTCGATCAGCAGCACGCGCAAGTCGCGGTTGCGTTCCTTGGCCTTGATCGCGGCCATGGGGCCAGCGGTGCCGCCGCCGATCACGACGATGTCGTATTCCTGCTCCAGCGTAGTGCGTGTCATGCCTGATCCCCTTTTTGCCGGTCGATCCGCAGGCGGTACTGGAACGCATCGCCACGGTAGTAGAGGTGTTCGAAGTCCACGGGCTGGCCGTTTGCATCATGGGTCAGGCGCTCGATGCGCATGATCGGCGCGCCGGCCTCGACGTTCAGCGCCTGGGTCAGGTCGCTGTCGGCCAGCACTGCATCGATGGCCAGGTCGGCGTGCCCGAGGGCCAGGCCGCAGTCGTTTTCCAAAATCAGAAAGATGTCGCGGGTGACCAGGTCCGCCTTCTCCAGGCGCTCGCCGATGGCTTTGGGCAGGTAGGTGATTTCCAGGGAGATCGGCTCGCGGTTGATCAGGCGCACCCGTTTGATCTGCGCCACGGTTTCGCCTTCGGCCACCTGCAAGCGCTCGGCAACCAGCTTGTCGGCGGCGATGAATTTGAAGCTGCGCAGGCGGTTGATCACCTCGTAGCCGCGACCGGTCATGGACTCGGCCAGGCCTTGCAGGGTGCTGACGTTCTGGAAGGTTTTCGGCTTGGCGACGAAGGTGCCCTTGCCGTGGATCTTGAAGATCAGCCCTTCTTTCTGCAGATCGCCCAAGGCCTGGCGCACGGTGATGCGGCTGACCTTGAACAGCGCGCCCAATTCGCTTTCAGAGGGCATCTGACTGTCTTGCGGGTATTCACCGTCAAGGATGCGCGCACGGAGCACGTCCCGCAGTTGGGTGTGCAGTGGAACGCTGCTGAGGGAGAGAACGTTATCGGTCATCTGAGATCACTTGTTATAACGAGTTATGACGTGATCTTAGGGTTCTAACGGGAGGGGTGGGAAATATTGTTTGGATATAAGGTTAGACACACGATGTGTTCCCCTGTGGGAGCGGGCTTGCTCGCGAAAGCGGTGGGTCATTGAACAGGGATGTCGGCTGACACGACGCCTTCGCGAGCAAGCCCGCTCCCACCAAGGTTCAGCGGCGGTTGAGGATCTGGTCCATGACCCAGTCGGTCTTCAGGGCTTGCTCGGCGACGGCAGGATGCTGCGCCTCACCGCGAATATGCGCGTTCATGCCCAGCACGTGATGCCATTGAATGTGTTCATGGTTGCCGATGGTCAGGCTGAGGTGTTCATCGGCGTGCAACTGCACCGGATGCTCATCGAACACCGAAAAACCGATGCGCCCCAGGCTGCCTATGATCTCGACCCGATCCTCTCGACGGTCGGCAACGAAGTTCCAGCAGCCCATGCCCAGTGCCCCACCAGCAAAGCGCCAGGTGGCACTGACCGCATCTTCAGCCGCGTACAGACCTGCCTGACGCGCCGTGAGCCCGGCCACTTCGACGATGTCACCCAGCAGATACTGAAACAGGTCCAGACCATGGCTGGCCAGATCTGCGAAATAACCGCCACCGGCAATCGTCGGGTCGGTTCGCCAATTGTTGCTGCCGCTGAGGTCCACCGGCGATGCCTGTTTGGTCAGTGTCCAGCTCATGTGCCGAACCTCGCCGATCCGCCCGTCCGCCAGCCACTGGCGCACCTGCTGAAAGCGCGGCAACGAACGTCGGTAGTAGGACACGAACAGGTGCAGCCCGGCATCGGCGAACGCCTTGTGCATCTCTCGGCTTTGTCCGGCATTGAGCGACATTGGTTTTTCAGCGCAGCAATGCTTGCCCGCCGCCGCCACTTTCAAGGCATAGGCCTGATGACTGTCGGGGGGCGTGGCGATGTACACGGCGTCCACTTGCGGGTCATTGATCAGGGCATCGACGTCGGTGTAGACCCGGGCGATGCCGTGACGGGCGGCGTAATCGCTGACCGCCTCCAGCCGTCGCCCCATCACCGCCACCAACGCCGAGCCGGGGACCTTGTAGAAGGCTGGCCCGCTCTTGCGCTCGGCGACGCTGCCGCAGCCGATCATCCCCCAGCGGATCACTTTCACACAGAGGCCTTGATGCTCAATGCCCGCAGATCCAGCCGACCGTCCTTGAGCGGCGGGCACCAGTAGTAGCCACCGGTGATCGGCCGGCTGATGCGGTACAGGCCATCGGTGATGCCATCTTCCAGGCCGCTCATGCGGCGCAGCTGGACTTCGAAGGCGTCGAGTGAGAAACCGAAGGCGAGGAACATCAAACCGGCGCGGTCGTCTTCGATCCACGGCATCGACCGACGAACGATGAAGGCCTCGGGCGCGAAGCTTTCCTGGGCGGTGCGTTTGACGTGGGCAGAGATCGGCGCGTCGTCGAGCTCTTCGTTGTCGCTCAGGCGACGGCCCATGATGTCGTCGGTTTCGTGGGACGCCATGGCGTGGAAGCGCTGGAGGTCATGCTGCCACTGCTGGATCGCGGCAAAGCTGCCGCCCACCGTGCCTTCGATGCCCTCGGCCACCAGCGCCGCAGTCACCGCCGCTTCGTCACGAGGGTTTTCGGTGCCGTCTTCGTAGCCGGTCAGGTCATGGCCGTCGCGGTGGCGGAAGCCTTCGGTCACCTGCACCAGACGCAGCGCCGGGGCCAGCGCGGCGACGAACGCATTGCTGCGATTGAGCAACTCGCCACGGTCGGTGCCGTGCAACCAACACCACAGCGCCTGCTGCGTCGACGGGTTGTCCACGCCCACGCCGGTCAGCGCCGGGAACGCGCGCAGCCCTTCAATGTTGCCATCCAGCGCCTTGACCAGCGATTCACCAAAACCCACCACTGCCGACTGGCCGTCCACCATTTGCATCAGCTTGTCGAGCGCGGCCGGCAGGTCGGCGACGGATTCGAGGGCGAAGAACAGATGGCGGGCGTGAAGCGGAACAGGGGTGGCGAGAATGCCCGGCTGGTAGTGACTCATGTGAACTCCTTCAGAAAGAGTGCGAAGTTTAACCGCAACAAGGTTTTTCAACACCCGCGCAAAGCGGTCTACGCTTGAGACACAAGATCCAGAGCCTCGACCCCTCTACTCTGCCCTTCGCCGCTTGATTGATGTATTAACTGTAGGAGCGAGTTGCTCGCGAAAAGCCCAAAGCCGCCGCGGGGCATCTGATTTCACGCGTCATCGTTCAAGACCATCGCGAGCGAGCTCGCGCCTGCAGTGGGCCGGGCCCGCCGACATATCACACGGGGTAGCGACATGAGCACAGCAGACATCCTTGGCAACCTGTTTCCCGAGGCCGGCAGCATCCCGGAAAAATACCGCTTCGACGCGCCGATCGAGCAGCGTGAATACCTGGTCGACGGCGTCCTGAAAACCTGGTCCGGCCCCCTCGCCACCGTGCGCAGCCCGGTGTACCTCAAGGGCGCAGCGGGCGACGAGCAAGTCATCCTCGGCAGCACACCGCTGCTGGATGCCGACACTGCACTGACTGCCCTGGACGCCGCCGTGCGCGCCTATGACCGGGGCCAGGGCCTGTGGCCCACCCTGCGCGTGGCTGAGCGCATCCAGCACGTGGAAACCTTCCTGGGGCACATGCGCCAGCAGCGCGAAGCGGTGGTCAAGCTGCTGATGTGGGAAATCGGCAAGAACCTCAAGGACTCGGAAAAAGAGTTCGACCGCACCTGCGATTACATCGTCGACACCATCAATGCCCTCAAGGAACTCGACCGTCGCTCCAGCCGCTTCGAACTGGAGCAGGACACCCTCGGCCAGATCCGCCGCGTCCCCCTGGGCGTGGCGCTGTGCATGGGCCCCTACAACTATCCGTTGAACGAAACCTTCACCACGTTGATCCCGGCGCTGATCATGGGCAACACCGTGGTGTTCAAGCCGGCCAAACTCGGTGTGCTGTTGATTCGCCCGCTGCTCGAGGCGTTCCGCGACAGTTTCCCGGCCGGGGTGATCAACGTGATCTACGGCAGCGGCCGCGAGACCGTCAGCGCCCTGATGGCCAGCGGCAAGATCGATATCTTCGCGTTCATCGGCACCAACAAGGCCGCCAGCGACCTGAAGAAACTGCACCCGCGCCCTCATCGCCTGCGCGCGGCACTGGGGCTGGATGCGAAGAACCCCGGCATCGTCCTGCCCGAGGTGGATCTGGACAATGCGGTCAACGAGGCGCTCACCGGCTCCCTGTCGTTCAACGGCCAGCGTTGCACGGCGTTGAAAATCCTCTTCGTCCACGAAGACGTGGTCGACCGTTTCATCGAAAAATTCAACGCCAAACTGGCCGTGCTCAAACCCGGCATGCCCTGGGACAGCGGCGTGGCCCTGACGCCCCTGCCGGAATCGGGCAAGGTCGATTACCTGCACGGTCTGGTGGCCGATGCCGTCGGCAAGGGTGCAAAAGTGGTCAACCCCCATGGCGGCGAGGCCCGCGCCTCGTTCTTCTACCCGGCGGTGCTGTACCCGGTGACGCCGCAGATGCGGGTCTACCAGGAAGAACAGTTTGGCCCGGTGGTGCCGATCGTGCCGTACCGCCACCTGGACACGGTGATCGATTACGTCCTGGAATCGGACTTCGGTCAGCAATTGAGTATCTTCGGCACCAACCCGGTCGCGGTCGGTCGTTTGGTGGACACTTTCGCCAATCAGGTCGGCCGGATCAACCTCAATGCCCAGTGCCAGCGCGGCCCCGACACCTACCCGTTCAACGGCCGCAAAAACTCCGCCGAAGGTACGCTGTCGGTGCATGACGCTTTAAGGGTATTTTCGATCCGGACACTGGTGGCGACCAAGTTCCAGGAAACCAACAAGGACCTGATCAGCGAGATCATCAGTGGCCGCAGTTCAAGCTTCTTGACCACTGACTACATTTTCTGAGGAGAGCGAATCTGAGTACATCCTTCGCCCATCGACTGCCAGCGCCGGTGCGCCGGTTACTGCGCCCGCTGCTGGACCCGTACCGCCGCTATCGCCATGCGCGCGTGATCCATGCGGTACGAGTGTCACTGGGGTTGCTGGCGTCCATCCTGCTGACCACCGGCATCCACCTGCCCCACGGCGAGTGGGCGTCGGTGACCATGCTGGTGGTGATCGGCGGTTTGCAGCACCACGGCAACATCGGCAAAAAAGCGGCGGAACGGGCCATCGGCACCCTGCTCGGGGCGGCGATCGGCCTGGTGCTGGTGGTGCAACAGTCCTGGCTCGGCATGCCCTGGCTGACCTATTTCGCGATGGCGGTGATCTGCGGGTTCTTCTCATACCACGCCATCGGCAAGGGCGGCTACACCGCGCTGCTGGCGGGCATTACTGTGTTTATCGTCGCAGGGCATGGTGACAACCCGGTCTCCGACGGTTTGTGGCGCGGCGTCGACATCCTGATCGGCATTGCGTTGGCCCTGGCGTTTTCCTTCGCCCTGCCGCTGTATGCGGTCTATTCCTGGCGCTACAACCTGGCCGATGCCCTGCGCGATTGCGCGGCGGTCTACGGGCGCATCATCAACGGCCAACCGGTGACGGACGACGAACACCTCAAGCTGATGGGCCGCCTCAACGCAGTGATGGTGCAACTGCGCTCGTTGATGCCGTCGGTGTCCAAGGAAGTGAAGATCTCCATGAAAGAACTCGATGCCATCCAGCGTCATCTGCGGATGTGCGTCAGCACCCTGGAGATCCTCGGCAACACCCGGCCCGATCCCCGGGACACCGAGGCCATGGCGCATCTGCAATCGGAAATGAAGGCGGAACACCGACTGATCCGCGTGCATCTGGTCGCCATGGCCAGGGCGCTGAAGAGCGGTGAAACCCTGCGCCTCGGTCGGGCGGTTGAATTGCCCTTGGATTCGAGCCTGGAGACACCGATCCATAACACTCTGGATGGCTACCGATTGCTGGTCCGTCAATTGGCGGCGAACATCGGCGAGATGCGTCTGCGTCTGGCCAGGACGGCGCCGCGGTGGAGTATTTGACGCTTGATTATTGCGTGGCCGTGCGCCGAAGTTTCAGGCTCCAACCCTGCTGCATCCCCGCAGCTGCCAGCAATATCGCCGCCACACCCGTCCACTGCAGTGGCTCCAGACGATGACCGAAGGCAAACCAGTCGACGAAAATCGCCGCGATCGGGTAGATGAACGACAGCGCGCCGGTCAATGCCGTGGGCAGTTTCTGAATCGCGCCGTACAGCAGCACGTACATCACACCGGTGTGCACGATGCCCAGGGTGATCAGGCTGGCCCAGGCGCTCGGCGCCTGCGGCAGCGCTGAAAAGTGCGCGAACGGCGCGAGCAGCAGCACGCCGGTGCTGACCTGAATCAGCGCGATCAGATGCGGCGGTGTGCCGGTCAGGCGCTTGATGATCAACGCGGCAATCGCATAAAGGAACGCCGCGCCCAGCGCCAGCACAATGCCGATCAGGTACTGATTGCCACCCTCGCCCTCCCCGCCGTGGGCACTGACGATTGCCAGCATGCCGAGGAATGAAACACCCAGCCACGTCAGCTTCTGCAGGGTGATTTTCTCGTTGAGAAATATCGCGGCCAGGCCCACCAGCATGAACGGCTGCACGTTGTAGACCGCGGTGCCGATGGCGATCGACGCGCGGGAATAGGAGGCGAACAGCAGCACCCAATTGCCGACGATCGCTACACCGCTGAGCACGGCCAACAGTAAGGTGGCGCGGGTCAGAATGCCGGGGCGCAGGAAGCCGAATGCCGCGCAAATCAGCAGCAGGGTGCCGGCACCGAACACGCAGCGCCAGAACACCACGTCCAGCACCGGTTGCCCGGAAACCAGCACGAACCAGCCGATGGTGCCGGAGATCAGCATGGCGGCAGTCATTTCGAACGAGCCGCGGCGTATTGTCTTGTCCATCTTCAGACTCCTCTGTGGATGGACAAAGTATGCCGATGAGCGGATAGGGTTCTCCATGGCATAAAGCAGGCTAAACTCGGCATCTGCCTTTTTTATCAAGGCGAATTCCGATAACTGCCTAATGGAAGGTTTTGCCATGACCGACGATATCGACCAGGTGCTGATCAGCGCCCTGATGGAAGACTCGCGCCGCTCGCTCAAGGCCCTGGCGCAAATCAGCGGCCTGTCTTCACCCAGTGTCGCCGAGCGCCTGCGTCGCCTTGAGGAGCGCGGCGTGCTCAAGGGTTACACCGTTGACATCGACCCGAAATGCTTCGGCTATCAGCTGCAGGCCATCGTCCGCGTTCGCCCGCTGCCGGGTCAGTTGCAGGAAGTGGAGCGCCAGATCATGGCGATCCCCGAATTCACCGAATGCGACAAGGTCACCGGCGAGGACTGCTTCATCGCGCGCCTGCATGTGCGCTCCATGGAGCAACTGGACACCCTGCTCGATCGCCTCAACACCCTGGCGGAAACCAACACCGCGATCGTCAAGAAAACCCCGGTCAAGCGCCGCTTGCCGCCGATGGCGTAGCGGCTTTCAACACACCGCAGACGAAAAAAAACCCGCCGAAGCGGGTTTTTCATTCAGGAGCGACGATCAGTCATCGCGGCCCATGATGCCGAAGATCTGCAACAAGCTGATGAACAGGTTGTAGATCGATACATACAGGCTGATGGTAGCCATGATGTAGTTGCGCTCACCACCATGGATGATGGCGCTGGTCTGGAACAGAATGCAGACCGAGGAGAACAGCACGAAACCTGCGCTGATCGCCAGTTGCAGTCCGCTGATCTGGAAGAACAGGCTCGCCAGCGTCGCTGCCAGCAGGACAAAGAAGCCTGCAGTGATGAAACCGCCGAGGAAGCTCATGTCCTTGCGGGTGATCAGCACGTAAGCCGACAGGCCGCCGAACACCAGCGCCGTCATCGCGAAAGCCGAGCTGACAACTTCAGCGCCGCCCTGCATGCCCAGGTAACGGTTGAGGATCGGGCCGAGCAGGAACCCCATGAAACCGGTCAGGGCAAATGCCGACACCAGGCCCCAGGCGGAATCACGGAGTTTGTTGGTGAGGAAGAAAAGGCCGTAGAAACCGATCAGCACCACGAAAATGTTCGGGTAGCCAACACGCATCTGCTGCGCCACGTAGGCCATCACACCGCTGAAAGCCAGGGTGAGAGCCAGCAAGCCGTATGTGTTGCGCAGGACGCGGCTAACCTCTAGCTGCTCAGCCTGCACGCTGTTATTAACTGCGTAATCCTGTTCGCGCATGGCGACACTCCTGTTGGTTTGAAACGTTCAGTCGCAAAGATCATAACAGACGCTCTGTAACAAGCTATGCAGAGAGTTTGACAGTGTGTTTCATTCAGGTATTATGGCGCCCGCAACGCAAACGGAGGTGTGGCCGAGTGGTTTAAGGCAACGGTCTTGAAAACCGTCGACTGTAACAGGTCCATGAGTTCGAATCCCATCGCCTCCGCCATCTTTATACGACAAAGCCCTGATTATTCAGGGCTTTGTCGTTTCTGGCGTTTGGAAAAAATGTCGACGCACGCCATGTGTTCCATAACTATTTTGGAAGTGTTCCATAACTAAGCGTCCTATCCCTCTCTTGCGGCGTCCTGCCGACCGTTAAAAAACCTTCATGTAACACGGTGCTACGCTGACCTTATAACCGAGGATCCAGTCATGCCGAATTCAGACCTGTTCAAAACGGCTGGGCAAAACGCCAGAGGCTGACAGCGACGGGCAGAAGTGTTGATCTGGTTGCTTAGAACGGCGATCAATAGATGTTCCAGTGCGTCTATCTGTGCCTGATTGGTCATCTCACTGTCCTTGATCCGGCTCCATGCCGGTTCGGACACAAATACTCCACTTCAACGAATCACGCCAGCAGGCGAAGCAATCCGCTGTCTGGAGCAGTTACGAATCCCTGCCTGATCACCGGCCCCGCCCAAATCGGCATCAGTGGTGGTCGCACTAGCGGGCACATGGTCTACAAGATTTCAAGAAGGGACAGAGTGCCCTGACGGCAGCGAAGCTTTGCTGGATAGGGGAAGAAGTACAGCGCGAAGACATCGCGCAGGAGTTCAAGACGGAGCTTCAGGAGAAATTCGGCACCAACGCATCGCTTTCCCTTGGAGCTTTCTATCCGAAGTAAGGTACAGGCCGGGAAACCGGGCTGACCCACCCTCACCTATTGCATTTAAGACCGATGAGGGCGGGCAATATCAGAATATTGTCTTTTGGAAAACCACAGCCGAAACCTTGTTGCCTCTAGCCTCGACCAGCTTTTTAGCTTCGTCTCTGTCCTTAGCAATCACCCTGGTTTTCTGCGAGGTTTTGTTCATCCCGTTGCTGACGTAAAACACTTCAAACTCGCTCTTCATTGAGCCTTCCTCTATAGAAAAAACTTCAAAAATTACCCCGGCTCCATGCCGGGCCGAACACAGATACCCCACTTCTACGAATCACGCCAGCCGGCGAGCATCAGTTGAGGCCGAGGGCCCGAAGAAGCAGAAGCGCGTCATCGCGCGATAAAACCTTTATTGCCCAGTGCTCACCCCCAACCTTGTGCGAGTCATCAGTGAAGCTTTCAGGAAACTGAGTCTTGAGTATGTCCTTAATGTAAAGCCTCATCTCGATCACAGGCGGGCGCCACTGGAACACCAGCTTTTTGTGGGAGGGCATTATCGAAAAGCACCATTCGCCATTCAGGTCGATGGCAATGGACCGCACCTCTTTTTGCGGCGACACCCTGCAGGTGACTTTATCAAAACAGGTCAAGGTGCCAACCAGTAGTGCGAACGCTTCCTTGACCTCCTCGTTTTGGATGTACTCGTAAAACTCTGCAATCCGCTCCGAATACTCTGCACCTTTCAGCATCGCGCATTCCTCCACCCTAACCCTAAAACACTGTAGCCGTTTGGCGACGAGGCACACCGTCAATCACCCTAGCGCGATGCACTACACCACCGACGTGTTCGATGGGGATCCGGATACCGAGTGCGGCGGCAAAGCCGTTGGTTGGTTCCATATGTCGCCGGACTGCACTCACCACAGCCAGACCGCTGGCGACCAGCCGCGCAAACGCAAAATACGCAACCTGTCATGGATTGGCCTGAAGTGGACCGGCAAAACCACCCAGACGATCGCCACGCCATCGAAAACTTGCATCAGCAGCACGCCGAACGCTTTTCGGACCAGCTTATTGCGTTTCGGGATCAGGCCTACGCGATGGGCACGAACCGAGGCGCAGCGATCGCCAAAGGTGGTGTCACCCTCGCGCCGACCGCGCAAACCGCTTGTATTTTGCGGGTCCGATGACTGGCTTCGAAGACTTCAACTTCCCCGCCTTCAAGATGGCCGCCGACCTGCGCGCCCACGGTTACGTCGTAGAAAACCCGGCAGAGCACGGTGTCGTCGAGGATGCAGATTGGGCTGACTACATGCGCGCCTGGGCGTGTGTGGAATGGTGGCGGTCTTGCCCGGGTGGGAAAACTCGAAAGGCGCCAGGCTCGAAGTGCACATTGCCCGCGAGCTCGGCATGCCGGTTGTGAATGCCCATGATCTGTTATCGATGGAGACTGCATTATGAGCAACCGTTGCTCATACGAGTTGGCTATTGCTCTGGCGCTCGCCTGAACTCTTCTCGAGTAGGCATCGTCCAATCCGAAGCTCTTCTTTCATGGACCGATTCATCGCGGCTGTATCCACCGTATGTGAACATCAAAAGGTAAAACGCGAACGCCGTTGCGGCTAACGCTGCCCTGCCCATGGGGTTCGCATCCTTGGGTAGCCCACCCGGTCCGATACAGACCCAGCCTCCTCGGAGGTAAGCAAATACTGCTTGGATGAACCATCCATGCACGAACAACGCCCCAAAGAAATTGCTCCAATCCCCAGAAAAACGCACAAAAGCGTTTACAAATGAAGCCGTAATCATCAACGACAGTAGCAAGTACCGATAGCGTCTCAAGAACGCCAAGGCGTCGCTTTCCATACCCATAAGACTCTATCCCTTCGATTGGTCTAGCTTCCCTCGGCACAACGCCTACCAAGCGCCGTAGGGGCGAGCCAATTCTAAGTCAAAAACTAATTTAAACCCTCCCCTTCAAAGTCAGCCGCTATAGCGGCAAGGACGAAGTCATGCCTGAAGAAAAGTTGATTGGTCCCGTAGAAGTCGTGCGAGACGAGGACGGCTACTGGTATCACCCAGACCTTCCTGAATTCGATGAGGACGCTGAGGCTTGGAAAGCATGGCTCGAAGCCCAGGGCCTGAAGGTGATCGGCTGGACCATGGATTCCGACTTGGACGCCCATCCTTACTGGGAAGACGGCGAGGCTCACTGCCTCGGCTGGGAGCCAGAGACGCCGCCCGATGATGGCTGGTTCCTGCTCGGCATTTTCGACACGGACGACGGCCCATATGTGCAGTGGGCACGCCTCGAGGTGGCGCCATGAGCCGCAGCGGATACAGCGATGACTGCGAAAACTGGAGCCTGATCTGCTGGCGGGGCGCGGTTAATTCGGCCATCAAGGGCAAGCGCGGCCAGGCGTTCCTGATCGAGCTGCGCGACGCGCTGGACGCCATGCCGGTGAAGCGCCTGACGACAAACACACTCGAAGCCGACGGCGAGTTCTGCACCCTGGGTGCGCTCGGCGATGTTCGTGCAGACTCACTGAATCCATGTGCAGTTCACTTTGTCGAGCCATCGTTTTGCTTTTGAATTTAGAATGTCAATTTGGCAGCTTTCTTACAGTTGTGTCTTGATCGTCGGGGTACAAGTAAGGGAAACGTTTCTTATCCAAGATAAGAGCTGTAGCGGTCCCCTCCATGTAACCGTTTACGCAGCGGTTACCAGCGGGTGCGGCCCCTCTCCAGGGCACGATGTGCAAATCAACTTTGGTAATACCAGTCGCCCCAGAGCATTTGCCTTGAATTTCAACGTGTTCGTCAGTAGTTGAACGTTCCCATCGGTTAGAAGCCCCGCAATACACATTTTTATGTGTACCTGTTTGAGTACCGTCCCGAAGCTCTCTGGGGTGCCGCCATACGCGCTATGTACCTCATGCACATTTGCCTTAATGCTCTTCCACTCTGCTTCGGAAGCGGTCGCAGCAGTCTCTATGTCGTCACGCCGTGTATCCGGCAAGTGGCTTTCGCATCCAGATAGAGAACCAATTAGAACAGCAAGGCCGACAGCATAAAAACGCATCCATGAAACTCCCTAATTAGAAAGCCTCAAATGATAGCAGTCAGCTATTCGACAGAGCGACTCTCAGCCTAACCCCACCCCACACAAGAGCGTGCCAGTGTAAGGCGGGCGAGGAATTCGCATGTTCTACGAAAAATACCCACTGCGCGAAGTCGCGATAGAAGCCATCTCTGATATCGCCCAGCACTTGCCGCTTGACTGCCAGATGTTCCTCATCATTTGCCGCCCCGGAAAGCTGACTTCGCCCTGGTTCTCCCTTCGTCAGAGGCGAACCTGAATAACGCGCTCGACGCACTGCGTCGCCAAGGCCTGAGCATCGACGACGACAACGCCTATAAGCGCGACGTGCTCGACTGTGTCGTCAGCGTACTTTCGCTCGGCGCGCAGAAGACCTGCCCACATCCGGCAGGACACTGGGGCCAGCGCTTCTGGGGTATCGGCCGCGAGGAGCGCGGACTTCACGAAGAACTCGTCGCCGCACTGAACCTCACCCGCGAGAACCTGGGCGCCTGCCAGGCAACCATCCACCTGGCCGGCGGCTTCGATCCTGCCTATGTGAATGACGCCCAAGCGGCCATGAAGATCGCGGACGCGGTCCTGGCTAAGGCCGGCGCATAACCCATCACCACTTGGTCAACGCTCACCGTCAAATACGCAGCGCGTTTGCAAACACCATAAACTGCATGCAACGGACGTTGGATTGTAACTGGAGTATCGATGCCTGATTGCGGCGAAGCCGGGGCAAAACGTCAAAGGCTCACGCTTCTGCCAGCCCTCCTGGATCATAGCTGCCGCTTTGTCGCCGATCATCATGGCAGCAGCATTCGTATTTCCAGAGGGCAGATCCGGCATCCCCGATGCATCTGCGATACGCAATCCTTGAATGCCGCAAGGCCTCAGTCGAACATCGACAACTGCATCGAAGTCCGCCTCCAAATGACAGTGGTATCAGCTCACCACTGCCCGCCAGGCAACCGCTAGCAACGCAAGGCCAAACAATACAGAGATGATGAGCAATCGCTTGGCGAGACGTTTGTGCTCGGCAGCCTGTTGCTCCAGTCTCAGCTCCAGTGCGCCGATTTTCTCGAGGCCAGGCGCCAAATGCAGGCCAACTGACTGCTCGAGTTGTCCTGGTAACGCCTCGTTGAGAGCATTGAGCTTGCCCTCAATTCCCTCGCTATGCCTGATCAGCTTCTGCTGCTGATCTTGAGCGATACGCATCAACTTTTGGTCTCGGGCTTCCAAAGAATCGACTGCTGCCGATAAGGACTCAGCTACGTCTTTGCGGGCTTGTTCGAGTTGCTCAGCAATCGCTTCTTGAACGTGCTGATTGACCTGAACGATACGTTCTTCAGCGGCTTCTACACGTCGTACACAGCCGATCAAGTCGCGTGCTTGCGTAGCCGTAAGGCCTTTGGCTTCAAGCAGGCCCTGGTTGGCCGTGCGAATGTCCTGTTGCTGGACCGCCAATTGTTCTTGCTGGTCAAGAATCGTTGCGTTCTGCAGCGCCAGTTGTCGAGCCTGCTCTTCCAGACGCCGCTGCTGACCTAACAGGACATCCTGCTGGTCGCACAGCACCTTGGAAACGGCCGTGTTAAAGATCAGCAACTGCGAGGAGTGCCGATTGAGGTTGGAAATCTCCGTCGTCAGGCTGAGCTGAGCATCTTTGATCTTGTCTTCAGTGTTATTCCACCAATTGCTCAGGACGTTCTGAGAGCTTTTCTCGTTACGCGCTCTTTGCAGTGCATCGTTGGCACTTTGGGTCTGGTTCTGAGCATCGACCACAGCACCGATCAGCTCCTTCACACAACTGCTACCGATGACCGATTCGGACAAATCCGCTCGAGAAAGAGCGGTTACGATCTGGATTTCCTTGCCTGTCAAACTGCTCATTGCATTACCTTGCCTTAAAAAAATCATCAAGCATTGCGTGGGTGTCATCCAGATACGCGACCATCTGGTGCGTTTCCTTGACTTGTGCTTTGGCCGTCTCGATGGAAGCAGCAAGACTGAACGCGGTTGCTTGGGAAGCTTGCTTAGCATTACCCAGCACACTTTCGACGTACTCGTAACTGCTCATAGATTCGGCATATTTGCCGATGGATCTCAGAGAGACGTCGGCTTGTCCCATCAAATCGCTCGCCAACCGTTCGGCCAAGCGACCGTCAAGCGTGATCGCATCCAGCAATTTTTCGTCGTAGCCGTAGCGGTATCGCTCGAACAGGTTATCCAACTGATAGGCCAAAAAGGCACTGAGCAACCCAGTCAACATGCCGACCAGCACACTCGCGACGATATCGGCGACTGGTAGCAGCAATGGCAGCGTCTTCAAGAAGGTCGCCACACTCTCTTGCAGGAGAAACCCCACACTGGTAACCACTACCGTCGTGAGTATTTTCAAACCTTCCTGGATAGCTTGATCATTGGTCATCCCCTTGGGCGGAAACATGATCATCTTCATTGCTTTGACCAAGCCCAGAAGGCCGTCGCGAATGATCGTGACGAAGCGCTTGGCGGTAGACAGAAAGTTGTTGATCAGGAACGTGATCAAATTGCTCATGAACCCGCTGACTCCCCCCTGAAGGGCCTGGGAGGCAGCGTCTGGGATTTTTTTCACGACCGATGCGATAACCCGCTGCAGACGCTCTTTGATCTCCTCAAACAGTGACTTGCCTGCGCTGACCCCGGCCTTGATCAACACCTTGAACTCATTGAAAAGACCGTTGACCAGTTCGGTCAGTAACACGCCCATCGATTGTCTCAGTCCCATCATCGCTGCCTGCTTACCACCGGTAGTGAAGAGCTCACCAGCCTGTTTTTTTAGCAGTGCTCTGTTGGCAGTACGATCTGCATGCGCCCGGGCTTTCTGATAGGCCGCATCAACCAATGCCGGATCGAGTCCGAACTCGTCTGCGTTGGTACTTCCATCAGGGCGTTCACGATTCGCCCACTCGTCCAGATCGTGAGCTTTTTTCGATCCGTTGGCAGGTTTGTTGGTCAGTGCAAGGTTGTCATCGTCGTTGACCATTTTTCGCATGCGCCCGGCATCGACGCGCTGCTCGCCCGTCGCAGGGTCGACTACTACATCCCCAAGGGCTAGATGGTTCTTGGCGGTGCGGTGGGTCTCGCCAATAGAGACCACGTGATCCAACTCAACGGTGACGGTCTCACCCCGGTGCGTTTTGGTCGTACCGTCGCTTGCCACCTCGGCACCAGTGTACTCGTCACGCCCCTCGGCAATCCGCTCTGCACGTTTTTGCTCCCAGGTTTTACCTCCGGCAGCCTTGGCTTTCGTTTTGGTATCGATCTCGTACTGGGCGCGCGTCTGCTCGTCATACTCGGTCTTTGAGTGGGTGTGCAGAGCCCTATCTGACGCGGTCGCAACGTATTGATCGTCGTCTCGGGAAAAATTGTGCAGAGTGGTGACATTCCCACCGTTCTTGTCATCGAACATCGCCGTTGACAGTCCAAAGGGCCCGATGATTTGCCCGATGACTTGTTGCTGGCAATCGCTGAATAATTTTTGAAGGCGCTGCTCGCGCATTTCAGTAAGCGTCAGATCCATGGAAGCCTCAGGCGCACAAACGGTTGGCGAAGGCTTTGAACCATGCGGAGAAATCTGGTGCTTTCACCGAGCGTCGGGGGAATTCGTGGGAATAGCTTATTACCTGGCCGTGGTTCCCTTCGCGTGTCGGCGCTAGGTCAAGACAGAGATTGTCACCGGCCCCATTAGCCGCGAAAGGAATCCAATGAGGATCCCACCAGGCATGACGCACCGCAGGGTCTGGCTTGCCCAATGGCTCATCAAGATCGCCTCGATCCAACAGTCGGCGCAAGGCTGACCATTCGAGGCCGATTTTGCGCGCTGAAAGAAATTCATAGCCCTCAAACAACCATTCAGCGCCACCCCGCTGCCCGTCGTGCCGCATCAGACACGTCTTGAAGTCATCAGGCAATGTCACACCCAACAGTTTCTCGAGCTCATGGATCTGGGCGCTAGACGCCGGAGGATTAAGGTCGTCCAGTTGCTCTGGATTGTTGGTCTTCAGAAAAGTCTCAAGTTCATGCCATAGCTGTTGCAAAGTAATCCTCCATGATCGCCGCAACGCGCAGCTTTTCGTTAATTCTGACTGATAGCACTTAGATACCACTCAATATCGTGCCCTAACAATCCTGGCTTGTCATGTCCACTTTAGCCATGTTCGAACACTGCATTCCGTGCCTGACGACTCGCACCACTGCGCTTTGGCCAAAACCTGTCAATACTTCCCTGTGGCCTGACAAAAAAAAGACTCAAGCAGACGTTTCCACCCCCTCTGCAAAATTCCCTGCTCACCCGCCACTGTGGGCAGGCGCGGCAAAGCAGCGAAGTCCGTTTTATTTTGAATTTATGATTTAACTAGATAGTTAGCTATCTATATAATGCACTCATCATTTCAACGGGACGTTCAACGTGAAGCAAAGTCAACGCCTCTCGGGCATATCGAAATTCATTCTGGTCGGACTGGGTGTGATCATCGCCCTGCTCGGCCTGGCACTGACTGCAGGCGGCTTTAAATTGGTCAGCCTGGGAGGTTCCTGGTATTTCCTGGTGGGCGGGCTGGTGATGGCCGTTTCCGGTGTGCTGATCGCCAGATGCAAATCAGCAGGGGCCTGGCTGTTTGCTGTGTTTCTGCTGGGCACAGCCATTTGGGCCGTTAGCGACGTGGGCCTGGTGTTCTGGCCGATGTTCTCGCGCCTGTTCATGTTCAGCGCGATCGGCCTTGCCGTGACATTGGTCTATCCACTGCTCAAGCGTGCCAACGGTGACGTTCCGGGCCATGGCGCCTATGGCGTCACTGCTGTATTGGCGATCGGTCTGGCGGTGGCCGCCGGCAATATGTTCGTTGCACATCCGACAGTCTCCGCGACCGGCACAGGCCCTGGGCTGACGCCGGTCGAGCCGGACAAGGCGCAGAAGGACTGGGCGCACTACGGCAACACCGAAGGTGGCAGCCGCTTCGCCGCACTGGATCAAATCAATCGCGCCAACGTCGACAAGCTGAAGGTGGCGTGGACCTATCACACAGGTGACGTCGCTGAAAGCGACGGCAACGGGGCTGAAGATCAGCTCACCCCGCTGCAGATTGGCAACAAGGTGTTCATTTGCACCCCACACAACAACCTGATCGCGCTGGACGCCGATACCGGCAAGGAACTCTGGAAAAACGCGATCAACGCGCAATCCAAAGTCTGGCAGCGTTGCCGTGGCATGGCGTACTTCGACGCCACGGCGGCAGTTGCCAAGCCAGGCAGCTCGCCAGTCGCGGCGTCTCAAACCGCACCGGTCGCCAACTGCCAGCGTCGCTTGCTGACCAACACCATCGACGCTCGTCTGATTGCCGTGGATGCCGACACGGGCGAGTTCTGCCAGGGTTTTGGCAACAAGGGCCAGGTGGATCTCAAGGCCGGCCTGGGTGATGTCCCGGACAGCTACTATCAGTTGTCCTCCGCCCCGCTGATGGCCGGCACCACCGTGGTGGTGGGCGGTCGCGTGGCCGACAACGTGCAAACCGACATGCCCGGTGGCGTGATCCGTGGTTTCGACGTGATGACGGGCGCCATGCGCTGGGCCTTCGACCCGGGCAATCCGCAGGATAAAAAGGCGCCCGCAGACGGCAGCACCTATGTGCGCAGCACACCGAACAGTTGGGCGCCCATGTCTTACGACGCGGCAACCCATACCGTTTTCCTGCCGATGGGCAGCTCCTCCACCGACATCTATGGCGTGGAGCGCAGCAAGCTCGACCACACCTACGGAGCCTCGATCCTGGCGCTGGACGCCGACAGCGGTGAAGAAAAGTGGGTGTTCCAGACCGTTCACAACGACCTCTGGGACTTCGACCTGCCGATGCAGCCGAGCCTGATCGACTTTACCAAGGACGGTAAAAGCATCCCGGCGCTGGTCATCGGCACCAAGGCCGGGCAAATCTACGTGCTCGACCGTGCCACGGGCAAACCGCTGACCGACGTTGAAGAAGTGCCGGTAAAGGCGGCAAACATCCCCGACGAGCCTTACTCGCCCACCCAACCGAAATCGGTGGGCATGCCGCAGATCGGTGCTCAGCACCTGACCGAATCCGACATGTGGGGGGCGACGCCTTACGATCAACTGCTCTGCCGCATCGACTTCAAGGGCATGCGCTACGACGGTTTGTACACCGCGCCGGGCACTGATAAATCCCTGAGCTTTCCCGGGTCGCTGGGTGGCATGAACTGGGGCAGTATCTCCACCGACCCGGTGCACGGCTTTATCTTCGTCAACGACATGCGTCTGGGCCTGTGGATTCAGATGATCCCGTCGCAGAATAAAGGCCAGGCCACTTCCGGTGGCGAAGCGTTGAACACCGGCATGGGCGCCGTACCGCTCAAGGGCACGCCGTATGCAGTGAACAAAAACCGCTTCCTCTCGGTCGCCGGCATTCCTTGCCAGGCACCGCCGTTCGGCACGCTGACCGCCATCGACATGAAGACGCAGAAAGTCGCCTGGCAGGTCCCGGTCGGTACTGTTGAAGACACCGGCCCGCTGGGTATTCGCATGCACCTGCCGATCAAGATCGGTCTGCCGACCCTCGGCGGCACCCTGTCGACTCAAGGTGGCTTGATCTTCATCGCAGGTACTCAGGACTTCTACCTGCGCGCCTTCAACAGCGGCAACGGTGAAGAGGTGTGGAAAGCCCGCCTACCCGTCGGCAGCCAGGGCGGCCCAATGACCTACGTCTCACCGAAGACCGGCAAGCAATACATCGTCATCACCGCCGGTGGTGCGCGCCAGTCGACCGATCGCGGCGACTACGTGATGGCCTACGCCTTGCCGTAAGCCGCCGTGCCCGCCTCACTGGCGGGCAACTCTCTGTGCGCGGCAGCGGCAGCGGCAGCGGCAGCGGCAGCTGCAGGTGCCGCGCCGTCTTGCGAAATCATTGAAGATTGCACCAGGAAGACTCACATGTTTTTGGCTGTTCGCTTTTCCCATGCAGGCTGGCTCAACGGCTTGCTCCTGGGCCTGATCTGCAGCACCACCCTGCCCGCCTTCGCCGATACCGATTCGAACCTGTTGACCCGCGATACCCTGACCGGTGATTGGGGTGGTCTACGCCACCAGATGGCTCAGGACGGCATCAAATTCACCGGCGAATACAGCGGCGAAACCGCCTACAACGCCGATGGCGGCCTGCACCATTCGGCCCGGTATTCGCAAAACATCAAGCTCGGCGCGCAGTTCGACCTGAGCACACTGTATGGCGTGGATAATGCCGGCAAGATCCAGCTGACCATCAACGACCGACGCGGCAACAGCGCCTCCGAGGATCTGGTCGGCAACCGTCTGCCCATCCAGGAAAACTACGGCGGTCTCTACACCCGCCTGACTGAATTGAGTTACGAGCGCAGCCTGTTCACCCCGGCGCTCAACGTGAAGCTGGGCTACATGGCCATGGGCAACGACCTCGGTGGCCTGGACAGCGGCATTCTCTGCAACTTCATGAACGCCGGTTTCTGCGGCCATCCGCTGAACATGTCCGGCGGCAGTGGCTGGACCAATTACCCCAACGCCCACTTGGGGGTGCGCGTGAAGTACGACTTGTCGTCATCCTGGCAACTGCGTGTGGCGGCCTTCAATGTCGACCCCGAGAGCAACGGCAATTCCAGCCGTGCCTGGCACCTGGGCCCGAAACACACGACCGGCACCGTGGTGCCGATCGAACTGGTGTACAAGCACGCGGGTGAGTTGCCGGGCGAGTACAAGGTGGGCTACTACTACGACAGTTCCGACGTGCAACGCATCGGCAGCGACAAAGAAGTGTCCGGCCGCAGTGGTCATTACCTGCTGATTGATCAGGCCGTGTGGCGTTCGCAATCGTCCGAGGGCCGCAGCCTGCACGCCTTCGGCCAGTACTCGGCGGCCAGCGAGGCGGCTTCACCGTTCAGCAAGTGGTACGGCACCGGCGTGGTTCTGTACAAACCGTTCGAAGGTCGCCCGCGTGACACCGTCGCTCTGGGCTATGGCCGGGCTGTACCCAATCCGCGCAGCCGCGATGTGCAGCAGGACGCTGCGCAGGCCAACGGCACAACGTTGCCGAATCTGGACAGTGCTGAACAATTGATCGAACTTGGCTACGGCTACCAGGCCACGCCCTGGCTGACGCTGCGCCCGAATATGCAGTACATCATCGAGCCGGGCGCGTTTTCCGGGCAGGAGATCGACAATGCGCTGGTGTTCGGATTGCAGGTGAAGGCTTCGCTCTGATCTCAACCTGGAGAGACATGATGAAACTGCTCGCGATCACCGCCCTGTTGTCAGGTTCCGTCGCAACAATGGCCTCTGCGCAAAATGACGGCGCTTACGATTACTCCCAGCCTTTGGATATCGCCAAGGTGATCGAGGTTGAAGCGATACCCTCCACCATCAAGCCCTGCCCGCAGACACGAAAAGCCCCGGCGGTTGCCAGGGCTTGATTCCATCCATCTGGACCCGTGCGGATGCACCGATACTCAAGACATTGAATGCCGCGTCACTCGTCCTGATCAATCTGATCAAGAAAATCAACTTCATCCTCTTCTTCATCAACAATGGCCTGAGCGTCTTCTTCGACCCATGACTGGTCATCATGAAATTCATGATCGAGCAGGTGGTCGTGCTCGGGCTCTGGAATATCTCGTTCTTCGCTCATGGCTTACCGACACAAAAATTGAAAGAACGGATTGTATAGGCTGCCCCCTTCCACCGGTCAACGATCCCGAAACAGCTTGGCGTTGTCTTCCAGAGGCAAGAACCCGCCTTTGCCCATGAAGGCCTGTGGCACTGCGCCTGCATGCGGGCGCGGGGCTGTTTTATATCGGATGGCCTCACGGGATCGTGAGTCGACAAGCCGGGCCGACTCGTGAAAAATGCATCTCTTCGCTGCGGGTTGAGACCGCCACGTTCACGAAAGGCTGAGCGCCACGAGGTCCAGCATGCTCCCCGAGTCAATCGCACCCGACCACTTGCCAAATCATTGCATGGCGGTTCTGTACGGCCTGGTGACGTCATTCCCCGGCAAGGGCAAGGCGTCGCTGCTGAAACTGTTGCGCACGAAGGGCGTGCAGGACGCCGACGGCCGATTGCTGGACAACGAAACGCTGATCGCGCTTTTGGAGTCGCTGCAACGTGAGCGTTGGATCACCTTGGAGGAGCGGCCCGAAGGGCGCTATCTCAACGTTACGCCCGAGCGATTCAACCGCGTGTTGCTGAGCCTTTTGAAGTCGGCAGATCGCGAGGCATGGCTGCACGAGATCCAGGCCAGCCTGCCGTTGCTCAGCGAGTGGCAAACCCCGTCCCGACCACGGATATTGCAGGACCTCTGGCTTAACCTGCTCAAGGGTGATTTGGGTGAGCTGGCGCGCTCCCTGCGTCTGGCGGCCTATTTGTTCTCACACCCACAGTTGCCGGTTATACATCCGATGCGTTCGCTGCAGTCCGACGCTGAAGGTCTCGAAGTGTTCGCCCGACTTGACGCCAACATCCGCCTGTTGCTGGTCGAAGATCATCTCCATCTGATCAACACCCTGCTCGGCCCGGCCGGCCGTAGCTACTCACTGGCCCAGCGTGAGATGGAGGCTCGGCCCAACCGGGCACTGGGGTTGGAACTGGCGCTTCAGGCCCTTTGGCGAGCAGACTGGGTCACCCTTGAACACATCGACATCGATGAATTGACGTTGCTGCAACAGACCATCCATCTGTTGCTTCGCGGCCGCGTGAGCGAAACGCTGCAGGTGCTGCGTACCTGGCTGACCGAGATGCGCAGGCTGACCAAGAAGCGCAAGATCGATCTGCCCCCCGTACTCAACACGTTTTACTGCCTTGCGCTGATCGCGGAGAACGACCCACTGCAGCGTGCCTCGCTCAAGCAAGCCATCGCGCTGGGTATCAAGGAACACTACGGGAACGCCTACACAGCGTTACAAGGTCTGTTGGAGCAATTGGCGGGAGAACAACCGTCCCTTCCCCTTTTTTTGCCCTCCTCGCTCAATGGCCTGGACGGACTGGTGCGCGCCATCGCCCTGTACTGGCTCGATGCGCCTCAGGTACGCCAGGAGAAGTGGCGGACCACCCTGCAGGATTACCGTGATGCACTGGCTCGGGATGAATACCTCTGGCTGGCGGCGGAATTCGACGCGCTGATTGCCGTGCAATTCGGTCAACCCCGGCAATTGGCCGATGTACATCAACGTTCGGGCTTGCAGCCCCTGGTTGCACTCTGCCAACGCCAGGAAGCGTGGGAACATGCCCTGGCTGCGCTGAGCCAACTGAGGTCGGGCAAGCGGTCAACCGCCCCCCAGGCGGACGAGAAAAACACGCGCCTGGCCTGGTACGTCCAGTTAGGGGGGTACTGGACCACGGTGGAACCCCGAGAACAGAAGCGCAACGCGAAGGGGCAGTGGAGCAAGGGGCGCGCGGTGGCACTCAAACGCCTGGCGGAGGACGGCACTCTGATGGACTTTCTCTGCGAACAGGACCGACAGGCAATCAGCGCCATTCAGGTGAGCTATCACTACCACAGCCCCGAGTACGAGTTGGCCGCCATCCATGCTTTGCCTCGCCTGATCGGTCATCCCGCGATCTACTGGCAGGACGCGCCGGACGTGCGCATCGATCTGCACGCGGGCCAGGCCGCCCTGCATCTTGAGAACCATGCCGAGCAGATTCGCCTTCACCTCGAGCCACCCGGCATCCTCGAGGCAGGTGAAACCTACCTGCACAAAGAGACCCCAACACGTCTGCTGGTCTACGCCATCAGTCGCGAACTGCGCAAAGTTGCAGAAATCGTCGGCCAGGGCCTGAGCGTACCGACATCGGCCAAGGCGCAACTGATCGAAGCCGTGGGGGCCATCGCGCCGCTGCTGCCGATCCACTCGAACATCCCCGAACTCACAGGGCACCTCGATCGAGAACCTGCCGACACCCGTCTTTACGCCCACCTGCTGCCCTTGGCGGAAGGGGTGCGTCTGCAGTTATTGGTGCGCCCATTGGCTGACGGCAGCTGGTTGCGGCCCGGTCACGGCGCAGAGAATCTGCTGGGCGAACGCGATGGCAGGCCGCTGCAGGTCTCTCGAGACCTGGCCGGTGAACGCCACGCCCTGCAACAGGTACTGCAAAATTGCCCGGGACTCGCCTATGCCGACAGCGACGGTCAGGAGTGGCAATTGGACCAGCCCCAGCATGCCTTGCAATTGCTCAGCGAATTGCACGCACTGGACGGCGATCTGCTGCATTGCATCTGGCCGGAAGGTGAGCGCATGCGGATCAAGGCCCGCCCGGGCCTGACCCTGCTCAAGCTGGGTCTTCGTCAGCAGGGCGACTGGTTCGTTCTGCAGGGCAATATCACCCTCGACGACGGCAAGGTGCTGCAGCTCAAAGAGCTGATGGAGCTGCTCAAGGCCAGTCCCGGTCGTTTTCTGAGACTCAACGAACGCGATTGGCTGGCCCTCGACGACAGCTTGCGCAAACGCCTCGATGAACTGGCTCACCTGACGGACCGGGTCAGTGACCAGGGCTTGCGCCTGAGCCCGCTCACCTCGCCGCTGCTTGCCAGCCTGGCTCAGGAAGTCGGCCAGTTCGACGCCGACGCCAGCTGGCAGACACACCTCGAAAAACTGCAATCGCTGCGAGACTATCAACCCCTGGTGCCCGGCACCCTGCAAGCCGAGCTGCGCGATTATCAACGCGACGGGTTCGTTTGGCTGGCGCGCCTTGCCCGGTGGGGTGTCGGCGCCTGTCTGGCCGACGACATGGGTCTGGGCAAGACCGTCCAGACGCTGGCCCTGCTGCTGCAACGCGCCAGCCTCGGACCGCAACTGGTCGTAGCCCCGACATCCGTCACGCTCAATTGGCAAGCCGAAAGCGCACGCTTCGCTCCAAGCCTCAAATTGCGCCTCTATCAACAGCAGCGCAGCCTGAGCGACCTCGGCCCCGGGGATCTGGTCATCGTCAGCTATGGCTTGTTGCAGCTCGACACGACTGCATTCACCGAGCTGCACTGGACCAGCGTGGTGCTGGACGAAGCGCAAGCCATCAAGAATGCCCAGACCAAGCGCTCCCAGAGCGTCATGGCGTTGCAGGCTGACTTTCGCATGGTCGCCACCGGCACCCCGCTGGAAAACCATCTTGGCGAACTGTGGAACCTGTTCCGATTCATCAACCCCGGCCTGCTCGGCAGTCAGGAAAGCTTCGCCGCCCGCTTCGCCACCCCCATCGAACAAGGTGACGTAGCGGCACGCCGGGCACTCAAGGCATTGATCCAGCCCTTTATTCTCCGTCGACTGAAAAGTCAGGTGCTCGCAGAACTGCCGGCACGGACCGAGATCACCTACAAGGTGCCGTTATCGAACGAAGAAGCCCACCAATATGAAGCCTTGCGTCAGCAGGCGGTGGAGACCCTCTCGCGCCCCGCCTCAGCGGCGGGCAAATCCCTGCAAGTGCTGGCCGAAATCACCCGCCTGCGACGCTTCTGCTGCCACCCCTCGCTCGTTCTGCCTGGCTCAACGCTGCAGAGCAGCAAGTTGCAGGCCTTCACCGAAATCGTCAGCGAACTGCTTGAGAACCGGCACAAAGCGTTGGTCTTCAGCCAATTCGTCGACCACCTGAATATCGTTCGCGCCTGGCTCGACCAGCAGGGCATCGCCTACCAGTACCTTGACGGCGCAACGCCCGTCAAAGAACGGCAGAACCGGGTCAATGCCTTTCAATCCGGAGTGGGCGACATCTTTTTGATCAGCCTCAAGGCAGGCGGCAGCGGGCTCAACCTGACGGCGGCGGACTACGTGATCCATCTCGATCCCTGGTGGAACCCGGCCGTTGAAGATCAAGCCAGCGACCGTGCCCATCGGATGGGTCAACAACGGCCTGTGACGATCTACCGCCTGGTCACCGAAAACAGCATCGAAGAGCAGATCGTGAATTTGCATGGACGCAAACGGGACCTGGCCGACAGCTTGCTCGACGGTGGCGAGATCAGCGCAAAACTGGACGCTGATGCGTTGTTGGAATTGCTTAAAGGCTAGAAACGCCATGGGTGCCTGATCTCTTGTCAGGCCTGACCCGAGAAGCGCGCAAAAATGCGGGTGCGTTTCGTTATTTCAGAAACCTAAGCCACCTCTTTCCTAAGGCCTCGCCCCCGCCCATCCGCCATGTGATGGAGGTACTCGCGCCATTTCCTGAAGGCCTGATACTGCCGTTTGGCAGCCTGCTCCCACTCAGGGCTGCCAATGAGCTCGACCGGCAGGGCCATCATCTGTTCGGTAGCCAGATCCAGCTCATCAATGAGCTCTCGGCCATTGGGCATATTAATAATTAGAGATCGCATAGAAACCTGTCTATTTGGGCTAATTCATTGATTAACCTGCAGACAGAAGGTGCACTGGACCCGACGAACGGTAGCTTCCTGCCGTGAATGCCTGACATTCCAGCTCCCTACCCGCAATACAAAACTACAGTTAACACCCCAACCCTTTAAGGATCACCACCCTGCAGTTTTCCTGCCCCCACGAGTGCTGTCCATGATCAAAAAAATCTCCCAGGCGTCGATGATCGCCGTTCTGCTGTCTGCCTCAACCACCTGGGCCGCCAGCTTCGACTGCGACAAGGCGGCTGCCACCGATGAAAAAGCCATCTGCGCCCACCGCGCGCTCAACGACATGGACGTGAAGATGGCGCTGCTCTTCGAACTCGATAAGCGCTTCGTGCCCATGGGTGGACGCGATGCGTTGATCGATCAGCAAAAAGCCTGGCTCAGGCAACGACAGGCCTGTGGCGCCAGGGTGGCTTGCCTGACGGGTGTCTATCAGCAGCGCATCGAGACGTTGCGAGACATCATCGATACCCGGGTGGTCACCCATGGGCCGTTTTGAAAAGACGCCTGCGCACGTCATGTTCAACCTGCCGCCAATGGGCCTCCCGCCTTGTTCGTTAATCGGTTTTTGTTCGTTAATCGCACGACATCGCCTGCCGACCCCTCCACTGTGCCCGATTTCTTGGCACGCTAGGCACATCATCAACGGCACAGTGATTCATGCAGTTTTCCTTCGGATCATTCTGGTCAGCCAACATGAAAACAGGAGTCCTCTTTGATCAATAAAACGTTTGAATCCGTCGCTGCTGCGCTGGACGGCATTGCCGATGGTTCGGTCATCATGGTGGGTGGTTTCGGCACTGCCGGGATGCCGTCGGAGTTGGTGGATGGCGTGATCGCTTCGGGCGCTCGCGATCTGACCATCATCAGCAACAATGCCGGCAATGGCGAAATCGGTCTGGCCGCCTTGCTCAAGGCCGGAAGCGTGGCCAAGGTCATCTGTTCGTTTCCACGCCAATCCGATTCCTATGTGTTCGACGAACTCTACCTGGCGGGCAAGGTGCAGCTGGAGGTCGTGCCACAAGGCAACCTGGCCGAACGCATTCGCGCGGCGGGGTCTGGCATCGGTGCGTTTTATTCGCCCACCGGGTACGGCACATTGCTGGCCGAAGGCAAGGAAACCCGCGTGATCGACGGTCGCAACTATGTGCTGGAAATGCCGTTGCACGCCGACGTCGCACTGATCAAGGCTGAAAAAGGCGATCGCTGGGGCAATCTCACCTATCGCAAAGCTGCGCGAAATTTTGGACCGATCATGGCCATGGCGGCGAAAACGACGATCGCCCAGGTCAATAGCATCGTCGAGTTGGGCGAGCTGGACCCCGAGCACATCATTACGCCGGGGATCTTCGTTCAGCGCGTGGTCGCCGTGCCGCGCGCCCTTCTCTCCAAAGCCAACGTCAACTGAGGCCCGCCATGACCGTCATGAAAAAACTCTCGCGCAGCGAAATGGCCCAACGCGTGGCCGACGATATTCTCGAAGGCTCCTACGTGAACCTGGGCATTGGCGTGCCCACGCTGGTGGCCAACTACCTGGGTGACAAGGAAGTGTTCCTGCACAGTGAAAACGGCGTGTTGGGCATGGGCCCGAGCCCTGCGCCGGGTGAGGAAGACGATGACCTGATCAACGCGGGCAAACAGCATGTGACGCTGCTGTCCGGCGGTGCCTATTTTCATCACGCCGACTCGTTCTCGATGATGCGCGGTGGTCACATCGATATCGCCGTGCTGGGCGCCTTCCAGGTGTCGGTCAAAGGCGATCTTGCCAACTGGCACACCGGCGCCGAAGGTTCCATTCCGGCAGTGGGCGGCGCGATGGACCTGGCCACAGGCGCACGTCAGGTGTTCGTCATGATGGATCACCTGACCAAGACCGGCGAAAGCAAACTGGTGCCGCAATGCACCTACCCGCTGACCGGCATTGGCTGCGTGACCCGCATTTATACGGACCTGGCCATTCTGGACGTCACTGCGCAAGGCTTGAAGGTTCGGGAAATTGTTGCCGATATCAGCTTCGAGGACTTGCAAACGCTCAGTGGCGTGCCGTTGATCCGATAACGGACTGGGCAGCCTCCTGCCGGACGGCCTCAAGCCAGTCCGGCAACGAGTGCCTCTGCACTCCCCCAGTACCGGACATCATTCGCCGTCGCCTCGTGCCCGGAAAAAAGCCCGGGCAACTCTGCCTTGAGAAAGTCCACCCAGGTCTTCACCTTGGCGTCCAGAAAACGCTTGGAAGGATAGAGTGCATAGACGTTGCGCTCCCTGAGCCGGTATTCCCCCAGCACGCGCACCAGCGTGCCCTCGCGCAGCGACCGGGATGCGGTGTAGAACGGCAGCAGGCTGATGCCCATCCCCGCCTCCGACGCATTGACCATTGCCTCGGGCACGTTGCTCTGGAAGGTCTTGCCAGGCACCACGCCATGCTCACCCTCTTCGTTACGAAAAACCCACTCATCGCCGTACAACGGGTCGAGCATGCGCAGGCAGCGGTGTTCATTCAGTTGTTCGGGGTGCGTAGGCAGGCCCCGACGCGCAATGTACGCAGGCGAGGCGCAAGGCATGCTGAAAATGCGCCCTACGGTATGGGCAACGAACTGTGAATCGGCCAGTTCCTGGGCAATGGAGATGACCACGTCGTGCCCGTCTTCGAGAGGGTCGGGGTTGCGTTGCGACAGGGTCAACTCAACCACCACGTCCGGGTAAAGCTCGCAGTAACGGGCGATCAGCGGTGTCATCAGCACACCCAGTCCGGTCAAACAATGCAGGCGCAAACGGCCACTGGGCTCCAGGTGAGCGCCGCGCGCTTCAGCGGTGGCTTCGGCCATGTCATCGAGTATTTGCCGCGCCCGCAACAGGAAGCGTTCCCCGGCTTCGGTGAGGCTCAATCGGCGGGTGGTGCGCTGCAGCAGGCGGGCCTGCACGTGCTGCTCGAGGTCAGCCACCAGCCGGGATACTTGCGCCGTGGAAAAGTCCAGCGCCTGGGCCGCGGTGGTAAAGCTGCCCGCATCGGCGACACGCACGAATACCCGCAGGCTGTTAAGCAAGTCCATGAAGCCTCCCGTGGCTACAACTGTTGCATCTGATGTAACGCTGCATCATGTCCAGCCCTCTTTATCCCTGCCTGCAAAAGAATAAAATTCACTCATCAAAACACCACGGAGAAAAAGCATGAAGGCCTTGTTGAGCGTCCTGCTGGCCCTGACCACCACCGCGGTCATGGCCGGCGAAAACAGCCCGGCCACGACAACGCCAACCCTGGATATCGCGACCGTCATTTCGGTCACCGACACCTCGACAGCCTGCGACGTCGTTCCGGCGACCATGGTGTACATCGACCATCAGGGTGAAACTCGCCAGGTGACTTACCAAGTGATGGGCAATTGCTCGGGGGTTTGATGGACCTCCCTCACAACAACGTCCAGGTGTAGCTCAGGATCAGTCGGTTCTCGTCGATATCGCTGCGGTAATTGGAGCGCGCCATGGCATTGCGCACCCGCACGCCAAGCCCGGCGAAGGTGCCGCTCTGCACCACATAACCCAGGTCCAGGTCGCGTTCGCGGTCCCTGCCTTCAAAACCCTTGCCGGTGTCGACGTTGTTGCCGGTGATGTAGCGCACAGTGGTGGTCAGGCCCGGCACACCGAGGGCGGCGAAATCGTAGTCGTAGCGCGCCTGCCAGGAGCGTTCGTCGGTGGAGGCGAATTCATAGGTCGGCACTTCGTTGCCCAGCGGCGAGATGTTGGCAAACACTCTAGGAAACGCGCTCTCGCCGTACATGCCCTGGTAGCCGACGTAGAAGGTATGGCCGCCGTACTTGGCCGACAACAGGGAGAAAAACGCCTGGTTGTCGATGTTGCCCAACAGCTTCTTGCCCTCCTCCCGGGCGTCGAAATAACCGAGATTGGCGCCCAGGGTCCACCGGCCGAATGGCTGGCTGTGCTTGAGGCCCAGGAAGCCCTGCTGGTAGATGTCCTCCAGTTGCCCGTACCAGGCACTGACGCTGGTGCGTTTGTCGTTGAAGGCGTAGTCGCCGCCCCCGTAGTTGTAGGCATCACTGCTGACCTGACGCTGAGGCACGTAGCCGAGCATGGCTTGGATCTTCTCGTCGCCGCCCTCGTTGCGCAGGTGCGTGGAGCTCAGATGCCCACCTTGCATCGTCAGGCCATCGATCTCGCCGGAACTGATGCTCGCCCCCTGGTAGCTGGGTGGCAGCAGGCGGATATCACTGAAGAACAGCACCGGCAAGTTCGGTTGCAACTCGCCGATGCGCAGTTCGGTTTTCGAGTAACGCAGCTTCAATGTGCCTTCCAGGCGGCTGTATTCATCGGCCGCGCGGCCGTCACCCTGCACCGGCAACAGGCCGGTGTTGACCCGGTCCGGGCTGCTGTCGAGCTTGAGCCCGAGCAGGCCCGAGACATCGAAACCTACACCGATCGCCCCCTGGGTGTAACCGGACTTGGCGTTGAGGATGAAGCCCTGGGCCCACTCCTCTGCCTTTGACTGCCGGTTGGCACCGACAATGTCCGAGTAATCCCGACTGAAGTAATAATTGCGTGCCTGCAAGGTGACCTTGGCATCCTCGATGAAACCGCCCTCGGCGGCCATCAGTTGGCTGGAGCACCCCAGGGTGACAGCCGTGGACAAAAGCGTTCGTGTTGCATGATGGGTTGACTTCATCGGTGTGCTCTTATTGTTGTTATTGGTAGGTAAGGCGTGGTGAAAACAGCTCAGCGCGTCATCTCCCGGGCGCTGTTGGGTGAGGTCGCAAGGGGGCGCCGTCGCCCACTCAGCATCAGGTGCGCGGTCATGCCGAAAATCAGCCCCCAGAACGCGGCGGACAGGCCGAACAGCGACATGCCCGAGGCGGTCGTCAGGAACGTCACCAGCGCCGCTTCACGGTCATTGGGCACGGCCATGGCATTGGCCAATGCGCCTGCGATTGCCGCGAACAACGCCAACCCCGCAAGCGCCGCGATCAGTTCTTTTGGGAAGGCTGCGAACAACGACACCAGGGTCGCGCCAAAAATGCCCAGCACCAGGTAACAGAGGCCGCCCACCACACCGGCGACGTAGCGTTTGCCCGGGTCTTCATGGGCCTCGCGCCCCGTGCAGAGGGCGGCGGTGATCGCCGCCAGGTTGAGGCCGTGGCAGCCAAACGGCGCCAACAGCGCCGTGCCCAGTGCGCTGCAGGCAATGATCGGGCTGGCCGGCGTGGCGTAACCCGAGGCCCGCAACACCGCCATCCCCGGCACGAACTGCCCGGTCAGCGCCACCATCACCAGTGGCAAGGCCACGTTCAAGGTGGCACCCAGGCTGAACTGCGGGGTAACCCAGACCGGCGTCGCCAGGCCGATCACCAGGGCTTCGCTGTGCAATTGGCCAGTGAACATGGCGATGGCGCAGCCCACCACCAGTACCGCCATCACCGCGTAACGCGGCAACAGCCGTTTGCACACCAGGTAGGTGGCAAACATGGCCAGTACCAACCCGGGCTTGCCCTGCAACGACACGAACAGCCCGGTGCCGAAACGCAACAGAATCCCCGCCAGCATGGCCGCAGCGATGGCGGCGGGCAGCTTGCTGATCACGCGGTCGAAAGCCCCCGAGATACCCACCAGGAAGATGATCAGACTGCTCAGCAGATAGGCGCCGACGGCCTCGTTCATCGAAATGTCCGGCAGCAACGCCACCAGCAGCGCCGAGCCGGGTGCCGACCAGGCAATGATGATCGGCACCCGGTAACGCAGGCTCAGGCCAATGCCCAGCAGCGCACTGCCGATGGAGATCGCCCAGACCCAGGACGACAGCAGTTCGCGAGACAGATGCGCCGCGTCCGCCGCCTGGAAAATAATCACCAGCGGTCCCGCATAGGAGATGATCGTGGCAACGAACCCTGCTACCGCAGCCGACAGCGAAAAGTCACGCATCAAGGCTTTCATCGAACCGCTCCTTGCAGACTCAGGCCTTGGCTGCCGACAGTGGTTCGCCAACGCTGGAGGCGTTGCGCTCGCTGCTGATGGCGTACAGGGTCATGGCGAGAGCGGCCACCGCACCCGGCAGGGCGAACGCCATGAAATTCAGTTGTAGCGGCAGACTGATGCCCAGCAACGCGCCGCCCAACAGCGGGCCGACAATCGCACCGTTACGGCCGATCCCCGACGCCCAGCCCAGCCCCGTGGAACGAATGGCCATGGAATAGAACTGTGCTGCACAGGCATACAACAGGATCTGCGAACCGATGGTGGTGGCGCCGGCAATGGCGATCAGCAGGTACAACACGGGGGTCGGACTGTTGAAGCCAAGCAAGGTGATCGACACCGCGGCGATGGCGAAGAACACCGCCAGCACCCGCGGCAGGTTGAGCCTGTCGCCCAATACGCCCCCGCCCACCGCACCGAACATCGCGCCGACGTTCAGCACCAGCAGGAACGACAGGCTCGAGCCCAGGCTGTAACCGGCGTTGGCCATGAGTTTGGGCAACCAGGAACTCAAGGCGTAGACCATCAACAGGCAGCAGAAAAACGCCAGCCACAGCATCAGCGTGCGCAAGGCGCGGCCTTCGCGAAACAGCTGCAGCACAGGGGCGCCCACACCCTTCACCTCGGTCATGTGCAGGATGTCGCCGGCGTGTGGGACGTAGCGTGCGTCGACCCGCTGCAGTACCTTGCGCGCCTCTTCATTACGGCCCTGGCGCAGCATGAAACCCACCGATTCGGGCAGGAACCACATGATCAACGGCAGCAGCAATAACGGCAGCCCCGCCACATAGAACACCGACTGCCAACCGAAGCTGGGAATCAGAACGATCCCCAGGCCCGCCGAGAGCATGCCACCCACCGAATAACCGCTGAACATGATGGCGACCAGGGTGCTGCGGATTTTCTTCGGCGCGTATTCATTCATCAGCGCCACCACGTTGGGCATGACCCCGCCGATGCCAAGGCCGGCCATGAAGCGGCAGATACCGAAGGTCGTGGGGTCCGTGGCAAAGCCGTTGAGCACGGTGAAACCGCTGAAGAGCATCACGCAGACCGTGATGGTTTTCTTGCGCCCGATCCTGTCCGACAGCGGGCCGAAAAACAGCGCCCCGAACATCATGCCAAACAGCGCATAACTGCCCAGCGCTCCGGCCTCCAGCGGGCTCAGCCCCCATTCCTTCATCAGCGTCGGCAAGACCACGCCGTAGATCACCAGGTCGTAGCCATCGAAGATGATGATCAGGGCGCACCAGAACAACACCATCCAGTGAAAGCGGTTGAAGCGCGCGTTGTCGATCACCTCGTGTACATCGATTTTTCCCATGACATTGGTCTCTTGTTGTTATTTTCATTGTTCGTTCGGGGGTTCAGCGTGCGGCTGCGAGCGGTGCAGGCAAGGGCCCGCCAAGGGCGGCCGGATTGTTACGCGCCGTGCACAGGACTGTTACGCAGGATGCAAAACGAGGGTATGGCGATCGCGAGGCAGGCAATATCCGCCTGGCGCAGATCGCTATCCGTTTTGTGCAAGAAGGGATGAGGTGAGTCGAGCGGATGAATTCAGGTTGATCGTCAACGTACCGATCAAGGGGTTCCAGCATTCACTGCGCCATTTCAACACCCTGCTGATACTCCCGCGGCGTACAGCCAAACTCGCGCCGGAACACCGTGTGCAGGTACTGCGCCGATTTGAAACCACAACTGCGCGCAATGTCGGCAATCGCCGCGTCGGTGTTCTCCAGCCCGTGGGTGGCGGCGGCCAGTTTGAAACGCAGGATCTCGTCGTGGACGCTGCAGCCGCGCACGGTGCGAAAGTGCGACTCCAGCGATGAGCGCGACACGCCCACGTAAGCCGCCACTTGCGCGGTCTTGATGCCCTGGCAGGCGTATTGGCGGATGAACAGCAGCGCCTGCATGACGTAGGGATTGCCCAGGGGCTGGTGCAAGCTCGAGACCTGCACGTTGATCGCCTCCGGGGGTATCAGGATTTGCGTGCCGGCGGCGGGCATGCCGTGGAGCATCTGGTGCAGCAGGTGCGCGGCGGTGCGGCCCATGGTTTCGGTGCCCTGAATCACCGAGCTCAGGGGGACCCGAGTCAGGCTGCGGGTCAGCGGGTCGTTGTCGATGCCGATCAGGGCCACTTGCTCCGGCACGGCGATCCCGGCGGTCAGGCAGGCTTGCAGCAACTGCCGGGCGCGGGCGTCACTGACGGCGATGATGCCGATGGGTTTGGGCAGGCTTTGCAGCCAGGCGATCTGCTGCTCCACGGCGCTGTCCCACAGCGGCGCGCTGGTCCCCATGCCACGATAGACCTCGGCGTGCAGGCCATCGCGCTGCATCAGCCGTCGAAAGGATTTTTCACGCTCCTGGGCCCAACGATTGGCCTGCGCTTGCGGCAGGCTGAAGCAGGCGAAACGCGTCAGCCCCGCCTCGATCAAATGTTTGTAGGCCAGGGTGATCAAGGCGTCGTTGTCGGTGGCCACGTAGGGGATGCCTTTCGGATAGGCGCGCTCATCCTGGTATGACCCACCGACTGCGACCACCGGCATATCGATGCCGGCCAGTGCTTCGCCGATCAGTGGATCGTCGAAGTCGGCAATGATCCCGTCGCCCTGCCAACGCTCGATGCCTTTCAACCGGCAGAGAAAATCCTCTTCCAGAAACAGGTCCCAGGAGGCACGGGTGCTGCTCAGGTAGTTGCCGATGCCGCTGATGATGCCGCGGTCATAGATCTTGCTGCCGTTGAACAGCAGGGCAATGCGGTGTACGGGGGGTATGGTTTTCATTGTTTTTATTGCGATCCCAAGCCTGCCGTTACGGCGGCGTTGGTCACAGACTAGGCCCGCGCCCGATGAATCTCAATACTCAAAATCGCACCCTGTGTTGGTGAGTTTCGTAATCAGCAGGCACCAGGCCGTTGCTAGTATCGGGGCACCGCCAAGAACAACAAGGACATTGCCCAAATGCCGTACTTCCCCGATGTCGACAAGATTCGCTATGAAGGCCCTGACAGCGATTCTCCCCTCGCCTTCCGTCATTACGACGCCGACAAGCTGATCCTCGGCAAACCCATGCGCGAGCACCTGCGCATGGCGGCCTGTTACTGGCACACCTTCGTCTGGCCGGGCTCCGACGTCTTCGGTGCCGGGACCTTCAAGCGCCCGTGGCAGCGCACCGGTGACCCCATGGAACTGGCCATCGGCAAGGCAGAAGCCGCCTTCGAGTTCTTCTCCAAACTGGGCATCGACTATTACTGCTTCCATGACACCGACGTCGCCCCGGAAGGCCAGTCGCTTCGGGAGTACCGCAATCACTTCGCGCAAATGGTCGACCACCTGGAACGGCATCAGGAAGACACCGGGATCAAGCTGCTGTGGGGCACCGCCAACTGCTTCAGCAACCCGCGTTTTGCCGCTGGCGCCGCCAGCAATCCCGATCCAGAGGTGTTCGCGGTCGCCGCCGCCCAGGTGTTCAGCGCGATGAACGCCACCCAGCGCCTCAAGGGTGCCAACTACGTGCTGTGGGGCGGTCGTGAAGGCTACGAAACCCTGCTCAACACCGACCTCAAACGCGAGCGCGAGCAACTGGGCCGTTTCATGCGCATGGTGGTCGAGCACAAGCACAAGATCGGTTTCAAGGGCGACCTGCTGATCGAACCCAAGCCCCAGGAGCCCACCAAGCACCAATACGATTACGACAGCGCCACGGTGTTCGGCTTTCTGCAGCAGTACGGCCTGGAACGGGAAATCAAGGTCAACATCGAAGCCAACCACGCGACCCTCGCCGGCCATAGCTTCCATCACGAGATCGCCACGGCCGTGTCCCTGGGGATCTTTGGCAGCATCGATGCCAACCGCGGCGACCCGCAAAACGGCTGGGACACCGACCAGTTCCCCAACAGCGTCGAAGAGATGACCCTGGCCACCTACGAAATCCTCAAGGCCGGCGGCTTCACCAACGGCGGCTTCAACTTCGACTCCAAGGTGCGCCGCCAGAGCCTCGACGAAAGCGATCTGTTCCACGGCCACGTCGGTGCCATGGACGTGCTGGCCCAATCCCTGGAACGAGCAGCGGCCATGGTGCAGAACGACCGCCTGCAGCAACTCAAGGATCAACGCTACGCCGGTTGGCAGCAGCCGTTGGGCCAGGCAGTGCTGGCCGGTGAGTTCAGCCTCGAGTCACTGGCCGAACATGCCTTCGCCAGCGAGCTGAACCCGCAGGCCGTCAGCGGCCGGCAGGAGATGCTGGAGAATTTGGTCAACCGGTTTATCTATCGCTGACCGCGATGGACGCTGTGGGCGCAGCGAGGCTGTGACATTTGCGCGACAAATCTGTGCCCACGGCGCCTGCCGAATCTCTACAGTTCTTCCAGCCCGATGCTCATCGTCAGGCAGTGTCTTTCAAACAACAATAAAAGGACGCACCACCATGAAGAAGATGAAACTCACGTTGTTGGCCGGCGCTTTGGCGCTGTTGTCGCTGCCGGTGATGGCCGATTCGGCCCATCCGAAAATCGGTTTCTCCATTGACGACCTGCGCCTGGAACGCTGGTCCCGTGACCGCGATTACTTCGTCGCCGCAGCGGAAAAAATGGACGCCAAGGTCTTCGTCCAGTCGGCCGATGCCAGCGAGCAAAAGCAGATTTCGCAGATCGAAAACCTCATTTCCCGTGGCGTCGATGTGATCGTCATCGTGCCGTTCAACGCCACCGTCCTGACCAACGCCGTCGCCGAAGCGAAGAAGGCCGGGATCAAGGTGGTGTCCTATGACCGGCTGATCCTCAATGCCGATATCGACGCCTACATTTCCTTCGATAACGAGAAAGTCGGCGAGATGCAGGCCAACGGCGTGCTGCACGCCGCGCCCAAGGGCAATTACTTCCTGCTCGGCGGCGCGCCCACCGACAACAATGCCAAGGTGCTGCGTGAAGGCCAGATGAAAGTGCTGCAGCCGGCCATCGACAAGGGCGATATCAAGATCGTCGGCCAGCAGTGGGTCAAGGAATGGAACCCCACCGAAGCGCTGAGCATTGTCGAGAACGCCCTGACCCGCAACGACAACAAAATCGACGGCATCGTCGCCTCCAACGACGCCACCGCCGGCGGCGCCATCCAGGCACTGGCCGCCCAGCAACTGGCCGGCAAGGTGCCCATCTCCGGCCAGGACGCCGACCTGGCAGCGGTCAAGCGGGTGATCGATGGCACCCAGACCATGACCGTCTACAAGCCCCTGAAACTCATCGCCACCGAAGCCGCAAAACTCTCGGTGCAACTGGCACGCAACGAGAAACCCGCCTACAGCTCGCAGTCGGACAACGGCAGCAAAAAAGTCGAAACCATCCTGCTCACGCCCACAGCGCTGACCAAGGACAACATCGACCTGCTGGAACAGGACGGGTTCTACACCAAGGCGCAGATAGCCGGGAAGTGATCAGCGTCCCGCTTGCTCAAGAGTGAAAACTGCACCTGTGGCGAGGGAGCTTGCTCCCGTTGGGCTGC
>NZ_LYVP01000026.1 GCF_001984065.1 Pseudomonas sp. KK4
ATCACTGGCGCCTGACACTCCGCCTTCGCGAGCAAGCCCGCTCCCACAGGGGTGATGTGTCGGCCACAAATATGGGTGGCTATCCGGATCAACTGTGGGAGCTGGCTTGCCAGCGAAGAGGCCGGCACATTCAACATCAATGTCGCCAGACACACCGCCATCGCGAGCAAGCTTCGCTCCTACGGGATTTCCCCCCGCCACCCGCCTCGGGTGGCGTTCGGCCTGGCGCCCCGCCCTATCGTAACCCTCAGTCATCAGGCGCACCTTGCGCCTTGCATCAGCGTCCGGCGCCAGCCGGGCCGTGATCATTGAGGAGTCTTGCGTGCATATCGCCCGAACCGTTTTTCGCGACGACCATGAGATGTTCCGCACCACCGTGCGGCGTTTTTTCGAGCGTGAATGCCTGCCGCGCCAGGCCGAGTGGGACAAGGCCGGCCAAGTCGACCGGGAAACCTGGCTCAAGGCCGGTCGCGAAGGGTTGCTCGGTATCACCCTGCCCACCGAATACGGTGGCGGCGGCGGTGATTTCGGCCACAGCGCCGTGTTCAACGAAGAGTTCGCCAGGGCCGGCGTGAGCGGCGCCTACTTCAGCATGCACTCGGACGTCATCGCCCCCTACATCAACCGCTGCGGCAACGAAGAACAGAAACAGCGCTGGCTGCCCGGCATCTGCTCCGGCGAAACCATCCTCGCCATCGCCATGACCGAACCCGGCACCGGCAGCGACCTCAAGGCCGTGCGCACCACCGCCATACGCGATGGCAACGAGTACGTGATCAACGGCAGCAAGACTTTCATCAGCAACGGCCTGACCGCCGACCTGGTGATCGTCGTGTGCAAGACCGATCCCGCCGCCGGCGCCAAGGGCATCAGCCTGATCGCCGTCGAAGCCAGCCGCGCCGGTTTCAAGCGTGGCAACAAACTGGAGAAAGTCGGCCAGGCCGCCGCCGACACCGCCGAGCTGTTCTTCGACAACGTCCGCGTGCCGGTGGCCAACCGCCTCGGCGAAGAAGGCCTGGGCTTCACCTACCTGATGGGCGAACTGCCCCAGGAACGCTTCTCCATCGCCATTTCCGCCGCCGCCAAGCTCGAGCGCCTGCTGGAGCAGACCACCGAATACGTCAAGGACCGCAAGGCCTTCAACCAGACCGTGTGGGACTTCCAGAACAGCAAATTCAAGCTCGCCGACATCAAGGCCCAGGCCACCGCCATGCGGGTGATGGTCGACCACTACCTGGGCGAACACATGCGTCGGCGCCTGACCCTTGAAGAAGCGGCGATCGCCAAGCTCTACACCACCGAAACCCTGTGGAAATGCATCGACGACATGGTCCAGTTGCACGGCGGCTACGGCTACATGATGGAGTACCCGATCGCCCGCGCCTTCGTCGATTGCCGCGTCAACCGCATCTACGGCGGCACCAGTGAAGTCATGCGCGAACTGATCGCGCGCAAGCTCTGAACCCTCAAAAACAACAAGGAAAATCACGATGAGCGCAAAAGTGTTCGTGGCTGGCGTCGGCATGATCCAGTTCAAGAAACCGGGGACCAACGAGCCCTACGACGTCATGGGCGAACAGGCGATCCGCCAGGCCCTGGCCGATTCGGGCCTGGACTTCAACGACATCCAGCAGGCCTACGCCGGCTACGTCTACGGCGATTCCACCTGCGGCCAGAAGGCCCTGTACCGCGTGGGCATGACCGGCATCCCGCTGATCAACGTCAACAACAACTGCGCGACCGGTTCCAGTGCCCTGTTCCTGGCCCGTCAGGCCGTGGCCAGCGGCGCCGTGGAATGCGCCCTGGCGTTCGGTTTCGAGCACATGAACCCCGGCGCCCTGAAATCCGCCTGGACCGACCGCGCACCGGCCACCGAGCGCGCCCTGTTGCTGGCCAACGAACTGATCGGCATGCCGGAACTGCCCAACGCGATCCGCCAGTTCGGCGGTGCCGGTCACGCCCACATGCAGAAGTACGGCACCCGACTGGACACCTTCGCCAAGATCCGCGCCAAGGCCAGCCGCCACGCTGCCAACAACCCACTGGCGGTGTTCCGCAACGTGGTCAGCACCGAGGAAGTCATGGCCGCGCCGATGCTCTGGGAAGGCGTGATGACCCGCCTGATGGCCTGCCCGCCGACCTGTGGCGCTGCCGCGGCAATCGTGGTCTCTGAAGCCTTCGCCAAAAAACACGGCCTGCGCACCGACGTGCTGATGGCCGGCCAGGCCCTGACCACCGACCTGCCGAGCACCTACGACGCCATGGACATGATCCGCGTGGTCGGTTTCGACATGACCCGCATGGCCGCCGACATCGCCTACAACCAGGCCGGCATCGGCCCGCAAGACGTCGACGTGATCGAGTTGCATGACTGCTTTGCGCAGAACGAGCTGCTGACCTACGAAGGCCTGGGCCTGTGCGCCGAAGGGGCTGGCGAGCAACTGGTCAACGACGGCGACAACACCTACGGCGGCAAGTGGGTAACCAATCCGTCCGGCGGCCTGCTCTCCAAGGGCCATCCGCTGGGCGCCACCGGCCTGGCCCAGTGCTTTGAGCTGACCCACCAGCTGCGCGGCACCGCCGAGCAGCGCCAGGTACAGAACGCACGCATCGCCGTGCAGCACAACCTCGGCCTGGGCGGCGCCTGCGTGGTGACCGTGTACCAGAAAAACTGACGCGCCCGTTCAGCACAGGAGCCATTTGATGATCGACAAGAAACACATCGGCCGACAATTGCCGACGTTCCTCGCCACCGCCGAAGCCGGGCAACTGCGCTTCTTCGCCAAGGCCACCGGGGAAACCAACCCGATCTATTTCGACGAACAGGCCGCCCGCGACGCCGGCTATCCCAATCTGCCGCTGCCGCCGACCTTCCTGTTCTCGCTGGAATTCCAGATCCCGTCCAACGCCTGGCGCGACGAACTGGGAATCGTCACCGCGCGCATCCTCCACGGTGAAGAGTCGTTCCGTTATCACCGCATGGCGTATGCCGGCGACACCCTGCGCTTCGACGTGAAAATCGCCGACATCTACGACAAGAAAGGCGGCGCCCTGGAGTTCGTGGTACGCGAAACCCGAGTGACCAATCAGCACGGTGAGCACGTCGCGGACTTGCGCAGCGTGCTCGTGCAACGCAACTGAGGCGCAGAACACAGATGAACGCGATTAGCCTGGAAAAAATCAACGTCGGCGACAGCCTGCCGCCCCTGGCCCTGGCGCCGATCAACCGCACCACCCTGGCGCTGTTCGCCGGTGCGTCGGGGGATCACAACGCCATCCACATCGACACCGATTACGCCCGCCGCGCCGGCATGCCCGACGTGTTCGCCCACGGCATGCTGTCAATGGCCTACCTCGGTCGCCTGCTGACCCAATGGGTCGATCAGCGTCAGTTGCGCGAATTCGGCGTGCGCTTTCTCGGCATCACCCACCTGGGCCACCAGATCACCTGCACCAGCACGGTCGTCGATCGCTTTGAGGTTGAGGGCGAACAACGGATCAAGGTCGAAGTGCGCACCACCAATCAATATGGCGAAACCAAGATCGTTGGTGACGCCGTGATCGCTCTCTGAATAAAACCGACAATTGAGGAGCAACATCCCATGGCAAAACTCGAAGGCAAAGTCGCACTGGTCACCGGTTCCGGTCGTGGCATCGGCCAGCAGATCGCCCTGAAACTGGCGAGCGAAGGCGCGCGTATCGTGATCAACGACCTGGACGCCGATCCGGCCCACGAGACCGCTGAAATGATCCGCAAGCTGGGTGGCGAAGCCGCTGTCTGCCACGGCAACGTCAGCGCCCCGGACTTCGGTGACCGCTACGTCAAGACTGCAATGGACAACTTCGGCGCCATCGACATCATCGTCAATAACGCCGGCTATACCTGGGACGACGTGATCCAGAAGATGACGGACGAACAGTGGTACGCGATCCTCGACTGCCACATGACCGCGCCGTTCCGCATCCTGCGTGCCGCCTACCCGATCATCAAGGCCCAGGCCCAGGCCGATGCGGCGGCCGAGCGCGAAGTGTTCCGCAAAGTGGTGAACATCTCGTCGGTGTCGGCGCTCAGAGGCAACGCCGGGCAGATGAACTACTCCTCGGCCAAGGCCGGCGTGCTCGGCATGACCCGGGCACTGGCGCGTGAATGGGGCCGTTTCAAAGTCAACGTCAACGCCGTGGCGTTCGGTTTCATCGAAACCCGCATGACCAGCGCCGACGCCCACGCCGGTGCGACTGTGAGCATCGAAGGCCGTGACATTCGTGTCGGCATCAGCCCGGAGGCGGCCAGGTCGTTCAGCCAACGCAACCCATTGGGTCGCCCTGGCACCGTGAAAGAGGCAGCCGACGCCGTGTACCTGTTCTGCTCGCCGGAGTCGAACTACATCACCGCGCAAACCATCGCTGTGGCCGGCGATCTGCAATAACCGTCACTGCAACTGTCCCTGTAGGAGCGAGCACGCTCGCGATGGACGTCAACGAAAACGCGGGAAGCCTGGCACTCTGCGGTGTCGCGGATATTTTCGCGAGCATGCTCGCTCCTACAGGACCGCAGTAAAGCAGGAACGCAGGACCCCACCATGAACATGACTGAAAGCAACATCCGCCTGGCCGCCATCAAACTGATCTCGCGAAACGGCTACGGGTCCATGAGCCTGCGCCAACTCGCCAGCGAAGCCGGCATCAACGCCTCGACGCTTTACCTCTACTACAAGGGCAAGAACGAACTGTTGCTGGAACTGATCCTGGAATATTTCCAGGGGCTGTCCCGGGAATGGAAACGCCGCCGCCCCAGAAGCGCCAGCGCCGATGTCAGGCTGCGCGCCTTCATCAACTGCCACATGCGTTATCACCTGGAACACCAGGATGAAGCCATGCTGGGCAATCTTGAATTTCGAAGCCTCGACGAAGAGGACATGGCGCAGGTCCGCCACACCCGGCGCCTGTACCTCAATGCACTGCAAGAGCTGCTGGAACAAGGGGTCAAGGAAGGTTCGCTCAGTTGCGCCGAACCGAAGCTGATGGCTCGCACCCTGTTCAACATGCTCACCCACGCTTGCGTCTGGTACCGGGCGGACGGCCGGCGCAGCATCGATGACGTGATCGGTCACTACTCGGAACTGGTCATGAAAATGCTCGGCGCCACGCCCGTCCCGTCGCCCCGGGTATCGACCGCGCGCCCGCTGATTACCCGTCGTTGCGCGATGACGGAGGTGCGCCCGTGACCGACCTCATGCAACCGTTTTGCATGGCCGGCAAGACCGTGCTGGTGGCCGATGCCGGCACCCGCCTGGGCGCGCATTTTGCCCGTCTGATCAGCCGTGCAGGCGCTCGCGTGGCGCTGGGCGGGCAACAGCCTGCGCACCTCGAACATCTGGCGGCGGACCTGCGCTGGGAAGGCGGCGAAGTGTTGGTCGTCGCCCTCGACAGCGCCCGTCGCCCGAGCATCGAGGCGGCCCTTGACGCTGTGCAGGCGCGTTTCGGCAGCGTCGACGTGTTGATCAACAACAGCGCCGAACACGAACACATTGCCTTGAACAATCATCTGGTGCACTGCACCAGCCTGCACATGATCAAGGCCGAGCGCGGCGGCAGCATCGTCAACATCGATCCGCCACCGCGCCCTATCGCCGAGCCCAACCCGTGCCTGCGCCCCAACAGCAGCCTGATCCGCATGAGTCGCGCCATGGCCCAGTCGCTGACACCCCACCGCATCCGCGTCAACGTCATCGCCCCCGGCCGGGCCAGGGACGCCGAACTGCAGGAGCTCAACGGCCCCCTGCTGCTCCTGGCCAGCGCCGCCGGCGCCAGCGTGACCGGCGCCGTGTTGCACATCGATCGCGGCCCCCTGTAGGAGCGAGCTCGCTCGCGATAGCTGAGGGTCAGTCAACACATCATTGACTGACCCATCGCTTTCGCGAGCAAGCCCGCTCCCACATGTGATCGGCATCGATCCGCACCACCTCACTACCCGACACGGGTGGTGCCAGCCAACCGACCAGCCTTGAACATGGCCGGTGGTCGCGGACCGCGACGCCCGACAACAAGGAGCCAGTCAGATGACTCGCATAATCAAGTGGCTGCCGAAACTCGCCCTGCTGGCGACGACGGTCATGGCAATTTCGACAACGGCCGGGGCTGCCGAAAAACCCAACATCCTGGTGATCTTCGGCGACGACATCGGCCAGACCAACATCAGCGCCTATTCCATGGGCGTGGTCGGCTACAAGACGCCCAACATCGATCGCATCGCCCATGAAGGCATGCTGTTCACCGACTATTACGCGGAGAACAGCTGCACCGCCGGGCGCTCGTCGTTCATCACCGGTCAGTCGCCACTGCGCACCGGCCTGACCAAGGTCGGGGTTCCCGGGGCGCCGATCGGTATCCAGAAACGCGACATCACCATCGCCCAGGCCCTCAAATCCCAAGGCTACGCCACCGGACAGTTCGGCAAGAACCACTTGGGCGACAAGGACGAATTCCTGCCGACCAACCACGGGTTCGACGAGTTCTTCGGCAACCTCTACCACCTCAACGCCGAGGAGGAACCCGAGCGCCCTTACTGGCCCAAGGATGACCCGGACTTCGTCAAGTCCCGCACGCCCCGTGGCGTGATCCACAGCTACGCCGACGGCAAGATCGAAGACACCGGCGCGCTGACTGCCAAGCGCATGGAAACCATCGACGACGAGACCACCGCCGCCGCCCAATCCTTCATCGAGAAGCAGGCCAAAGCGGACAAGCCGTTCTTCGTCTGGATGAACACCACGCGCATGCACCTGTTCACCCATGTGCGCGATTCGATGAAGGGCCAGAGCGGCATGCCCGGCAATGACTATGCCGACGGCATGCTCGAGCACGACGGCGATGTCGGCAAACTGCTGAAGACCCTCGACGACCTGAAAATCACCGACAACACCATCGTCGTCTACACCACCGACAACGGCCCGAACCAGTTCTCCTGGCCGGACGCGGCGACCACGCCGTTTCGCAACGAGAAGAACTCCAACTGGGAAGGCGCCTATCGCGTACCGGCGATCATTCGCTGGCCGGGCAAGATCAAGGCCGGTGAAGTCTCCAACGAGATGTTCTCGGGCATGGACTGGTTCCCGACGCTGCTGGCCGCCGCCGGCGACACCGAGGTCAAGGACAAACTGCTCAAGGGCTGGGCGCCGACCTCAGGCGGCACCAACTTCAAGGTGCACCTGGACGGCTACAACCAATTGCCCTACCTGACCGGGCAAAAGCCCAAAGGCGAGCGTCGCGAGTTCTACTACTTCAACGACGACGGCGTGCTGGTGTCGATGCGGTACGACAACTGGAAAGTGGTGTTCGCCGAACAGCGCGAGCCAGGCGGTTTCGCGGTCTGGAGCAGCCCGTTCGTACCGTTGCGCGTGCCGAAACTGTTCAACCTGCGCATGGACCCGTATGAACGGGCAGACACAGTCTCCGACCAGTATTACGACTGGACCGTGAAGAACTCCTACCTGCTGGCCGCCGGGGTAGCCAAGGCCGCCAGGTTCCTGCAAACCTTCATCGAATACCCACCCAGCCAGAAACCGGCGAGCTTCAGCATCGACCAGATCCGCGCCGCGGTGGACGCGAAGATCGAAGAAAAAAACAAAGCCCAGCCAAAACCCTGAGCCTGTGGGAGCGGGCTTGCTCGCGAAAAGGCCGGCACATCCAGCCTTGATGTCGACTGACACACCGCCATCGCCAGCGACACACAACCCTGTGGGAGCGGGCTTGCTCGCGAAGAGGCCGGCACATCCAGCATGGATGCCGACTGACCTACCGCCATCGCCAGCAAGCTGTGCGCCTACAGGGTCTTGGGTCGCTCGCGAATGTTGCATTTGCGGCGTGATCAGCCCTGTGTCACCCGCCGATGCAACGCCCTCGCCCCGGCATCCAGCGCATAACCCAAGGCACCGATCAGCAGCACCATCGCCATCAGTTCCGAATACGCCAGCCGATCCCGGGTATCGAGGATGAAGTACCCCAACCCGGCGCTGACACCCAGCATTTCGCAGGGCACCAGCACGATCCACAGAATGCCGATGGACAGGCGCACGCCGGTCAGCACATGGCCGAGCACACCGGGCAGGATCACTTTGCGCAGGGTTTCCCAACGGGTGGCGCTGAGGCTGCGACTGAGCTGCAGCCAGCGTGGGTCGAGCTGGCGCACGCCGGCGACGGTGTTGAGCAGGATCGGCCAGATCGCGGCGAAGGTCAGCAGGAAGTAGATCGGCTGGTCGCCCACCCCCATCAGCATCACCACCACCGGCATCCAGGACAGCGGCGAGATCATCCGCAGGAACTGGAACGCCGGCGTGGTCGCGGCCTCGAGGTTGCGGTAGCTGCCGATCATCAACCCCAGCGGCACGCCGATCAGCAGCGCCAACAGCAGCCCGATCAGGATGCGCTTGAGGCTGACCAGCACGTGTTCATACACCACGGGATTGCCCAGCAACTCCACCAGGCTGACCAGGGTCGCCTGCGGGGAAAACCGTGCGCCGATGCCATCGGCGCCGGCAAACCAGCGCACACCCAGCCACCAGCACAGCAGCAGGCAGGCCAGCCCCGCCACGCCCAGCACGGCATTGAACAGCGGTCGGGTAGGCGGGCTGATCACAGGCTGAACTCCTCACGGCGTTCGAAACCGTCCGGCAAGCCAAACGCCTTGAGCCCGCCGACCTCCTCGATGACCTTGCGCACGAAGCGGTCGTCCACCAGGTCACGGGCGGCAAACTGCGGATCGAGGCTGGCCAGAAAGCCTTTGTCGCCCTCGATCAGGGTGTCCTTGAGGCGCTTGATCAGCTCTTCGGTGTAGCTGGGGAACGGATACGGCTGGAAGTCGATGCGCTGTTCATCCCAGTGACTGTGCTGGATGGCGCCGTCGGCCAGGTACTGTTCCCGCGCGGCGGAGTTGGCCACCAGCACGCGGTCCAACACTTGCGGCGCATGGGGCGTGTAGCGATTGGCGCCGTCCTTGGACAGCAACTTCGCCGCCTCGGCGCGATTGTCCCGGGTCCACAGTTGGGCCTTGACGATGGCGTTGACCACCTTCTGCGACCACTCGGGGCGATCGTTCAGGTCCTGCTCATGCATGAACACCACGCAGCAGGCGTGGTTGCGCCACACATCACCGGTGAAGCGCTGCACGCGGCCAACCTTCAGCTCTTCGGCCAGTGCGTTGAACGGCTCGGCGACGATGTAGCCGGCGATGCGTTTGCTGGCCAGTGCCGGGGGCATGTCCGACGGTGCCAGCACCAGCAGATTGACTTCGTTGGCCGCCAGCGCGCTGCCGGCGGGTTTGCTCACCGGCACCAGGCCGTTGTCGCGCAACAGCTGCTGCACCACCACGTTGTGCACCGAGTACCAGAACGGAATCGCCACCGATTGCCCGCCCAGTTGCTTGACCTCGGTGATGTTCGGCGCAACGGTCAGGCCCGAGCCGCCGACATGGTTCCAGGCCACGACTTTGGCCGGCACCTTGCTGCCATAACGCGCCCACACGGTCATCGGCGACAGCAGGTGAATCACGTTGACCTGGCCTGAGATGAACGCCTCGATCACCTGCGCCCAACTGCGCAACAGCACCGGGCGTTCGGCCTTGATGCCTTCAGCCTCGAACAAGCCGTTGTTGTGCGCCACCAGCAGCGGCGTGGCGTCGGTGATCGGCAGATAGCCGATGCGCACCGGGGAATCCGGCTCCGACGCGGCGCGGGCCTGCAGGCTGTTGAGCAGCGGCAAGGCGCCGGCGGCGGTCAGCAAGGCGCTGAGTTTGAGGAAGTCACGACGGGTGTGAGTGAAGTCGTCCAGGCACATGGTCAATCTCCGACGGTTCGGGCAAGGGTTGGATTGAGGGATTGCGGCTCGCCCGCCGAAGGGTTTTGAGAATATCGATACGCAGTGCGCCCAGTTCCTCCACCAGCTCGGCACGGGGCTGAGGCAGGTCGATGCGCCACTCGCCGAGGGTCCGCGCCGGGCTGTTACCCAGTAGCAGAATCCGCTCGGAGAGCAGCAGGGCTTCGTCAATGTCGTGGGTGATCAACACCGCGGCGGTGTTGTGCCGGGCAATGACTTGCAGCAGCAGTTGTTGCATGTCGGCGCGGGTCACTTCGTCCAGCGCGCCGAAGGGTTCGTCCAGCAGCAGCACTTGCGGCTGGCGGGCCAGACAACGGGCCAGCGCGGTACGCTGGGCCATGCCCCCGGACAACTGCGCCGGATGTCGCAGCCTGGCGTGTTGCAGGCCGACGGCAGCGATCGCGTGGTCGATCCGCGCCTTGCGTTCTTCGCGGTTGAGGTGTGGCTGACGGGTGAAGTCCAGACCGAAGGCAACATTGTCTTCCAGGGTCAGCCAAGGCAACAGGCTCGGGTCCTGAAACGCCACGGCCACCCGTGGGTGCGGACCGTCCAGGGGTTCGCCGAGCAGGCTCACGCTGCCGCGATGGGGCGCCTGCAAACCGGCCAGCACCCGCAACAGGCTGGATTTGCCGACACCGCTGGGGCCAAGGATCGACACCACTTCCCCGGGTTGCAATTGCAGGTCGAACTGTTCCAGGACCGTGTGCCAGCCTTGCTCTTTCGGGTAGCCCAGCGCAATGCCTTGCGCGTGCAGTAACGGCCCGGTCATGCCGCCGCTTCCCGTTCCTGGCGCTGCAACTCGGCGCGCAGTTGCACCAGGCTCGGGGTGACGATCGGCACGAACGCCGACTCGCGCCAACGCCGGGCGAATCCGCTGCCATGCTCGCTCAGGTAGGCCTTGCCACCGCTGCTCTGAAGCTCAAGCTGTACGGCTTCGGCGGCGGATTCTGCCAGGGCGATGCGCAGCTTGAACAGCGCCGCCGGTGCGGCCAGGAAACGCCCGTCGAGCACACCGCTTTTCAACTCGCTGACCGTGCGTTCCAGATACTGACGTTGCTCCAGCAACGGCTGCGACAGGATCGAACGGCTGTCGTGCAAATGCGTCTGCACTTCGCTTAAGGCACGGCGCGCCAGGCCGATGGCCAAGCCGCATTGCAACCCGAGGAACGCCGGGCGCACGGCCGGCAGGAATGTGCGCGCGTCTTCATGCAGCAGCCATTCGCGACTGAGGTTCACCTGGGCCAATTCAATGGCCGCGGTGTTGCTCGATTGCAGGCCCATCAGTTGCAAGTCCTTGGAACGCTGCACACCGCTTGCATCGTCCGGGATCGCCAGAATGAACGGCGAACCGCCCTCCTCGTGTTCGATGGCCGCCGCCACCACGAAGCCGCTCTTGCGCAGGTTGGTCACCCAGTGCAGTCGACCGTTGAGGGTCCAGCCGTCGGCCTCGGCACGGGCGCGCACTTGCAGCGCCTCGATACCGGACAGGAATTTCATGGCGTTCGACAGCCCTGTCGCCCCAGCCAGTTCGCCACTGAGCAGCGACGGCAGCAAGCGATCCCGCAAACCGATGTTAGGGCTTTGCAGCAGGTATTCGATGAAGGCGCGCTGCCCCCAGAACACGAACGCCGCCGCCAGGGAATGGCTGGCCACCTGCGCCAGGGTTTCGATCGCGTCGCCCAGATCGCCGCCGCTGCCGCCCGACGTCTCACTGATGCCAACGCGCAGCACCTCGGCGCTGGCCAGTTGCGCCAGCACCTGCTCCGGGTCGCAATCGCCCTGGTCCAGTGCCTGGGCGTGGCTGTCCAGCCATTGACTCAATGCCGGATTCAACATGTCGCGGCCTCCTGTTCGGTTAGTCCGGCATCGGCCATGACCGATGCGGTTTGAATCACTGCCCCAATTTCACGCCGTAGCGGGCCAGTTCGGGGTTGAGCGGGGTGTCGGCGAAGACGTTGGCGAAGTTGCACAGGGTTGCCAGGCTCACGCCGAGGATCACTTCCAGGGCATTGCCCTCGGTGTAGCCGGCGGCCTTGAAGGTGTTGAAAGTGCTGTCACTGACCTTGCCACGGGTGGCGATCACTTCGCGGGCGAAGGCGGCCAGCACTTCAAGTTTCTCTTGCGGCAGGGTTGCCTGTTCGCGCAGGGCGCTGACCACTTCGTCCGGCAATTTGGCTTTGTTCAGTGCCACGGCGGTGTGGCCGGCGACGCAGAAATCGCAACCGTGGGTGGTGGCCGCCACCAGTTGCACCACCTCGCGCTCGGCCAGGCTCAGTTCGGACTTGCCATTGAGCCCCGATACCGTAACGTAGGTTTCCAGCGCGGCCGGGGCGTTGGCCAGCACGGCCAACAGGTTAGGGATGAAGCCGCTGGCCTTCTGGGCATTTTCCAGGAAGGGTTTGGCCGCTTCCGGTGCGCTTTGCAGGGTATGTAGAGTGACGCGTGACATGGAGTGGACTCCTTGAATGGGGTGTCCGGCAAGTCTGTTGGTTATAAGAATTCCGATCCATATTCTAAAGTAGCGATTACTTGCTCTTGAGTGTTTCCATTAGATGAATTCGTCGAGCCCACTGGTTGATTGGTTATTAGAAAGCCTGGAGCTTGAGGCCAGCCTGTTCCATGTCGGCCGATATTGCGGCGGCTGGCACGCCAGCACCCACGGCCTGGCGCGCTCCAGTTTTCATCTGGTGGTGCAGGGGCAGTGCTGGCTGCACATCGACGGTGATGAGCAGGCCCATGCCCTGAATGCCGGGGACGCGGTGTTCCTGTTGCGCGACCTGCGCTACCGCCTCTCCAGTGCGCAGTCGAGCACCGCCGCGCGGGAGCTGCCGCGCATGGCCATGACCGAACTGGAACCCCAGGCGCGGGACGGCGTGGGTCTGGTCTGCGGCTTCTTCCATTTCAAATCGGGGTTGTCGTCGCTGATCATCGAAAGCCTGCCGGACTGGATCATCCTGCGTGCGGGGGATCCGTCCTCGAAGGCAGCGCGGGCACTGTTCGAGATGATCCTGGAAGAATGCCAGCGTGAGCCGGCCCCCTCTTCTGCCATGCTCGAACGGCTCAGCCATCTGCTGTTTCTCTACGTGCTGCGCCAGCAGGTGGCAGACAACCCGACCCTCGGCGGCCTGGTGGCACTGGCGCGCCATGCGCAATTCGCACCCCTGCTGGACCAGTTGATCGCACACCCGCAAAACCCCTGGAGCCTGGAAAGCATGGCCGCCTGCACCGGCCTTTCCCGCTCGGCCTTCTTCAAGCGCTTCAACGAACTGGCCGGCCAATCCCCCGGCCAGGTCCTGCTGGCCCTGCGCATCCGCCACGCCTGCCAACTGCTCAGAAGCAACCACACCGTCGAACAGGCCTGCGCCGCCGTCGGCTACCAATCCATCGCCGCCTTCACCCGGGCGTTCGCCAAAGCGGTGGGTGTGCAGCCGGGGGCGTATCGCAAGCAGCATGAGGCGCGCTGACCCTGCTTTCGTTCGATAAACGAACATTTAATCGATTATCGGATTGTCTTGGGATTTTCTGACGCTTAATCTTTTTGCCGCACTGCGAGTGCAGGAACAGGCGATGGGGTGTGCCTTTAAGGACGCCTTCGCGAGCAAGCCCGCGCCCACAGGATTGCAGTCTGACGCAAATTTTCTGTCCGGCACGGTCATTGTGGGAGCGGGCTTGCTCGCGAAAGCGCAGTGTCAGTCAACTTATTCGTTCGTTGACCCAACGCCTTCGCGAGCAAGCCCGCTCCCACAGTCGATCGGCGGTATCGCAGATTTTGTGGTGATCAACATAACAATTACGCACGAGGGGTTTTTCGATGAAAACGGTGGCCCAGCTACTCACTTCCAAGCAGAAGCAGAATCTCTACACGATCGCGCCGCACAGTACGGTCGACGATGCCCTGAGCCTGATGGCCTTGCGTAACATCGGTGCCCTGCCCGTGGTGGAGGACGGTCGCCTGACTGGCATCGTCAGCGAGCGCGATTACGTGCGCAAGGTCAATCGCCACGGCCATTCGGCCAACGATCTGCAGGTCGCCGACATCATGAGTTCGCCCGTGCTCACCGTGGACCCCAAGCAAACCATCCGTGAATGCATGGCGCTGTTCACCAGTCGTTTTCTGCGTCACTTGCCGGTGGTCGACGGCGGTCAGTTGATCGGCATGCTGTCCATCGGCGATATCGTCAAGGCCATGATTGCCGAGCAGGACCAACTGATCGAGCAACTGGAGCAGTACATTCGCGGCCATTGAACAAGCGTCAGGCGCGCCAACGCGAGCATCGTCAGCCTCGAACGCCAGCCTGTGCCCCGGGTGGCTTGATACGGGAAATCCGGGGTGATCAAGTTCACCCGGAAGTTCTTTTGGTGCCGGTTTTGGATGAGCACCTGCAAGGGATGGCGAATGTGATTTGAATGCAGCGCAATGCAGGCCCCATGCGCTAACCTGCTGTGAATTCGTCGGGCGCTGCCCTCACTCATCAGCACAAGGCCTGCACCACTATGATCATCTCGTCTGCATCGGACTACCGCGAAGCGGCACGGCGCAAACTCCCTCGTTTCTTGTTCGATTACATCGATGGCGGCGCTTATGCCGAGCACACGCTCAGGGCCAACAGCGCGGATCTGAGCCACGTCAGCCTGCGCCAGCGCATCTTGAAAAATGTCGAGGCCCTGAGCCTGGAAACCACCCTGTTCAATCAGCGCCAGGCGATGCCCATCGTGCTGGCGCCGGTGGGCCTGACCGGCATGTTCGCTCGCCGCGGTGAAGTGCAGGCGGTCAAGGCGGCGCAGAACAAGGGCATCCCGTTGTGCCTGTCGACCGTGTCGGTGTGTTCGATCGAGGAAGTCACCCAGCATGCGCAGCAGCCGATCTGGTTTCAGCTGTACGTGCTCAAAGACCGGGGCTTCATGCGCAACGCCCTGGAACGGGCCAAAGCCGCCGGTGTGCAGAACCTGGTGTTCACCGTCGACATGCCCACCCCCGGCGCCCGCTACCGCGATGCGCATTCGGGCATGTCCGGCCCGTTCGCCTCCTCGCGGCGCATGCTCCAGGCCATGACCCGGCCGTACTGGGCCTTCAACGTCGGCCTGATGGGGCGCCCGCACGACCTGGGCAATATCTCCCGATACCTGGGCAAGGCCGTGACGCTGGAGGACTACATGGGCTGGCTGGCCAACAACTTCGATCCGTCGATCAGTTGGAGCGACCTGGAGTGGATCCGCGATTTCTGGAAGGGCCCGATGATCATCAAGGGCATCCTCGACCCCCAGGACGCCCGCGACGCGGTGAGCTTCGGTGCCGATGGCATCGTGGTGTCCAACCACGGCGGCCGGCAGCTCGACGGCGTACTCTCCACCGCCAATGCCCTGCCACCGATCATGCAGGCGATCGGCAATGACCTGAGCGTGCTGGTGGACTCCGGCATTCGTTCGGGGCTGGACGTGGTGCGCATGCTGGCGATGGGTGCCAAAGGCGTGCTGCTCGGCCGCTCGATGGCCTATGCCCTTGCGGCCGACGGCCAGCGTGGGGTGGAAAACATGCTGGATATTTTCGCTAAAGAGATGCGCGTGGCCATGACCCTGACAGGGGTGACGTCCATTGACCAGATCGATGAGTCGATTCTGGTGCGCTCGGTTCGCTGAGTGGCATCGGCATGAAGGGTGGATGGGCCGGCCGCTTCGCGAGCAAGCCCGCTCCCACAATTGGACCTGTCTATGCAGGGCCCATGTGGGAGCGGGCTTGCTCGCGAAAGCGGTCTGTCAGCCAACTCGAAAACGGGGGAGTACCCGCGCGCTATCCAAAACACCTTGTTCGCAATCGCCGAACCTACAGCGACGGCACGCAAAACCGGCCGGATTGAATTTGCCTGCATAGTGTTTCAGTATCGATATCGGTCCCTGACGCTGTTGTCCACTCGACACGGCCAGGGACCAAGACGCCCGCAGTAAAGCTGATCACAATAAAAGCAGCAGAGGCACTGAATGGACATTTACCTGAGTATCGAAGCATTCGTAAGGGCCGCGGAGGCTGGCAATTTTTCGAATGCGGCCAAGCACATCGGCGTTGCCCGATCGGTCATTACCACCCGCGTCCAGCAGCTTGAAGAACACCTGGGTGTTTCACTGTTTCATCGTTCCAGCAAAGCGGTGAAGTTATCCGAGGCCGGTGCTTCGTATTACTCCGAATGCCACGACCTGATCGATCACATGCAATCTTTGGCGCAGCGCTCACGGGAAACCTCGGCGGCGGTCACCGGCACGCTGCGGGTGGCAGCCCTGAACGGCTTTGCGCTCAAGCATATGCCGACCATCATCGACGAGTTCAGGAAGCGTCACCCGAAGGTCGATTTCGATATCTTTTCCAACGATCAAGTCGTAGACCCGGTGCAGGAAGGCTACGACATCGTGCTGCAGATCTTCCCGCCCGCCTCGGAAGCCTTGATCGAGCGGCGCCTGTTCCTGATGCGCGGCGTGTTCGTCGCCACCCCCGAATACCTGGGTACCCGCGACCCTGTCCTGACCCCCGACAACCTCTGCCTGCACGATTTCGCCTGCTACCGGCATTACCCCTGGCGCAACCGCTGGTCATTGAGCAACGGCACCAAAACTGATGAAGTGACACTGGTGCCCGCCCTGCGCTCCAACAGCGTGCAGTTGATCCAGGAGTTCGCCCGCAGGGGCATGGGCATCGCCTACCTGCCGACCATGGTGGTCTGCGATGACCTGCTCGACGGTCGCCTGGTTCGCGTACTGTCCGACTACGAAACCGAAGTGCCGTGCTTTTCCGCCGTATACCCGACCTCCCACCGCACGACGGCCAAGGTCAAGTTGTTCCTGGAACTGCTCTCCTCCATGTTCACCATGGAACCGGAATGGGACCGCCGGCTGGGCCTGGTAAAAGACGATCCCGAATGAGCTGCGGCTGTGTAGCCGCTGGCCTAGCCTTCCGCTACACAGCACGAGCCCCCGCTAGCCGTTGCCTGACGACACTCACCAACGCCAGCGCCGACCTTGAAGTCGCCCGCACCGTACGCTGCGCAAGCCACTTCGAACTACCCGTCACGCGTCTGCCCCACGCCGTGATCGAACGCGAGCGCTGGCCATTGAGCTTGTCGAAATCCAGCAGAATCCTGCGCATCAGCGAACGGTCGTTGCCGGCCTTTTCCAGCATCGCCAGATCCCGCGACCGTTGGATCGGACCGCTTTCTTTCATCGCGGTGAAGTAGGCGCTGGCGTTCGCAGAGGTGAATTCGAGGAAGGTATTGCGCCGACGCGCCGCGAACTGGTCCAGGGCACTCACGGCGGTGTCATCGTCGACCACAGCAATCAGGGCGTCCGCCAGTTGCTCCGCTTCCAGTACCGCCCCCGACAGGCCAAGCCCGCCCATGGGATTACTGGTGTGCGCGGCATCGCCGGCCAGCACCACCCGACCACGGCGGAACTCGCTGACGCAGCGTTGCTGCACCCGGTAAGCCTCGATGTCGTCGACGCGATACTGATCAGGGGTCGGCGCCCCCGGCAGCAACCTTTTCAGCCGCTCGGGCAAGCGTTGGCGAACCTGCTCGTCCGTCAGCGAGGGATCTTCCTCGAAGCAGACACGCCACAGGCCGGACTTGTCGAGCTGCACGACATAGGCCCAGTCAGCCGGATCGTGAATGAAATTGGCCCGGGAAAAGCCGTGCAAGGCAAAGTCATAAAACACATCCAGGGCCACCATGCGCTCAGGCCACTGGCGCCCGCTGAACTTCACGCCGAGCTTTTCCCGCACGGTACTGCGGGCGCCATCCGCGCCGACCACCCAGGGCGAGCGCAACCGGGTTTTGCCGCCCGGGCTGGCGGTATGCAGGGTGACGTAGTCCGCGTTCTGCTCGATGTCCTCGACACGCTGGTTCCAACGGATCTCGACATTGGGCATGCCCCGCAGACGCTCCCGGATCAGCGCGGACAGGTTCCTCTGCCCGAGCAACAGCAGGTACGGGTAATGAGTGTCCCGGGCCAACGCGTCCCATTGCAACCTGGCGATTTCCCGGCCGTCAGCGTGACGATAAGCGAGGTCCGGGCACAGCACCGCACGCTTGCGCACATCATCGAGCAGACCGAACCGATCCAGCGCCGCCAGCGCCGGCGGCGTGAAGGCGACCGCATGTTGCGCCGGTGCCACCCCCGACCCGGCCTCGAGCACCAATACCCGGATACCCGCCTTGCCCAGTTTGAATGCCGTCAGCAACCCAACGCTTCCCCCGCCGACGACCACCACGCCCTCTACCGTTTCCATAACCGCCCTTCTTTCATGATTCACTTGTTCTTCTGTAGTTATCGATCACACAACGGCCGTGGCCGTCTTGCCAGGCTTGAACAGGAAGTACGCCAGCGCCGGCAGCAGGATCAGCGCCCCCAGCATGTTCCACACGAACATGAAGGCCAGCAGCACGCCCATGTCGGCCTGGAATTTGATCGGTGAGAAGTACCAGGTGGCCACCGCGATGCCCAGGGTCGCCCCGGTCAGGACCACGATCTTGCCGGTGAACAGCAGCGCCCGGTAATAGGCCTCGGACAGGCTCACGCCTTCGCGCAGGTAACGCAGCATCACGGTCATGATGTACAACGCGTAGTCCACGCCGATGCCGACCCCCAGGGCGATCACCGGCAATGTCGCGACCTTGACCCCGATGTTCAGCCAGACCATCAGCGCCTCACACAGCACCGAGGTCAGCATCAATGGCAGCACCGCGCAGAGCACCGCCCGCCATGAGCGGAAGGTCACCAGGCTGATGATGATCACGGCGGCGTACACCAGCAGCAGCATCTTGCGGTTGGCTTCCTTGACCACGATGTTGGTGGCCGCTTCGATCCCGGCGTTGCCGGCCGCGTTGAGGAACCGATAGTCGGCACTGTTGTTGCGCCGGGCGAAGTCTTCCACGGCATTGACCACACCGGTCAGCGTGTCCGCCTTGTGGTCGCGCAGGTACACATAGACGCTCAGCAGGTCGCAGTTCTGGTTGAAGATTTCCCGTGGCGCGCGGGTGATGATCGCGTTGAGCATGTCCTGATTGCGCGGGATCTCGTACCACTTGAGGCTGCCTTCGCTCATGCCCGTGGCGGCGTTCTTGGCCAGCCCCGCCAGCGACTTGGTGCCCTCCACGCCCGGCACCTGGGACAGTTCGAACTCCAGCCGGTCGACCGTGCGCACCGTGTCATACAGGGCGCAAGCGAACTGCGGGGTTTTGACCATCACCACGTACACGTCGCTGCTGGCCGCGTAGTGCCCGACGATGTAGGCGTTATCCAGGTTATAACGCGAGTCGGCGCGCAGTTCCGGCGCGCCGGGGTTGGTGTCGCCGATTTTCAGTTGCGTGCTGTAGGCCACGCCGACCAGCGCCAGCACCAGGCTCGCCAGCAATGTGATGCTCGCCCAGCGGCGCTGGGTGAAGTGGTCGAGGAAACGCCAGGCCGGATGCTTGACGTGGTTGGCATCCAGTGCCTCGACCTCAGTGACCATCACAGCCCGGCGGGCCGCCCGCTCGCTGACGCCGATGTAGGACAGCAGCACCGGCAGCAGCATCAGGTTGGTGATGATCAGGATGGACACGCCGATGCTGGCGCAGATGGCCAGGTCCTGGATCACCGGGATGTCGATCACCATCAACACCGCAAAGCCCACCACGTCGCACACCAATGCCGACAGCCCGACCAGGAACAACCGGCGAAACGTCAGGCGAGCGGCCATCAAGCGGTCGATGCCGCGACCGATGTCCTGGGTGATGCCGTTCATCTTCTGCGCGCCGTGGCTCAAGCCCACGGCGAACACCAGAAACGGCACCAGCACCAGATACGGATCAAGCACAAAACCCAGGCTTGCCAGGGCGCCGAGCAACCACACCACCGCCACCAGCGAGCAGGTCAGCACCACCACGGCACTGCGCAGGCAGCGGGTGTACCAGATCAGGATCGCCAGGCAGATCCCCGCCGCCACCAGGAAAAACAGCATCACCTGATGCATGCCCTGGATCAGGTCGCCGACCAGTTTGGCGAAGCCGGTGATGTGGATGTCGATGCGGGCGGAGCTGTACTTGGCCCGCAGCGCCTCCAGGCGTTGCGACAGCGCCTGATAGTCAATCGGCGAAGCATCGCTGGCCTGTTGCTCCTGCAACGGCACCAGGATGATGCTGGACTTGAAGTCATCGGCAACCAACTGCCCGATTTCACCGGAGCGCTCGATGTTCTGACGTACCTGCGCGAGGCTGCGCGTCGACCCGTCATAGTCGTCCGGCATGACCGGGCCGCCGTCCAGCCCGTCTTCGGTGACCGCGGTCCAGCGCACCGCTGGCGTCCAGAGCGATTTCATGTAAGGCCGATCCACGGCCGGCAACAGGAACAGTTCGTCGGTGAGTTTCTTCACCGCTTCCAGGTATCGGGCGTCGAGAATATTCCCCTCCCGGGCCTCCACTGCGATGCGCAGCGTATTGCCCGCGCCGGCCAACTGCGAGCGATTCTGCAGGTAATTGACAATGTAGGGGTGCCCACTGGGGAGCATTTTTTCGAAGGCGGCATTGAGTTCCAGGCCCGCCGATTTGTAGCCGAACCAGCCGGTCGCCAGCACGCACAGCAGCACGAACCACAGGCGTTGGCCGAACAGCAGGCGTTCCACCCAGGAACCGCGCTGGGTCAGCAGATCGGCGTCATCCTTGCTAAATCCATGATGAGCGTTCATTGCGCGTTCTCTTGTTCAGCGGTGGGGGTATTCACGCGTTTGACGCCACGGGGTCCGGTCAACACCAGGGCGCCGTCGAGGGCCTGCGTGACATCGGTGATGGTCGAGCCATCGAGGCCGGACACCGTCATCGCCTGCACCGTTCGCCCGTGGTCGCGGCTGAGCAGCAAACGCCCGCCTTCGCAGGCCAGCACCAGGCTGCCATTGGCCAGGGTGGTGCCGGCGGTGAGGCTGCTACGCTCGCCGGTCTCGACCGCCTGCCAGCGGTTGCTGTCGTCCAAGGCATAGGCGTTGCCCTTGAGCCCGAAAACCAGGGCCTGGCCCGTGGTCGGCACCACGCCGAACCAGGTGCCCTGGTAAGGGCTCTGCACCCGCGAGAAGCGTTGCCCCAGCGCCGCACCCCGCAACAGGGTGCCCTGCTCACCGGCGATCATCACGCCCTGGGCGTCACCACGGATCGCGTACAAATGCATGCCGCCCGGGTTGTCCAGCTCACTGCCCACCGAGCGCCAGTGCTGGCCTGCGTCTTCGGTCAACATCGCCAGGCCATAGGCGCCCACCACAAGACCGGTCTGCGCATCGGCGAAATACACCGCCAGGAAAGGCTTGTCCGCACCGTCCGCCACCAGTTGCCGGGCGGCGCTCAAACGCCGCGAAGCGCCCTCGGGATCGCTCGCCGACTGCGCCTGCGCGGCCTGCAGTTCCAGCTGTGCGGCGAGGTTGCCATCGAGCTGTCTACTCCAGTTGAGACCGCCATCGCTGCTGTGCAGGATGACGCCACCGTGTCCCACCGCCCAACCGTTATCGGCATCGGCGAAGGTCACGGCCGTGAGGGCGACGCTGCTGGGTACCGCGACGGACTGATGCCAGTTCATGCCATTGTCATCGGAGAGCAGCACGATTCCCCGCTCGCCCACCGCCACCAGCCGATGGCCGGCGTGGGCGACTGCCAGCAACACCGCCCGGGTGGCCCGTTGATCCAGAGCGGCCGGGGTGTCCAGCAAATCCGCCGAGGCACTCCAGGCCACTGTGGGTACGGCCGCCGCCAGCAAGGCGCCCAGCAATACGACGCGCAGCGCCGGACGCAGCCCCTGAAAATTCAGATAACTCATCACAAGAATCCCACCGATCAGTTGATGGTCGGCCCGTACGCCGGGCCGACTTTCGTGTAGGTCAGCGCACGCCTTCGGCCGCCACTGCATCACCGGTGAAATAAGATTCAGGTTTCAACGGCACCACCTTGAAGCCTTCACCGTTGAGGGCCTGAACGTTACTGACCGTGCCGGCCTGCAGGTTGAATACTGCTACCGGCTTGATCAGCACAGCCGGCACCGACGGCACGACGAACGGCAACACTTGAGAGGTGCGCCACAGTTTGCCTTCGGCGTCGTAGCCGTCGAGCAGGGTCAGCAACCAGGTGTCTTCATCGAAATAGAAGGTTCGCTTGGGCACGGCGTGGCGTTTGCCCGGTGCCAGGGTCGCTTCCACGACCCAAGTGCGGTGCAGTTCCCAGCGCAGGGTGTCGGGGTTCAGGTTGTGCGCGACGAAGGCCTTGTCCAGCGGCGCGGTCACCTGGCCGTTGGTGTTGTAGGGAATGTAGGTTTCCTTCTTGCCGACGATTTTCCAGTCGTAGTGATCCGGCATGCCGAAGAAACCCTGGACCTCATCGAAATAGTTGGCGCCGGAGGCGACGAAATCCGGGGTGTCGTAGGCCACGGTCGGGGCGCGGCGCACGCGGCGCTGGCCGACCAGATACTGCCAGGCCTGGCGCGATTGTGCCGGGTCGGCGCTGTCACGGATCACCAGGGTCTCGCCGGCCTTGAACGGCGGTGCGGTGGTGCTGAAACGCTGCAGGAAGTATTCCTTGGACCAGGCCTGGGCCGAGCCCTTCTGGTAGTAGTACGGGTATTGCCAGGCGTTGTCGTTGCGGGTGGCCAGGGTCTGTCCGCCGTCACTGGTCAGGACCACGTTCTTGAAGCCGTACTCCACGGCCTCGGGCTCGACCCGCAACAGGAAGTTCCAGATGACTTCCTGGCCGGTCTTGGGCACCGGGAACGGAATGCCGCCAAAGCAGCCATCGACCGATTGGCCGTTTTGCGTGAGCTTGCAATTGACCGCGTTGAGCGCGGTGTTCTTGTACACGTAGTCCGGTGCCGAGGCAGTACGGCGGGTCGGATAGACGTCCAGGTGGAAACTGTCCGGGTATTTCTGCAGCAGTGCGCGGGTGCCTTCAGAGAGTTTGTCGGCGTAGGTCGCCATGTTCGCGGCAGTGATTTTCAGAACAGGCTTGTCGCCGGCGAACAGGTCACCGGGGATCTGATTGCCCGCCGCGGCCGCAGCCTGTTTGGTGCCGCCGTCCCAGGCTGGAATGCTGCCGTTGGCGTTGCCGGCCTTCTCCCCGCCCAGTGGCGTGAGGGTATTGCCGAGGGTTGCCGCCTCCTGCGGACTGACCGCTGCGGACGCGTGCAGCGCGCCGACCAGGCCGGTGATGAAGGTAAAGCCGAGGATTGTCTTGTTCATTTTTATGTTCCTTTCGTGGCTTGAGTTTCTGGGGCTGAATGTCTGGGGCTTAGAAAGTGCGCTGCAAGGAAATGGAAACGAAATCTCGGTCGGCGTAGACCTGATCGCCGGAGAGGGCGTTGGAGGAGTCGACAATGCCGCCGGCACTGCCGAAGTAGTGGGTGAAGTTGATGCCGCCGCGCCAGGTTTTGCGGTAGTCGAACTGCAGGCCGACGGTGGCGTCACCGCCGCCTTCAGGCGAGAAGCCGGTGCCCGAAACAGCCGTGATGCCATTGAGGCCATAACCGATGCCCAGGGGCATCGTCATGTCCACACCCGGGAACACCTGGAAGTATTCCGGGGTGAACAGCATCCGCAGCGAACTGGCGTTGCGGGTGACGTTGGGGTCGAGTTGATCCTCGTTCTTGTCGACACTGGTGATGCGGTTGTAGGCCACCTCACCGAGCAGCGTCGCGCCGTCCCACAAGGTGCTGCCGGGCAGTACCGAAATGGCGGAGATTTGCGCATGGAAGGTATTGCCCACCGGGTACAGCGGGTTATGGTCGTTGTCACCGGTGCCGGTCAGGTCGACCACCACATTGCCCCTGGCGGCCAACGGGGTATTGCGCCGCACCGAGGCTTCGGCGGCGACGTTGGTTTCGCCGATCAGGGTGCTGACACTGGCGCCGAACGTGCGGATGCCCTCGCCGTACACCATGCCGTAGTTGCCCTCCCCGGGCCGCAGGTAGAACTGCGGGAAGCGATCGTGGAAACGCGCGGCGTACAGGCCGTATTCGAAATCATCGACCTTGAGCTTGACCTGGAAGCCATACTGCCCCGAGTTGCGCGCATCGATGTCCTTGCCCCGGGTCAACGCCTGTCCCGGGCCGATGATGAAAGACTCACCGCCCTCACCGACAAAGTCGGCAAAACTGAAGTAGCTGCCAGCGGCCGGCAAGCGAGCAGGTTCCCAGCGGTACTGGTAGTACGCGCCAAGGGTCAGGTTCTGATTGACCAGCAGACTGCCGCCGATCTGCCCCACCGGGCGGATGATTTCCTTGAAGGTGGAACTGGGCACCGAGAGCAGCTTGATCAGGTCGACCGGGGCCTGGGCCACGGCGATGCCGTTGCCGCCGAAGAACAGGCTTTCCCCATAGAGTTGGCTATAGCGGCCGCCGCGCAGGGACAGCGACATGTCCCCCAGGTCGAAGTTGCCGTAACCGAACGCATCCATCAGCTCGCCATCGCGACCTTGCAGGCTCCGGGTATCGGAGGTGAACTGGTCGTTGCGCACCGAGGTGCTGTTGACCGTGTTGCTGTGGTTGTCGTTGCCCTTGTTGTAGACATCGTCATACCAGGCCGCGCCACTGACCCGTACGCCGTAGCGACGCTTGTAGTTCATGTCGAGTTCCGACAACAGATCCAAGCGATCGGAAATCAGGCCACGGTTGAAGTTGTTGTCGCCGTCATCCAGGTTGGGGTTGTAGGCGGGCCTGACCGCATTGCTCTGTTTCTCGACACGCCAGGCGGCGCTGTATTTGACGGTGTTGTCGAAAGCGATGTTGTAGTCGGGGTTGCCGGTATCGATCTGGAATGCCTCCACCTCGGGAAAGCCTTGCGCACCGAGCAACGCAGCCGTCATGGCCAGTTGCAAGTGACGCACCGACGGGCGTGACGGCACACGCTTGAAATGCCTTGCTGATTTCATGTGATGTACCCAATTCTTGTTTTTATTATTTCGGGACGCCCTGCCCGCTTTTATTAATTAAAAGTCGTGCGCAGGGCGACGTTGTTTTTCACGAACATCGTGTTCCGTAAAAACATCCATTGATCAAACAATCATTCGAACAATTCTGAAGCCAAGCAACTTGTAGCAACTGGCGAAAGCCTGTTGCTACAAAGAGCATGTTTTTCCAAAGCTATTTAATTCATGCCGCGAGTAACTTTTTTTCTATCACGCGTCGACCGTTCAATTTTTCAAAGTCCAGAAGGAAGTCGCGCATGATCTTCAGATCGGTACCGGCCTTTTCGAACATCGCCACGTCTTTGGCCCGCTGCGCCGGATCGCTTTCTTTCATCCAGGTGAAGTTGGCGGTAGCGGTTGGCGAGGTGAACTCCAGGAACACCTTGCGACGATCCACGCTGTATTCGTCCAGCACCTTGGTCGAATCGCCATCCTTGATCACGCGGATCAGGGCTTCGGCCAGGTGTTCGGCATCCAGCACGCCGCCGGACAGACCAAGGCCGCCCATCGGGTTGGTGGCATGGGCCGCATCGCCGGCGAGCACTACCCGTCCCTTGCGGAACTCGGCGGCGCAACGCTGGTGGACCCGATAGGGGTTGAGGTGATCGACGCGGTATTGGTCGGGGGTCGGGGCACCCGGCAGCAGGCGCTTGAAGCGCTCAGGCAGGCGTGCGCGAACCTCGGCGTCCGACAGCGAAGCGTCTTCGCCGTAGCACACGCGCCACAGGCCGGTCTTGTCCAGCTGGACCACCACCGCCCAGTCGACCGGATCGTGGACGAAGTTGGCGCGCGAATAACCGTGCAGCGAGAAGTCATAGAACACGTTGGTGGCGACCAGTCGCTCGCCCCAAGTGATGCCGTCAAAGGTCAGGCCGACCTTCTGGCGTACGGTGCTACGGGCGCCGTCGGTGGCCGCGACCCACTTGGCGCGGATCTTCGAGGTGCCGCCAGGCGAAGAGGTCTGGATGGTCACGTAGTTGTCGTCCTGATCGACTTCTTCGACCCGGTGGTTCCAGCGAATCTCGACGTTCGGCAAGGCGCGCAAGTGTTCGGCGATGACGTTGGACACGTGGTTCTGGCCCAGCAGCAACATGTACGGATACTCGGTGTCCTGGGCCAGGACGCTCCAGTCCATCTTGGCGATCAGCTCGCCGTTGCCGTGCCGGTAGGCGAAGTCGGGGCACCACACCGCACGTTTGCGAATGTCGTCCAGCAGACCGAAACGATCCAGCGCGGCGGCGGTCGGTGGCATATAGGCGACGGCGCGCGGTGACGGCGAAACACTCGATTCCGCTTCAAGTACAACCACGCGAATGCCGGCTTTACCCAGCTTCAGCGCGGTGAGAAGTCCAACGGGGCCACCGCCGACTACAACGACTCCATCTAGCGTTTCCATATTGTTTTTCCTATTGAGATCCGCTTGGGGAACACCTGCCACTTGGTTGTGTGATCAGGCGACTGATTTCAGCGTACTCAGGCCAATATGACGCGGCAATAACTCAGCCGTTTGCCAAAGACGAACTTCGCGATTGCGTTTTAAAACGTTTGTGAATGGCAATGGGCAGGTTTGCATTTGGCGTACCTCAAGTCGGTTGTTTTGTTTTTCGACCCTGCCCATGCTGCAACCAGCAAATGCCTTCGATGGATAAATTTCTGGACTTGATAGTTAGGAGTTTGCACACGGAGCGTTTGAGCAAGTCTGAGTGACATATCGATATATGGACTTGGGCAATACATGAAAACCCTATTAGGAAACTGACATGCCAACAAAAATACAGATCGTTTTCTACAGCTCCTACGGGCACATCTACAAGATGGCTGAAGCGATCGCGGCCGGTGCCCGCGACGCCGGGGATGTAGAAGTCACGCTGCTGCAGGTTCCGGAACTGATGCCTGAAGACGTTCAGGTCAAAAGCGGCATCAAGGGCTACCGCGCCGCGTTCGGCAGCATTCCTTTCGCAACGCCGGAAATCCTCAAGGAAGCCGACGCCATCATCTTCGGCACGCCGACCCGCTTCGGCAACATGTGCTCGCAGATGCGCAACTTCCTCGACCAGACCGGCGGTCTGTGGGCCACCGGTGGCCTGATCGGCAAAGTCGGCAGCGTGTTCACCAGCACCGCTTCGCAACACGGCGGCCAGGAAACCACCATCACCAGTTTCCACACCACCCTGCTGCACCATGGGATGGTGATCGTCGGTGTGCCTTACTCGGAACCTGGCCTGACCAACATGAACGAAATCTCCGGCGGCACCCCTTACGGCGCCTCGACCCTGGCCGGCCCGGACGGTTCACGTCAACCGAGCGAAAACGAGCTGCAGATCGCACGCTTCCAAGGCTCGCACGTCGCCTCGATCGCCAAGCGCCTGGCGAACAACAAATAAAGCCGCAACGGCGATAGCAGGCCTGCAAGTCCCCTTCGAATCACCTGCTACCCGGGCCCGCGGCATCCATGCCGCGGCGCCCACCCTGCCTTCCCCTCTCCCCCCGACATCCAAAGATCCCGGTACTGGGCTGTTGCAGCAGCAGTGCGAGCCTGTAATGCGGGCATTCAGATAGCCAGCGTCATCGCTAACGACCATCGCGAGCGAGCTCGCTCCTACAGGGGTGGGTGTCGTTCACAATATCTGTGGGAGCGGGCTTGCTCGCGAAGGCGGTGGATCAGCCAACACATTCACTGACTGATGCACCGCCATCGCGAGCAAGCTCGGCTCCTACAGGGGTGGGCGGTGTTCACACCATCTGTGCACACCACAAAAACCTGTGGGAGCTGGCCTGCCCGCTCCCACAGGGGTGATCGGCCAGGCAAAAAAAATTGCCAGTCCCGCCCACCGCTGTGGAGCGGGCAAGACCGGCAACAAGACCTGCAGGACAGCACAGGTGGAAAAGCCCGGGAGCACCGGGCCAGGCAGGTAATCAGAATTCGATCGGGTACGGCGTCAACTCACCGCTTTCATAACGCTGCGGCAGGTTCGGCGTGGCGTTTTCCCAGACCATCAGCATCGAACGCTTGGTCGAGTAACCCTGGTGCCGAATGTCCGCCGGCATCGCGCAGATGTCCCCTGGGCGCATGGTGATGCGGGCGCGTGGGTTGCCGTCGTCCTTGTCGCCGATATCCCAGACGATCACGTCGGACATTTGCAGGAACCACTCGACCCGGTCATTGCCGTGGAACACCGGCAGGATGAACTCCTCGGTGGTCGGGCAGAACAGGCTGGCCTTGCACACCGAGCTCACCGACGGGTTCCAGGTCACGTCAGAGCGCGACAGGTATTTGAACAGACTGAACGCGTGCAACTCACCCTCAAAGCCTTCTGCGGCATGGACTTCGGGCTCGACCTGGCTGACGTCGGCGAAGTGCCGGTTGACCGGCAGATCGTCGCGCAGCGGCGAGTCGTCCTTCAGGCCCGGCATGCGCTTGGTGGCGACGCGGAAGCGCTCGATGGCTTCGATGTTTTCGCCGTTCTTGCGACCGTAGGCGCTGCCGGTTTCCTGCGGGGCAGCAAACGGGTCGAAGGTGGCGTTGGTCCAGTCGCGCAGGATGGCTTTGAAGGTGGCCATGATCAGCGGCGTTTCGAAGTTCTCGGTGTAGTGGACCTCGGCGGCCTTGAGCACGCCGTTGAAGGTGCCGGCATACAGATCGACGGTGCCGTAGTGGTTATGGGTGCCGACCACATGGTCGAAGTTCACCCAGCCATAGAAAAAGCCCCACGCCACATCCCGCATCATCGCGCGAAGAAACAGATCCGCAGGGATCAGGTGCGAGCGGGTTTCGCCCTTGGCGGGCCAGGTGATGCGCGCAAAGTATTCGTCGCGCGACAGTTCGAACGCGCCGAGTTTGAACGAGCGATAACCGGTGACCGGATGCGGCGCGCTGGCGTTGACGTCATCACTCGCCAACGAAGGGGTGTCAGAAACGGTTTCGAGCATGGCCATGAGCAATGTTCCTCTTGTACCTGGAATGAGTGAAGGACGGCGGATCACTTGAAGCAGATGTCTGCCCACTTCTCGATCGAGAGCGGGCCCTTGATGGTCTGCTGCAACAGCACACCCGGGCGGCTGGCTTCAAAGCGGTAGGCGGTGCCCGCCGGCAGCAGGCATTGATGACCGCGCTTTAGCAGCACGTAGCCCATGGGTTTGCCGACCGGCAGCTCACCGGCCAGATGGGTGCCTTCGCCGTATTTCGCAGGTGCGTCGAGCTTGAGGAAATCCACCCGCACTTCACCGTCCATCACGATCGCGAACTCATCATGGGACGCGGTGTACCAAGGAGATTGGCCTTCGGCACGCAGGGTTTCGATGACGTAGCCCAGGTTCAGGCCCACCACCACTTTTTCGTAGGGAAGCGAATTGCCGGCCACTTCGAAGATGTTCGAAAAGGCGTAATGACTGGCTTTGCCGCTGATTAATTCAACCGACCCCTTGGTGTAATTATCCAGCGAACCAAACACTGTTTTGACTGCCGCAGTACTCATCGATTTCACCGACTTTGTTGTTGTCTTAGGGTGAACCTACGGTACGGCCATCGCCCGGCACGGACAATTGGCGATCAGACAACACCCGTGTTTGCAAAAGACAAACACAGCTTGAAACCTGTGGGAGCGAGCCTGCTCGCGATGGTGGTCAACGATGACGCGGCAAACCTGACACCGCGCGGATCTCAGGTTCATCGCGAGCGAGCTCGCTCCTGCAGTGGTTCAACCCAAATCAATCGAAATGCAGGCGCATCCCCGACATGGCAAGAATGATGACGCTCGCCACCAGCGCGGCAAACACCATCCCGGCCACCAACACCCGTGTGGCCGTGCGGTCACTGACGCGGTGCGCGAGCATGACGCCACGCAAGCCGCAGAACGCGTGGGAAATCACGTAGAACACGGCCAGGAAGTAATACGGCAGCAGACGGATGCTCCAGGCATCTTTCAACATGCCGTTCGGCGCGCCGACGGCGAATCCCCAATCGGTGTCGATCTGGAAATGCACCCGCGCCAGATAGAGCACGGCGTTGATGTGGCTGGTGATGGCGAAGATCAGAAACACACCGCCGGCGATCTGAAAGGTGCGGATGGCGTCCGCCTGGCGATCGGTCAGGCGCCAGGCCATCCAGGCGCCGCTGCCAATCAGGAACACGAACGTCAGGGTCAGCAGCGGTTCGATCACTGCGGAGCGGTAAACCACGCGGAACACTTTCATCACCGCCATGTGCGCCTCGGGTCCGATCAGACCAAAGAGGTGGTTACTGAAGTGAAACCCCAGGTACACCACCACCGCCGCCGCAGCGACGCCATGCCAGAACCTCAGTGTCTGATGATTGACCGCCAGGCGTTTTGGTTTGGCCGGGGTCCTGTCGGAGCAGGCTATCCAACCGATCAGCGTCACCCACACCGCTGTCAGGAAACCGATATCCCAGGTCGGCTTGCCCAACAGCAGAAAAATGACCCCGGTGAACACGAAGATCGGCGCGACGGCGGCCGACACCATCGCCACTCGGCGTGCCAACACTTCGGCCGGACTGTGCAGCGTGTCGCGCCCCAGCCGAATCGCCGCCAACAGGCCGATCAGGGGCATGAAAATGGCGATCGTCAGCATCAGGCCTGCCATCAGCCAACTGCCGACGCCCGCGCCCTGGGTGATTGCCACGCTGTAGAAGTTGAAGCAGGACAGGGTGAACGGATAGATCAGTGCGATGATTGGCCCTATGAACCATTCAGGCTGCGGTTTGGCTTCACAAGCCTGGGCATAGGTGTGCATTTCATTGGTCTGCATAGACGGACATCCAGTGACGTTAAAACCACAAAGAGGCTTATTTTTCACCGAAACTGGACTAAAGTATTGATCCACTTTTCAAGTATCTGATTGGCCCAATTCAGAGCCACCCCCATGAACGACACACCCTCAGGGCAGGTCACCTGGTCCCTCGCACTCGATGCCCGGCGCGACGGTGAAACCCTTCAAACCTGGCTTTACCGTGCGCTGCGCCAAGACATTCTGGGCGGTCGCCTGCCGCGCAATCACCTACTGCCCAGCACGCGCTACCTGGCCGCTCAATATGGCGTGGCCAGGGGCACGGTACAGGCGGCGTACAACCAGTTGTTGTCCGAAGGCTATCTGCACGCTTCACAAGGCAGCGGGACGCGGGTCAGTCGCACCCTGCCGGACGATCATCTGGCGCGGGCGAGCAACCTGCGCGCGGCAACCGTGCAACCGGATGCGTTGCCGCCGGTACTGACCACTCGCTGGGCTCGGGCGCTGACCGAACACCCCGCTGCGTTCCCTCTGGAATCGCGCTTTTCCTCCCAGTTTTTCGTGCCTCACAGTTGCGACGTCGCACGCTTCCCGATCGATATCTGGCGCCGTCTGCATGCAAGGCACCTGGGCGCCATTGAGCCGTCGGTACTGTCCAAACGCTCCGCCCAGGGCGCACCGGCGTTGCGCCAGGCGATTGCCGAGCACCTTGGTATCGCCAGGGGTGTAGCGGTCAGCGCGCAGAACATCGTTCTGGTGAGCAGTGTCCAGCAGGCGCTGGATATCTGCCTTCGGCTGATCGTCGAGCCCGGCGATCCGGTCTGGATGGAGGACCCGGGCTACCCGGGCGCCCGGCATATCATGCAGAGCGCGCAAGCAGACATCGTGGATGTTCCCGTAGACGAGTCAGGCATGGTCGTGGACGAAGGCATCAAAAAAGCGCCCATGGCACGCCTTGCCTACGTAACGCCGTGCCGGCAGTCCCCCATGGGCGTCGCCCTCGCCCCGGACCGGCGCCTGGCACTGCTCAGATGGGCCAGGGAGCATGGCGCCTATATTTTCGAGGACGACTATGACAGCGAGTACCGGTTCATCGCCAAACCCATTCCGGCGATCAGGAGCCTGCCCCAGGCCGACAGCCATGTGATCCTGGCCGGCACCTTCAGCAAACTGATGTTTCCCGCCGTTGGCCTGGCCTATCTGGCCCTTCCTGAGCAGCTGGTCGAGCCCTTCACCAAGGCCCTGTCGATGACGGCTCGCCACGCCAATGGTTTGGCGCAGGCGGTGCTGACCGACTTCATGATCGAGGGGCATTTTGACCGGCATATCCGCAAGATGCGCAAGCTCTATGCGGGCAGAGCCAAGACGTTCCAGACCTTGTCCAGGCAACTGTGGGCCGATTTCATCGAGTTCCCGCCCATCCAGGCCGGGCTCGATGTCGCCGGCCAGCTCAAGGGTTTCACCGAGCCCAACGCACTGGCCTTGATGCGAGATTGTGGTGTCGGTGCCTTTCCCCTGAGCCGGTACACCCGCAGTTGCCCAAAGCCACCGGGCCTGGTCATGGGCTTCGCCGCCCACACCGAACAACAGATAGAGCAACGGATGATCGCGGTTTCACAGGCCCTGATCCGGAGGAATTGATTCATGCGCATCGCCTTGCTGTCCGACATTCACCTGTCCGTCAACCCGATCCCCTTCCCCGAGGTGGCGGCCGATATCGTCGTGCTCGCCGGCGACATTGCCCGGCCGGCCAGGGCGATCGAGTGGGCCAGAGACTGCCCAGCCCCGACCCTGTACGTGGCGGGCAATCACGAGTTTTATGGCAGTGACCTGGTCTCCACCTACGAGCAGTTGCGCCGCCTGACGCAGGGCACGCAGATCAAGGTGCTGGAACGCTCGGAATACGTTCACCAGGGCGTGCGATTTCTGGGGTGTACGCTGTGGTCGGACTATCGACTGTTCGACAAAGGTCTCCAGCGGGATCAGGGCATTGAACTGGCAACCCGGTTGATTCGCGACTTCAGCCACATCAGGGTCTCGCCGGATTTTCCCGACCTGTTCACACCGGCGCTTTCCCAACTGATCCATCTGCAGACCGTCGCCTGGCTCGACGAATGCTTCCGTCGCGACAGCACCACGCCGACGGTGGTGATCTCCCATTTTGCCCCGACCCGGTTGAGCATCAGCGCCAATTTTGCCGACTCGCCGATCAATGCCAGCTTCGTGTCGGACCTCGAAGAACGGATCGAGCAGTGGCAACCGGCACTGTGGTTGCACGGGCATACCCATGGCAGTTTCGACTATCGAGTGGGCAGCACCCGCGTCATCTGCAACCCCAGGGGTTATGCCAAAAACGGGGTCAACGAGAACCCCGGGTTCGACAGCGCGCTGGTGATCCACCTCGACCACTGACCCCCACCTGTGGCCGCTGGCGAAGCCTGCGTCCGGCCGCGTAGCAGTCGCAAAGCCTGAGCATGAGGCGGACCTGAAGGCATGGGGTGGCAGGGTTTGGGGCTGCTGCGCAGCCCAGCGGGAGCAAGCTCCCTCGCCACGGGTTACTTGAAAAAATGACTGGGCGTGGTGCCGAACTGTTTTTTGAACATGGTGCTGAACGCGCTCGGGCTGTCGTAGCCCAGGGCGCCGGCCACGTCGATGATTTTCTCCCCGAGGGCAATGCGTTCCAGAGCCGACAGCAAACGCGCCTGCTGGCGCCACTGGCCGAAGGTCATACCGGTTTCCTTGTGGAACAGGCGCTGGATGGTCTTGGTGTCCAGGCTCAGGCGTTCGCTCCAGTCGGACAGGGTAGAGCCGTCGCCCGGGTCCTGGCGCAACGCCGAGCAGATCGCCTGGATACGCTGATCCCCCGGTTGCGGCAGGTGCAGCGGCAAGGTCGGCAGCAGGGTCAGTTCGTCGACGATCAAGCGCATGATCCTGGCTTCCCGGGAATCCGGGTCGACCGGTGCGGCGATGCTCACCGAGGTCTTGATCAGTTCACTGAGCAACGGCGAAATGCTCACTGCCCGGGTCTCTCCCGGCAGCTCGGGAAAATGCTCCGGGCGCACGAACACGCTGCGCATCTTCAACGCCCCCACGCAACGAATCGAGTGCACGTGACCGCAGGGCATCCAGATGCCACGGCTGGGCGGCACCGTCCATTGGTTGAGCCCGGAATGCACCACCATCACGCCCTCGATGGCGTAGATCAACTGGTGCTTGGCGTGGCTGTGGGGCTCGATGAACCAGCACTCCGGGTAATCGGTCGCACTGGTGCAGACCGGCCACGGCGCTTCGTCCATCGCCAGCAGAAATTCTTCCATCGATTTGTCCATGATGCCCTTTTTACAAAAGTAGGCGCCCGAATCGCGCGAGACAGGCAACAGGGCGAAATCTAGCATAGCGCCTGCCCTGTGCAATGCTCCTTTCCTCCAGCCTGGATGATGTGCGATGTCCTCAATGACACCCCCTATGACCGCCGCCCCGGTAGCCAGCCAGACCAGTCCACTGGTCATGCGGGTGATCGGCGCCTGCGCCCTGGCGCACCTGATCAACGACCTGATTCAGGCGGTGCTGCCGTCGATCTATCCGATGCTCAAGGCCAACTACGGCCTGAGCTTCACCCAGGTGGGTCTGATTACCTTGACCTTCCAGTTGACCGCATCGCTGCTGCAGCCATGGGTCGGTTACCACACCGACCGTCACCCCAAACCATGGCTGCTGCCGGCCGGCATGGTCTGCACGCTGATCGGCATCCTGTTGCTGGCCTTCGTCGGCAGTTTCCCGGCGATTCTCGTGGCCTCGGGCCTGGTGGGGATCGGTTCCTCGACCTTCCACCCGGAAACTTCACGGGTGGCGCGTCTGGCTTCGGGCGGTCGCTACGGCCTGGCGCAGTCGACGTTCCAGGTCGGCGGCAACGCCGGTACCGCCCTTGGCCCCTTGCTGGCGGCGGCGATCATCATTCCCTATGGCCAGGGTCACGTGGCCTGGTTCGGCCTGTTCGCGGTGTTCGCCATCGGCGTGCTGTATGCCCTGAGCCGCTGGTACCGCACGCACCTGAACCTGTTCAAGCTCAAGCAAGGTGGCCAGGCGACCCACGGTCTGTCGAAAGCACGGGTGACCTTTGCCCTGGTGGTGCTGGCCATGCTGGTGTTCTCCAAGTACTTCTACATGAGCAGCTTCACCAGCTACTTCACCTTCTACCTGATCGAGAAGTTCGACCTGTCGGTGGCCAGTTCGCAGCTGTACCTGTTCCTGTTCCTCGGCTCGGTGGCAGCGGGCACCTTCTTCGGTGGCCCGATCGGCGACAAAATCGGCCGCAAGAAAGTGATCTGGTTCTCCATCCTCGGCGCCGCCCCCTTCACCCTCGCCCTGCCCTACGTCGACCTGTTCTGGACCAGCGTGCTGAGCGTGATCATCGGCTTTATCCTCGCCTCGGCGTTCTCGGCCATCGTGGTGTTCGCCCAGGAACTGGTGCCGGGCAACGTCGGAATGATCGCCGGCGTGTTCTTCGGCCTGATGTTTGGTTTTGGCGGTATTGGCGCGGCACTGCTGGGGCATCTGGCGGACAGCCATGGCATCGAGTACGTGTATTCGCTGTGCTCTTACCTGCCGCTGTTGGGCATCCTGACGATTCTGTTGCCGTCGACCAAAGGCGTCTGAACCTCTGCATTCGATCTGCTCGCGAAGGCGGCGGGTCAGTTTGTGTAGATGTGAGGCTAATGGCCTCTTCGCGAGCAAGCCCGCTCCCACAGGGTGTTGGGTCGTACGCAGTATTGGTGTACGACACAAGCCCTGTGGGAGCGGGCCTGCTCGCGAAAGCGTCGTCACATCCAACCTCTCTATACCTGCCCCACAAGGTTTTTCGTTTCTGCGCCGCTTTTGCATGCCTGTGCGACAGTTCCCATTTCAGGGCTCCCGCATCGCGCCCTGGCAGTGTAAGTTTGAAAATGTTTCTGACTAATCAATCAGATATTTCTCACAACCCGCCTGCAAAGGAATGCCCCCAGCAATGGACTTTTCACTCAAGCACCTGGCCGCGACCACCCTGATGCTCGCCAGCCTGTCGTCCTTCACCACCGTTGCCCAAGCCAATATCACCCCGCAACACAGTGCGATCATCCTCAAGACCTTCAGCGACGCATCGGTCACCGATTTCCGCCAGTTCCTCGCAGCGCTGGCCAAGAGCGACGTCGCCAAAACCGACGAGCTGGGCCCGGCCATCAGTGCCTTCCTCGACAACAAGCCACTTGATCCCGAGCAGCAAAACGAAATCCATCGCCTGCTGGGCCTCTACGCCCGGGTGAAATACGGCAGCGCGGCCACCGAAACCCTGCGTGAACTGGTAGCCATCCCCACCGTACGCGTGGAGGGCGTGGCCCAGCACGACAACCCCGAATTCATCAAGATCGCTGAAAAAATCAAAGGTCTCGCCCAGTCCTTCAACCTCAACTTCCGCAACATCGACAACCGCGTCTACGAGATCTCCCTCGAAGGTTCGGGCGAGGAAGTGGTGGGCATTCACGCCCATGCCGATGTGGTGCCGGTGACCCCGGAGAATTGGGTGTTGAAGGACGGCACCCGCCTCGACCCGTTCAAGGTCACCCTGATCGGTGACCGCCTGTACGGCCGGGGCACCGAGGATGACAAGAACGGCATCGTGGTGGCGCTCTACGCCATGAAGGTCATCAAGGAAGAGAAGCTGCCATTGGCGCGCAATTTCAAGCTGCTGGTGGACACCACCGAAGAAACCACGGGCGACGCCATCCCCTATTACTTCGAGCGTAACCCCACGCCCAACTACAACCTGGCGCTGGACGGCGGCTATCCGGTGGTGATCGCCGAGAAAGGCTACGGCACGGTCATGGCCAGTTTTGCCAAGCGCAAGGCCCAAGGCAAAGGCGCAGAAATCACCTCGATGACCGGCGGCATGGCCACCAACCAGATCCCGTCGACATCGGTCGCCACCCTGGTGACGGACAAGCCCGCGCAACTGGCCGCCAGTCTGCAAAAGGCCGGCGCCGACTACGTCAAGCACAACGGCGGCAACTTCGACATCGCCGCCAAGGTGGTCGGCAAGGACGTCAAGCTGACAGTCACCGGGGTTTCGGCCCACTCCTCCGAGCCCGAGTCCGGGGTCAACCCGGTGGCCAGGATGCTCGACTTCATCAACGGCCTGGACGGCAAGGTCGCGCTCAAGCACAACGCCATCACCGACGCTGCCCGCTACGCCGCCGACAACTGGGGCCTGGACTACCTGGGCAGCCAGTTGGGCGTCGGCTTTGCCGATGACTTCATGGGCCCGCTGACCGCTTCCCTGACCTATGTCGGCCTGGACGACAAGGCTTTCAAACTCGCGGTCAACCTGCGGGTGCCGAAGGGCAAATCGCCGGAAACGCTCAAGTCGGAGATCGCTGGCAAGCTGGACGCCTGGAGCAAAAAGAGCAAAATCGCGCCGACCTTCGACTACTCGATCGCCGAGCCGATGTACCGCAACCCCGAAGGCGAATGGGTCAAGGCGTTGCTCGCCGTGGCCACTGAAAACCTCGGCATGAAACATGAGTTCGGCACTTCCGCGGGCGCCACCTCGGTCCACGAACTGCCCAACGGCGTGCAGTTCGGCCTGGCCATGCCGGACGTCAAATACACCGGTCACAACGACAACGAGTTCAAGACCACCGAGCAATTTCTGCTGGACCTGCAGATCGTCACCGAGATGATGGGCCGCATCGGGCAACTGCCGAAACTCTGACCCCTCCGGACCCGCCGCTCTGGCGGGTCCTTTTTTCCAGCCTGGCCTATTCTTTAACCACCCCACTGCATCGGCCACTGCCATGTCTGATCCTCAATCCAGCCTGCTGCAAAGCTGGCACCACAACGCCCGATCCTGGATCGAAGCGGTGCGCAGTGGCGCCATCGAAAGTCGTCGCCAGGTCACCGACCAGGCGATCCTGCTGGCCATCCAGGGTCGCCAGCCCGAACGCGTGCTCGACCTGGGCTGCGGCGAGGGTTGGTTGCTCCGGGCCCTGGCGGATCGGGGCATCGAGGCGGTGGGGGTGGATGGCGACGCGACGCTGGTCGACGCGGCACGCGCGGCAGGTTCTTCACGCCTGCATGTGGCGAGCTACGAAGCCCTTGCAGAGTCCAGGGTGAACATCGGCAAAGACTACGACCTGATCTGCGCCAACTTCGCCCTGCTGCACCAGGACATCATCCCCCTGCTCGCCGCCATCAATGCCCTGCTCGCCCCGGGCGGCGCACTGTTGATCCAGACGCTGCATCCATGGACCGCCGCCGCAGGCGACTATCAGGACGGCTGGCGCGAAGAGACCTTCGACGGGTTCAAGGGACAATGGCACAGCATGCCGTGGTATTTCCGTACCCTGTCCAGTTGGCTTCGGGCGCTGGACATGGCCGGCTTTCGGTTGGTCGAACTGCAAGAGCCGCAGCACCCGCAGAGTCCGCTGCCGCAGTCCTTACTGATGGTGGCCGAGCCTACACCCCCCTGTAGGAGCGAGCTCGCTCGCGATGGTCGTTAACGAAGACGCGGGCTGTCTGCATGCACACGGTGCCTTTGACGCCATCGCGAGCGAGCTCGCTCCTACAGGATTGATCTCACGCACGAATCAGGAGAACACCATGCGCAAACTCACCGTTGCCGCGTTTGTCAGCCTCGATGGCGTCATGCAGGCACCCGGCGGACCTGAAGAAGACCGCAGCGATGGCTTTGGCTTCGGCGGCTGGATCGTGCCCTACGCCGACGAAGTCACCGGCGAGGCAGTCATGGACTTGTTCTCTCAACCGTTCGAATTGCTGCTGGGGCGTCGCACCTATGACATCTTCGCCGGGTATTGGCCGCAGATTGAGTTCGACGCGAATAACCCCATCGCCGACCTCTTCAATGCCGTGCCCAAGCATGTAGCCACCCATCGGCCGGATTCGCTGGCCTGGCACAACAGTCATGCACTGGATGCAAACCTGGTCGACGCCATCGGTGCCCTCAAACAACAGGATGGCTCGCAACTGCTGACCCAGGGCAGTGGCGATCTGGTTCGCCAACTGCTGGCCGCCGGCCTGGTGGACGAACTGCGGCTGATGATCCACCCGGTTCTGCTCGGACGCGGCAAGCGCCTGTTCGGCGATGACGCGCAAGCCTCGGCCTTCACCCTGGAACACTCCACCCGCACCCCGAGCGGAGTCCTGGTCGCCCGCTACACCCGCAGCGGCGAGGTAAAAACCGGCACATTCCTGTAGGAGCGAGCTTGCTCGCGAAGAACACCAGAACACCGCGGGGCGCCAGGTTGCCAGCGTTATCGTTGACGACCCTCGCGAGCGAGCTCGCTCCTACAGGGGGCGACGTGCGGTGGACATGCATTCTGCGGTGCTGGCGAACCAGGTCCCGGCCTGCTGGGCCAGCTTGCGCCATTCGGCGCCGGTGATCAGGCATTCGCGTTCCATGTCGTCTGCGGCCCGCAAGAGTCTGTTGTATCGGTCTTCGGCATCGATATGGTTCTCCGGCATTGCATACAGCCGTCGCCAGGCTGTGATGGCCAGCCTTCTCTGCGCTTCTTTCATCACCCCACCCCCCCGATGTCTATAAGAGATGGATGCCTGCAGCCGTCAGGGGTTCCATTTAACTGAGCCGTCCTTTTTACCCTTCACTGCGTCAATGCATCGTTTGCGGGTCCAGCGGTTTGCCTGGCGTTGTAGCGTCCGACTGCTCTGCGCTGCAGGTGCCGCGCAACCGTCGCGCCACGCCCAGCACCGAGACAAAGAACACCGGCACGAACAACACCCCCAGCACCGTCGCCGCCAGCATGCCGCCGATCACCCCGGTACCGATCGCCCGTTGGCTGGCCGCGCCGGCACCTGTGGCGAGGGCCAGTGGAACGACGCCGAGAATGAACGCCAGCGAGGTCATGACGATTGGCCGAAAACGCAGGCGCGCCGCCTGGGCCGCCGCTTGCGCAAGACTGGCACCCTGGGCGTGCAGCGCCTTGGCGAATTCGACGATGAGGATAGCGTTCTTCGCCGAAAGGCCGATGATGGTGATCAGCCCGACCTTGAAATACACGTCATTGGGCATGCCCATCACCGTCACCGCCGTCACCGAACCGAGCATGCCGATCGGCACGATCAGCAATACGGCAAACGGAATCGCCCAGCTTTCATACAGCGCCACCAGCACCAGCAACACCATGGTCAGCGACAGCCCGACCAACAGTGGCACCTGAGCGCTGGCCTGCTGTTCCTGCAATGACAAACCGGACCATTCCAGGCTGAAACCGGCCGGCAGTTGACGGGCGATTTTCTGCAACTCCACCATGGCCTCGCCGGTGCTGTAGCCGGGCGCGGCATCGCCGGAAAATCGCAGCGACGCCGAGCCGTTGTAACGGCCGATTTGCAAAGGCCCCACCTGCCACTCGAAACGACTGAAGGCTTCCAGCGGCACCAGACGGTTCTGCCGGTTCGGCACCTGCAGGCGCAACAACGCTTCCGGGGTCTGCCGGCTGCTGCCGTCGGCCTGGACGATCACCCGTTGCATGCGCCCCTGGTTGGCGAACTCGTTGATCTGTTCCGACCCCAGGGCCGAGGACAGCGCCGCACTGATCACATCGAAACTCACGCCCAGTGCCTCGGCCTTCTCCCGGTCGATGCTGACATTGATCTGCGGCGCGTCGGCCAGGCCATCTTCCATCAGGTGACCGATCACCTTTGAGGTCTTGGCCGCTTCGAGCAACTGGCTGCGAGCCAGCAACAGCGCTTCGTGCCCGCGCCCGGCCAGGTCCTGCAAGCGCAGATCAAAGCCACTGGAGGTGCCCAGACCATCCACCGGCGGCGGCACCACGCTGTACAGCGTGCCGTCGGGGACGTCCTCAAACGCCTGGTTGGCATGCCGCGCCACCGCCTTGCTGGTCTGCCCGCTGTCGCGCAGCGACCAGTCCTTGAGCGTGACGTAAGACATCGCGGCGTTGGCGCCCTCCCCGGAAAAACTGAAGCCCATGATCGCCAGCACCTGATCGGTGGCCGGCTGCGCCAGGGCGTATCGCTCCCAGGCGCGGACCGTGACGTCGGTGCGCGAGGCCGAGGCGGCGGGCGGCAACTGGATGTCGGTGACGATGTAACCCTGGTCTTCGGCGGGCAGGAACGAAGTCGGCAGCCGCGCGTAGGCAAAACCGAGCACCAGCAGCAACATCAGGTACAGGCCCAGGCTGCGGGCACTGCGCTTGACCCAGCTTGCCCCCAGCCGCTCATAGCGCCGGGCCAGGTTGTCGAAGCGCCGGTTGAAAGCGTCGGTCCAGCGATTGCGCCGGGCGTGATGCGTCGGGTCGAAAGGCTTGAGCACAGTGGCGCACAGCGCCGGGGTCAGGGTCAGCGCAAGAAACCCGGAGAACAGGATGGACACCGACAGCGCCATGGCAAACTGCTGATAGATCACACCCACCGAGCCGCCCATGAACGCCAGCGGCAGGAACACCGCCGACAGCACCAGGGTGATGCCGACGATCGCCCCGCTGATCTGCCCCATGGCCTTGCGGGTCGCGGCCTTGGGCGACAGCTGTTCCTGGGTGATCAGGCGTTCGACGTTTTCCACCACCACGATGGCGTCGTCCACCAGAATGCCGATGGCCAGCACCATGCCGAACAGGGTCATCATGTTGATCGAGAACCCCAGCGGCGCCATGACCGCAACGGTCCCCAACAGGCAGACCGGCACCACCACCGCCGGAATCAGCGTGTAGCGCAGGTTCTGCAAAAACAGCAGCATCACCAGGAACACCAGGACCATGGCTTCGATCAGGGTGTAGATCACTTGCCGGATCGCCACGTCGACAAAGTACGAGGTGTCGTAGGGCACGCTCAGGGCCATGTTCGTCGGCAACGTGCTCGACAGTTGATCGAGTCGCGTCTTGATCGCCTGCGCCGTTTGCAGGGCGTTGGCCCCCGGCGCCAGTTGCACCGACATGGCCGCCGTCGGCTTGCCGTTCAGGCGCGCGTCGAACCGGTAGTCCTGGCGCCCCAGCTCGACCCGCGCCACATCATGGATGCGCACGCTGGAGCCGTCATCGTTGGCTCGCAGCACGATGTTGCCGAAAGCTTCTACCGATTCGAGCTGCCCCTGCACCATCACCGTGGCAGTGATGTGCTGTTCGGCCGGTCCGGGACGTTCGCCCATGGCGCCGGCGGGCACTTGGGCGTTCTGCCCGGCGATGGCTTTGCTGACATCGGCCATCGACAGGTTGTAGCCCACCAGTCGTGTTGGATCGACCCAGATGCGCATGGCCCGCTCGGCGGTGTACATCTGCACCCGCCCGACCCCGGGCACCCGGCGAATTTCATTGTTCACGGCCCGGGCGGCGTAGTCCGCCAGGCCGATGGAGTCCTGCTCGTCGTCGGTGTAGGACAGGGCATACACCAACAGGAAGTTGGAGCGTGCCTGCTCCACTTTCAGGCCCTGCTCGATCACGGCCTGGGGCATACGACCGATCACCCGTTGCAAACGGTTCTGCACATCGACCTGGGCCATATCGGCATCGGTGCCGGGCTTGAAGGTGATGGTGATATCGGCGCCGCCGTTGGCGCTGTTGGATTCGTGATAGATCAGGCCCTTGAGGCCGTTGAGCTCTTCTTCGAGCAGGCTGGTGACATTCTGGCTGACGATCTGCGCCGAGGCGCCCGGGTAGTTGGCGCTGACGGTGATTTGCGTCGGCGCCACGTCCGGGTATTGATTGACCGGCAAGGTACCCAGGGTCAGCAGGCCGACCAGTGAAATGAACAGCGCAATGACAAAGGCGAAATTCGGGCGATTGATGAAAAAATCGGGCATCGATAGCTTCCCAGGGCCTCAGGCCGTCAGTTGCGAGCCTGCTGCTCGGCCAGGGTGATGACGTGGACCGTGGTGCCGGCGCTGAGCTTGTCGACGCGTTCGACCAACACCTGCTCGCCGGCCGACAGGCCCTGGGTGATCTGCCAGTCGGAGCCGAGCATCGTACCGGTGCTGACCACCCGTTCGCGCACTACGCCAGTGGCGTCCACCAGCATCAGCCGCGCCTGGCCGTCGGCGCCGCGCTGCACCGCTTGCTGGGGCACGAACAACGCCTGCGGGTCGACCCCGGCAGGCGCCACCACGCGCACGTACATGCCAGGCAGCAGCAGGTTGTCGGGGTTGGCGAACTCGCCGCGCAGGGTCACCTGGCCGGTGCTGCGGTCCACGGAGATATCGGAGAACAGCAACTTGCCATGGCGTGTCTGGGCGGGGTTGCCCACTTGCAGCGTGACCTCGGCCGAGCCGCTGCCATTGAGGGTCAGGCGTCCGCTGGTCAGGGCCTGCTGAAGGGCCACGACCTGATCGGCGGACTGGGTGAAATCGGCGTAGATCGGGTCCAGTTGCTGAATGCGCGCCATTTGCGTGGCTTCGTCCTGGCCCACCAGCGCGCCTTCGCTGACCAGCGCACGGCCGATGCGGCCGCTGATCGGGGCGCGCACCTGACAGTAATCGAGGTTGAGCCTGGCGCTGGTCAGGTCGGCCTGGGCGGCAAGGCGATTGGCCTGGGCGCTCTTGAGATCGGACATGGCGTCGTCGAAGGCTTGCGGGCTGACGGCGTTGATTTGCACCAGTTGTTTGAAGCGCTGGACCTGGGCGTTGGCGCGATAGACATCGGCTTCGGCCTTGGCCAGTGCGCCCTCTGCACGCATCAAGGCGGCCTTGAGCGGCGCCGGGTCGATGCTGAAGAGCAACTGGCCAGCCTTGACGTCACTGCCTTCCTGGAAGTGGCGGGTCAGTACCACGCCGGCCACCCGTGCGCGTACTTCGGCGACGCGCACCGGCTCGATGCGACCTGGCAGGTCGGTGGTCATGGCGAAGGCGCGGGGCTGGACGGTGAGTGTCTTGACTTGCGGTAGGGGGGTACTGGTTTCGGCGGGCGGCTTCTGATCGCCGCAGGCGGTCAGCCCGAGCAGCGTGATCAGCAGCCAGACGGGTTTCATCGAGGTGAAATCCTTGTGCATTGGTACTCCCTGTTTGGTGCTGTTTTTATTGTGTGCATAACCAGCGGTAACGGCTGCCATCGGTTCCGCCCTTGGTGCGCCACGATCCCTGTAGGAGCGAGCTCGCTCGCGATGGACGTCAACGATAACGCGGGGCAGCTGAAACCCCGCGTCGCCTGGGCGTTCATCGCGAGCATGCTCGCTCCTACAGGGACAATTGCGAACCTCAGCCCCGCGCACGCTCGCTGATCGCACTCGCCGCGCGGAACAGTATCTGCGCCACGAAATCGATCTCCTGCTCGGTGATGATCAGCGGTGGCAGGAAGCGAACAGTAGCACCGTGGCGGCCGCCCAGCTCGACAATCAAACCGTGTTGCAGGCACGCCTGTTGCAAAGCCTTGGCGCGGGCGGTGTCTACCGGTGGGTGGCCCTGGGCGTCTGGGGCGCCCTGGGGGTCGACGATTTCCATGCCGAGCATCAGGCCGCGGCCGCGCACGTCGCCGATCCAGTCGAACTCGCTCTGCAATGACAGCAGTTGTTTGCGCAAATGCGCACCGGCGGTCCCGGCGTGGGCCACCAGGCCTTCGTCGCGGATGAAACGCAAGGTCGCGGTACCGGCGGCCATGGCCAATTGATTGCCACGGAAGGTGCCGGCGTGGGCACCCGGTTGCCAGACGTCCAGCGAATCGTTGTAGACCATCACCGAGAGCGGCAGGCCGCCACCGATGGCTTTGGACAGGGTAATCACGTCCGGGACAATGCCCGAGTGCTCGAAGCCGAACATGCGCCCGCTGCGGGCGATGCCGCATTGAATTTCATCGACGATCAACGGAATGCCGTGGGCCTGGGTCAGGCGACGCAGTTCCTGCATCCAGCGATCCGGCGCGGTGATCACCCCGCCCTCACCCTGGATCGGTTCGAGGATCATCGCCGCCGGTGCGGTGACGCCGCTTTCCGGGTCATTGAGCAGATGCTCCAGGTAGCGCACGTTCAGGGTCACGCCCTGCTCGCCGGCCACGCCGAACGGGCAACGGTAATCGTGGGGGAACGGCAGGCGCTGGACGCCGGCCATCAGGCCGCCCAGGGCGTTTTTCGGCGACAGGTTGCCGCTGATCGCCAGCGTGCCCAAGGTCATGCCGTGGTAGGCCCCTTCAAAGGCCAGTACCGAATGCCGGCCCGTGGCGGTGCGGGTCAGCTTCAGTGCCGCTTCCACCGCATCGGCGCCACTGGGGCCACAAAACTGGATGCGCGCGTTTCGCGCAAAGTCGGCTGGCAGGCAGCCGAAGATTTCCTGTACGAATGCGTCCTTCACCGGGGTCATCAGGTCCAGGGTGTGCATCGGCACGCCAGCGGCCATGACCTGGGTGATGGCTTCGACGATCACCGGATGGTTATGCCCCAGCGCCAGGGTGCCGGCACCGGCCAGGCAATCGACGAACACCTGTCCACGACTGTCCTGCACGTAGATGCCATGGGCCCGTTCCAGCACCAGCGGAATGCGCCGAGGGTAACTGCGGGCGTTGGATTCCTGCTGTTGCTGGCGCTCCAGCATCGGCGTCGGATCAAGGCAGTACGGGGTCGACAACCCGCGGTGCAACAGGCGTAGCTGTTGCGCGCCACCCGATGTGACATTCGAAAAAGCACTCATGATTTCCTCCAGGGAGGCTGGTTTTGGAAGGGTACAGGGCAGCCTGAAAACGAACGCTTCAGGTCACGAAAGCCGTGAAACCGGATGCGGAGAATCCTTCCCCCGCTTCCATGGTTTTACAGGGGTCGCATTACATGTCGTAGCGCAGGACCAGACCGGCAGTGCGCGGGGCACCGACATCGATGTTGTCGCCACTGCGGTTGTTGGTGACGTAGCCCTGGTCGAAGGCGTTTTTCAAATAGCCGGATAGCGCGACATTCTTGGTGATCTTGTACTCGGCGTTGAAGTTGGCCAGCCAGTAGTTGTCGGCACGGCGCTCGCCGGTGACTTGACCTGCGTCATCGAACTCGTACTCCGACGGGGCGGTGCTCTGATAGACCACGTCGGTGTTGAGGGTCACGCGGTCGTTCCAGCGATAGGTCGCGCCCATGGTCATCTTGTATTTCGGCGAGAACAGGAAGTCTTCGCCGCTCATGTCGCGGCCGTCGCTGGTGACGAAGTCCTTGTACTTGCCATCGGTCACCGAGGCGCCGGCGTTCAAGGTCAACTGTTGGCCGAAGTCTTTCTCGACGGAAAGTTCCAGACCCTTGATGTCACTGCGACCCGCGTTGTACACGTCGAAGAACTCGGTTTGCGGGTTCACGACGCTGACCTGCTGATCCTTCCAGTCGGTGTAGTAGAGGTTGGCACGGGTACGCAGGGTCTTGTCCATGAACGCACCACGGTACGACAACTCGTAGTTGGTGGTGTATTCCGGATCGTAGGCGGTATGACCGCTGCCGGCGCGAACGTTGACGCCGCCGCCGCGATAGCCGCGCTGCACCATGAAGCCAACGTATTGGTTATCGGCCAGCTCGTAGTCGATGCCCAGCTTCGGCAACACGGCATCGGAGGTCTGCTTGTCCTTGCCCGGCTCAGAGAAGTCATCGGCCTTGACGTTGGTGTCGTTGGTCTCGTGGTCGTAGCGCAGGCCGGTGATCAGGGTCCAGCGCGGGGCGAAGGTCCAGTTGACCTCACCGAAGACGGCGCCGTTCTTGATCGTGGTGTCGCCCTTGACCGTGCCGCGCAGTTGCGTGTTGTTAAACAAGCGGTCGTGGAAGTTGTTGGTGTTGTGGCCGTAGTAGACGCCGGCGAAGCTCTTGATGGTGTCAGAGGTGTAGTTCAGGCGCAGTTCCTGGCTGAACAGGTCGCCGTATTGCTTGCGCAGCACGAACTGGTTGCCGGCGGACGACTGGTCGAAGTCCAGGCGCGCGTCATAGTCGGAGTCGGTGTTGGCCGTGAGGCTGGTGAGGGACCAGTCATCATTGAGCCGGTAGTCGATCTTGGCGCTGACGGTGTCCTGCTTGAGCTTGTCGTAGGCTTCGGTGTTGGAGTCGATCTTGTAATAACGGATCGTGTCGCCCTGGCGAATCGACGAGTTATCGCCCTTGCGGCTTTCACCGTGGGCATAGGTCAACAGCACGTCGGTATCGTCGTTCGGCAGGATCAGCAGCTTGCCCCGGGCGTTGGCGGTGCGGGTCGGGTTGGCATCATCGCCGTTGAACAGGTTCTCGATGTAGCCGTCGCCTTCCTGGTAATCGACGGCGATGCGGCCGGCGATCTTGTCGTCGACGATCGAGCCGCCACCGGCCACCGCACCACCACGCTCACCGTAGGTGCCGCCATTGGCCTGCGCCGAAAAGCTCGGTACGAAGGTCGGGTTCCTGGTCTGAATAACCACTGCACCGGCCAGCGAGTTGCGGCCCTGGGTGGTGGATTGCGGGCCGAGGAACACTTCGACCTGCTCGACATCCCACAGCGGCATGGGGCTCAGGGTCAGCGAACGGTTGGGCTGTACGGCGCCGTCGACGAATACCGACACCGCACCATTGAGCGCGGCGGGGCCCTGGTCATCGAAACCGGAGACCGGCACGCCGCGGATACCCCAGTTTTCGTTGCCGGAGGTGTTGTACACACCCGGGGTGCGGGCGAATACGTCGACCAGACTGTGGTCTTCCTTCTCGCGCAGTTGCTTGTCCGTAACGACGGCTACACTCGACTGCGTTTCTTCCAGGGAACGGTTGATTTTTTCACCCGTTACCGTGATCGGAGCGATCTCCATCGAGGTCGATTGCTCTGCTGCCCATGCATTGTGGGTCAGGCAGATCGCCGACCCCACAGCCAATGCAATTGTAGTTTTTTTGTAATTCACGCCCCGCTCCCCTGCGACAGATATTGGTCTTTCTTCTAAGTCCAGAACGCTGATTGTCCCCAGCCGGCAGGAGTCTAATCCAAAAAAAAAATTAAGGGAATAAGATTGATAATGGATCTCATTTGTAATAAATATGCCGCCATGTATCGGTGACAATACATTTCAGCGGACCAGAGCGTAGCTGCCTTTGCCTTGATTTCCAGGCAGTCAACGCTTGATCCGCCTGACTGAAAAAGAAAAAAGGATGCGCAAGGATGACTTCAATCGAACACCTGAGCGGACGTTCAGAACCTTTTTCCCATGCCCCATCGATCGACCCTGCGTCGACATTGCCAGTGCTGGTAAAGGGGGAGCCGGGACAGTCGATCCATGATCTGGACGCGTCGGTTCGCGCCACGCTCGACCAGGCGCTGAGCACGGTCGGGGGCGTCCTGTTTCGCGGCTTCAGCGTGCCCACGCCCATCGATTTCAAGCGCTTCGCCGCCAGTTTCGGCGCACCGCTGGCCAGCTACGAATTCGGCTCCACGCCACGCAGCAAAGTGTTCGCCGGGGTCTACAGCTCCACCGAATACCCGGCCCATCAATTCATCCCCTTGCACAACGAACAGGCCTACACCCGGCCCTGGCCTTCGCGCATCTGGTTCCACTGCATCAAGGCCAGCGAGACCGGCGGCGAAACGCCGATCGCCGACAGCCGCCTGATCCATCAGCGCATGCCCGCCGAGATTCGCGAGCTGTTCGCCAGCCGCGAGCTGCTCTATGTGCGCAACTACAGCGGCGCCCTCGACCTGCCATGGCAGAAGGTGTTCAACACCCAAGACCGCGCCCAGGTCGAACGCTACTGCCAGGACAACGGCATCGAGTGGCAGTGGAAAGCCGACGGCGAACTGCGCACCCGGCAGCGCTGCGCCGCCGTGTTGCAACACCCCGAGACCGGTGAATGGGTGTGGTTCAACCAGGCTCACCTGTTCCATGTCTCGGCCATCGAACCGACTGTGCGCGCCAGCCTGCTGGCCGCCGTGGGTGAAGAGAACCTGCCGCGCCACGTGTATTTCGGCGACGGCTCGGCCATCGCCGATCAGGTGCTCGACACCGTACGCGAGGTCTATCGCCAGACTGCCGTCAGCTTCCCCTGGCAGCCCGGCGACATTCTGATGCTCGACAACCGACTGGTCGCACACGGCCGCAACCCTTACACCGGTGACCGCAAGGTCATCGTTGCCATGGCGTGAATTGCACATGTTCTCTTTCAAACACTGGATCGACGTGCTGGACACCCACGCCCGGCACTTTCCACAGCGCGCGGCCCTGCACTTTTTGCCGGACGGCGTCGAGATCGGCGAAACCCTGACCTTTGCTCAACTGCACGAACAGAGCCAGTCCCTGGCGGCGGCGCTGCAAGCGCGTTACGCAGCGGGTGACCGGGTGCTGTTGATGCTGCCCAGCAGCCTCGACTACGCCCGTGCCTTCTGCGCCTGCCTGTATGCCGGGCTGATCGCCGTGCCGCTGTTTCCCCCACCGTCGCGCAAGCCCCGTCATCTGGATCGGGTGCGCAACGTGGTGGTGGATGCCGAACCTGCGCTGATTCTCGCCCCTGCCGACTATTGCCCGAGCCTGCGAGAACTGGTCAAGGGCCGGGTCGAGGTGTCCACGGTCGAAGACCTCGGCACGCCGCCCGCCAGTCAATGGACCCGTCCGCAAGTCGACGGCGCCACCGTGGCCTTCCTGCAATACACCTCCGGCTCCACCGGCAACCCCAAAGGCGTCGAAGTGCGCCAGCGCAACCTGATCGCCAACGTCGAGCTGATGCGCCAGGCCTACGGCTTCGATGAGCACGGCGCCATGGTCAACTGGCTGCCGCTGTACCACGACATGGGCCTGATCGGCGGCATGCTGGCTCCTTTATACAGCGGCATGCCCTGCTACCTGATCGCCTCGCAGACCTTCGTCAACGCACCGTCCACCTGGCTGCAGGCGTTGAGCCGTTACCGCGCCACCGCCAGCTTCGCCCCGAACTTCGCCTACGCCCTGTGCAACCGCGTGGCCAGCGACCACCTGATCGCCCAGCTCGACCTCAGCGCCTGGCAGCACGCGATCAATGGCGCCGAACCGATCCATCCCGGCACCCTCGACACCTTCGTCCAGCGTTTTTCCGCCTGCGGCCTGAACCCGCTGGCGATCAGCCCCGGCTACGGCCAGGCCGAAGCCACGCTGTGCGTGAGCGCCACGCCGGCCGATGCATTGCCGGTGGTGCTGCGCCTGGACAAGGCCGTGCTGGAAACCGGCCGCGTCGCCCTGGCAGCCGCCGAGGCCCCGGCAGTGGAGTTCGTGGCCTGCGGTTATCCGCAAGCGCTGCACAGCATCGCCATTGTCAACCCGCACACCCATGAACGCTGCGCCGTCGACCACATCGGCGAAGTCTGGCTGCAAGGCCCGAGCAACGCCGAGGCCTACTGGAAGAATCCCGAAGCCAGCCGCGAGGCCTTCCAGGCGCAGATCGTCGGCGAAACCGGCCACTATTTGCGTTCCGGCGACCTGGGCTTCATGCACGAAGGCCAAGTGGTGATCTGCGGTCGGGTCAAGGATTTGCTGATCCTCAACGGACGCAACCTGTACCCCCACGACATCGAATTCGCCATCACCGATGCCGAGCCGGGCATTCGCACCGGGCGCGTCGCCGCCTTCTCGGAAATGGACCCGGTGCTGGGTCGCGAGAAACTGGTGATCGTCGCCGAGCCCCATCGCAAATACGTCTATCCGGGCCATCACCCGGCGCTGTTCGCCTCGATGCAGGACGCCGTGCGCGAAGCCGCCGACTGCGGCATCGACCAGATCGTGCTGGTGGAGGCCGGCACCATCCCGATGACCACCAGCGGCAAGATCGCCCGCCAGGGCGCGCGCAAGCAATTGGCCGCGGGCACCCTGAGCGTGATCGTCCAATACGGCGGACAAGTCGCGGTTCTCAAGGACAGCATCGACCTGGCGCAACTGCACGAGCGCACGGCCAACGCCTCGGAAGACGCCCTGGACGCATGCCGCCAGTGGCTGGAGCAGACCCTGTATGAGGTTAACCCGTACCTGAGCGTGGACTTCGACAAAAGCCTGATCGGTCTCGGCCTGGACTCCATCCGCATCGCCGACTTCGCCGCGCGCCTGCACCAGCACCTGGGCTGGAACCTCCAGACCCATCCGCTGTTCGGCGAGCAGACCCTGGGCGAATGGGCCCAGGCGCTGCTGGACTTCCTCAGCGAACCGGCGCCCGAAGCCGCGTCCGAGGCCGAGCGCGCCAGCCTCGGCCAGCCCCATGGCCGACAATCCTTTGCCCAGAGCCGCCTGTGGTTCCTGCGCCAGCTCGACCCCAACGACACCCGGCACAACCTGGTGCTGCACCTGCGCCTGCAAGGCGCACTGGACAGCGAAGCCCTGGCCCTGCGCCTCAATGCCCTGGCCCTGCGCCACAGCGTTTTGCGCACGGTGTACCACGATGACGTCGACGGCCCGCAACAACGGATCCTGCCATCGGCGACGGTGCCGCTGACCTGGCACGACTGGCGCTATCAACCGCTTGCCCTGCAACAGCAAGCCGTCAGCGACTGCCTGGCCCGTGAGCATGCGACCCCGGTCGATCTGCAAAACGGCCCACTGTTGCGCGCGCACCTGTTCAGCCGCGACGATGAGCAGCACGACCTGTTGCTGACCCTGCACCACATCGCCTTCGACGGACGATCCACCCAGCTGTTGCTGGCCGAACTGGCCGGGGCGGCTGCAGACAGGCAGCCGTTGCAGTACCTGGATTTCGCCCGCTGGGAAGCCGAGCATTGGAACCTCGAGCGGGTCGCCGCCGAACAACAGTTCTGGCGTGAGCACCTGGGCAGCGTGCCGCAAACCCTGGACTTGGGCGGCAGCGGTCAACTCCCGGGCCAGCACAGCCTCAAGTTCACCCTGCCCCAGGCCAGCTGTGACACCTTGACTGTGCTTGCCCGCGAACAGGGCATGACCCTCTTCATGCTTTTGCTGGCCAGCTATCAACTGGTGCTCCGGCAACTGGGCGGGCAGCAGCAGTTCCTGCTGGGCACCGACGTCAGCGGCCGGCCACTGGCCGAGCACAACGAGGTGATCGGCTTCTTCGTCAACCAACTGACCCTGCGCTGCGATCTGCGGGGCGAACCGACCCTGGCCGACTTCCTCGGGCAGGTCCGCGATCAGGCGCGACTGGCCTACGCCCACCAGGGCCTGCCATTCGATCTGGTGGTCTCGGCGCTGGCGCCGCAGCGCCGTGCCGGGCACTCGCCGCTGTTCCAGGTCAAGCTCAACTATCAGCCGTCGCGGGTCAACCCGACCGCAATCGCCGGCGCGCAAATGACCTCGCTGGACGTGGCACAAGACCCCGGCGATTTCCATCTGGTGCTGGACCTGGTGCATGGCAGCCAGGGCATCGAGGCCACCCTGAAATTCCGTGGCGAACACTTCGATCAGGCCCGCGCCCTGCGCCTGCAACACCTGTGGACGCGCCTGCTGGACGAGAGCCGCGAGCTGCTTGGGCAATCGCTGCCGGCCCTGGCCGAACGCATCGACGCCTGGGACCAGGCGTTCCAGCGCGAACGCCAGCACAGCCAGGCCCTCGCCGGTCGCAGCCAGATGCTGCAAACCAAACGTCGCTCACTGCCCCTTTAACCGAGTTGGATGCCTCTATGCCTATCGAGCCCCCACCGTCCCGCGCCCTTGGCGGCGTGCGTCGCAAAGCCATGAACGTCACGGAACAGCAACTGGTCAGCGAGCGCCTGCTGCACCCTGACCACGCCCTGCCGCTGGTGATCGAGCCTGCGGTCAGCGGTGTCGACCTGGCGGCCTGGGCCGCCAGCGAGCGGGAGAGCCTCGAGCGCAAACTGCTGCACTACGGCGCCCTGCTGTTTCGCGGCTTTGCCGTGCAGTCGGTGGAACAGTTCGATCAGGTCATCGCCGCCCTCTCCCCCGGCGCGCTGGAGTACATGTTCCGCGCCTCGCCGCGCACCCGGGTCGGCGGCAACATCTACACCTCGACCGACTACCCGGCCGACCAGATGATTTTCCCGCACAACGAACATTCCTACTCGCCGCGCTTCCCGTTGCGCCTGTTCTTCTACTGCCATCTGCCGTCGCAAACCGGCGGCGAAACCCCGATCGGCTCGACCCGCAGCGTGAAGGCCGCCATCAGCCCGCAGATCGAAGCGCGCTTTCGCGAAAAGGGCGTGCTGTACGTGCGCAATTACGGCGACGGTTTCGGCCTGCCCTGGCAGAGCGTGTTCCAGTCCGAGGATCGCAGCGAAGTCGAGGCCTACTGCGCCAGCGTCGGTATCGAAGTGCAATGGAAAGACAACGACCGCCTGCGCACCCGCCAGCGCGGCCCGGCCGTGGTGCGCCACCCGAGCACCGGCGAAGAGGTGTGGTTCAACCACGCGACCTTCTTCCACATCAGCACCCTGCCGCCGGCCATCCGCGACTCGCTGCAAAGCAACTTCAGCGAGTTCGACCTGCCGACCAACACCTTCTATGGCGACGGCGAGCCGATCGAGCCCCAGGTGCTGGAATCGCTGCGCGCCGCTTATCTCGATTCGCTGGTGCGCTTCAGTTGGCAACAGGGCGATGTGCTGTTTATCGACAACATGCTCGCAGTACACGGTCGCGACCCCTTCACCGGCAAGCGCGCGATCCTCACCGGCATGGCGCAAGCCCTGCTGTCGAGCGACGTCGCCGTCTGATCCTTTCCACGGGTGCACGCAGATGAACGCGGCCGCCAGCGGCTTCGCGGGCCTCTGCCACCCCAGGTTTAACCCCTATTTGCAGTCGAGTTGAACATGAGCGGACTCCAAGGTTTTCGTATTTCGCCGCAACAGGCGTCGGTTTATCAGCACATCAACGGCGTCGCCGAACATCCCTTGAGCTGCCGTTTGCAGTGGTCGTCGTCCTTGCCCCTTGGCCTCGACGTCCTGAACCAGCGCCTGCGCGCCCTGATCGCCGACAGTGAAATCCTGCGCACTCGGCTGACACCCGTGCCGGGGCTGCGCTTTCCGGTGCAGGTGATCCACGACCGCGTTGAGCTGTCCGTGTCGTTGCAGGACTGGCGTTCACTGAGCCGTGACGAGCAGGACGCGGCGCTGGACCGCCTCACGACCCAGCCCCGCGACTGGACGCTGCCGCTGGCGGTGACCTGGGTACGCCTGTCGGACCAACAATCGGTGCTCGACCTGGCCGGCGCCAGCAGCCATTTCGACCTGGCCAGCCTGAAACTGCTGGCGGCAGCCCTACTGCAAGACGCCAGCCCGGCCCTGACCGAGGCGCTGCAATACGCCGACTACGCCGAGTGGCGCTGGAGCCTGACCGAAGACGAGCCGGACCATCCGGGGGTGAATTTCTGGAAGCCCCTGGCCGACAGCGAACAACCGGCGTTGCAGCTGTCGCTGGAATCCATCACGGGCAAGGGCTTTGTCCCGCAGCGAGTGGACCTGGTCATCCCGCAGGCCCTCGCCCGGCACCCGTCCCTGACCTCCAACCTGATGCTCAGCGCCTGGGCCGCGGTGCTCAGCCGCCTCGCCGGTCAACAGCAGATTGCCCTGACCTGGATCCACGAAAGTCGTGGCCCGGAACTGGAAAACGCCCTGGGCCTGTTCGAGCAGTGCCTGCCCCTGCGACTTGACCTGGACCCACAATCGACGCTGCTGGAGCAAAGCAAAGCCATTGCCGCCAGCATCGAGCTCAGCGCGGGCTGGCAGGACTACTACACCCACAATCTCAACGGCGGTTATGCCTTCGCCTGGCGCCAGGGCCATGAGCACGAACGCCACGCCAGCGCCGTGCTCAACCCGGTCAAAGCCTGTCTCAACGTGCAGCAGACCCCGGACAGGGTTCAGGCCCACGTGCTCTACGACGCCCACCTGCTGAGCGCCAACGCCGCCGCCTGCCTTGGCGAGCAATGGCTGCAACTGCTGCAAGGCGCCCTGGCCGAACCGCAACAGGCCTGGGCACAACGGCCCCTGAGCGGCCCGCTGCAAATCCAGACCATCGACGCCGCACCGACTTCACCCGCCATTGAACCGGTGACCCTGGTAGAGCTGATTGCCCGTCAGGTCCGGCAACAGCCCAATGCCATCGCCCTGAGCGACAAGGACGGCGACCTCAGCTACGCCGCCCTCGACGCCTGCGCCACGGGGCTGGCCCATCGACTGCGCGACGCCGGTATCGGCCCGGGCATGCCGGTGGGCATTCTGTTCGGCCGTGGCAACGCGGCGATTGTCGCCATGCTCGCGGTGTTGAAGGCCGGCGGTGTCTACGTGCCGGTCGACCCGACCTACCCGGCGGATCGCCGCGCCTACATGCTCGCCGACAGCGCCATCGCCCACATTGTGGTCAGCAGTGAGCTGGCCGACAGCGTGCCCGACAGCCTGCAACGCTTCGTCCTCGACGACCTGAGCGTGCCCGACATCAGCACCCTGCCGCCGCTGCCCCTGCCCGATGCGAACGACCTGGCCTACCTGATCTACACCTCCGGCTCCACCGGCGCACCGAAAGCCGTGGAAATCACCCATGGCGCCCTGAGCGTTTCGACCCAGGTGCGCATGGCCGCCTACGGCACACCGGTGCGGGCTTACCTGCTGCTGTCGTCGTTCGCCTTCGACAGCTCGGTGGCCGGGATCTTCTGGACCCTGGCCCAAGGCGCACGCCTGGTATTGCCGGCCACCGGCGAAGAACTGGACATGCCACGCCTTGCGCAACTGATCGCCCGGCACCAGGTCAGCCATGGCCTGTCGCTGCCGTCGCTGTATCAGGCCTTGCTCGACCAGTTGCAGCGCAATGCCGACAGCCAGAGCCTTGCGTGCTGGATCGTCGCCGGCGAGGCCTGCCCGCCTTCGCTGATCACCCAGCACAGCCAGGCCCTGCCGAACGCGCAATTGGTCAATGAATACGGTCCCACCGAGGCCACAGTCTGGGCCACCTATGAAGTGCTGGACCCGAGCCGCGAGCTGAGCATCGGTCGACCGATTGCCGGCATGGACCTGCGGGTGCTCAACGACCACGACGTCGCCTGCGGTGTCGGCGAACCGGGGGAAATCGTCCTCGCCGGCCCGACCCTGGCCCGGGGTTACCGCAACAAACCCGAAGAAACCGCCAAGGCCTTCGTCACTCTGGCCGACGGCACCCGCGCCTACCGCACCGGCGACCTGGCCTGCTGGCTGGCGGACGGGCGCCTGGCGTTCCTCGGGCGCAAGGACCATCAGGTCAAGCTGCGCGGCTACCGCATCGAGCTGGGTGAAATCGAGCGGCAACTGTGCAGCCACAGCGACGTGCGCGAAGCCGCGGTGATCGTCCAGGAACACGCCGCCGGCAAACGCCTGCTGGCCTACGTGCTGGCGGCCCACGGCTATGCGCCGGACTCCGAAGCGATCAAGCGCTTCCTCGGCGAACGTCTGCCGTCGTACATGGTGCCGGCCCGAGTGCTGACCCTGGCGACCTTCCCACGCACCCCCAATGGCAAGCTCAATCTGCGCCAGTTGCCCGACCCGGACCAGCTCGACGAAAGCGCCTTCGTCGCCCCGCGCAATGCCATGGAAACCACCCTGCACGCCATCGTCGCCAAGGTCCTGAAGCTGCCGAGTGTGAGCGTCACCGAGAATTTCTTCGCCGTCGGCGGCGACTCGATCCTCAGCCTGCAAGTGGTGGCCCAGGCCCATGAGCAAGGCATCGCCCTATCGGCCAAGCAGGTGTTCGAACGCCAGACCATCGCCGCCATGGCCGAAGTCGCCCAGCCCCTGGCGGCTGACGGTGCAGAGCCCAAAAGCTGCGAATTCAGCGCCTCGGGCCTGTCCGCCGACGAGATGCAGGCCTTGATGGCCGAGCTCGACGAAAACGAATTCTGATCGGCTTTTTTTGCGTGCCATCACCCCTTTTTTGCAGGACGTTTTAATGACCACCGAAAACAACACCAGCAATCCGATCGAAGACATCTACCCGCTGTCACCGCTGCAACAAGGGATGCTGTTCCACTCCCTGCTGCACGAAGATTCCGGCGTGTACCTGATGCAGGATCGCTACCGCATCGGTGGCGCCATCGACGAAGTGGCGTTCCTCGAATCCTGGCGCCAGGTGGTGGCGCTGCACCCTTCCCTGCGCGCCAGTTTCCAGTGGAAAACCCAGAAGCAACCGGTGCAGGTGATCCACCGCGAGGTCAAGGTGCCGCTGGATACGATCGACCTGCGCGGCCTTGCGCCCCATGAGCAGGAAGCACGAATCCGCACCCTGCTGACGGACGAGCAAAAGGTCGGGTTCAACCTGTCCAAGCCGCCGCTGATTCGCTTCCGCCTGGTGCGCCTGGGCGATGAGTCCTACGAGTTCATCCGCAGCTTCCACCACATCCTGATGGACGCCTGGTGCATCTCCCTGGTGACGGTGGACTTCCTCAAGGTCTACGAAGCGCTGTGCAACGACCGCACCCCAGAGCTGAAGAGTCCACGGCCGTTCCGCGACTACGTCCAGTGGCTGCAACGCCAGGACGCGACCAAGGCCGAGCAGTTCTGGCGCGGTCAGTTGCAAGGGCTCAACGCGCCGACGCCGCTGACCGTGGACAACGGCGTGACCCGCAATCGCTACACCGACGCGGTGCTGGTGGACGACCGTCTGATTCACCTCACCGAGTCGCAAACCCAGGCACTGGCGGCGTTCTGCCGGGCCCGGCGCATCACCCCCAATACCTTCTTCCAGGGCGTCTGGTCCTTGCTGCTGTCGCGCTACAGCGGCCAGCGCGATGTGCTGTTCGGTGTGACCGTGGCCGGCCGCCCGGCGGAGCTGACCGGCGTGGCCGAGATGATCGGCCTGTTCATCAACACCCTGCCGTTGCGGGTGTCGGTGGACCCCGAAGCGTCACTGGGCCAATGGCTGAGCGCGCTGCAAGGGCTGAACGTCGACATGCGCGACTACGAGCACACGCCGCTCACCGACATCCAGGGCTGGAGCGATTTCCCCCGGGGCGAAACCCTGTTCGACAGCATCCTGGTGTTCGAGAACGCGCCGATCGACGAGCAGATTCTCGAGGGCGGTTTCCAGTTCAGCCTCGATGGCATGGACCACAGCGTGCACACCCACTACGGCCTGACCGTGGTGATCCTGCCCGGCGAGCAACTGGGCATTCGCGTGTCCTACGACCGCGAGCGATTCGACGCACCGACCATCGAGCGCCTGCTCGGTCATCTGGCCAGCCTGGTGCGCGGCATGCTCGCCACCCCGGACGCCACCCTGGGCAGCTTCGAACTGCTGGCTGCTGAAGAACGCCAGCAACTGCTCGGTGAATGGGCAGTCAACCCCCACGAATTCCCGCTGGACCAGCGCTACGCGCAATTGTTTGCCCGTCAGGTCGCCCAACGCGGCGATCAAGTGGCCGCAATCTGCGACGGCGAGTCCCTGACCTACGCCGAACTGGACCGTCGCGCCAACCGTCTGGCCCACGCCCTGCGTGAAGCCGGTGCCGGCGAGGATCAACTGGTGGCGCTGGTCGCGCCCCGGGGCCTGGCGCTGTTGACCATGATGATCGCCGTGTTCAAGGCCGGCGCGGCGATGCTGCCGCTGGAGGTCAATCATCCGCCGGAGCGCCTGCGCGAGATCCTCACGCTGTCCCGCGCACCGTTGCTGGTGGCCAGCGAAGGTTGCAGCGGCCTGCTCGATCAACTGCTGAGCGGTCTCGACCCCGCGCCGAACGCGCTGTTCGCCGAAGCCTGCTGGCAGGCTGGCAACGATGCGCCCCTGCCGCTGCTCGGCGGCCCGGACAGCCTGGCCTACGTGCTGTTCACCTCAGGTTCGACCGGTACGCCCAAGGGCGTGATGATCGAACAACGGGGCATGCTCAATAACATCTTCGGCAAGGTGCCGGCCCTGGGCCTGAACGCCGACGACCGCATCCCGCAAACCGCCTCGGTGGCCTTCGACATTTCGGTGTGGCAGTTCCTCGCCGCCCCGGTGCTGGGTGCCACCGTACACATCCTCCCGGACGACGTGGCCCACGACCCGCAGCGCCTGCTGCAAGTGCTGGCCAGCGAGCGCCTGAGCGTGCTGGAAATCGTCCCGAGCCTGATGCGCACCCTGCTTGCCCTGTGCCCGTGCGAACTGCAACTGCCGGACCTGCGCTGGGTGCTGCCCACCGGTGAAGCCCTGCCGCCGACCGTGGCCCGCGACTGGTTCGCGCGCTTTCCCGACATTCCCCTGATGAACGCCTATGGCCCGGCCGAGTGCGCCGACGACGTGGCCTTCCAGCCGATCTTCGCGGCGCCAGGTGACGACGTCAGCCACATGCCCATCGGCCAGCCGACCGCCAACAACCGCCTGTACGTACTGGACGAGGCCCTGCGCCCGGTGCCGGTCGGCGTGGCCGGGGAAATCTGTGTCGGCGGCGTCGGCGTCGGCCGCGGCTACCTGCACGATCCGCAACGCACCGCCGATGCCTTCATCGATCACCCGCAACTGGACGGACGCCTCTACCGCACCGGCGACCTGGGCCGCTGGCGCGCCGATGGGGTGATCGAATACCTCGGCCGCCGCGACCAGCAGGTCAAGCTGCGCGGGCACCGCATCGAACTGACGGAAATCGAACATCGCCTGGCCCAGCACCCGAACGTGCGTGAAGCCGCTGTGCTGCTGCGGGAAAACAGCGTCGGCGAAGCGTGGCTGGTGGCCTACTGGTCGGCGCATGACGAAAGCCTGGGCAGCGACGGCCTGGGCGAGCACCTGCGCGGGCAATTGCCGCCGTACATGGTGCCAGCGGCGTTCGTCTGCCTGGAACGTTTGCCGCTCAACGCCAACGGCAAGGTCGACCGCAAGGCCCTGGCCGCCCGCGAGCTGGAGTGGCAGGCCGATACCGAGGCAAGCATCGCGCCGCGCAACGAACTGGAAGCGGCGGTGGCCAAGGTCTGGGCCGAGGTGTTGGGCCGCGACAGCGTCGGCGTCGAGGACAACTTCTTCACCCTCGGCGGTCATTCGCTGCTGGCCACACAGATCGTGGCGCGGTTGCGGGCACACTTCAAACTCGAGCTGCCGTTGCGGGTGTTGTTCGAACAACCCACCGTGGCCTTGCTGGCCGTGGCCATCGCCGCCCGCCAGGCCCAGGCCGCCGCGCCGCAATCGGCCACCGCCCAAGGGCCCAAAGCCCAGCCGCGCCCAGCCTTGCTGCCGCTGTCGTTCTCGCAACAGCGCCTGTGGTTCATCGAGCAACTGACGCCGGGCACCACCCTGTTCAACATCCCGTTCGCCCTGCACCTGAAAGGCGAACTGAACGTTCCAGCGCTGCACGCCAGCCTCAACGACCTGCTGGTGCGCCATGAGATCCTGCGTACCGGTATCCGCAGCACCGACGGCGTGCCCTGCCAGCACATCAGTGATGCGCTGAGCATCGAGCTGCCGTTCGAAGATTTGTCTGCACTGCCAGCGACTGCCCGCGAAGGCGCGCAGTTCAACGCCTTGCGGGACACCTTCGAACAACCTTTCGACCTGACCCGACCGCCGCTGCTGCGTGCGAGCCTGCTGCGCCTGGCACCCGGGGAACATGTACTGGGCATCGCCCTGCATCACCTGGTCTCGGACGCCTGGTCGGCGACCATCGCCCTGCGCGAACTGGCCCTGGGTTACGAAGCCCGCTGCAACGGCAAGGCCGCCGAACTGCCGGCGCTGGCGGTGCAATACGCCGACTTCGCCCTGTGGCAGCGCGAGCACCTGCAAGGCGCGGAGCTCAAGCGTCAGCTGGACTACTGGACCCAGACCCTGGACCGCAGCAACAGCGAAGGCAGTCCGCTGCTGGCGTTGCCCACCGATCTGCCGCGGCCATCGGTGCAGACCTATCGCGCCGGCATCGTCCAGCGCGAACTCAGCGCCGACCTCAGCGCTCGGGTGCAAGCCTTCGCCAGCCGCCTGGGCACCACGCCGTTCACCGTGCTGTTCGCCGGCTTCGCGGTGCTGATGCACCGTTTGAGCGGCGACGCCACAGTGCTGATCGGTACGCCGGTCACACATCGTGAACAGCCGGGCACCGAAGGCTTGCTCGGCATCCTGCTGAACAATCTGGCGATCCGTGCCGACTTCGAGCCGCAAGCCGGCTTCACCGCGTTGGTGGAACAGGTTGCCAAGCGCCTGCGCGAAGGCCTGCAGCATCAGGACCTGCCGTTCGAGCAACTGGTGGACAGCCTGCAATTGCCGCGCAGCCTCAGCCATGCGCCGCTGTATCAGGTGATGGTCGCCCAACAACTGGCCATGGAGTCGCGCCTGCGCTTCCCGGGCCTGGCATTCGAAGCCCTCGATACGCCGCTCAAGCAGTCCGAATGCGATCTGGACCTGCACGTGCTGTGCCCGGCCAATGCGCCGATCCAGCTGGAGCTGATGTTCGCCCTCGACCTGTTCGTCGCCGACAGCGCCCGCCAGACCCTGGCCCGCCTGGAGCACCTGCTGATACAGATGCTCGCCGAACCGCAACGCCCGGTGTCCGCCCTGCCGCTGCTGCTGGAGGCGGAATGGCAGCGCACCGTGGTCGAATGGAACCGCACCGAGATGCAGGTGCCGCAGCACCTGACCTTCGCCCAACTGTTCGAGCAACAGGCCGAACGCACCCCGGACCGCGACGCCCTGACGTTCGAAGGCCGCAGCCTGAGCTACGGCGAACTCAACCGCCGGGCCAACCAGGTGGCGCATTACCTGCGCAGCCGTGGCGTCGAGGCCAACCGTCCGGTGGCTTTGTGCGTCGAGCGTTCGCTGGAACTGCTGGTGGGCCTGCTGGGCATTCTCAAGTCCGGGGGCGCCTATGTGCCGCTGGACCCGACCTACCCGGTCGATCGCCTGGCCTACATGCTCGAAGACGCACAACCGGCGCTGTTCCTCGGCCAGCAAGGCCTGCTGGAGCAACTCGGCGCCGACCTGCCGCGCCTGCGCCTGGACACTGACGCCGCGCTGTTCGCCGATCAGCCGGACAGCAACCTGGCGCCGCTGGCCGGGCCCGATGACCTGGCCTACATCATGTACACCTCCGGTTCCACCGGTAAGCCCAAGGGCACCCTGGTCACCAACGGTTCGGTGGTCAACCTGGCCTGGGCGCGGATCCACGGCCTGTACCGCCGCTACACCGACCAGCCGCTGCGCACCAGCTTCAACTACTCGTTCGCCTTCGACAGTTCGGTGGCCGAGCTGATTTTGCTGCTGGACGGCCACAGCCTGTACCTGACCCCGGAAGAGGTGCGCTACGACCCCGAGGCCCTGGCGCAGTTCTTCCGCGACACCCGCCTGGACGCCTTCGAGTGCACCCCGGCGCAGCTCAAGGCCTTGCTCGAAAGCGACGGCGTGCGCCGTGGCGAGGTGTACCTGCCGCGCTTCGTGCTGTTCGGTGGCGATGCGGTGGACGCGCAGCTCTGGCAGCGCCTGCCGTCGATTGCCGGCAGCCGCTTCTTCAACACCTACGGCCCCACCGAATGCACGGTGGACGCCACCGGTTGCGCAGTGGACGACTTCCCGACGCGGCCGATCATCGGCCGGCCGATCGCCAACGTGCGCACCTATGTCCTCGACGCCTGGCTCAACCCGATGCCGGTAGGCGTACCGGGCGAGCTGCACATCGGCGGCGCCGGCGTGACCCTGGGCTACCTCAACCGTGCCGAACAGACCGCCAAGGTGTTCATCAAGGACCCGTTCTCGAGCCTGCCCGGTGCGCGCATGTACAAATCCGGCGACTTGGTGCGCTGGCTGCCCGACGGCCAGCTGGAATACCTGGGGCGCATGGACCATCAGGTGAAAATCCGTGGTTTCCGCGTGGAGCTGGGGGAAATCGAAGCGCTGATCGGCGCCCAGCCCGGCGTGCGGCAATCGGTGGTGCTGGCCCGCGAAGACGTCCCCGGCGACAAGCGCCTGGTGGCCTATGTCACCTGCGACGGCCCGGCCCACGTGGACGGCTGGCGCAAGACCCTCGGTGCCGCCCTGCCCGACTACATGGTGCCTTCGGCATTCGTGGTGCTCGTTGAACTGCCGCTGACCGACAACGGCAAACTCAATCGCAAGGCCCTGCCGGCACCGGACCTGCAAGCCGCGCCGGATGCCCAGGACCCGCCGCGCACCCCCGCCGAACAGCAACTGGCGGCGCTGTGGGCCGAGCTGCTGAATGTGCCGCTGACCCAGATCGGTCGCGACAGCCACTTCTTCTACCTGGGCGGCCACTCGCTGCTGGCGGCGGTGCTGTTCGCCCGCCTGCGCCAACAGTTCGCCACGGTGCCGGCACTGCGCTCGGTGTTCGAGCACCCGACCCTGGAGGCTCTGGCCGCGCTGCTCGGCGAGCCTCTGCAAGCCCCGGCTGCGACCTGGGTGGCGGCGCCGCGCCCCGCCCGCCTGCCCCTGTCTTTCGAACAGCAGCGCCTGTGGTTCCTCGAACAGCTCAGCGCGGGCGGCGGTGAGTACAACGTGGTCAGCGCCGTGCAGTTCAACGGCGAGCTGAACGTGCCGGCCTTGCAAGCGGCATTGAATGCCGTGGTGGCGCGCCATGAAATCCTGCGCAGCCGCATCGTGCGCGAAGCCGATGGTGAGCTGGCGCTGATCATCGAACCGCAGGCCAACCTTGACCTGCGCGTGGCAACACTGGACGCGAGCAGCGATCAAGCCTGGCAACAACTGACCGATGAGGCGATCCATGCCGAAACCGGTCACCGCTTCGATCTGGCCACGCAACTGCCGATTCGCGCCACGCTGGTTCAGCGCACGGGTCAACCCCAAGCCCTGTTGCTGCTGAACCTGCATCACTGCGTCACCGATGACGCCTCCAGCCAGAACCTGTTGGACGAGCTGGCACGCCTCTATGCCGGCAGCCATGCCGAATTGCCGAAACTGGCCCTGCAATACCCGGACTACGCGCTCTGGCAGCGCGAGCCCAAGCAGCAGGCGCTGTTCCGCGAGCAACTGGCCTACTGGCGCAAGCAACTGGAGGACGGCGATTACTTGCTGGACCTGCCCACCCGACAGGCTCGCCCGAACCAGCTCGACCCGGTGGCCGGCGCGGTGCAGGTGCAATTGCCTGCGCAACTGGCGGCACGCTTGCGCCAGTTCGCCCAGCAACGGGGCGCCAGCCTGTACATGCTGATGCTCGGCGCCGCGCAACTGCTGCTGGGGCGTTATGCCAACCAGCGCGACGTGCGCTTCGGCAGCCCGGTGGCCCAGCGGCCGCTGGCCGAGTTGCAGCCGCTGATCGGCTGCTTCGTCAACACCGTGGTGATGCGCAGCGACCTCGACCCGGCACTGGATTTCGAAGGCCTGCTCAGTCAGGTGCGTGATCGCGTGCTGGATGCGCAGCAACATCAGGACGTGCCGTTCGACCACGTGGTGGAAAGCCTGAACCCGGCGCGCAGCCTGGCGCAGACGCCGCTGTTCCAGGTGCTGTTCGTGATGCAGAACGCCGATGCCGCGGCCAGTCAGTGGCCGCAGTTGCAGGTACATGAGCGGGCTGTGACGGCGCAGTCCACCAAATACGACCTGAACTGGGAAGTGCATGACGGTGAGGTGCTGTCGGTTCTGCTTGAATACCGCGCGGCGCTGTTCAGCGAGGCCACGATAAAGACCTGGCTCGTGCAGTGGCAACAGTTGCTGGAAACCATGCTCGACGCGCCGCAGACGCTGATTGGCGATTGGTCGCCGGTGGGTGAAAGCGAGCGTCGCCAGCAACTGGTGCAGTGGAACGCCACCGAGCGTAATTACGCCGGCCCAACCAACCTGCACACGGCCCTGCTCCAACAAGCCGCCCTCACCCCCAACGCCCCGGCGCTGGTGTTCGAAGGTCAGCGCCTGACTTACGCCGAACTGGATCAGCGTGCCCAACAACTGGCCCGTGCCTTGCGCGCCGCCGGTATCGGTCGCGAGTCCATCGTGCCGGTGTGCATGGAGCGCTCGGTGGAAATGGTCGTGGCCCTGCTCGGCATCGTGCATGCCGGTGCCGCGTGGCTGCCGCTGGACCCAGAGCTTCCGGCGGCGCGTCTGGCGTTCCTGATTGCAGACGCCGAGGCGCAGGTCACCCTGACCCAGCCGCAGTGGCTGACCAAACTGCCGGCCGGGCACCCCGCCTGGATCCTCGACGCCCTGCCCCAAGCGCCGGCGGGTGAACCGCTGAGCGTCGAGGCCAGCGATCTGGCCTACGTGCTCTACACCTCCGGTTCCACCGGTCAACCCAAAGGCGTGATGAACGAACACGGCGCCCTGATGAACCGCATCCACTGGATGCAGGACGCCTTCCCGATCGGCCCCAACGACCGCGTATTGCAGAAGACGCCGTACAGCTTCGACGTGTCGGTGTGGGAGTTCTTCTGGCCGCTGATCACCGGTGCCACCCTGGTGGTCGCCCGTCCGGACGG
>NZ_LYVP01000027.1 GCF_001984065.1 Pseudomonas sp. KK4
GGGTGGGGGGGCTCGAGTTTCGTTCAGGTGATCGGACTGTGCTTATTTGCAAAAAGTATGTTCAACATCAAGCAGTCTGCAAAGTAGAAGTGATCGGCGCTGAATCAATCTTGCCTGCCTTAAGCGGAAACCTGCCCAGCTAGAGGATAAGGTTTAGTAGCTGACCCGATTGCGTCCGGTTGCGCGTTCTTTTCGTTGACAAGGCGCCGGAATCCCAACGTAGCAAGCCTTGATGGGGCTACGACAGCCGGGTGGTTGCCTCCAGCGAATGGGCTGCAGGCACCAATCTCCTGTTGAGAAGGCTCATACATGGATGCTCAAGCACCTGGGCTACAGATTGATGGTCGGGAATGGTTGATGTTACTTTGATGGCTCAAGGATAAAGCACCCGATTGTTTTGCAAATGATTTTTTTGTCTCTCGTCGGCGCATGAGTTATTAATTCCGGATACTCCCTGTAGAATGGCTGGCACAATATCTCACCGTATTCGGCAGTGCGTCCTGTTCTAATCTGACCTTGCATTTCTTCCAAAAAAGGTCTTTCTTTGCCAGCTGTTCCAATGGTGGAGGCTGAGAAAGCAGTGCCCGATTGGGGCGGCTGCACATTGAGGAGGCACGTTGGGGCGGGGTCGATAAACATGGATGGGGATTGAGCTGAATCTTTGCATCCGCTTTAAGCAAAATCGCGCTGATTACGATGCCAAACGACTGGATACATAACTGAGCCTCACTTGCTGGCCCATCTGCCAGAAGGGGGGGATTAAGGAATAGAGCATGGAACTGATTCCCGTAATTTTGTCTGGTGGAGTGGGTAGCCGGTTATGGCCGGTATCTCGAGAGGCCCATCCGAAGCCGTTCATGGAGCTGCCAGATGGCCAGAATCTGATCCAGAAAACCTTCCTTCGCGCAGCGCGCCTGGAAGGTGTCGTAGAGATTCTTACGGTGACCAATCGCGAGCTCCTGTTCAAGACTGAAGACGAATACAGTGCAGTCAACAAGGCCAAGCTTGCTCAAGGTTTTATTCTAGAGCCTTTCGGTCGCAATACTGCGGCCGCCGTCGCCGCCGCAGCGCTTCAGTTGGAAGCCACCCATGGCCCTGACGCCCAAATGCTGGTGTTAGCTGCCGATCATCTGATTAAAGATGAAGAAGCTTTTGCCGCCGCGGTCGCTAACGCCATGGCGCTGGCCGCCGAAGGTTGGCTGGTCACGTTCGGCATTCAGCCAACCTACGCAGAAACCGGTTTTGGGTACATTGAGGCGCAAAAAGCCGCACCATTGAAAGGTGGGCTCAAAGTGGCCCGTTTCGTCGAAAAGCCGGATCTTGATACCGCTCAGGCCTATGTCAGTGCCGGTAATTATTACTGGAACTCCGGTATGTTCTGCTTCCGCGTGGGCACAGTTCTCGACGAACTGCGCGAACATGCTCCGGACGTCGTAGCCGCCGTGAGCAAGACCATCGAGCAATCACGGCAGACATCATCTTCCAAGTATCGTTGCCTCACGCTCAATGCCGATGCATTTGGCGAGGTACCCGATATTTCCATCGACTATGCGTTGATGGAGCGTTCGAGCAAAGTTGCCACCATTCCTTGTGATATTGGATGGAGCGATATTGGCTCTTGGAATGCAGTCAGTGAATTGACTGATCCTGACGAGAACGGCAACCGATTTGAAGGCGAAGTGCTTTCTCATGGATCTCGTAACAACTATGTAAACAGCGAAGGTCGTCTGACGGCTTTGGTGGGTGTTGAAGATCTGTTGGTGATCGATACGCCCGACGCGGTGATGATTGCTCACAAAGATCATGCTCAAGACGTCAAACACATTGTCAACCAGTTAAAAGCATGTAGCCATACAGTCCATCTGCTGCATCGTACCGTGCATCGCCCATGGGGCACTTACACCACGCTTGAGAACGGCGAGCGATTCAAAATCAAGCGCATTGTGGTGAAACCAAAGGCCTCCTTGTCCCTGCAGATGCACCATCATCGTAGTGAGCATTGGATTGTCGTCAGTGGAACGGCAGTTGTCATCAACGACAAGCAGGAGCTGATGCTTCACACCAACGAGTCAACTTTCATACGTGCTGGTCATCAGCACCGCCTGATGAACCCAGGGGTCATAGATCTGGTGCTCATCGAGGTGCAAAGTGGCGACTACCTGGGCGAGGACGACATCGTGCGTTTTGAAGATAATTACGGTCGAACAGACGCGTAACAGCTTCTTGGTCATCGCGAGACAGTTAGGTGAATATCACTGAGCTGGCTTTTCTGTATTTTGCTCAAGCTTGATTAATTTCCATCCTTAAGCGTCGTCGGAGGTGTCTTTCGGCTTCGACGGCGCACATACCTCAGCAAGAGAGCGGTATGCACACCCCTATCAAAACCCAGTGTTTCAAAGCTTATGACATTCGTGGCCAGGTACCTTCGGATCTGAACGAAGATGTTGCGTACAGGATAGGTCGGGCGATGGTTGTTGAGTTGCAGGCCAGGAACATTGTGCTCGGGCGGGATATGAGACTCGAAAGCCCCATGCTGGCGGAGTCGATGGCTCGCGGACTGCGTGAGGCCGGTGCGAATGTCATCGATATTGGGTTATGTGGCACTGAAGAAGTCTATTTCGCAACAAGTGATCTGAAAGCGGATGGTGGTGTGATGATCACCGCGAGTCACAATCCCAAGGGCTACAACGGGATGAAGCTTGTCAAGGCGGAGTCCCGGCCTATCAGTGGCGATACCGGGCTCAATGCCATTCGCGATCGCGTGGAAAGTGGTGATCTGGGGGCTCTGGCACCCACTGTCGGTGAGGTTCGATTTGAACAGGATAAGACCAGGTACATCGCTCATCTGCTCACCTACGTCAATGTTGCTGATTTGAAACCCCTGAAAATTCTTGCGGACCCGGGCAATGGCGCGGCCGGTCCTGTGTTACAAGCATTGATTCCGATGCTGCCATTTGAATGGGTAGTGATCAATGCCGAACCAGACGGAAACTTTCCAAAGGGAGTGCCCAATCCGCTTCTTCCAGAAAACCGCAATCTTACTCGGCAAGCGCTGCTGGAAAATGACTGTGACCTCGGGTTGGCTTGGGATGGTGATTTCGATCGTTGCTTCTTTTTTGATCAGCATGGGCGCTTTATCGAGGGGTATTATTTGGTGGGGCTGCTGGCCGAAATGTTGCTCCTGCAGAACCCAGGCTCCCGAATCATCCATGACCCTCGCTTGACCTGGAACACCATAGATCAGGTTCGATTGGCGGGTGGGGTTTCAGTACAATGCAAAACAGGACACGCCTTCATAAAAGAACGCATGCGTCTGGAAGATGCAATCTACGGTGGCGAGATGAGTGCTCATCATTATTTCCGCGATTTCGCCTATTGCGACAGCGGCATGATTCCCTGGTTACTGGTAACTGCACTGATGTCTGTCTCTGGGAAACAGCTATCGCAACTGGTTGATGAGCGCATTGCCGCCTACCCATGCAGTGGCGAGATCAACTATCGGGTGAGCGACGTAGCTGCAGCGCTGGATGGAGTCTTGGAGCATTTTCTACCGCATGCGCCTCAGGTTGATAAAACAGATGGGATCGGGCTGGACTTTCCTGACTGGCGGTTCAATCTCCGGGGCTCCAACACTGAGCCTTTGTTGCGGTTGAATGTGGAGAGCAGAAGAGATCCAACGCTGGTCGCGTTGAAAGTCAAAGAAATTGAGGGACTGCTGAACAGTAAATTTATGGAATGAAAAAAACGGGTTTCACCTCCAGATGGAGAGTGAGGGGCAGCAACAAGTTGACTCTCTTATAGAGACTTACTGTTCGATTGATTAATTTAAATTGGTGAAAAAATGAGCGACAAGAAAGTAGCGTTGATTACGGGTATTACGGGTCAGGATGGTGCGTACCTTGCTGAGTTTCTGCTTAAAAAAGGTTACTCGGTGCACGGCATCAAGCGTCGCGCTTCCCTGTTCAATACTCATCGTATTGACCATCTCTACCATGACCCGCACAACCAAGGCTATGATCTGAAGCTGCATTATGGCGACCTCACCGATTCGAGCAGCCTGATCCGCATCGTGCAGGAAGTACAACCAGACGAGGTCTACAACCTCGGCGCGCAGAGCCACGTTGCCGTTTCCTTCGAATCACCAGAATATACGGCCGACACTGATGCGATGGGTACCTTGCGCATCCTTGAAGCAATCCGCATCGCTGGTCTTGAGAAAAAGACCAAGTTCTATCAGGCTTCCACATCCGAACTGTACGGCTTGGTTCAGGAAATTCCTCAGAAAGAATCCACGCCTTTCTATCCGCGCTCGCCTTATGCTGTTGCCAAGATGTACGCCTACTGGATCACCGTGAACTATCGCGAGTCCTATGGCATGTATGCCTGCAACGGCATTCTCTTTAACCACGAATCGCCGATCCGCGGTGAAACCTTCGTTACCCGCAAGATCACCCGCGCCTTGGCACGAATTAATGTTGGTCTGCAAGATTGCCTGTACCTCGGGAACATGGATGCCCTGCGTGACTGGGGCCATGCCCGTGATTACGTCGAAATGCAATGGCTCATGCTGCAACAGGACACACCAGAAGATTTCGTGATTGCCACCGGCGAACAGCATTCCGTTCGAGAATTTGTAGAAGTTGCAGCAAATGAAGCCGGTATCAAGATTCGTTGGGAAGGTACGGGTGTAGACGAAAAAGGCTACGACGTCGAAACCAACAAATGTATCGTCGCTGTCGACCCTCGTTACTTCCGTCCGGCCGAAGTTGAAACGTTGTTGGGTGACCCAAGCAAAGCCAAAGCAAAATTGGGCTGGGAGCCAACTACTTCTTTTACCGAACTGGTAGAAGAAATGATGCGTGAAGACATGAGTGAAGCCAAACGCGACAAACTGGTCGCTGAGCACGGCTTTAAATACTTCAAAGGCCAAGAGTAAGGGGGCGCGGATGATTCCGGTATATCAGCCCTTCTTGGGCGGCCGCGAAAAGGAATACGTAAACCAGTGTCTTGATTCGACCTGGATTTCCTCTCGTGGTGAGTTTATTTCCCGTTTTGAGAGCGAGTTCGCCAACTATATTGGGGCAGAACACGCTACCACTGTGAGCAACGGCACCGTCGCACTACACCTGGCAATGGCGGCATTGGGTCTAGGGCCTGGTGACGAAGTGATTGTTCCGACGCTGACCTACGTCGCGTCGGTCAACACCATCATGCAGACTGGTGCGAGCGTCGTTTACGCAGAATCCCTAGCCGATACCTGGAACGTCAGCGTTTCGGATATTCGTAGCCGTATCACGCCGAAAACCAAGGCAATCATGGTCGTGCATTTATACGGCTTGAGTTGCGATATGGATGAGGTCGTCGCACTTTGCAAAGAGCACAACCTACTACTGATTGAAGACTGTGCGGAGGCTTTTGGCTCCCTGTACAAAGATCAGCATGTTGGAACTTTTGGTGATGTCGCTACCTTCAGTTTCTTTGGCAACAAAACCATTACTACCGGTGAGGGTGGGATGGTAGTTTGCAAGAACAAGGAAATTCACGATCGAGCCTGCCACCTGAAAAGCCAAGGCGTGTCCAAGACCCGTGAGTACTGGCATGACGAGTTGGCGTACAACTACCGAATGACCAACATCTGTGCCGCCATTGGCCTCGCTCAATTGGAACGTGCTGACGAGATCATCGCACTCAAGCGGCAGGTCGCAGACTGGTACCGTGAAGCACTCGAAGGGCTTCCATTGCAGATGCACGCAGAGCAGCCAGGAACCCGTCACTCCTATTGGATGTGCTCGGTGGTGCTGGATGACGCGAGCCAGCGTCAGGCATTGCGTGATCATTTGAAGAGCAAGGGCGTCGAAACACGTCCGCTATTTGCTCCAGCTAACACCATGCCACATTGCAAGACGGATGAAACCTTTCCGGTCGCGCAGGACCTTAGCTCTCGAGGGATGAACCTTCCGAGCTATCCGACGCTGACTCGTGAACAGGTACAGCAAGTAGTAGACGAAATTCGATCTTACTTTGCCAGCTGATGTTGCTTTGGAATTGAGGTTGGAGACAGCCTCAATTCTCATAAAATTCAAAGAGGACAATTAATGTCCAGGCTTTCGAATTTAATTATTCAGGGGAAGTAATGTTTTCGTATTTTTCTCGCGTTTGGGCTGCCCGATATTTTTGGGTGCATCTGGCTTTAGCCGATTTGCGCTCCCGCTGGCGCAGATCGTTCATGGGGGTGACCTGGTCAATTATTCAGCCCCTGGGTATGACGTTACTCCTGACACTGGTATTCAGCCGACTGTTCAATACCGATGTCTTGACCTACGCTCCCTATGTTCTCTCCGGAATTATTGTATGGGAGTTCATTTCCGCTAATACAATCGGCGGCTCACTGTCTTTCGTTCAAGCAGATGCCTACATTAAGCAATGTAATCATCCCTTGGCTATTTATACCCTGCGAACTGTGCTTGGTAGTTCGATTGTGCTCATGCTCGCCAGCGTTTCCCTCTTTGTGTGGGTTGCGATCATGATGCCGCAGAATTTCGGATGGAGTTGGCTAGCGACTTTGACAATATTTCCTGTCGTCGCATTGATAGCATGGCCTGTGTCCACACTTCTGTCCTATATCAGTACTCGCTTTCGTGATGTGCCCCATGCACTTGGACTTGTAATGCAATCATTATGGTTCGTATCCCCCGTCTACTTTGAAGCGAAAATGTTTCAAAACGGTGGGCTCCACGCCTTGGTCGACTACAACCCGATTTACCACATTCTTCAGTTGTTCAGGGCACCGCTGCTGCAGGGCGAATGGCCGACGCTTGCCAATTACACGTTTAGTTTGGGCACCGCTTTGTTCTTTGGGCTGATCACGATGTACGTGGGCTACAAAGCCGAGCGGAAGGTGATTTTTTACCTATGAGAACGAACAAAATCAATCAGATCAATGTCAAGAACGTCAATCTTCATTATGCATCTGCGGCTTATAAAGAGCGTTCACTGAAGTCATTGATGGCAAATATGTTCTCGAAAAAGCAAGCTACCCAGCATGTAGCCGATATTCACGCGCTCAAGAACATAAACGTTCGAATCGTAAGCGGGGAGAGGGTCGGGTTACTGGGGCACAATGGCGCAGGGAAAAGTACGTTCCTGAAGACTGTGGCCGGTTTGTACCCCATCTCCAGTGGCGAACTGGTAGTAGAGGGGCAGGTTCGTTCTTTGTTTGACTTGAGCCTGGGTTTCGAACCAGATGCGACGGGGCGTGAGAATATTCTTTATCGCGGCTTGTTATTGGGCCTGTCCCCAAAGTTCATGCGAGAAAAAATTGATGAAATAGTAGCCTTCGCCGATCTTGGCGAGTTCATCGATTACCCGATAAAAACCTACTCGGCCGGGATGCAAGTACGCCTGGCGTTTGCAATTTCAACCACTGTCGGCGGAGATATTTTGCTGCTGGACGAAGTGATCGGTGCGGGTGATGCAAATTTCATGGCGAAGGCCAAAGTACGCATTACCAGCCTGATTGAGAAAGCTGAAATTCTCGTGTTGGCATCTCATGACTTTGGAGCTTTGCAATCCATTTGTACTCGTGGATTGGTGTTCCACCATGGTGAACTGTTGTATGACGGTGACATATCTAGCGCTATAGCTGAATACAAAAAGATAAATGGACTAGCTGATGCGAACTAAACCGTTTCGTGTGATGTGGCTGCTGAACCATGGTGCGGCTCGTAAGTTTGAACTTGAGATGCTCAGGTCTTTAGGTGTTGAAGAGTTTTTTCTACCTAAGTCATTTCCACAGGAAATCGGTTTTCGTTCGGCGAGCATCGATTATTCGGAGGATGCGAACCTTACTATCCCTATTGAAGATCTAGAGGTTCTGAATCAGCAGAACTGGTACGTGGCGCCATCTAAAGAAGCCTGGGATATAGCCAATAAATATTTTGATGTCTGTTTTTTTATCTGTCATTCGAAAGGTTTCATGAGTGAGGTCTCACGGTCATTCACCGGCGCCGCCATTTGGCGTGCATATGGTCTCGATAAATCACTAAGTTACTCAGAGGTCGTGAAGGTCTTAACGTTAGGTACGCAGTCGGTAAAGAAACTCGGACGGCGTCTTTGGTTAGGTATCGCTTATGATCACCTCGCCGATTCAGAGCCCATGTACCTGCAAAAGAGAAAAGCTTTTTTGCCTCTCGGCCTCAATAACTGTGCGATCAACGACATTTGGGACGGTAAACAGAAGCATATTTTTTTCGTATGTCCGGATATTGGTTTTAGTAGCTATTATAAAAAAGTATACGAAGACTTTATATCGGACATGCAAGGCTTGCCCTATAAAATTGGCGGTTCGCAGCCAATAGTGGTGGATGATCCAAATGTGTTGGGGTTTGTCACACACGAAGAACATGAACGCAATATGAGAGAGTCGCGAGTAATGTTTTATCATTCGAGCGAACCCAATCATATTCATTATCATCCGTTCGAAGCCATTCGCGTCGGCATGCCATTGATTTTCATGGGTGGCGGCATTCTGGATCGCATGGGGGGAGCGACCCTTCCAGGCCGATGTGAGTCTGTCAAAGAGGCGAGAGAGAAAATTCGTCGCATTTTGAATGGTGATTCGAAGTTTATCGAGCAGGTTCGTAAAAGCCAGACAGTTTTGCTTGAGCCGATGCGAGCAGAAAACTGTGAAGCCGCGTGGATACGTAGCTTTAAGGAAATCTTGCAAGAACTGGAAGTCAGTCGCTTGGAACAACGACAGCGACCAGTCAAGCGCAAAAAAATAGCGGTTGTAGTCCCTGTCGAATATCGAGGGGGAAGCCTTCGTGGGGCTCATTTGCTAGCGGAAGCTTTGCATGTAGGTAGCAGGCAGTGGGGGGAGGATGTCGACGTTGTTCTCCTGCATTTGAAGTCTACTGATGATGAAGCGGGAGATCTGCTCCATCAGGATGAGAGAATTCAACTGCGTAGTTTTCATTGGAAAACCCTCGATGCGCAAACCGCACGCAGGGCCATGCGATATGCAGGCCACGACGGTTGGGAACCCGACTCTGTAAGATATGTTGTTCCGGATGATGGAATTAAACAGCTTTTGGACTGCGATGCGTGGATCGTAGTTTCTGATCGCGTACAGGCCCCTCTGGTGCCTCTACGACCCTGCATATTCATGGTGTATGACTACTTGCAGCGCTATGAGAAGGTACTTTCGAAAAGCGGGGACGAACAATTTATTAGCGCTGTGCGTAGGGCGCAGAAACTTCTTGTAACGACGGAGTTTACGAAGCAGGATGCCATTCAGTACGCAGGTGTTGAACTAAATCGAATCGCAAAAGTGCCGATGCTTGCTCCTGACTTTTCAAAAAATGGACCTGGGATTTTGTCGAAACCGGAGCATCCATATTTCTTGTGGACAACTAATGCCGGTGCGCATAAGAATCATGTGAATGCTCTGAAGGCGCTTAAATTTTACTATGAAACTCTAGGAGGCCAATTCTCCTGTCATGTCACCGGTGTGAATACTGACAATATGCTAGAAAGCACTGAGGCTCACCTTAAGTCTCTTTCAGTATTAGTCAATGCGAGCGACGCTTTAAGAGAAAAAGTTAAGTGGCTTGGCGAACTCCCTGAATTTGAATATCGTTGCACCTTAGCCAACGCAACGTTTCTTTGGCATGCAGGCAAAATCGACAACGGGTCATTTAGCGTAGTTGAAGCCGCCAGTTTAGGTGTGCCGTCATTAAGTAGTGATTATCCCGCTATGCGTGAAATGGATGCTCAGTTTTCGTTGCAACTGTCGTGGATGAATGCCTCCGACTATAAAGAGATGGCGCACCAGTTAAAAGATATGGAGTTGACTTACTTGTCCAAGAAGGCCCTGCTTCCATCGCCTGAGGTTTTGGCAGAACAAGGCGTTGAGAAGTTGGCGGCACAATATTGGGGAGTCATACGCGAGTGTCTATAAGTAAATATGGTATTTACCTGGCCTACGCGCCAGGATTGGATTTGCGCCATGAAGGATTGGGTAGATACCTCGCTGCCTTTCTGAAAGGCGCAAGTGATCGTCATGACGTAGGTTTTGTGCTTGTGTGCCCAAGTTGGTCGAAAGAAGGTCTTGAAGATCTATTTCGCAGCGAAGGTGTCTCACAAGAGCGCTTTGAAGTTTTTTCCCCCTCGAAAAAACCGATGGTTTTACGCATTTATGAAGCCTACATAGCTCGAAAAAAACGTAAGCGGAAGCCTGGTCTTTTAAAAAGAATTTCCAAGGGCGTGTCGGTGATCAAAAAAGCAGCCATTGATCACGTTGAGCAGCAATTAGTGACAACTAACTCCTATTTTGGATTGATGTTGTTGATTATAGAAGGTGTCTTCCTTGCTGGGCTTGCTCTTTTAATTAGCCCAATCATTATCTTGGCTTTGGTGGTTATTTTTTTTGTAAAATTCAAGTTTGTGTTTAAGCGATTTGCACGACCTTTTCGGCGCTACTTATCTCGCGCACAAGTAGCTGTTGGGCAGCCAAAGGACGATGCTTTTATTTTTCGACTTTATAAGCGAATGGAGCGAATTGAGTCGGAACGTATGCTTGACTTGATTCATTCCCTACCTGATGTAAAAGCTTGGTACAGTCCTACAGCGTTTTGGCCGGCTTTCAATAAAATAGATCGTCCACGTCTGATGTGTGTTCCCGATGTGGTGCTATCGGACTTCCCAGTTGGTTTCTCAAGTGTGGGAGGTGAGCGTTTTTTACAAACTTATGAGGATGTTCGTCGATCGATTCAGAATGGACAGCATTACGTTACATACAGCAATGCGATCAAGTGGGACACATTGGTTGAGCAATATTCGATACGCGCCTCTAATGTATCGGTTATCCACCATGCTCCAAACATGCTGAACCAGTGGGTCACAACTAGAGGGTTTGCGGACCTGGAGGCTACGTCGCTCCATTACTCACAAACGCTTCTAGGTAGTGCGATGCGTAAATCTTCCAACAAAAACTATACAGTAGGTTTTTCGAATAGCTCGTTCAAATTTTTATTCTATGCTAGCCAGTTCAGGCCGAACAAAAACCTCTTGGTTCTATTGCGCGCTTATGAATTTCTCCTCAGGAAAAAGTATATTAGTCACAAACTGGTATTGACTGGTGATCCCGATCGTTTTCCGTCGGTTCAAAAGTTTATTGAAGACCATAATTTAGAAAACGATGTTCTATGTTTGCATGGTTTGACAGTTCAAGAACTTGCAGCATGTTACAAATTGGCGGATTTGGCGGTAAATCCTAGCTTGAGCGAAGGTGGTTGCCCATTTACCTTCACCGAGGCGCTATCTGTTGATACCCCCGTGGTTATGGCACGAATTCCAGTTACCGAGGAAATTCTCCATCACCCACAACTTCAAGACACTACTTTCTTTGACCCATATGATTGGGAGGATATGGTACGCCGCATCGAATGGGCTCTTTCGCATAGAGACGCGCTACTAGAAGTACAGAAAAAAATCTATCAGGGATTGGTTCAGCGTACTTGGACGGATGTTGTGAACGAACATATTTCAGTACTTGAAACCATTTCCGCAGGTGGTAGTAGCAATGCTGCAGAGGCATATCTATGAGTTCTATAAAAGGAATGCTTATCTTGGGGTTTGGAGGTCATGCTCGCAGTGTGGCTGACGTAGCACTCGCTTCGGGTATAAAGCAACTTTACTTTCTCGACAACAACGCTAAACCTCATGAATCATTTGCATCTTTTCCAGTTAAATCGACTATGGATTTTGAACTGCCTATGGATTGGGTTGTATTTCCGGCTGCCGGAGACAACAAGAAACGGTCGGAACAGTGTGATTGGGCTATCGAACAGGGCTTGCGTTTGGGCACTCTCATCTCGCCTACCGCAACATTAGGGATCGGCGCCCAAGTTGGTGAAGGAAGTTTTATTGCGCATCACGCACATCTGGGACCGATGGCTTTAGTAGAGCGCGGTTGTATTATTAATACCGGAGCCGTTGTCGAACATGAGTGTTTTGTTGGCCAATTCAGTCATGTTTCCATCGGTGCTTTGGTTGCGGGTCGTAGTCGTATTGGCGCTCGCTGTTTTTTGGGGGCCGGTTCAACAGTAATTGACGGCCTTCGGTTAGCGGAAGAAGTCACGCTAGGCGCAGGTGCATGTGCACATCGTAATCTCGACTTGTCCGGGACGTACGTGGGAGTTCCCGCGAGATTTTTAGGTAGCAAAGATTGAAAATTCTACATTTTTTTAAGACGTACTACCCAGATACTATGGGTGGAGTGGAACAGGTTATCTTTCAGCTAAGTGAGGGAGGCATCCGTCACGGTATTGAGTCTGAGGTTTTGTATCTCAGTCCCCGTGGCGCAATGCGCGATGAAAAACTATCGGACCATTTTACGCATCGTTCTTATGAGAATTTTCAGTTTGCTTCCACCGGATTTTCGATTGGAGCGTTCAGGGATTTTGCCCAGTTGGCCGCGAAAGCCGACATTATTCACTACCATTTTCCTTGGCCCTTTATGGATTTAGTGCATTTTCTAACGCGGGTTAAAAAGCCAACGGTAGTTACGTACCACTCGGATATTGTCAAGCAGAAGTGGTTGTTAAAACTGTATAATCCTTTACTTCATGCTTTTCTGAGAGATGTAGACATCATTGTTGCTTCTTCTCCTAATTATGTCGCAAGCAGCGGCGTATTAGGAGCATATGTCGATAAAGTTAAAGTAATTCCAATCGGAATAGATCGCAGCACATACCCTGAAGTGAGCGAGACATTGCTGGCGCAATGGAGGGGAACTATAGGTTCTCGGTTTTTTCTTTTCGTAGGCGCGCTTCGTTATTATAAGGGATTAGAATTTCTTCTAGAGGCCGCTCAGCAGACAAAGTTGCCAATTGTGATCATGGGTAAAGGCCCGATGGAAATGTCTCTGAAACAAAGAGCGAAGGACGAAAACCTAGAGAATGTGTATTTTGTCGGGGCATTATCCGATAGTGATAAATCAGCACTCATGAGTCTATGTTTTGCATTAGTTTTTCCATCACATTTGAGATCCGAGGCGTTTGGTATATCTCTATTAGAAGGTGCGATGTATGGAAAGCCGCTCATTTCATGTGAAATTGGCACAGGTACGACGTATATAAATATAGATGATGAAACCGGCTATGTAGTAGCGCCTGGCGATAGTGCGTCTCTATCCCACGCAATGCAGAAGTTATGGGACAACCCGGAGAGAGCGAGTGAAATGGGAGCAGCCTCTTTACGTCGATACAATGAAAAATTTACAGGTCAAGATATGGTTAAATCTTATGCTGAAATTTATAAGTCGTTATTGGACTAGTTTAAGCCTGCTAAAAAATAGCGTGGCGACACAGAATATGTAAAACTATTATCGAATATGCTTCGAACTTTTTTTGCCTCAGAGGGGAAGGATGTTTGAATATTTAGATGCTGCCCATTAAATCAAGATTGGGAGGGGGCATAATTTGTAAAATGACTGATCTAATAAAAATCACTATTCGAATATAAGGTAGAAATAGTAGTGTCGCAGTCCACGAAAATTGAGTTTGCGAATACGCTCCGAGGGATCGCAGCGCTTATGGTGATGTTTGGTCATTATTACTTAATTTTTTGGCAGCATAGGGATATTGCGACAAACTTACCAAATGCTATGCCCTTGCCAACCAGTATTGTTACTCCATCATATATTTATACCCTTAATTTTCTTGAGCCATTCAGTTTTGGGATTTTCGGTGTTGCAATTTTTTTTCTAATAAGTGGTTTTGTAATTCCATTTTCCTTTGACAAAACAAGTTGGAAAGGTTTTTTGATTGGGCGAGCTATGAGGATTTACCCGACATATGCTGCTGGACTAACTTTTTCCATTTTAGTAATTGTTGTTTGTGGTATTCATTATGGTCGACCGTTTCCTTTTGAATCTCATGTAGTCCTTATTAACTATTTTCCAGGGATACGTGACGTGATATGGGTGGCTGGTATTGATGGAATAATTTGGACGCTTGATATTGAGATTAAATTCTATATCGTATGTGCTTTAGCTTCTCGGCTGATATTAAATAGCCGAACATCCGTTTTTATAATTCCATTGGCTCTTTCTATACCGGCATACCTCTTAGCTCCTAGTGTAGATGAGGCAATGAAGTCAGGCGCATTGTTCTCTGGGCAGTTATACACTTTTTGTGCATCAATCCAATATCTTAACTTCATGTTCATTGGCGTCGCATTCAATTATCTTTATAGGAACGTAATAAAGGCGGACATTTTTTTAGTTGTCGTCGTGGCGCTGTTTATGTTGATGGCTGCAATTTGCTGGAGGGCTAAAACTGTTCCGATAACACTTGTTTGGACGTATGGTTTCGCGGTTCTTGTGTTTGCATTAGCTTTTACTTTCCCAAAAATTCTTAAAGCGCGAGCCATTACAGATTTTTTTGCAGATATTAGTTTTCCGTTGTATATAATCCACGGTGTTTTTGGTTACGCGCTTCAGCGCGTCCTGGCTGGAATGTATGTGCCCGCATGGCTATGTATCCTGCTTGCGATGGCAGCATCCGTATTGATCGCGACGATAATGCATAGCACTATAGAATCAAAGGCTCACTCGTTAGGTCGCGCTATGGCGCGCCACTTTACTATAGCGCATCGTATAACAACTTAATTTAGAATTATAATAATTTAATTTAGGCGTTCTAAGGGGAAGCCGGTGATATCAAAAAATACAGCATATCTTTCGCGCCTTGATCATTTGCGTTTTTTTGCCGCTCTACTTGTAGCGGCATACCATTTTCATGGAGGACCAGCTCTGGTCGCTTCACTCAATCCATTAACGGTATTCGTAAAAGAGGGAGAAACAGGCGTCAGCTTATTTATGGTTCTAAGCGGTTTTATTCTTACAGTTATTGCTTCTGGTAAAGAGCTTGATTACAAAAAATTTGTTTATAATCGTTTTATCAGGATTTACCCTCTATATTTAACGATGATTTTTTTGGCCGCTTATGCCAGTAATAGAACCGTTGATTTTTTACAGTTTTTACAGTTGATTTCTCCGGTTGCGAATGTTGGTCATTTTATGGGGTCGACTAAGTTTCCGCATTTGTGGACTATAGCTGTTGAATTTCAATTTTATTTAATATTTCCTTTTTTTGTTGGATTTTTGGCTAAGTATGGTGCGCGTTACATCTTCGGCGTGGTTTTATTGGCGTTGTCTGTCAGAACGATGCTGTTTATTCGCGATACTACAGTAATTGACGCGGCCTATTCGACCATCGTTGGTCGCATAGATCAGTTTTGTGTTGGTATGATGATGGCGCTGATTTTCAGAACCAGGAGTCGTTTGTTTTCATCACCTATTGCATTAATAATCTCATTAGTTGGGGCCTATTTGTGGTTTGTATTTTTTTCCAAAATTACTCTTGGTGGTTATTATGGTGAGGCATCGGCATACAACCCAATATGGATTATCTCGCCAACGATAGAGGCTTTAGTATGGGCAGGCGTCGCTCTCGCCTACTTGCAACAGAAATGGCAAATGCCCCGTTTCCTTGATACTAGTTTGTGCTATTTGGGAGGTATTAGTTTTTCTATGTATGCATGGCACTTTCCTATCGTTCAGCTTTTTGGCAGGCTTACTCCTGAACTAAGCGTGTCTTGGTATTGGAGTTTTCTGTTTGTAGTATTACCAGCAATCATTGCTGTTAGCAGTCTTTCTTATTACATAATTGAGAAGCCATTTTTTAGCCTTCGGACGTCCTATGTAAAAAAGCCTAGCCAATCCTTGAATGGTTTGTTTGTAGAAAATAACTCTTTAGAAGTATCTAAGCAGGAATCGGCGCAGAATTAGCCAAAAAATTGCCAGACTCGTGCTGCCGAAAATGCTGCGCAGATTCTAAGTGGCACTCTTATTTTTGACTTCGTGAGGTTGTTGGCAGGTGATTAGGAACATGTACACGTTCTGTTCTTCGGCAGCGCACTCAAGCGTCTCAAAGCCCTGCGAGGTTGAGCGGAGCGCCCTACATTTGGCGGATTTGTGCCCTAGATCGGCTGCGGATCGATTGAATGAGGGATGAAAAATGTGACATCGCTTCCCTTGTATATTAAAGTGATTCAGCTATGCGCAACCGCGTGGCCCTACGCCCCCTTAAGGGTAATTGATTTTAAAAGGATTTCGAATGATCGATGTTGCAGCTAAACCGGAAAAATTGATACCGGTGCCATCGCCTTTTGAAGCTGTGAACAAGCGGAATCTGATAGTTATCGAATTCTTGACTATTCTGATTTTGGTGACATTGACCTTTTGGTCTGTAGGTCCATTGATTGAAGAATGGGGCCTATTCCGCGCTTTTAATGAAAACGGTCTTGCCTACTTTCAAACTTTTGCACCATCTATTCCGATGCGACCGCTCCACTTGGTTGCATACGCGTTCCAATGGATGATTGGTTGGGGGCATCCGGTTGGAGTTGCACTTGGCACTGCATCTTTAATGATAATTCGTTATTTCGTTGCAAGGTGGGCCGTGTCGCCCTTTATTGGGGGATATAAGCGCTGGTTGTTAGCTGTATTGGCGGCGACACTTGTGTTTTGGCCCGGCGCCTGGATGGGGCGTTACGGGTCTGCTCAATTATCCGCCATCCTGTTTTTTGTCTCGCTCGGATTCTCAATACGCTTATACGGCGAATGGTCCATCAAATGGGTTGTTGGAAGCGCAGTAAGCGTCGCGTTGTTGCTGTCTATCTATCAGGGTTTAACTCTATGTCTGTTTGCTATTCCGGTTCTAGCGATATTCTGGAAGCACGAAAGTTCCTCAGGTGTGTTTATAAATAAAGCGAGATTTCTTAGTGTAACTCGTATATCTTTCGCTATTGGTGCTGGCTTTTTGATTTATGGTTTATATTGGATAATTGTTTCCAGTAAGTTTGGGAATTCAGGTTATGAAGGGGCGTTGGCTTCGGATAGCGCTCGATTGCTGACGGTAGTAGGATTAACTGCACATATTAAATCGGCCTACATAACCGCATTTGGACAAGAGACTTATCTACTACCGTTTTTACTTGCGCTGGCTTTTTTTATGTCATGGGGCGCGCTGCAAAATTTTGAAACGTTGGGTGAAAAAATTTCGGGCGCCACACTGATTTTTCTTTTTGTGACTCTTCTACCAATCTTGTCGATGATTTACGTCAATGTATTGCATATAAGAGATTTGGATAGAGTGCTATACCCTGTTTCTGTGGGGTTCGTTCTTGTCTGCATATCATTGCTAGCAAGGTTTCGTGAGCATGGTTCTTTTAAAAGTGATTTACTGAACTCATCGGTAGTGGTGGTAGTTGTATTGACTTCAAGTGTCGTGGTTGCTCATGGCGTCCGGCACTATGTCCAGTTACAAAGAAGTGTGATAAGTCAAATGTGGGCAGCTCTAGAAACCCACGATGCAAGCACAGTACTAGTCCGTGATTACACTGGTACCCTCGGCGATGTGTACACTTTTTTGAGTACAACTCTTGGAGATGCTAGCACTGTTCTAGGCCGAAAACTGGTCGCTGATATTTGTACGCCAGCGGCGGTAGATCGAATACATCCGGTTGCGCAGAGATTTCCAATTACGACTACCCCGCGTTGTGAAGATTTGCCGGTAATTCCCGAAACCACACTCGTACTGACCGCGCGGTGGCTCAACGGAGTACTCGTTGTTACACCGTGACTTGAGCCTGGGCGGTGGTTGGTAATAGAGATTAATTGAGGTTTAGCGGGGATTGTGCGTGAGCCTGCTGTGAACATTATTAACAGTTCATTTTTACAAAGGTGAATCAATTGAATCTTATAGGAAAGAAAGTACTGGTGACGGGTGCCGATGGATTCATCGGCAGTCATCTTGTCGAAGCATTACTTGCGCACGGATGCGATGTGCGCTCTTTCGTGTTCTACAACTCTTTTAACAGTTGGGGGTGGTTGGATTCGTTACCTCTGGACATTGTGAAAGGACTTGATGTTTTTGCAGGTGACATACGGGATCCCAATGGCGTCGAACAAGCTATGCAAGGGTGCGACGTTGTATTCCATTTAGCAGCACTTATTGCGATCCCTTTCTCCTATCATTCACCAGACTCTTATGTCGATACGAATATCAAGGGCACGCTAAACGTTTTGCAAGCCGCGAAGAAATTGAACGTTGAACGTGTTTTAGTGACTTCTACGTCTGAAGTGTATGGTACTGCGCGATACGCTCCCATTGATGAAAAGCACCCGTTCCAAGGACAGTCTCCGTACAGCGCAACTAAAATTGGAGCTGACCGACTTGCGGAATCATTTTATCGCTCGTTCCAGACACCTGTTACGACTGTGCGTCCTTTCAACACCTACGGACCGCGGCAGTCTGCTCGTGCAGTGATCCCTACGATTATTACTCAGCTTCTCCTAGGTACGACAGAATTAAAGTTAGGCAGTTTGGCGCCAACTCGTGACTTTAACTATGTCAAAGATACAGTACAAGGTTTTATCGCCTTAGCTACTTGCGATGAGGCTGTTGGACAAGAAGTAAACATTGCGACTAATTCTGAAGTTTCCGTTGGTGATATAGCACAAGTTTTGATTGACGAACTTAATCCTAGTGCCAAAATTGTCACTGAGGATGATCGCCTGCGTCCGGATGCATCTGAAGTTTTTAGATTGATTGGTGATAATACTCTTATTAAGTCTCTGACTGATTGGACACCTAAATACGACTTGCGTCTTGGATTGCAAGATACCGTTCAGTGGTTTAAGAACCCCGAAAACCTGGCTCGCTACAAAGCTTGGCTTTACAATATTTGAGGTGGATATGAGAGCGATAATTCTAGCAGGCGGTAAAGGAACACGGCTTCGTCCCTATACTACTTTGATTCCGAAGCCACTCGTTCCATTGGGTGGAAAATATTCGATTCTAGAAATAATTATTTTGCAACTCCGCAAAGGTGGATTTACGCACATTACCTTAGCAGTTAATCATCTTTCACATCTGATTATGGCCTATTTTGGGGACGGGTCTAGATTTGGACTGAAGATAGATTACTCTATAGAGGAAACAGAATTAAGTACAATAGGGCCACTTACCTTAATTCCTGATCTACCAGATAATTTTCTAGTAATGAATGGCGATATCCTATCAGATTTGGACTATCGTAAGTTTTTTGACGTTCACGTACAGACTGAGAGCAAGGTTTCAGTTTCTGCATATCGCCGCAATGTGAAAGTTGATTTCGGGGTGCTCCAATATGATGAGAATGGCAGTCTGACGGCATTTGTTGAGAAGCCTGTATATGATTTTGATGTAAGCATGGGTATCTACTGCATTCATAAATCGGTGATTGATTCTCTAGTCAAGGGGCAGTCGTACGGTTTCGACCATCTTATGATTGATGGACTGGCGGCAAATAAGCCAGCAACTATTCGCCCTTTCTCAGGTTATTGGCTTGATATCGGCCGGCCTGATGACTATCAATACGCTGATGAAAATTTCGAAGAGCTATCAGTTAAACTGGGGCTTTGACCGGATGACGACCGTACTATTAACAGGTGGTGGTGGTGCACTCGGAAAGCAGGTTGCGGAGCGTTTTCGTTCTTGCGGTTATAGTGTTGTTTGTGGGTCGCGGCGTACTGCTAAATCCGATTATGAATGCATTTTAGACGTTACTGATGCGGATAGCGTGGTTGATGCCTTGTTGTCAGTAAAGCCTACGTTGATTGTTCATCTGGCTGCCACTTTTGTTAATAATTACGATCTCGCATACTCCACAAATGTTCTCGGTGCAAAAAATATACTTACGGCAGTACAGAAGTCGGGGCAGCCAGTACGCGTAGTTCTGGCTGGCTCGGCTGCCGAGTACGGATTGGTTGCTCCAGAAGAGAATCCAATTTCAGAGGATCGAATCCTTCGTCCAGTATCGATCTATGGGATGACAAAATCTTGGCAAAACAGTTATGGACTAATGTGTTCTTATCAAGGTATGGACGTCGTTGTTGCCAGGATTTTTAACCTTGATGGTGAAGGTGTATCCAGTAGTCTTTTTGTAGGTCGAATCAACGAACAAATTAAAGAAGTTCTAGCTGGTTTGAGAAAACGTATTGAAGTCGGCTCGCTTTCTGCTATTCGAGATTACATTTCAATGAAGGATGCTGCATTGCAGCTCGTAGCTATAAGCCAACGGGGCCAATCTGGTCAGATTTACCATGTGGCAAGTGGGCTCCCAATTTCAATGCGCGATTTTTTGAAGAAGCGGCTTAGTCGAGCTGGGTTAGATTTCAGTATTGTGGATGAAGCCCCTGCGCTCAGCTTTCGTAGTGGCTATGATGTCCCAGTTATCTACGCAAATATCAGCCGAACCATTGCGCTCCTGGATGAGTAAAAAATGACTGTAACAAAACTTACTATTGTTGCTCCAGTCTTCAATGAAGAGGCTGTTATAGCTCAATTTCACGCTAGAGTGTCCGACACGTTATCTGTGTTGGAAAGTGTAGATTCTCAGATTATTTATGTTGTTGATAAATGCACTGACAATACGCTAAACGTACTTCGCGGTATCGCCGAAGGTGACCAGCGCGTAAAAGTTTTGGCGATGTCCTCTCGTTTCGGGCATCAAATGTCTTTGCTTGCCGGAATAGAGCAATCGCTGGATGCGGACGCTATCATAATGATGGATAGCGATTTGCAGCATCCACCGGAGTTAATTCCCGTTTTACTGAAAAATTTTCATGAGGGCGCAGATGTTGTTTATACCGTGCGCACGGATACTGAAAATGTTAATCCTATACGAAAGGCGATGGGAAACTTGTTTTACAAGTTTCTAAATCGACTCTCTGATGTTGCGATAAATCCTAACGCTGCTGACTTTCGACTTATTTCCAAGCGCGTAGCAAAGATACTTGCGGAGGGTTTTGCAGAACGCAATATGTTTCTTAGAGGCTTGTTTTCATGGATTGGCTTCAAGCAGGTCGGCGTTGAGTATATAGCTGAAAAACGTGCGGCAGGCGTTTCTAAATATTCTTTGTCACGTATGGTTCAATTGGCAATTTCAGGAATTCTTTCCTTTAGTACAAAACCTTTGCAGATCGGGATATTTATTGGAGTATCTTTTTCAGTAGTGGCGTGTTTACTGATGATTCTTACTCTTTTTACTTTCTTGTTTGATCGTTCGTTGCCTAGCGGCTGGACGACAATTGTAATGCTTCTCTTGCTTTTTAATGGCATCCAACTTTTTGTAATTGGGGTCTTAGGTGTGTATTTGGGGGGGATTTATGAAGAGGTGAAGTCCCGTCCAAGGTATATCCTTGAAGAAGAGATTTCACATCGTAAGTAAATTCTCGCGGTTTTGAGTATAGAGCTGAGTCGAGAGATAAGGCTCTTTTCTCGTTTTGCGTTAATTTGCTGGTGAGAATTTTGTTGTCGATGTTCAAATGGTTTTGGCGATATTGTATGGTGTGTATAACAAATGAAGCAGCTAATAAAATTTGTGATAGTTGGTGTGTTAAATACGATATTGGGTTATTCAGTAATTTTTGGTTGTATGTACATATTGGGTATGGATCCAGTAATTAGTAATGTGGTTGGCTATTTGATTGGTCTTATGCTGTCGTACACTTTGAATCGCAAAGTTACTTTTCAGAGCACCTCAAAGTCCAAATCAGAAGTAGTTCGATTTTTAATTGTTTTTTTGATTGCCTATTTTGCTAATTTGGCAGTTCTTATGATTTTGATTAATGTTGGTGTTTTTCATGAGGTCGTTAATCAGATCGTCGCTGGCGCAGTTTATGTGGTTTTCTCGTTTTTCTTGAATAAGTATTATGTTTTTTATCGGTCTTCATAATGACGGCGAATTCCTTTGGCGATTGGTGGGCTTCTATATTGTGTCTCCATATAGCTTTTTGGTTTGCGACATTTTTCGTAATAAATAATTCTAGATCTGTGTTTTAAGGGCAGTTTTAGATGTCAAAGAAGATATTGGTTACCGGAGCGACAGGGTTTCTTGGGCACGCGCTGTTACAGCGAATTTGTGCTATGCCGGATTCTAAAGTTGTAGCACCGATTAGAAATATTAAATGTAATTTCCCAGGATCGGTGGAGACGTTACACATAGGTAATATTGATCATGCTACCGATTGGAGTACGGCTCTCGATGGTGTTGATACAGTTGTCCATGCAGCGGCGCGTGTGCATGTAATGCACGAAAACGCGGAATCGATTGAAAAATTCAGAGCAGTTAACGTCAAAGGAACTCTGCGGCTTGCTAACCAAGCCGTTGAGGCCGGAGTGAAAAGGTTCATATTTATTAGCTCCATAAAAGTAAACGGCGAATGTACTCCGCCGGGCAAACCCTTCCACGCCGACGATAATCCGTTACCGTTGGATGCTTATGGAGTGTCTAAATATGAGGCAGAACAACAATTACTCAGTATGGCTGATCAAGGACTTATTGAGGTTGTGATTATTCGTCCGGTGCTTATTTATGGCCCTGGCGTAGGTGCGAATTTCCAGCAAATGATGCGATGGCTTTCAACGGGGATTCCACTGCCATTTGGTGGTGTGGATAATAAACGAAGTCTTGTATCTTTGGATAACGTCGTCGATTTAGTTGTTACCTGTATCGATCATCCTCGCGCGGCGAATCAAATATTTTTGGTAAGCGATGGCGAGGATGTTTCAACAACTCAATTGATGAACTGTCTTGTCACCTATCTGGGGGCGAATACTTGGCTTTTCCCTATTTCAACCAAAATCCTAATTTTATTTGCACAGTTGACTGGCCGCAGATCTGTTGCGCAGCGTCTCTTTAGCTCGTTACAGGTCGACATCAAAAAAAATGAGGAGTTGCTCGGCTGGCGGCCGCCTGTGCGGTTGGCTGATGGACTAAAGTCAACTGCAACGTTTTTTCTGAGGTCTCGTAAGCAATGAGTTTCGTGTGGTTCATTCCGGCAGCCTTTTGCATTTCCTATTTGCTGACTGCGGCATTGCGACGGTATGCCATATCACGAAGCATGATCGATGTGCCCAACGCACGTAGCTCTCATACGGTTGCGACACCGCGTGGAGGCGGTGTCGCAATTGTCACGTCATTCTTTATATCGTTGATTTTTCTTTACGCCGCTGGTCTTACGGGCACTGCTTTTTTTGTCGCCAATGCGGGCGCTGGATTCGCGATTGCTTTGATCGGTTTCATGGATGACCACGGTCATATTGACGCACGTTGGCGTTTGTTGGGGCATTTCGTGGCGGCGACGTGGTTGCTGAGCTTGACCGGGGGGCTTCCCCCCATAGTGGTTTTTAGCATTTCTATCAACTTAGGTTGGTTGGGTCATGGCATTGCAACTCTTTATCTGGTGTGGTTGCTCAATCTCTACAACTTTATGGACGGTATTGATGGCATCGCCAGTGTTGAGGCTATTTCAACCTGCCTAGGGGCCAGTCTGCTGTATTGGTTTTCCGGTCTAGACAGTTTGATCTGGGGGCCACTCCTGCTGGCCTCTTCCGTGGCCGGTTTCCTTTGCTGGAATTTCCCTCCGGCACGGATATTCATGGGCGACGCCGGAAGTGGCTTCCTTGGTATCGTTTTGGGCGGGCTATCCCTACAGGCCGCCGCGGTGAACCCATCTCTGCTTTGGGCATGGTTGATTTTGCTTGGTGTGTTCATCGTCGATGCAACATTCACGCTCTTTCGTCGCTTGCTTCGCGGAGACAGAATCTATGAAGCACATCGCAGCCATGCGTACCAGTTCGCATCACGCCGTTTCGGCAAGCATTTGCCTGTAACGCTTGCGGTGTGCTTGATCAATTTTCTTTGGCTATTGCCGATAGCGGTTTGCGTTACACGTTTTGGTCTGGACGGCGTCTTGGGACTGATTATGGCGTACGGACCTCTGATCGCGTTGGCGATCAAGTTCCACGCCGGGGAGCTGGAAGTGCCGGTCGCCAAGAACTAAGCAGTCACCAGTATGTCATTTAGGTTTAGAGTGACGTGAGTGCCCTAGAGCTTTCATTTCGGCGAGAGGGCGCTGGACGGAGCGATTAAGGTGTTTGAGGACTTTATGGATAAAATCAGAGGGTATCTGGTAGGGCTCCCCCGACGCCGAAAAAGGCTGATTCAGGTTGCCACTGATATTGTGCTGGTATGGGCTGCATTGTGGTTGGCCTTTATTGTCCGCTTGGGGCTGGATGACATGTACAACCCTCTGAAGGTGCATGCCTGGCTCTTTGTTTCTGCGCCTCTTGTTGCTATTCCCTTGTTCATCCGTTTCGGCATGTACCGCGCAGTCATGCGCTATTTTGGTAATGACGCGCTTGTTGCCATCATCAAGGCTGTAAGCCTTTCCTCTTTGATTTTGGCCCTGGTGGTCTATTGGTACAGCAATCACGAAGCTGTCGTGCCACGCTCCATCGTCTTTAACTACTGGTGGCTGAGCCTCGTCATCATCGGTGGGCTACGTCTTTGCATGCGTCACTATTTTATGGGCGATTGGTTCGCAGGAGCGCATAACGTTCCGTTTAGCAATCGTGATGACAGTCTCACCAAGGTGGCCATTTATGGTGCCGGCGTGGCTGGCAATCAACTGGTCGCGGCGCTTCGCATGGGCCGGGTCATGCGTCCGGTGGCGTTTATCGATGATGACTCAAGCATCGCAGACCGGGCCATTGCGGGCCTACAAGTCTATAAACCCAAACATATCCAGCAGATGATCGATGAGACTGGGGCACAGGAAATTCTCCTGGCGCTGCCGTCATCCACCCGCGCGCGACGTCGAGAAATTCTGACGTTTCTTGAGCGTTTTCCGCTGCACATTCGCAGCGTTCCCAACTTCACCGACTTGGCCAGTGGCCGGGTGAAAGTCGAAGATATCCAGGAAGTGGATATCGCCGACTTGCTCGGGCGGGATTCGGTGCCGGCGCAACCGGATTTGCTTCAGCGTTGCATCAAAGGCAAAACAGTCATGGTCACTGGCGCCGGTGGATCGATTGGCGCGGAACTTTGCCGCCAGATATTCGCCCTTGGCCCGACTACTCTGTTGCTGTTCGACCACAGTGAGTTCAACCTCTACAGCATCCTGACGGAACTGGAACAAAGAGGCTCCCGAAAGTCTGCTCCTGTTCAGCTATTGCCTATTCTCGGCTCCATTCGTCATCAGGAAAAACTGCTGGATGTCATGAAGACGTGGAGGGTGGACACGGTTTATCACGCCGCGGCTTACAAGCATGTGCCAATGGTTGAACACAATATCGCCGAGGGTGTGCTGAACAACGTCATCGGTACACTTAATACCGCACAGGCTGCGTTGCAATCGGGTGTATCCAATTTTGTGTTGGTCTCCACCGATAAGGCGGTTCGTCCGACGAATGTAATGGGTAGCACCAAGCGCCTGGCCGAGTTGACGCTGCAAGCGTTGAGTCGCGAGATCGCGCCTGTTCTGTTTGGCGACAAGGCCAATGTGTCCCGGGTCAACAAGACACGTTTCACGATGGTTCGTTTTGGCAATGTGCTGGGTTCGTCCGGATCGGTGATTCCTCTGTTTCACAGTCAGATCAAGTCCGGGGGACCGCTGACCGTAACGCACCCGAAAATTACCCGTTACTTCATGACCATTCCAGAAGCCGCGCAATTGGTGATCCAGGCGGGTTCCATGGGGCAGGGCGGTGACGTTTTCGTGCTCGACATGGGGGAACCTGTGAAGATTGTCGAACTGGCGGAGAAGATGATTCATCTGTCAGGTTTGAGTGTGCGGTCGGAAAAAAACCTGCAGGGTGACATCTCGATCGAATTCACTGGGCTGCGTCCTGGCGAAAAGCTTTATGAGGAATTGCTGATTGGCGACAACGTATCGGCTACGCAACACCCGATGATCATGAGCGCCAATGAGGACCATCTGCCGTGGGATCTATTAAAGGTTCGTTTGGCTGAGCTCTTGAATGCGGTTGAGCAAGATGACTACGCTCTGGTGCGCCAGTTATTGCGAGCGACCGTCAGCGGTTACACCCCTGATGGCGATATCGTTGACTGGATCTACCAACAGCGTCGCCTCGAAACCTGACTACTCTCTCAAGTAAATCCGATTTCCACCGCCCCGATAGGGGCGTTTCGTTTCGTATTTGAAGGTTTTGTTACATTTAGACATTAACTTTTTCTGCCGGCTTTTTCGCTCATTCATCGTTTTCGGTGTGACAGGCTAAACGCAAATGTCGGGGCACGAAAAGTGCCGTGTACGAAGCTTCCTACAGTAATTTTCGCCATTTCCCGCAGGCTACAAAACCTTCCCTGTCTCCCCTCCAACTATCAAAAAAATTCAGTTTTTCTGAACTTTTCCAAAAAACCGCTGTTGCAAAACCGCCATTTCAGGATGCCATTCAGCCATCCGTTTGCTATCCTCCGCGCCCTGCGACACCCAGATGAATAATTTTTCATCATTGCTCCACCCGCTGTGCACGGATTTTTTGGAAAGTCGGCGATGGAATGCCCTGCGTGAACCCTGCCTCTCTCCTTTTATGACCCTTGTTCATTCCCGGGCGCCGTTTTTGGTCCCGTGCATCGCCATTCCTTGGATTTGATGATTGTGCCGCGCGAGCGACCCAGACAAGTTCAACGTCGTATTTGTTGAAGTAGAGGATTTTGTGACTATCAAGACTTTGTCCATTTTTGGAACCCGCCCCGAAGCCATCAAGATGGCTCCTCTTGTGCTGCGCCTCACTGAAGATGATCGATTCGATTCGAGAGTCTGCGTGACCGCACAGCACCGGGAAATGCTGGACCAAGTCCTCGATTTGTTCGAACTGACACCCGATTACGACTTGAACATCATGAAGCCGGGCCAGGACCTGACGGACGTGACGTCGGCGATCATCCAGGGGCTCAAGCCTGTCCTGGAGGACTTCAAGCCGGATGTCATCCTGGTTCATGGAGATACCGCCACAACATTCGCTGCAAGCCTTGCGGCGTATTACCAACAGATCCCGATCGCACACGTCGAAGCGGGCCTGCGCACCAATAATCTTTATTCACCATGGCCTGAAGAAGGCAACCGTCGGCTTACTGGCAGCCTGGCTACGCTTCATTTTGCGCCTACGCCGACTTCCCGACAGAACCTAATCAATGAAGGCATCGCCTGCAAGGCTATCCATGTAACGGGCAATACCGTTGTGGATGCCCTGCTGGAAGTGGTGCGGAAGCTGAACGCGCCTGAATCCGTTCTGCTCAACCAGTTCAAGGAAACGTTCTCTTTCCTGCCTGAGGGCAATCGCATGGTGCTGGTCACCGGGCACCGTCGGGAAAACTTCGGCGGCGGGTTTGAGCGCATTTGCTATGCACTTCTGGAAGCTGCCGAAAGATTTCCCCAGGTCGAGTTCGTGTATCCCGTTCACCTCAATCCCAACGTGCGTGAACCGGTTCAGCGCATGCTGTCCGGTGTCGGCAATGTGCACTTGATTGAGCCTCAGGATTACCTGCCATTTGTTTATCTGATGACGCGTTCTCACATCATCCTCACCGATTCGGGCGGCATCCAGGAAGAGGCGCCTGCGCTCGGCAAGCCTGTGCTGGTAATGCGTGACACCACTGAGCGTCCGGAAGCTGTGGAAGCGGGCACGGTCAAGTTGGTCGGTACCGAGGTCCATTCCATCGTCAATCACCTGAGTGAGCTCCTGACTGATGAGGACGTCTATCAAGCAATGAGTTATGCCCATAACCCTTACGGGGATGGAACGGCCAGCGCCAATATCAGTGAGGCGTTGGTGAGTTGGAAGAATGTAACCAGTGAGGCGGCAGCATGAGTTTTGAAACGGTTTCAGTCATTGGCCTCGGTTACATCGGGTTACCTACAGCCGCCGTTTTCGCTTCCCGTCGCAAGAAAGTCATTGGCATCGACGTCAACCAGGCTGCGATAGATGCAATTAACCGGGGCGAAATCCACATCGTTGAGCCTGAGTTGGACATGGTTGTTCACGCAGCGGTGACCGAAGGTTATTTGCGTGCTTCGATGACGCCGGCGCCTGCGGATGCATTTCTGATTGCAGTGCCTACGCCATTCAAAGGACAGCACGAACCGGATCTCTCCTATATTGAGGCGGCGAGTAAATCCATTGCATCAGTTCTGAAAAAAAATGACCTGGTGATTCTTGAATCCACGTCGCCGGTCGGCGCGACGGAACAGATGGAAACCTGGTTGGCTGAAGCACGCCCGGATCTGACTTTTCCGAGCACCCATGGCGAGGACTCCGACATTCGAATCGCGCACTGCCCTGAGCGAGTGCTCCCGGGGCACGTCCTGCGTGAACTGGTGGAGAACGATCGAATCATTGGTGGCATGACGCCCAAGTGTTCGGCCGCGGCGGTGCGGCTGTACAGTTGTTTCGTCGAGGGTGAGTGCATCATCACCGATACTCGCACTGCCGAGATGTGCAAGCTGACCGAGAACAGCTTTCGCGACGTCAACATCGCGTTTGCCAATGAGCTGTCGATGATCTGCGACAAGCTCGGTATCAACACTTGGGAGTTGATTCGCCTCGCCAATCACCATCCTCGGGTGAACATCCTTCAGCCTGGCCCGGGCGTTGGTGGCCACTGCATCGCCGTCGATCCGTGGTTCATCGTCAGCCGCACGCGTGAACTGGCACGCCTGATTCGCTCCGCCCGTGAAGTCAATGACAGCAAGCCGCAGTGGGTCATCCAGCAAGTGAAGCTGGCGCTGGCTGATTTTCTGTTGAAGCACCCTGATCTCTCTGCTCGTCAGGTTCGAGTGGCCTGCTACGGTCTGGCCTTCAAGCCCGATATCGACGACTTGCGTGAGAGCCCGTCATTGCACATCGCGCGGCAGTTGGGCGAAGAGCTGGGTGTCGAGTTGTTGTTGGTCGAGCCGAACATCGAGAAGTTGCCATCCGATCTTGTCCAGCACCAACTCGTTGATACCGATTACGCCACTGACAGCGCTCATATTCACGTTCTGCTCGTTAAGCATCGTGAATTCAAGAAGATCGTCTCGTTGCGTGATAACGCCGTTGTAATCGATGCCGCCGGCGTGTTCGCGGCCTGAAAAGAGTATTGAAGATGAGTAGCACTCAGCTGGCCGAACTGGCGCCGCAAACGGATGTGCCGGCGCCTCTGGCCGACATTCATGACCGAGTCATGGAGGCTTACTACGGAAAGCTGGGTGAGCATTTCATGCGGGAGACCCAAGCGCGTATCCATTGGATCTGTGCGCAGGTGTCTGGCAAGCAAGTGCTTGATGTCGGATGTTCGCAGGGCATAGTCCCGCTTTTGCTGGCCCGCGAAGGTTGTTCCGTCACCGGGGTCGATACCAGCCCGCAGGCTATTGCCGAGGCGCAGGATTATCTCCGGGCCGAGCCGGCCCACGTCCAGCAGAAGATCACCTACGTCAATGCTGACTTTCTGTCTCTGGATATCAACGCTACAGAACCAGACACCATTGTGATCAGTGAAGTGCTGGAACATCTGGTGCGTCCGGAAATGTTCGTTGAGAAAGCGGCATCACTGCTCAAGCCCGGTGGACGGCTGATCATCACCGTCCCATTTGGCGTCAATGATTTCATCGATCACAAACACACGTTCTACCTCCTCGCGCCTTACCGGATGCTGAGCAAGCACCTGCGCGTCATCGAAGTCAAAGTGCTGGGCAAATGGCTTGGTATGGTCGCGCAAAAAAGCGAAGAGGGTGGCGTCGTATCCGACTTGAGTCTGAACATCGATCAGATTCAGGGGCTGGAAAAAGCATTTGAAGCGGTAGAGCGAAACTTGAACGCCAGCCTGTCGAGTGCAAGACAGCGGCTGGAGGAGGCCAACAACAAGTACCGCGCGGCCACTGAACAAATTGCTTTGCTTAAACCCGAAGTGCAGAAAGTTGCCGAGCTGAAAAAAGCCCTGGTCGCGCATGAGAAGACTTTGATTGAGCTCAGTGACGCCAGGCAGCGTCTTGACGAGGCCAATACGAAATATCGGGCGGCTACAGAGCAGATTCACGCGTTGAAGTTGCAAAACAACGAGCTCAACGTTCTGAACGCCGGAATGCAGGAAAGTGGACGGCAGGCCGACGCACTCAAGCATCAACATGAACTCATGCTCGCCAGCCTGGAACAGGAAAAGTGCGCGCTGCTGGCTCAATTTGAACAAGACTTGCAGGCGAGCGCTGATCAGTCTTCGATGGTCAGCGCTCAGCTGGATGAAGAGCGTACAGCCAGGCAGGCGCTGGAAATCCAATTCAATGCAGCGCAGTCTCAGTTTGAACAAGAATGCGGAGTGTTGGCAGAACAGCTGCTGAACGAAAAGGCCAGTCATCAGGCTACCGAACGTTTGTTGACCGCTGTTCAGGAGCAGTGCCAGGAAACTCTTGGGCAACTGGACAATGAGCGGGCTGCCCGGCAAACGTTGGAAGTTCAGGTCAAGGATCTGCAGCAGCAGGCTGCACAGGAACGCGAGTTACTGTCAGAACAGTTGTTCCACGAGAAGGCGAGCCATCAGGCTGCCGAGCAGTTGCTGTGCACGACCCAGGCGCAGTGGCAGGACATTCGCGAGCAACTTGAGCGTGAATTGAGTGCCTCCAAAGGCTGGCTGGAGACGGCTAATCAGAAGTATCGAGAGGTCACGGGCAAGCAGATCCCGCATCTGAAACAGAACTTCAACGACTTGCTGGAAAAGACCGCTGCGCAGCAAAGGAAAATCGAAGAGCTCAACGACAATCTTGAGCGCGCCAACACTCAGCGCCACCTGGCTGAACAGCGCTTGATCAAGACGCGATCCAGCATGACCTACCAGTTGGGTTACCAGATCAAATCCAACGCCAGTTCCCTGAGTGGCCTGGTGCGACTGCCCACCGCGCTGTTCAATCTGTATCGCAAGGCTGCCAAGCAACGTAAGCAAACTGCCCAGAAACGCATTGGCGTCGAACACCCGGTGGCAGAGCCGGTCGCACTTCTCCAAATACCTGCGCAGCCCCATTCGCCGCCTGCGGTCGTTGATACATCTGAACGGATCCGTAGCACATTGATTAATCAGGCCGACCAATCCCGCGCGAGCCTGAAAGTAGCCTGCGTGATGGACGAGTTCACCTATGGCTCGTACCGGTACGAATGCAATCTGCTGCAGCTTACTCCTGACAATTGGCAGTCCGAACTCGTCGAGTTCCAGCCCGAGTTGTTGTTTATCGAGTCGGCCTGGCGTGGCAAGGATGATTTGTGGGGCAGCAAGATTGGCCATAACGCCCAGGAGCTGCAGAGCATCCTGGCATGGTGTGCGGAGCGTGACGTCCCGACTGTTTTCTGGAACAAGGAAGACCCGATTCACTTCGAGACATTCCTGACCACTGCCAAACAGTTCGATTTCGTGTTCACCACCGATATCGATTGTATTCACCGCTATAAAGGCGCGCTGGGTCACGAGCGTGTTTACTTGCTGCCGTTCGCTTGCCAGCCGGCGGTACATAACCCGATCGAGTTATACGAGCGTAAAGATGCGTTTTGCTTCGCAGGGGCTTACTACGCCCGCTACCCAGAGCGCACTCGTGATCTGGGCAACTTCGTTCAGGCGCTACCGAAATTCCGGCCACTGGAAATATTCGACCGAAATTTCGGCAAGGACGATGCCAATTACCAGTTCCCAGCCGAATACCAGCCCTACATTGTCGGCACTCTGAGGTTTGATCAGATCGATACCGCCTACAAAGGCTATCGCTACGCAATCAACCTCAATTCAATAAAACAATCGCAAACCATGTTTGCCCGGCGCGTATTTGAGTTGCTCGGCTGTAACACCATTACCGTCAGCAACTTCTCCCGTGGCGTACGTTTGTTGTTCGGTGACCTCGTGGTGACTACGGACGACGGGGGTGAGATGGTCCGCCGTCTCGAGACCTTGGCTGGCGATGAAGTCAACAGCAGCAAACTGCGCTTGGCAGCCCTGAGAAAAGTCATGCAAGAGCATACCTATGCTCAGCGCCTGGCTTATGTGATGACTAAAGTATTGAACAAGGCTCCGTCTGATGCCTTGCCCGAAGTCAGCGTGGTCGCCATTGCTGCCAATAAAGCTGAACTCGCAACGTTGATCGGACATTTGCAGCGTCAAAACTATGCGAATCTGCGCATGACTATTGTCCTGCGCGGCTCGCTGGCTGACATCGGCGAAGTGGATGATCCACGCCTGTCGCTGGTCGCTCTGGAAGACGCTGGAAAAATGCGTCTGGCTCAGATCGTTGGCGACGCGCCGTTGCTGGCAGGTATGGTGTCCCAGGACTACTACGGCCCCAACTACCTGTTGGACCTTGTGCTTGCGACCCGCTACAGCCAAGCCAAAGTGGTCGGCAAAAGCACGTTTTATGAGAACGGCCCCAGCGGGATCCAGTTGCAGAATAACGATCAGCAATATCGTCCAGCGGCTGAAGCAGCGGCCCGAAGTTCGATAATCAGTGCGTATTTGCAAGCCGACGAGAGACTGAGTGACTGGGCTCTGTCCTTGTCCGACCGTCGCTACACCCATGAACAGATTCTGGGCATCGACCCGTTCAACTACTGCAGAAATGCCACAGGTCTTGGCGATGCGGATATCGGTGAAGTCGTTGACGACCTCAAACTGGATACCGGCCTCAGCATCCAGGAACTGCAGGCGCGTGCCGAAGCCATCGAGCCGATGATCGAGGAGCATATCGCACCTGAAATCACAGGCCGCGGTCTTGCCGACATGTTCGGGCCGGTTCGCAGCAAGTCGCTGCGGACAAACGTAGATTTTGACGCCTGGCATTTCGCTTCGGATCTTACCGATGGCAAGCACGAATACATTTATGCGCAGCAGGATCTGAGTATCGCCCAATTCGTCCAAGGCCAGCAGCTCAAGCTCTACCTGGACGTTACACCGGGCTTGAACGTGCAGTTGGTGGTGCTGTTCCTTGATGCGCAAAAGCAGCGCATCAGCCACGTCATGCAACACGCCAATCGCAACCATACTTCGGATATTCCACCTGAAGCGGACTTTATCCGCCTGGGCGTGCGCGTTTATGCCAGTGGCCAGGCTGAAATCAAGGCACTCGTGCTGGGACACCGTGATCTACAGCCTTCAGATATGTTGGCGAAGGCTGATCACCTGCTGGTCACTAACCACTATCCCTCATACGACGATCTGTATCGAAATGGTTTCGTTCACACCCGCGTCCGCGCTTACCAGCAGCACGGGCTGGACGTCGATGTGTTCCGTCTGCGCAAGAATGAATCGGTGAGCTACCACGAGTTCGAAAACATCAACGTGGTAACCGGCTCGCAGTCGACCCTGGCAAAGATGCTCGAAAAGGGCCGGTACAAGACCGTTCTGGTGCATTTCCTCGACGCTGAAATGTGGCATGTCCTGAGTCAGCACCTGCATACCACGAAGGTGGTCGTATGGGTTCACGGCGCGGAAATTCAGCCGTGGTGGCGTCGTGAGTACAACTACAGCACCGAAGACCAATTGCAACTGGCCAAGCTCGAAAGCGAAAAACGCCTGGGCTTCTGGCGTGATCTGCTGCAGCCGATGCCAGGCAACCTCAAGTTGGTGTTCGTTTCTCATTACTTCGCTGAAGAGGTGATGGAGGATTTGGGGTTCCGCCTGCCGGACAGCCAATACGAAATCATTCATAACCCGATCAACACAGAGCTCTTTTCCTATCAGGAAAAACCGATTGAGCAGCGCAAGAAAATCTTGTCGGTAAGGCCGTATGCATCGCATACCTACGCGAATGATCTGAGCGTCAAAGCCATTCAATCTCTGGCACTCAAACCCTGGTTTAGCGAGCTGGAGTTCCTGATGGTTGGAGACGGTCCGCTATTTGAAGAAACGCTTGCTCCGCTCAGACAGTATCGAAATATCCGTATTGAGCGTGGCTATTTAAAACAGTCCGATATTGCAAAACTTCATAAGGACTTCGGCTTGTTCCTTTGCCCGAGCCGCATGGACACTCAGGGCGTTTCTCGTGACGAAGCCATGTCGTCGGGCCTGATACCTGTGACCAACGCTATCGCAGCCATCCCCGAATTCGTGGATGGAGATTGCGGCATTCTGGCACCTGGAGAGGACCATCTGGTGATGGCTGCCGGTATTGCGCAGCTTGTCGAACAACCTCAACTATTTACAACGATGTCTAAAGCTGCTCGCGTCCGCGTTGAAAACCAGACGTCTATTGTTAGAACCATTGGTCACGAGTTGAATGTTATCAATGAGTGTGTCCAGTGACTGAGCGAACTCTCATCGGCAGGGAAGTTAAGGTCGCAACAAAGAACGCCGTGAGAATCATTGTTTTTGGAAGTTGCGTAAGTCGGGACGTCCTCAACTACGACGTGAATCACGCGTTTGATTTAGCGGCCTACTATGCCCGCAGCTCGTTTGCCAGCGCCTTCACTTCACACCCGACTGTTGATATATACAGCGCTAAACTGAGTTCGAAGTTCCAAGCGGCAATTGTCAAGGCGGATCTCGAAAAAACGCTGTTGGGTAAGATCGATGATTTAAAATTTGATATCTTCCTTATCGACTTGATTGATGAAAGGTTCAATATTTTCTCCGCCGGTAGCGGCGGCATTTTCACGGTTTCAAACGAGTTGCGAAGTGCTGGATTCGATGAGGAAAATGAACCTGGTAGATTGATAATTTCGGGGTCTGAAGAGTTTTTTTCTCTTTGGGAAACGGGCTGGGAACGATTTGTTAGCATAATGAGTGCGGCGGGTAACCTCTCGAAGGTTGTGGTGAATCGAACTCTATGGAGCGCCCAAACAAAAAGCGGAATGACTTTCGGTTCGGCTTTCAATCCCGCGTATATTCGCGAATCGAACATGTTCCTATTGCGCCTTTATGAGCGGATGGCGCGTGATTTGGCGCCAAATCAATTTCTACACCCCCCAGTAGAATGTGTATATGGCAATGAAGAGCATCGGTGGGGATTGAGCCCCTTTCACTATGTCGATGATTTTTATTTGTTTCTGTTGGACAAGTTGTCGAGCTTCCTTCCGAATGAAGGTTCGAATCCTGGTTCGGGCTTGAAGACCGTCGGTGCGATACACCCGGATAGGGTATTGGATTTTGCAGTTTTATTCAGCAATAGCGCCTCTTCCGTCGGCGCAATTCCGTTTGACCCAAAACGATTCAAAGGTAATGCGTCATCAACTCGAATAGAAGATGGGATGAAGTTTACCTTTTCAGGTCCGGAATCCAATTATCAAATTCGCTTTGCATTGCCTGAACCCGCATCTGCAAATGGTCTCAGCGTTAGAATTAAAATGTCAGGCTGGGATTCACTTCGCTCCGTATCTTTAGGGTATGGCGAAGGCTCCAGGTTTATTGGTGTCACAAGTGTTAACCCCAGAACCGAGCACTGGGTGGATTTTTCATTTGCACAGTCTGATTTGTTGTTTGAGCTTTACAATAAGCCTGGCGATTTGCAAAGTGGCTGCATAACTGAAATTAGAATATACCTGAGAGGTGCACCTTCTCCAATCGGCGCAACTCTTAAAGTAGAAAGCATTTCGGTTTGGAGTGAAAAGCCATTTTCAGCCATAGAGTATTTGCAAAAGCAAGATTGCGAACGCGGATATTCGTCTTTCTTACCAACGCCGCCAGCGCTTGGTGAAAGATTGTACGAGTGCTTATCTGCAAGATTTCCACACGCTACGCTGCAAAAAAAGGGCTTCTTTGATGAGGGCACCTGCCTTCTGGATGAAGGAGTTTCTTTACCCTGGTCACCCAAGAAGCGTTTGCCAGAGAACATTGGTTTTCATAAGCATCTTGTTTCCTGGCACTCGTTTCACCATGCAACCATATTGATGTTGCACGCAACGGATACCAATGATTTTTCCGCCCTTATGCCGGCTCGAGAGTTTGTAAGTGATTGGCTTAATCACAGCTTCAAACAATGGTCTGAAAAAGATCATGTTGTCTGGCAGAGCCAAGTCGCAGGCGACCGGCTTCTAGCTCTTTTAATGCTGTGGAATTTTGGAATCACGCACGCATTTGATAGACGCTTCATGATAAGGCTGAATGACTGCATGTTCGAGCATGCTCGGTTTCTGAGCAGTGACATTACGTACTTCTCACACCATGAAGATACGTTCGCATGTTTACAGAACCTGTTGACGCAGAGTGTCGCGTTGTACGTGGTTAGTTTTACGATGAAACACTGGCAGTCTTCCGATTATTGGCGAGAGATTTCACTGGAGCGGATTGTCGAGCTTTCCCCTGCTGAAAGATTTGATACTTATTGCTCTGGCTCAGAGCAAAATCAGAGTGCAAGTTATATAAGGCAACTCGTTGCGCTGGCTGGCGCGCTTGGTGACAAAAGAGTTCAGTAGCAAGGAGAGCATAACTTGTAAGATGTGACAACAGTGATATGAATTCGATAAAACTGAGTCTGTATTAACTTTCCGAGAAAAAAGTATGAAGCGTAAAATTTTGGTTTTAGCGGCGGCCTTTATGCTTGCTGCATGTGGTCAAGGCGACAAGTCAGTTCAAGTGTTGCTGGATGATGGCGCAAAACTGAGAATCAACGGTACGTTGGTTAAGGAATACAGCAAATCCAGCAGTGAAGGAACGCTGAAAGTTAATAATGTCCTGGTCGATGACAGCCCGAAAGAAGCTGAGGAGGCGATTGCGAAGGAGTTCAAGCGTCTAGGGTATCGTCGAAAAATAATTGATAGCTCGGACGGAGTGTACAAGGTTCACTACTATAAGCAGGATCGCCCGGTCGTAGGCGGTATTTATACACAGCCCAAAGGATCAGTAAGCTCAGGGGCCCATGTTTCTATTTATTGGGAAATTTAGATTTTCTAATAATTTCTTACCTGGCGAAATGTGGAAATAATATGCGACGTGTTTCAACCCTGATAGGTTATAAGTGATGACTGGTCTACTGGATCTCATAAGAGTGACTATGGGGTGGTGCTTTTCGCTGGGTGGGAAATTCTTAAAGGTTGTTCCATTTACAAGTTTGACTCTTCAGGCGGCGCATTTTTTCTCGCAAGTGTTACTGTTGCTCACCTTTTTTTTGCCATTGAAGGTTCTCATACTTTTGGGCGCTGAAAAAGTGCCACATTACTTTCCCATGTACCTGCAGAGCTTGAAGAAGACGCATCTCATTATAGCGTTCAGCTTGCTCGCGGTTATCTGTTACGGCCTTTATATTCTGTCGAATTTCATCATTGCCTATTTTTCCCGCAGAGGTGCAGATCAGCTTTTAAAAAATAGCGCTAAGCTGAAGTTGTTCGACAACCAGCGAAAAATAGCGACGCAAGTCTATTCCAAATACACGCGTGGACTGGCAGCGGGCACGTTCGTATTCATTGCTGTATCCATCCTGATTTATATCTACCCTTTACTCATATCGGCCTTGCTAGGTTATTGTGTCGTCGTCGGCGCTATCATTGTTGTGTTATATGATCGCCTTCCAAAAGTAAGGCGACTTATTCAACAAAACTATGTTGACGTATTGAATACCCTATCGTCTGTCGGTTTTTTGGTTACTTTTTTTTGTATGGTGGCGGATTATTTGTTCTTTACACCGCCAAAAATATTCCCAGCGCTTATAGCTCTTTTGCTTGTGCGGCAAGGCCTGTCAAGATTGTCCACCCTGATTCAGGATGTCACCTCTCTGCGGTTGCAATATCGGCAAATCAACGCGATGTTTTTTCACGATAAGCCGCTCGTGGTCACGGACTCCGTTTATACGGCCGAAATAAAATCCCTTCTCAACGAAGATTTCAGGGGGGAATGGATGACTGCAATGATGACGTATCTATCGTCCCCGTACACAATTTATCTATCCAGTACGTGGAGTCAAATCGGGCAACCCCACATATATTCATTTGAATCGCGTTTTGCCAACAAAGACGGCGATCAGAAAACTTTTCTATTTAAACTATACGACGCGCCTGCAGAATTTTTGGCAATGCGTGAAAGTTTGCTTTTGCAGACCGTGCCGCTGATCCCAGTTCCTCAATTTAAAGGCTCAAGGAAAGTGCGTGGATACAGTTGCCATGTCTTCGAGTTTGACAAGGTACGCAAGGTCACACTGCGGGAGCAGGGCTCCAGCCTGATTTCTATAGCGCAGAAATTAATGTCCATGGAGCCCGTGGAGACATTTGTTCAACAGTTCAGGCGTTCGCATCTTTACCTTGAGCAACGCTTGACCAATGAATTAATTTCTAATCTATCGTTAGTCGTTTCACGGGAGAAATCCGCAGTTCTGCAAGCGTTTCGGGATCGTTATGCTGGAATAATTTCGCTTCTGGAAGGGTTGCCAAGGCAGTGGGTATGTGCAGATGTCAGCCCCAATACGTTATTTCTGTCGGAAGCGGGCGACGCATTCGTGAGTCACTGGCCAAATTGGAAAATTGAACCGGTAGGTGCCAACTGGCTTATTATTGACAGACCTAAATTTTTACTCGCCATTGAAAGCGCTCGAGCTTCTCGCGAAAGTTTAAAAGACGTTCCGAGTGCTGCAATCATGGTTTCAGCCTTGGCTTACGCGTTTGAGCGTCTGTGTTCACGTGGTAACTATGAAGACGCCTTCACGCTTTTGCCTGATCTTCTTGAATATTATGAATCGCTTGAAACTACCGACGCGCTGTAAAAGGAATTCGCCCATGTCGCGCATTGCAATGATCGTCTGGAACGAATTTCGTAACGACGCCCGTGTGCTCAAGGAAGCACAAACACTTCAGGGTGCCGGGCATGACGTCACGGTATTCGCCTTGCATACCCCGGGTGTAACGTTGGAGCACGAAATTCTGGAGGGTGGAATAAAGGTTTCGCGTGTTGCCCGTAGCCCGTTCTGGAAACTGCGCAAAACCAAGGTAAGTTCCGGGCAGGTGGGCGGTAACGCATCTATCGGCCGTTTAAGCCCCGCGAGGCAAGTCCTGCGCATCGTCGCGCGCCTGTGGACTCACAGCGTTCTGCTTGCCCGCATTGCCAGGTACCGTGCCGATGTGGTCCACGCCCATGATGTCAATACGTTGCCGACTGCCTGGCTCGCGGCCAAGGTCAGCGGTGCAAGGGTGGTCTACGACGCTCACGAAATCAGCACCAGCCGTGAGGGTTACAACAGCTTTCGGCGATTGGTCGGTGTTGTCGAGAAATACCTGATGCCACGGGTTCAGGGAACGATCACGACGACCGATGCACGGGCGAAGTTTTTCGCCCGTGCATACGGGATACCTCGCCCGGTGGTATTGCAGAATCGGCCACGGCTGACATTCACCCAGTCGTCACAACGTATTCGCAAACAGCTGGGTCTGAGCGAAGCCTGGCCGATCATTCTTTATCAGGGCGGATTGCAACAAGGTCGCGGATTGGAGCGGTTAGTGCGGACCGCGGCGTTGGTACCCGAGGCATATTTTGTGTTTATCGGTGGAGGACGTCTCACGCAGCCTTTGACAACCCTAAGCCAGGAGCTGGCGCTGGCGGATCGGGTGCATTTCATACCTACCGTTTCATTGGCGGATCTACCCGATTACACCGCCTCGGCGGACATTGGTGTCCAGCCAATCGAAAATACCTGCCTGAATCATTTCACAACGGACTCCAACAAACTGTTCGAGTATCTGATCGCCGGATTACCCGTAGTCGCGACCGATTTTCCGGAGATCCGTCGAATTGTTCGCGCTCACGAAGTGGGTTTGCTGGTTCGAGAGGGTGACGATCAAATGTTGGCAGACGCGTTGAAGTCGCTGGTCAATGATTCAAGCCTCCGTTCCAGGCTGGCGAACAACTCCAAGAGCGCTTCGATGAGTTTGAACTGGGAAGACCAGGAGGCGTTGCTGATTGATCTTTATCATCGGGTTCTGCCCGCTGAATCGGCCAGCGTAGTGGCTCGATAATGACCATTCGCGTGCTTGTTCTGAGCTTCTATTATCCTCCGGATCTGGCCGCTGGATCGTTTCGGGTTGAAGCATTGGTAAAGGCATTGCTGGCTGAGCCCTGCGCCAACGTACGTGTAGACGTCGTCACTACGCAGCCTAATCGCTACCACTCTTTCGGCGCCGCTGCAGCAGAGTTTCAAGAATGTTCGCGCCTGACGATTCGGCGCATTGCCTTGCCGATTCATAAAAACGGGCTTTTGGACCAGGCCCGGGCTTTCGCCTCTTATGCGCTGGGCGTGAGCAGGGCGATAAAAGGCAAGGATTACGATTTGGTCGTGGCCTCGTCTTCGCGGCTGATGACGGCGACGTTGGGGGCGTGCGTCGGGTTCTTTACCAAGACCCCGCTTTACTTGGATATACGCGATATTTTTGTAGACACCTTGCCAGAGCTGTTCCCTAGCCGTCTCGGAAAAATAGCCACTTGGATATTCTCCAGGATCGAACGTTTGACGATCGGCCGGGCGGCTCGGGTCAATCTCATATCGCCTGGTTTTCTGAGCTACTTCTCGGCCCATTACCCCAGGCTCAGTTTTTCGACCCATACCAACGGCGTCGATGAGCTGTTTTTCAAAAAGCTGCCGGGAAAACACGGTGATGCTGACAGCGAGAAATTATTGAAGGTCGTATACGCCGGCAATATCGGAGCTGGGCAGGGACTTCATCTCATCCTTCCGGCTTTGGCTAAACGGCTGGAGGGTGTGGCACATTTCTGCGTTATTGGTGCGGGTGGCCTGTTGGGGCACCTTCAATTGGCGCTAAAAAATAGCGATGTCTCCAATGTCGAGGTTATCGCGCCCGTTCAGCGCAAAGACCTGCTGAAGTTTTATCAGGAAGCCGACGTTCTGTTTTTGCACCTGAACTCATTCAAGTCATTTCGTCGGGTCATTCCCTCAAAGCTTTTTGAATATGCCGCGACGGGCAAACCAATTCTTGCGGGGTTAGCGGGATACTCCGCCAGGTTCACCAACACCAAAATTTCAAACGCCTCAGTGTTTGAACCCTGCGATGTCGAAGGGGCCATAGAAGCGCTATTCGAGCTGAGTCTTGAACCGGTGACCCGTGAAGCCTTCATGAATGAATATTCGCGGATATCCATCCAGAAGCGTATGGCGATGGATGTCCTGAGCACACTCGAACGCTGACTCTCGCCATTGTTTCACATCCCGTAACGACCCCATTTTTGACAACCTCCATCCATAACCTAAATTCGAGAAGCAGCTTCGGAAAAGCTGCTTCCTCAATCGATGTCATGGAGCGTCATTTATGCGTACAGGTTTTATCTCTTCCCTGGTTTTCGCCCTTCTCACCACTCTCTCAACCGCAACGTTTGCTGCGCCTGCGGCCAAGCCTGAGAGTGGTCCTGCTCCAATGGCGCAAGTGGTGTCAACAAAGGAGCAGAGCGCCAAGATCGATTTGAACGCGGTCGATGCGCCCACCCTGCAGCGCGAGCTGTCCGGTGTGGGTGAAGCCAAGGCCAATGCGATTGTTGCCTATCGTGACATCAATGGACCGTTTGCCTCGGTTGACGAGCTGCTGGAAGTGAAGGGCATCGGCAAGGCGATTCTGGATCGCAACCGCGAGAAGCTGGAAGTGAACTAAGCTGATTATTCAACGCCAAGGGGCCGGTCATTGACCGGCCTTTTTCTTTTCCGGTGCAAGCGGCCGATCGTCACTCTCTATCGACGTAATCGAAATTACGACTATCATATTCAAATTAGATTATGCATATAATAAATGACTTTACCGTCGAAGCGATCCGGTGTTCCGGCGCTTGGCATTTCCTTGAGCATGTTCACCAGGAGCGCAGTCATGACGTCCACCCAATCCCAAGGTACAGCCCTCGTCACCGGTGCTTCCTCCGGTATCGGCGCAATCTACGCGCAGCGTCTGGCGGCGCGGGGTTTCGATCTGCTGCTGGTCGCCCGTGATCAGCAGCGTCTGGACGAAGCCGCCACCAAGCTGCGCGCCGAGCACGGCGTCCAGGTCGAAGTCCTCAAGGCCGACCTCACTCAAAAAGACGAGGTACTCAAACTTGAGCAACGCCTGCGCAGCGACTCGAGCATTACCCTGCTGCTGAACAACGCCGGCGTGGCGGCGGACGGTTTGTTGGCCAATGCCGATACCGATCAGCTGGAGAAAATGATCCAGTTGAACGTCACTGCGGTCACCCGCCTGGCATCGGCCGCCGCGGCCAGTTTCGCCAAGGCAGGCCGTGGCACGATCATCAACATCGCGTCGGTGGTGGCCCTGTTCCCTGAGCGCTTTAACGCGACCTACAGCGCCAGCAAGGCTTATGTGCTAAGCCTGACCCAGTCACTGAACGCCGAGCTCGATGGCACCGGTGTGAAGGTCCAGGCTGTGTTGCCCGGTGTAACCCGCACCGAGATCTGGGAGCGTTCCGGGATCGATGCGACGCAGATTCCGGCAGACATGGTGATGGAGGCGGGGGAGATGGTCGACGCGGCGCTGTCGGGTCTGGATCAGGGAGAGCTGGTCACCATCCCTTCGCTGCCCGATGCCAAAGAATGGGACGCTTTCGTCGCCGCGCGTCACGTGATGGCGCCCAATCTTTCCAAAAGCAGAGCCGCTTCGCGCTACAAGTGAATGCGGGAAAAATCGGTTAGAGGTGTTGCGGTATGAGTGATCGTCGAGTGGTTGTTACGGGCATGGGCCTGGTGACTCCGTTGGGTAGCGGTGTGGAGGCTGTGTGGAAGCGTCTGCTGGCCGGGCGTTCCGGGTTGCGCAATTTGCCGGAGGAGGTGGTTGCCGATCTGCCGGCCAAGGTCGGAGGTGCCGTGCAGACGGTGGCGGATGACCACGAGGCGGGCTTCGATCCGGACCTGGCAACGCCGCCCAAAGAGCAGAAGAAGATGGACCGCTTCATCATGTTCGCCATGGAAGCGGCGCGGCAGGCGATCGAGCAGGCCGGTTGGCAGGCGCAGACGGCCGATGCCCAGGAGCGCACCGCCACCATTATTGGATCTGGCGTCGGTGGCTTCGGTGCGATTGCCGATGCGGTGCGCACCACGGATACCCGGGGACCACGGCGTCTTTCGCCTTTCACCATTCCGTCGTTTCTGGTCAACCTGGCGGCGGGGCATGTGTCGATTCAGCACGGTTTCAAAGGGCCGCTGGGTGCGCCGGTAACGGCCTGTGCCGCCGGGGTTCAGGCGATTGGTGATGCGGCGCGGATGATTCGCGCCGGCGAGGCGGACATCGCGGTGTGTGGCGGGGCGGAGGCGGCGATCGATCGGGTCAGCCTCGCCGGGTTTGCGGCGGCTCGCGCGTTGTCCAGCGGTTACAACGACACGCCGGAGCGCGCTTCACGGCCTTTCGACAGCGGGCGCGATGGCTTTGTGATGGGCGAGGGTGCTGGCCTGCTGGTGATCGAATCCCTTGAGCATGCCTTGGCCCGCGGCGCTACACCTCTGGCGGAAATCGTCGGTTACGGTACCACCGCCGATGCTTATCACCTGACGGCCGGCCCTGAAGACGGCAGCGGTGCACGTCGGGCCATGTCGTTGGCGTTGGCCCAGGCGGGCGTAACGCCGCAGCAGGTTCAGCATCTCAATGCCCATGCCACGTCGACCCCCGTCGGCGATCTGGGTGAACTGGCGGCCATCAAGGCGTTGTTCGGCACGGATAACAAGATCGCCGTGACATCGACCAAGTCCGCCACCGGGCATTTGCTCGGCGCAGCAGGGGGGATCGAGGCGATTTTCACCCTGTTGGCGATCCGCGATCAGATCGTCCCGGCGACACTCAACTTTGAAAACCCGGACCCCGCCAGCGAAGGCGTGGACATCGTCCACGGTCAGGCCCGGCCGATGGCCATCGAGTACGCGTTGTCCAACGGCTTCGGGTTTGGCGGGGTCAATGCCAGCGTGTTGTTCAAGCGCTGGCAGGGTTAACCCTGGGGCTGTTTGAGGTGTGCGCGAGTCACGTCGAGTATGCGTTGAGCAAGCTCGACGTCGGCGACGCTTCGCGACAGAAGCAGGGCGCCGGCCAGCGCAGCCATGATGACGATGCTGCGATCGTCGGCGTTTTCGCCTTCAAGGGTGCCCTTGATTTGCTCCAGCCGTGCCTTGAGCACCCGATCGCTGGTGGGGCTCGGCTGGCCCCGCAGGCCCAGTTCTGAAGAAATGGTCACCAGTGGGCAGCCCTGGTGGGGTGAAGTCTGGTGCCATTCGGACAGGTATGTGTCGATGAACGCATCCAGAGGCCGCTCCTCTGCAAAAATCTGTGCACATAACCCGTCCACCTGCTCGCAAGCAGCCTGTAACGCTTTTTCCACCAATTCATCCTTGGACTTGAAGTGCGAATAAAAGCCACCGTGAGTCAAGCCCAGCGACTTCATCAATGGTTGCAGCCCGGTCGCGCCAATGCCGTCGCGGCGAAAACGTTCTGAAGCTTCCTTGATGATGCGTTGGTGGGTCTGGGCTTTATGGTCCTGCGAATAACGCATCTGATATCTCCAGTATCAATGCGACATCTTACCCAATGAAAATTGCATGGTGACTGTACTTCTACTGCTGAAAAGCACACAGATGCGTCGAACGGCCATGAAACGCACCTGGCCAGTGGCACGAATCGTGTTTACTGCAAGCGCTGAAGATTGTTGATCAATCCGGAGGCAATGAGCATGTACAAAGACTATCCAGCGGCCTATCAGGTCAGCAAAGGTTCGGCCTTGCAGGTGGACAAGGCCTTCTATGAGCGGGTGCGGGATTCAAAGGGCGGGCGCACGTTGATCGAGTCCTTCGAGGTGCCGATTCGCACGGGGCGGGCCTGGGAGGTCCCGGCCGGGCATGTGTTCCGAGTGACCACGCCTGTGGGCCCGCAAGTCGGGGATTTCAATGTCTGGAATGCCCACGATCCTCGGGAACGTCTGTGGGCTGCGCGCACCCGGCAGTTGCAGGGCGCCCACGTCACCACCCACGATCGCCTCTGGTCGAACCTGCCGTTTCTGCGCCCGCTGGTGACCATCACCGACGACAGCCTGGCCGGTTATGGCATCGATGAGCATGGCGGTCGCCTGCACGATCTGCTCGGCACCCGCTGTGATCCCTATGTGAACAAAATGCTCACCGGCGAAGATTTCCACCATCACTGCCATTCCAATCTGACCCGGGCGGTATTGCCCTATGGGCTGACCGAGTTCGATGTGCACGACGTGTTGAACATCTTCCAGTGCACAGGGCTGAACCACGACGACATGTACTTCATGAAAGCCTGTCCGGCGCAGAAGGGCGATTACCTGGAGTTCTTCGCGGAGATCGATCTGCTATGCGCGCTTTCGACCTGCCCGGGCGGGGATTTGTCGCTGGCGATGTGGGGGCCTGATGCGCAGGATCCGCTGAGCGTGTGTCGGCCGCTGGGGGTGGAAATTTATCGTCTGGAGGAGGCGTTGCTGGAGGGCTGGAGCCCGCCGGAGCGTGCGGCGTACAAGGGGCTGCATGGCCTGCATATCGCAAAAGCCGATTGGGAATGATCTGAAGCACAAGAAGCACAAACTATAGCGAGACCTGTGGCGAGGGAGCTTGCTCCCGCTGGGCTGCGCAGCAGACCCAACCTAAAGGGCCGCTACGCAACCCAACGGGAGCGAGCCCCCTCGCCACAGGTCAATGATTCGTCCTTGAGTGCTATCTAGCGGTCCTGCGCATCCTTGGCATCCGCTTGTGCATTGCGTTCAGCCACGCGGGCGCGTTGTTCATCGGTCAGCTCAACCTTGCTGGCGGTGTCGCGCAGCATCATCAAACCGCCAACGATCGAGCCGATGGCTACGATCAGAATCAACCAGGCATACCAGGGCATAGGGCTCTCCTTAAGCGCAGGCCGATTGACGGATTTCGCCAATCGATCCTGCATACCACTATTGAGCGATTTGTTTTCGCAGTGGTTCCATTCTAGGCCTGATATGTCGAGGTCACCCTACAAACCCGTCAACATCGCATCCGCCGGCGCATCCGCCCGCAATTGCGCGGTCAGCATGAAGTACACGAAGCCCACCACCATGAAGCCGAGGAAAATCAGGCCGATCAGCGCGTTGAACCAGGCCATGGCCACCAGGCACACCACCGCCAACACCAAGGCAATGAACGGCACCAACGGATAGCAGGGCGCGCGGAAGGTGCGCTCCAGGTTCGGTTCGGTTTTACGCAGTTTGAACAGGCTGAGCATGCTCATGATGTACATCACGATCGCGCCGAACACGGCCATGGTGATCATCGCCGCCGTCAGCGTCATGCCGCCCAGGTTGATCAGGCCATCACTGTAGATCGCAGCGATACCGATCAGGCCGCCGGCGATGATGGCCCGGTGCGGGGTCTGGAACCGCGACAGCTTGGCCAGCGACGCCGGCAGGTACCCGGCGCGGGCCAGGGCGAAGAACTGTCGCGAGTAGCCGAGGATGATGCCGTGGAAACTCGCCACCAGACCGAACAGACCGATCCACACCAGCATGTGCAACCAGCCAGAGCTCTCGCCGACCACGGTTTTCATCGCTTGCGGCAGCGGGTCGTTGATGTTCGACAGGGTGCGCCAGTCACCCACGCCACCGGCAAAGAACATCACGCCCATGGCCAGCAACACCAGGGTCAGGATGCCGCTGATGTAGGCCTTGGGAATCGTGCGTTTCGGGTCTTTGGCCTCTTCGGCGGCCATCGCCGCGCCTTCGATGGCCAGGAAGAACCAGATCGCGAACGGAATCGCCGCAAACATCCCGGCAATCGCCGGTGCGCCGAACACATCGGAACCGGCCCAGCCATTGAGGGCGAAGTTGCTGAAGCTGAACGCCGGAGCGACCACGCCCATGAACACCAGCAGCTCCGCCACCGCCAGCACGCAGACCACCAGTTCAAAGGTCGCCGCCAGCTTCACCCCGAGGATGTTCAGGCCCATGAACACGATGTAAGCGCCCACCGCCGCGTGTTTCGGATCAAGGGCGGGGAACTGAACGTTGAGGTAGGCACCAATCGCCAGGGCAATCGCCGGTGGCGCGAAGACGAACTCGATCAGCGTGGCGAGACCTGCGATCAACCCGCCTTTTTCGCCAAAGGCGCGGCGACTGTAGGCAAAGGGCCCGCCGGCATGGGGAATGGCGGTGGTCAGTTCGGTGAAGCTGAAGATGAAGCAGGTGTACATGGTCGCGACCATGAATGACGTCACCAGAAAGCCCAGCGTCCCGGCCACGCCCCAGCCATAACTCCAGCCGAAATACTCCCCGGAAATCACCAGCCCCACCGCAATGCCCCACAAGTGCAGCGTGCCCAGCGTGGGTTTGAGTTGTGTGTTCATGCGTTTGCTCCCTGAACGGTTTGGAAAGCTCGGGGGAGGGCGTTTGCAGCGGGCGTGCCATTTTCGCATGACAGGTCGTAAAGGGCGGAAAGCTGTCGTATCGAGGATGATCGACGCGGGATGCCAGCATTTTTATGCGCCAGTTGGGGGCGATGCTGGCTGTATTGCCGTCTTCTCGGGCAGGTTTTTCAAGGTTGCCCGGCGAGGCACGCCTGCAGCGCGGTTTGCCAGTCAGGTTGGCTGACGCCCCATTCACGCGCCAAGCGACTGCAATCGAGGCGGGAGTTGAGCGGTCGAACAGCGGGCGTTGGATACTCGCTGGAAGGAATCGGAATCAAGGTTGCACAAGGCTTGCCCTGTTGGCGCAGCGCTTCACCAATGGCCTGGGCGAAGCCAAACCAGGAGGTTTCGCCTTGGGCGGTCAAGTGATAGGTACCCCAAGCGGTTCCACCGGCCTGCCAGCGCTCGATCAACGCCAGGGTGCTGTTGGCAATGGTGCCGGCCCAGGTCGGTGCGCCGATCTGATCGGCGACGATGCGCAGCTCGGGTTTCTCTTGCAGCAGCCGTTGCATCGTCAGCAGAAAATTGCGGCCATGGTTGGAGTAAACCCAACTGGTGCGCAGGATCAGGTGCTTGCCCGACACTTCGGCAATGGCGCGTTCGCCCGCCCACTTGCTCTTTCCATAGACGCCGAGCGGATGGGGCGTGTCGTCTTCGGTGTAAGGGCCGACTTTCTCACCGTCGAAGACATAATCGGTGGAGTAATGAATCAACGGCACATCGAGGGTTAAAGCTTCTTCAGCCAGGATGCCTGGGGCGGTCGAGTTGATGGCAAAGGCCAGGTCTGGCTCGCTTTCGGCCAAATCCACCGCCGTATGGGCCGCCGCATTGATGATCAGATCGGGACCAACGCTTCGCACCTGTCGACGAATCTGCTCGGGTTGCGCCAGGTCGAGTTCATCTCGACCCAGCACGATCAGCTCGCCGACTGCGCCCAGCCTGCTCTGCAGTTCCCGGGAAACCTGCCCATGCCGGCCGATGATGAGCATTCTCATGATTCGTGTTCGCCTGCCAGCTTGGCTAGGTATTGACCGTAACCGGTCTTGCCGAAGTAGTGCGCCCGTTCCAGCAACTGCTCGCGGTCGATCCAGCCGTTGGTGTAGGCGATTTCTTCCAGGCAGGCGATCTTCAGGCCCTGGCGATGCTCGATGGTCTGCACGTACTGGGAAGCCTCGAGCAAGCTGTCGTGGGTGCCGGTGTCTAGCCAGGCGAAGCCACGTCCGAAGCGCTCGACCTGCAGGTCGCCGCGCTTGAGGTAGGCGTTGTTGATGTCGGTGATCTCCAGTTCGCCCCGTGCTGACGGCTTGACCGCCTTGGCGATGTCGATCACGTCATTGTCATAAAAGTACAGCCCAGTGACGGCGTAGCTGGATTTTGGTTTTTTGGGTTTCTCTTCGATGGACAGGGCGCGGCCTTCGCTGTCGAAGTCGATCACGCCAAAGCGTTCGGGGTCTTTGACCCAGTACCCGAAGACCGTTGCGCCGGATGACCGTTTGGCTGCGTTTTGCAACTGCGCACCAAAATACGAACCGTGGAAAATATTGTCGCCGAGGATCAGGCACACCGGGTCGCTGCCAATGAACTGCTCGCCAATCAGAAAGGCTTGGGCCAGGCCATCGGGTGATGGCTGTTCGGCGTAGCTGACATTGATCCCGAACTGGCTGCCATCACCGAGCAGGTTACGGTATTGCGGCAGGTCCAAAGGGGTCGAGATCACCAGGATCTCCCTGATCCCGGCCAGCATCAGCACCGAGATCGGGTAGTAGATCATCGGTTTGTCGTAGACCGGCAACAGCTGTTTGGACACACCCAGCGTAATCGGGTGCAGGCGCGTGCCCGAGCCCCCCGCCAACACGATACCTTTCATCAAGCGAGAAGCTCCTTGGGGTTGATGGCGCCAAGGCGTTCGCCTTGATAACTGCCGTCCTGGACGCGGCGGCACCACTCCAGATTGTCCAGGTACCACTGCACGGTCTTGCGCAGCCCGGTTTCGAAGGTTTCGGCAGGCACCCAACCCAGGTCGCGCTGGATTTTGCCGGCATCGATCGCGTAACGCACATCATGGCCCGGGCGATCCTGGACGAAGGTGATCAGGTCGGCGTATTGCGCCACACCTTCGGGTTTTTCCGGTGCCAGTTCTTCGAGCAGGGCGCAAATGCCACGCACTACATCGATGTTCTTTTGTTCATTGTGACCGCCGATGTTGTAGGTCTCGCCGACGGTGCCCTCGTTCACCACTTTGATCAGCGCCCGGGCGTGATCTTCGACGAACAGCCAGTCGCGCACTTGCAGGCCGTTGCCATACACCGGCAGCGGTTTGCCCGCCAAGGCATTGAGGATCACCAGCGGGATCAACTTCTCCGGGAAATGAAACGGGCCGTAGTTGTTCGAGCAGTTGGTCAGCAACACCGGCAAGCCGTAGGTGCGGTGCCAGGCGCGGACCAGATGGTCGGACGCGGCCTTGCTGGCAGAGTAGGGCGAGCTCGGCGCGTAGGGCGTGGTTTCGGTAAACAGGTCATCGACCCCGTGCAGGTCGCCATAGACCTCGTCGGTGGAGATGTGATGGAAGCGGAAGGCGCTCTTTTCCGGCTCGGCCAGGGTTTGCCAATAGGCACGGGTCGCTTCCAGCAGGCTGTAGGTGCCGACGATGTTGGTCTGGATGAAATCCGCAGGCCCGTCAATGGAGCGATCGACGTGGGATTCGGCCGCCAGGTGCATGATTGCATGGGGTTGAAACCGCGTAAGCACCGCGCTGACCGCCGCCTGATCGATGACATCGGCCTGGACGAATTCATAGCGAGTGTCCGTGGCGATGCTGGTCAGTGACTCGAGGTTGCCCGCGTAGGTCAGCTTGTCCAGGTTGAGCACTTCATGGCTGGAATGGCGAATCAACTCGCGAATCAGGGCAGAACCGATGAACCCGGCACCGCCGGTGATGAGGATACGCATGTGGGCCAGCCTTTTTCAGTGAGTCGATGACACAGAGTGGCATAGCTTGTCGGCATGAGTGAGGGAGTGCAATAGAGGCGGCGATCTGATCTTGCTCCATTGGCCTTTATCCCGCCTTCGCGAGCAAGCCCGCTCCCACATTTGGAATCGCCTTCGCTCGAATGACTTCGTTCAACTGTGGGAGCGGGCTTGCTCGCGAAGAGGCCCGTCCAGACACCGCTGTAACAAACCCATAAACCCACTCTTTACACATTCTTTATACCCCGCACCCCCCCTCGATCTCGCGCCTTTACACCCTCCCTCCGGACAATGACTCCACACGCGGCAATACGCCGTAACACGGAGATCTTCCATGAGCGTTCTGGACGGGGTGTCACTGCTGTTGGCAGTGGGGCTGTTCATTTATTTGTTGGTTGCGCTGTTGCGCGCGGACCGGAACTAGGAGCGGCTATGCACAGTTATGACTATTGGCTGATCCTCGCGTTTTTCGCGGTGGTATTGGTCCCGGCGCCGTTTCTCGGGCGCTTCTATTACAAGGTGATGGAAGGCCAGCGCACCTGGCTGACGCCGATCCTCGGGCCGGTGGAGCGGGGCTGCTACCGCCTGGCCGGGGTCGACCCGCAGGCCGAACAGACCTGGCAGAAATACACCCTGGCCTTGCTCGCCTTCAACCTGGCGGGTTTCCTGTTGCTGTTCGCGATCCTGCTGTTCCAGGACCACTTGCCGCTCAACCCACAGAACCTGCCGGGCCAGGAGTGGACGCTGGCGTTCAACACCGCCATCAGTTTCATGACCAACACCAACTGGCAGGCCTACAGCGGTGAAGCATCGCTGAGCTACCTGAGCCAGATGGTCGGTCTGACCGTGCAGAACTTCGTCAGCGCCGCCACCGGCCTGGCCGTGCTGGTTGCGCTGTGCCGTGGCATCGGTCGCAAATCCACCCAGAACCTCGGTAACTTCTGGGTCGACATGACCCGCGCCACACTCTATGGCCTGCTGCCGCTGTGCCTGCTGCTGGCGCTGTACCTGGTGTGGCAGGGCGTGCCGCAAACCTTCGCCCAGTACGTGAATGCCGTGACCGTGCAGGGCGTCGATCAGGTGATCCCGCTGGGCCCGGCTGCCAGCCAGATTGCGATCAAGCAACTGGGCACCAACGGCGGTGGCTTCTTCGGCGTCAACTCGGCGCATCCGTTCGAGAACCCGACGGCCTGGGCCAACCTGTTCGAACTGGCGTCGATCATCCTGATTCCGGTCGCCCTGGTGTTCACTTTCGGCCATTACGTCAAAGACCTGCGCCAGAGCCGCGCAATTGTGGCCTGCATGTTCGCCTTGTTCCTGATCGGCGGCGCCACCTCGCTGTGGGCCGAATATCAGCCAAACCCTGCGCTGAACAACGTCGCCGTGGAACAGACCGCGCCGCTGGAAGGCAAGGAAGCGCGCTTCGGCACCACCGCCACTGTGTTGTGGTCGGTGACCACCACGGCGGCGTCTAACGGTTCGGTCAACGGCATGCACGACAGCCTCAACCCGCTGAGCGGCATGGTGGCGCTGGTCAACATGATGGTCGGCGAAGTGATCTTCGGCGGCGTCGGGGCCGGGCTTTACGGCATGTTGCTCAACGTGTTGATCGCGGTGTTCCTTGCCGGCCTGATGATCGGCCGCACCCCGGAATACCTCGGCAAGAAACTGCAGGCCAAGGAAGTGCAATTGCTGGTGGTGACCTTGCTGGTGATGCCGGTGGGCGTGCTGGTGCTCGGCGCGATTGCCGCCAGCCTGCCAGGGCCTGTGGCCTCGGTAAGCAACCCCGGCGCCCACGGTTTCAGCCAGTTGCTGTACGCCTACACCTCGGCCAGCGCCAACAACGGTTCCGCGTTCGGTGGTTTCAGCGCCAACACGCCGTTCCACAACCTGATGCTGGGCCTGGGCATGTTGATCGGTCGCTTCGGTTACATCCTGCCGGTACTGGCCCTGGCGGGCAGCCTGGCGATGAAGAAAACCGCGCCGATCGGCCAGAACAGCTTCCCGACCCATGGCCCGCTGTTCGTGACATTGCTGACCGTGACCATTTTGCTGGTGGGCGGCCTGACCTTTCTGCCGACCCTGGCGCTGGGCCCAATCGCTGAACACCTGAGCATGGGCTTCTAAGGAGTCAATGATGAATATGCCCGCAACAAAACCGGTCGCCGTGAAGGCGCCGGAACAACCGAAAACCGCGATCTCGGCCCTGTGGCGTCCGGCGCTGGTGCAAGCCTTCGTCAAGCTCGACCCACGGCAGCTGCAACGCGCGCCGGTGATGCTGGTGGTGGAGCTGACCGCGATCCTCACCACCGTGCTGTGCTTCGTGCCCGACACGGCGGTGCCGACCTTCGTCGCTGCGCAAATCGCGTTGTGGCTGTGGTTCACCGTACTGTTCGCCAACTTCGCCGAGGCCCTGGCCGAAGGTCGCGGCAAGGCCCGTGCCGACAGCCTCAAGGCCGGCAGCGAAGGCTTGAGCGCCCGGCGCAAGACCAGCAACGGCACCTTCCAGGTGGTGCCCGCCACCAGCCTGCGCAAGGGTGATGTGGTGCGGGTCGAAGCGGGGGAGATGATCCCCGGTGACGGCGAAGTGATCGAAGGTATCGCGGCGGTGAACGAAGCGGCGATCACCGGTGAGTCCGCGCCGGTGATCCGTGAATCCGGCGGCGATCGCTCGGCGGTCACCGGCAATACCCGACTGGTGTCCGACTGGCTGCTGGTGAAGATCACCGCCAACCCCGGTGAGTCGACCCTCGACCGCATGATCGCCCTGGTCGAAGGCGCCAAGCGCCAGAAAACCCCGAACGAAGTGGCCCTCGACATCCTGCTGATCGGCCTGACCCTGATCTTCCTGCTGGTGGTCGTCACGCTGCAGCCTTTCGCCCACTTCGCCAACGGCAGCCTGCCGCTGGTGTTCCTGGTGGCGTTATTGGTCACGCTGATCCCGACCACCATTGGCGGTCTGTTGTCCGCCATCGGTATCGCCGGCATGGATCGTCTGGTGCGCCTGAACGTGATCGCCAAATCCGGTCGCGCCGTGGAAGCGGCGGGGGACGTGCACGTTCTGCTGCTGGACAAGACTGGCACCATCACCTTCGGTAACCGTCGTTGCACCGCTGTAGTAGCGGCGCCGGGCGTGACCACCAAGGAACTGGCCGAGGGCGCCTTGCTGGCCTCCCTGGCCGATGACACGGCCGAAGGTAAATCCATCGTCGAATACCTGCGGACCACTCAACCGCAGCCGGAACCTGCCAGCGAATTGCTGACTGCCGTTCCGTTCAGCGCCGAAACCCGGTTGTCCGGTGTCGACTATCAAGGCCGCGTGTATCGCAAAGGCGCGGTGGATTCGCTGCTGGCGTTCGTTGGCTTGAAACGCGCTGACCTGGCCGCACCGCTGTCCCGGGAAATCGACAAGATCGCCCAGAGCGGCGGCACGCCGTTGCTGGTCTGTGCCGATGGCAAGTTGCTCGGCGCCATCCACCTCAAGGACGTGGTCAAGCCCGGCATCCGCGAGCGTTTCGCCGAGCTGCGCAAGCTGGGCATTCGCACGGTCATGGTCACCGGCGACAACCCGCTGACCGCCGCCGCGATCGCTGCCGAAGCCGGTGTGGATGACGTGCTGGCCGAAGCCACGCCGGAGAAAAAACTGGCGCGCATTCGTCACGAGCAAAACGACGGTCGCCTGGTTGCGATGTGCGGCGACGGCGCCAACGATGCCCCGGCCCTGGCCCAGGCGGACGTGGGCATGGCGATGAACGACGGCACCCAGGCGGCGCGCGAGGCGGCCAACATGGTCGACCTCGACAGCGACCCGACCAAGCTGCTGGACGTGGTGCAGATCGGCAAGGAATTGCTGGTGACCCGCGGCGCGCTGACCACGTTCTCCATCGCCAACGACGTGGCCAAATACTTCGCGATCCTGCCGGCGCTGTTCGCGGCGATCTACCCGCAACTCGGCGTGCTCAACGTCATGCACCTGAGCAGCCCGCAGAGCGCGATCCTCTCGGCGATCGTGTTCAACGCCCTGATCATCGTCGTGCTCATTCCCCTGGCGCTGCGTGGTGTGCGGGTGCAGGCGGCGAGCGCGGCGGCATTGCTGCGCCGCAACCTGCTGATCTATGGCCTGGGCGGGATTCTGGTGCCGTTCGTGGGCATCAAGGCGATCGACATGCTGTTGACGGCGTTGCATTGGGTTTGAGGCCAGGTGGTGCCAGGGCGCCTTTGTGGCGAGGGAGCTTGCTCCCGTCGGGCTGCGTAGCAGCCCCACCCCAGGCACCGTATTTGTTCAGACACACCACATTCACCGGGTTGGCGACTGCTTCGCAGCCGAACGGGAGCAAGCTCCCTCGCCACAGGTGATGTGTCCGTTTTTGAAGAGTTCGAGGATTCCAAAATGTCCACAATGATACGCCCGGCCCTGAGCCTGCTGGTCCTGATGACGCTGATCACCGGCGTCGCCTATCCCCTGGTGGTCACCGGCGTGGCCCAGGTCGCGTTCCCGGATCAGGCCAATGGCAGCCTGGTGCACGATGCCGAGGGCAAGGTCCGCGGCTCGTCCCTGATCGCCCAGGATTTCGTCGGTGATGCCTGGTTCCATCCACGGCCATCGGCCGGTGCCTTTGCCACCGTGTCCAGCGGCGCCAGCAACCTGGCACCGAGCAACCCGGCCCTGGCCACCCGCGTGATCGACGATGCCAACAAACAATTGGTACCCGGCCAGGGTCCGGTACCGCTGGCATTGATCACCACTTCCGGCAGCGGCCTCGATCCGCACTTGCCACCGGCGGCGATTGCCTATCAACTGGCGCGTGTCGCGGCGGCGCGGAATGTGCCGGTGGCGACCTTGCAAAACCTGCTGAATGCGCACATCGAGCAACCATTGGTGGGCCCACCGGTGGTCAATGTGCTTGAGTTGAATCTGGCGCTGGAAAAGCTGTAAATCAGCGGCGCGGCCATTCGCGAGCAAGCCCGCTCCCACAGGTTATGTGAACGCTGGAGAACCCTGTGGGAGCGGGCTTGCTCGCGAAGACGGCTTCAAAATCAACGCACCACTCCCTGTAGATAAGAGACCCAAAGCATGAGCGACTCCGGCCGCGCCGACGCGCTGTTAGCAGACCTGCCCCGCGATGGCCGTGGCCGGCTCAAGGTTTTCCTCGGTGCCGCGCCCGGCGTCGGCAAGACCTACGCCATGCTGCAGGCGGCCCACACCCAACTGCGCCAGGGCGTGAAACTCATCGCCGGGGTGGTCGAGACCCACGGTCGCGCCGAAACCGAAGCACTGCTCGGCGGCTTGCCCCAGCAACCCCTGGTGCGCTCCGAATACCGCGGCGTGATGCTCGAAGAAATGGACCTCGACGGCCTGCTCGCCGCTCAACCGAAACTGGTGCTGGTGGACGAACTGGCCCACTCCAACGCCCCTGGCAGCCGCCACGCCAAACGCTGGCAAGACATTCAGGAACTGCTCGCCGCCGGCATCGACGTCTACACCACGGTCAACGTCCAGCACCTGGAAAGCCTCAACGATCAGGTGCGCGGCATCACCGGCGTTCAGGTGCGCGAAACCCTGCCGGACTGGGTGCTGCAGGAAGCCTACGAACTGTTGCTGATCGACTTGCCACCGCGAGAACTGCTCGAGCGCCTGCGCGATGGCAAGGTCTACGTGCCGGAGCAGGCGCGGGCGGCGATCGATGCGTTTTTCACTCAGACCAACCTCACCGCCCTGCGGGAGCTGGCGATGCAGACCGCCGCGGCCCAGGTCGACAACGATCTGGCCCAGGGTTATCGCCAACTCGGTCAGGCCGCGCCGGCGGTGCGCGGTCGTTTGCTGGTCGGGGTCGATGGCGATCATCAGGCCGAACGCCTGGTGCGTCACGCCAGCCGCGTGGCCCAGCGTCGGCACCTGCCGTGGAGCCTGGTGCACGTGGACAACGGCAGCGTGCGCGACGAGCAGTCCCGGTTGCGCCTGCAGAGTGCCCAGCAACTGGCCGAGCGCCTGGGTGGCGAAGTGGTGTTGCTGCGCGCCGGTGAAGTGGCGAAAACCCTGATCCAGCATGCCGCCGAACGCCGCGCCACACTGGTGCTGGTCGGTCAGTCCCGGCCGCGATTGCGTCGGCGTCTGTTCGGCGGTGGCCTGGCCGCGCGATTGCTGCGCAGTGCCAGCGGCCTGGAAATCAACGTCCTGGACAGCGAGCACGAACTGCATCAGCCACGGCCGCGTTCGATACAGCCGCTGGTGTGGTTCGACTATGCCCTGGCGGTGGTTGCGACATTGATGGCCAGTGCCCTGGCCTGGGCGGTGGCGAGTGTTCTGCCACTGCCGAACATCTCACTGGTGTTCCTCGCGGCGGTGCTGCTGGTGGCGGTGCGCAGCAGCCTGGGACCGGCGCTGGCGTGTGCCGCGCTGTCGTTTCTGACCTACGACTTTCTGTTCATCCCACCGAATTTTTCCTTCAGCATCCAGCGCGAAGAAGACGTGCTGACCCTGCTGTTTTTCCTGCTGATGGCCGCGCTCACCGGCAATCTCGCGGCACGGCAACGCCGGCAGCTGCAGGCCCTGCGCGACACCCAGGAAGAGACCAGCGAATTGCTCGACCTGTCGCGCAAACTCACCGCTGCCACCGACCGCCAGGCCGTGATCAGCGCCGCCGCCCAGCACCTCAATGGCTGGAGCGAGCTTCAACTGTGCCTGCTCAACCGCGATGGCCAGCACGGTTGGAAAGTCGAAACCGGCGGCCCGCTGGAATTCACCGAAGCCGAACGCGCCGCCGCCGACTGGGCCTGGCAACACGATCAGCCGGCGGGGGCGGGCACCGGCACTTTGCCGTTCGGCCGTTGGTGGTGGTGGCCGTTGTCGGCGGAAGAGGGCCCGCTGGCGCTGCTCGGCGTGTGCGCCAAAGAAGGCCAGACCTTGAGCGGTCAGCGGCGGCGCTTGTTGACCGCGTTGAGCCAGCCGCTGGCCCAGGCCCTGGCCCGCGCGCAATTGGCCGACGACCTGGAAGCAGCGCGGCTGCACGGCGAAACCGAGCAATTGCGCAGTGCCTTGCTGGCCTCGGTGTCCCACGACCTGCGGACCCCGTTGACCTCCATGCGCGGCAGTATCGACAGCCTGCTGGCCCTGGGCGAAGCGATCCCGCTGGAAGATCGCCGCGAGCTCCTCGAAGGCACCCGCGACGAAGCCGAACGCCTGGACCGCTACATCCAGAACCTGCTGGACATGACCCGCCTCGGTCACGGCGCGCTGAAGCTGGCGCGGGACTGGGTCTCGCCGGCGGACATCGTCGGCAGCGCGCTCAATCGGCTGCGCGCGGTGCTGGCGCCCTTGCAGGTCAGTACCGAAGTGCCGGCGGAGTTGCCGCTGCTGTTCGTCCATGCCGCGCTGATCGAGCAGGCCTTGGTCAATGTGCTGGAAAACGCCGCACGTTTTTCACCGTCCCACGGGCGTTTGCAATTGCGCGCCGGCGCTGACGACAGTGAATTGTTTTTCTCGGTCAGCGACGAAGGCCCGGGGATTCCGGAAGCGGACCGGGCGAAGATCTTCGACATGTTCTACACCGCCGCCCGTGGGGATCGCGGCGGGCAGGGCACGGGGCTGGGGCTGGCGATCTGTCAGGGCATGGTCGGCGCCCATGGCGGGCGAATCAGCGTCGCCGATGGCATCGACGGGCGCGGCACCTGCATCACCCTGCACTTGCCGTTGCAGGCTCAGCCGGGGGACGACAGTGAAGGCTGAGCTTGCTTGCGTTACTCTTCTGCCAATTTTCTTTGTTGATGTGAATCCATGAGCCAGACCGCGACCATTTTGGTCATCGACGACGAACCGCAGATCCGCAAATTCCTGCGCATCAGCCTCGCCTCCCAGGGCTATAAAGTGCTGGAGGCGGGCACCGGCAGCGAAGGCCTGGCCCAGGCGGCACTGAACAAACCCGATCTGCTGGTGCTGGACCTGGGGTTGCCTGACATGGACGGCCAACAGGTGCTGCGCGAGTTTCGCGAATGGTCGACGGTGCCGGTGCTGGTGCTCTCGGTGCGTGCCGGCGAAGGGCAGAAGGTCGAAGCGCTGGACGGTGGCGCCAATGACTACGTGACCAAGCCTTTTGGCATTCAGGAGTTCCTGGCACGGATCCGCGCTCTGCTGCGCCAGGCACCGGTGGGCGAGGCCCAGCAGGCGGCACTGGTCTTCGGCCCGCTGACCGTGGACCTGGCCTATCGGCGGGTGTTGCTCGACGGCAGCGAAGTGGCGCTGACCCGCAAGGAGTACGCGGTGCTGGCGCAACTGGCGCGGCATCCGGGGCGGGTCATCACCCAGCAGCAGTTATTGAAAGACATCTGGGGCCCGACCCACACCGATGACAGCCATTACCTGCGGATCGTGGTCGGGCATTTGCGCCAGAAACTGGCAGATGATCCGACCCGGCCGCGGTTCATCGTGACCGAGGCGGGGGTGGGGTATCGGTTGTTGAGTGAGGGCACGCTTTAGGTGATGTGTTGCCTGGCCTGACGCCTTCGCGAGCAAGCCCGCTCCCACCGTTGACCGCGTTGTCCATAAGCAATGCGGTCAACGGTGGGAGCGGGCTTGCTCGCGAAGAGGCCCTGACATTCACCCGAGAACTTTCAGACTGTCACTCCCGGTCATTCTCATACCGATCCAGCGTATCCCGCGCAATCTCCCGCCCCAAGGCGATCAATTCCGGCGCCTTGTAGAACTCGAAGAACCGACAAACCCGCTTGGGCACGTTGATCAGGATATCCGGCGGATACCCGGCAATCTTGTACTGCGCCAACGACGTTTGCATCACCTCGAAACTTTGGTTGATCAGGTCCAGCAAGGACGCCGGCCCCACGTTATCGATGATGAACGACCCAGTGGCGGACTTCGGCGCACCATCGCGTTCCGGCGCGGCGGCCGGTTGCTGGGCTTCAGGTTCGGCGGATTCCACCCAGGGATTGATCTCTGCCGCTTCTGCGATCAGTGCTTCTTTTTCCAGTTCCAGCAGTTTTTCCGCCTGTTTGCGCCGAAACGGCAGCTTTGACCCTACCGAACTGATCAAACTGTCGAAGCGCATCCTGAATGCCGCCGGGCGCTGGATCACCGGCAGTTTGTAGTGCCGCTGGTTGGTGGAGTTGAGGTTGACCGCAATGATCAGGTCGCAGTGGCTCGACACCACCGGCACGATCGGCAAGGGGTTGAGAATGCCGCCGTCCACCAGCATGCGGTTGCCCTGCATCACCGGGGTAAACAGGCTGGGAATCGCCGCCGAGGCGCGCATCGCCTGGTGCAGGCAGCCTTCCTGGAACCAGATTTCCTGCTGGTTGGTCAGGTCGGTGGCCACCGCCGTGTAGGGAATGCGCAGGTCTTCGATATTGATTTCGCCAACGATCTTGCGGATCTGCCCGAACACCTTCTCCCCGCGAATCGCCCCCAGGCGGAAACTGACGTCCACCAGACGCAACACATCGAGGTAGTCCAGGCTCTCGATCCAGTCGCGGTATTCATCCAGTTTGCCGGCGGCGTAGATGCCGCCGACCACCGCCCCCATGGAACAACCGGCAATGCAGGCGATGTCGTAGCCCCGCCGTTCGATCTCCTGGATCACGCCTATATGGGCATAACCCCGGGCTCCACCGGAGCCCAACACCAGTGCGACACGCTTTTTCATCAATCGCCCTCGTCTCAATGGTTCAACAATGCACCCATCGAGGGGCGAGGTTCAATCGCCGAGGTCGTTGGGTGCCGCGAGTGCGTCGTTTTTTCGACAGCTTTTGGCGGCAGCCGAATAGTCTCGCCAGCGCTATAGTGAGTGCCGACGATGAACGGCACTTTTCCCGTGGCGGACCGTCCTACGTGCATGACTGTTTCTTCTCATTGAGGTGTAAATGATGAAAGCCTGGATCTGTGTGCCATTGATTGCCCTGGCACTGGCCGGATGCGCCGGTAAAACCGCTTATCGCGACAGCTGCGGCAGCAATCTGGATGCGGCATGGCATGAACTGGACCTGGCCAAGGCCGAGGGTTTTGCCGGTACCGTCAGCTACTCCAAGGCCCTGTCGCTGCTGACTGCAGCCAAGACCCAGCAGCAATTCGAAGGGTTCGAAGGGTGCACCCAGAAGGCCGAGAAGGCGCGCTTCTACATTCGTGAGTCCCGCGCGGGGCGCTAAATGCTGCTCTAAGCTTCAAGCTGCAAGTCGGGCGGCGCCGCATTTCAACTGGCCGCTTGAAGCTTGCAGCTAGCCGCTGTTTTCGGAGTAAACCCCATGATTGACCGATTGGTGGCCCACGTCCTGGGTCTGGAAGTTCGCCTGCTGGCCTGCCAGGCACGCTTGAGCGAGCGCACAGACCCGGAGGCCTTGCACGACCTGCGCACTACGGTGCGCCGCTTGCGCAGCCTGTTGCGGCCACTGCGCGGCCTGCCGGGGGTCGAACAGTTGGAAGTGGCGGCATCAGAAGTCGGCGACCTGACCACGCCGTTGCGCGATCGTGAGGTGCTGGCGGCCTACTTGCTCGAGCATGGCCAGGCGCAGGCCGCGCA
>NZ_LYVP01000028.1 GCF_001984065.1 Pseudomonas sp. KK4
GTGTGTCAGTCTGCGTAATTATTGACTGACACACCGCCTTCGCGAGCAAGCCCGCTCCCACAGGGGTCGTGTGCTGTTCAGACTATTTACGATTCAACATCACCGGCAACTGCGCCACCGGTTAGATGCGACCCTAGCAGATCTGCTAGTAGACAAATTAGCGTTGTTAACCAAAACTGAATTTCCTGGATCAAAAGCCTTCAGGAGTTCAGTTTATGTCTAACCCTGATAATGATGATGTCCAATGTCGGTATCACTACGATCCGTTAGACCGAATGATCGGCACGACACCTTCGAGGAGTGGCGGAGTTCAGCGGTTCTATAATAAGAGTCGGTTGACCACGGAATTTCAAGGCGCGATGCGACGGTCAATTGTCCAACACAATGACCAACTTTTAGCTCAGCAAACCAAACAGGACGATTCCGTCGAGATTTCGCTACTCGCGACAGATCAAATGCGCTCGTTATTGCAGTTGATCAAAGTCAGTCGTTCAGCCCCCATTAACTATTCGCCTTATGGATATCATCAGGCAGGAAGCCATTTATTAAGTTCACTGGGGTTTAACGGCGAATGGCGGGATCCAACGACAGAAAATTATTTGCTAGGTAACGGATATCGAGCGTTTAGTCCGTTGTTGATGCAGTTTAATAATTCGGATAATTTAAGTCCATTCGGGAAAGGTGGATTAAATTCGTATGCGTACTGTTTGGGAGATCCGGTTAATCGGGAGGATCCGACTGGCAAATTTTCTTGGTTGAGGGGGATTGACTCAATGTTGGGTATAATCGATAAGGGCACCAGGAATTTTCTTAATTCTGCAAAAAAAGTTAATTTAAAAAGTACGAAAGGGACGCTTTCAGGTAGCAGGGCTAGTGGAAGAGCGACTCAAGATATTCTGGAAAATAAGTTGTCAGCATTTATCAGAAGCGAATATAGAGAGTTTGATCAGTTTCAAAATGAAATGAATAAAAGCCTAGCTAAAACTATTTCCTCGCAAAAAGATTTAAATTCGCTTGTAAAAAATTATAATTACAAATTCGTGTTTACCGATGAGCGCCAGCTAGTTGTCGGAGGTTCTCCCGGCACGAAGCATTATCACTATCTGAGTCATCCGGTGTTGAGCCAGTATTCAAAAAGCCAAAGAATCGTTAGTGCAGGTTACGTGACCAACCGCGGCAATAATGTTTTTGAGCTTGATCACCGTACTGGTCATTATGGAGCCCCCTTTGAAACATTGCTTCCTGTGAGAGCCTATTTGCGGGGGCTGGGAGCGGAAATTACTTTGATACGTTTGTTTTAGTTGATTTTTATATAAGCTAGCTTTCTTTAAGCAAAAACAAGGTTTGCAAAATATATAGAGAGGACCGAACACAGATTAATTGTCATCTTGCCACCTATTTTCTTTAGGGCTCATCATTCCAAGTCTTCCGTTCTATTAAGCCCCAAAGGTTGAGACCTCAGTTACGGTTAAGCATCACCGGCAACTGCGCCACCAACTTCACGTTATTCAACGGCGCCCGAATAAACCCGCGTTGCGTCCCGTCCGGGCCGATCACCGCGAGGTTGCCGCTGTGATCGACCGTGTAGTTGGGCTTGCTGGTATCGGCCGGGATGAACGGGATGCTCACGGCGTTGGCGACTTTCTGCAGCTCTTCCACCGACGTCGGCGTCAGGCCGATGAACTGTGGGTCGAAGTAACCCAGGTACTGCTTGAGCTGCTTGGGCGTGTCGCGGTTAGGGTCGACGCTCACCAGGATGATCTGCAGTTTATCCACAGCCTCTTTGGGCAGTTCACTCTTGATCTGGCGCAGTTGCGCGAGGGTGGTCGGGCAGATGTCCGGGCAGAAGGTGTAGCCGAAGAACAGCAGGCTCCATTTGCCCTTGAGCTCGTTGACCTGCACCGGTTTGCCGTCCTGATCGGTCATGCTCACGTCCGGCAGATTGCGGCTTTGCGGCAGCAGGATGATGCCGGCATCGATCAGCGCTGTCGGGTCGCCCTGGCCTTTGCCGGAGAGCACTTTATTGATGGTCAGGCCCAGGACCAGCGCGATCAGGGCGACAAGGATGAAGACGGTTTTCTGGGTTCGAGTCATAGGTTCAACAATAAGTAGTGGTCTACGAGCAGGGCGATAAACAGCAGGAACAAGTAGTAGATAGAGTACTTGAACGTATTGATCGCCGCGTGCGGCCGAGTGCCACGGTACAGCACCACAGCCCATTGCAGGAACCGCGCGCCCAGGCCGATGGCGCAGATCAGGTAGAGCAGGCCGCTCATGTGGATCACGTAGGGCATCAGGCTCACGGCCAGCAGCGCCCCGGTATAAAGCAGGATATGCACCTTGGTGTAATGCTCGCCGTGGGTCACCGGCAGCATCGGGATGTCGGCCTTGGCGTATTCCTCTTTGCGATGGATCGCCAAGGCCCAGAAGTGCGGCGGGGTCCAGGCGAAGATGATCAGCACCAGCAACAGCGGTTCGGCGCTGACGTGGCCCGTGGCGGCGGTCCAGCCGAGCAGCGGCGGGGCAGCGCCGGCGAGGCCGCCGATGACGATGTTCTGCGGCGTCGCGCGCTTGAGAAACCCGGTGTAGACCACCGCATAGCCGAGCAGCGAAGCGAGGGTCAGCCACGCCGTCAGCGGGTTGGTGAATGCCAGCAGCAGGGCCTGGCCGAGCAGCGCCAGCACCAGGGCAAAGGTCAGCGCGGCGGCCGGTGAGACTCGCCCTTCGGCCAAGGGACGTTTATGGGTGCGGGCCATTACCGCGTCGATCCGCCGGTCCACCACATGATTGACCGCCGCCGCGCCGCCGGCACACAAGGCGATGCCCAGGTTGCCGAACACCAGCACCGTCCACGGCACCCCGGCGCGAGTCGCCAGGAACATCCCCACCAGCGAAGTGATGAGCATCAGCACCACCACCTTGGGCTTGGTCAGTTCCAGGTAGTCGCGCCAGATCGCCTGGCTGGGACGTTCGCCGATCAGAATCGCCATGGCATCTCTCCTTTTATTGTTATGGGCCCGGCTGAATGTTTACGCGGGCTGAAGCGCCAGCGCGTCGGCTGTTTGACCCGGACCAGGCTGGTTCGCGCGTGATAGTTGACCAGCACCATAGTCAGCAACAGTGCGGCGCCACCGGCGTTGTGCGCCACGGCCACCGGCAGCGGCAGGTGAAACAGCACGTTGCTGATGCCCAGGGTGATTTGCGCGGCGAGGGCCACCAGCACCAGGCCGGCGAGCCGGGTCATGCCGACCCCCTTCAGTTGCCAGGCCAGGCCGAGCAACACCAGCGTCACCAGCAGCGCGCCGATGCGATGGGTCAGGTGAATCGCGGTGCGCGCGTCACTGTCCAACTGCCCGCCGAGGTAGTTCGGGCCGATGTGTTGGGTCAGGTGAAAGCCGTTGGCGAAGTCGGCGGCGGGCAGCCATTGGCCGTGGCAGGTCGGGAAATCGATGCAGGCCACGGCGGCATAGTTGGAGCTGACCCAGCCGCCCAGGGCGATTTGCAGGATCACCAGCAGCAACCCGGCGGTCGCCCAATGCTGCAAGCGACGGGGCACGGTCAGTGCCGGCAGCACGCCGGACAGCCGCAATGTCAGCAGAAACAACAGGCTCAACGTAGCAAAGCCACCGAGCAAATGCCCGGTCACCACCTGCGGCCAGAGCTTGAGCGTGACCGTCCACATGCCAAAGGCCGCCTGGGCGAACACCACCCCCAGCAGGAACAGCGGCAGCTTGACCGGTTGCCCGGGATGACGCCGATGCAGCCAGGCCCGCGCGGCCAACAGCGAAATCAGCACCGCCAGGGTGCCGGCGAAATACCGATGGATCATCTCGTTCCAGCCCTTGTGGGCCTCGACCGGGGTGTCCGGAAAATGCAATTCGGCATGGGCCAGTTGGGCTTCGCTTTTCGGCACGCTGATAAAGCCATAGCAGCCGGGCCAGTCGGGGCAGCCGAGGCCGGCGTGGGTCAGACGGGTATAGGCACCGAGCAACACCACAATCAGTGCCAGCAGGGTGGCAAACAGCGCGAGGCGAAATCCAGGTTTGGCCATGACGATGCCCTTATCCGATGTTCGACAGTTTCAACAGGTGCTGCATGTCCTTGAGCAGGTCCTTGCCGTTGACCGACGGGTCGTAGCGCAGCACCAGATTGCCGTGGGGATCGATGATCCACAGTTGCGGCGCCGCAGGGTCTGCAGCGGTTTTGCTGAAACTGCCGAGGTCCAGCGGGTAGCGCTGCAACTGCGGATATTCGCGGGTCAGTTTGGCGTCGTAATCGGCGCTCAGCGGCTGCGCCGTGGCGATGGCGTGACTGGCCCGGCCGGCCTCGCGGCCCAGGCCGATCTGGATCTGTCGCGCCAGGTAGACCAGTTGCTGACAGTCTGCGGCGCACGCTTTGGGCGCGGTCACCAGCAACTGCCAGCGTTGCTCGTCGGCCTGCACGCCGAGATCGGCGCGGGTCTGTCCGTTGCCGATCAGCTCGCCGTGATAGCTGCGACCGTCCGGTACCCAGAACTGCAATTTGTACATGCCGGTGGCGAGGATCATCGGGCCGATCACCCCCAGCAGGATCAGCAGCAGTTGAATGCGTCCCTTGCGCCGCGTCGCGGGTGTTTTGGCCTCAGACATGCTGGGTGGATTCATGGCCGCTCCCATGGTGTTTCTCCTTTGCGTTGTGCCAGCCGAGGTAGAGATAGAGGCCGAGCAGGGCGAGCGACATGGCAAACCACTGCACGGCGTAGGCGATGTGTTTTTCCGGGCCCATGGCAACCACCGGCCAATAGGCCTGGTAGGTCGCGGTGCCCGGTTCTGCGCGTAATTCGTAGGCGAAGCCCTCGCGGTCCAGGGCGGTCCAGAGGGCGTTCGGGTCGATGGCCGTCAGCAGTTTTGGCCAGGTGCTGGTGCTGGGGTCGGCGTGCAACTGGAAGGCTGCGCCGGGGGACACATAGACCCAGGCGTCTATGTTCAGCACTTCGCTGGGCGTCGCGAATTGTGGCGGCGTGCGGCGATCCGGCCACGGCAACCAGCCGCGATTGACCAGCAGCCACAGCCCTGTCGCCTGATCCTCAAAGGGTTGCAGCAACTCGACGCCGACCTTGCCGCCGCGCTGACGGTTATCCAGCAACAGGCTGTGGGCGGCATCGAACCGACCTTTTAGATGGACCCGGCGAAAGGCTGGATCTGCCGTGTGCAGCAATTCGGTGCTGGCCATCGGCTCGGCGGCCCGGCGTTCGGCGTAGGTGTGCAGCAGCGCGTTTTTCTCCGCGCCTCGGCTCAACTGCCAGAACCCGAGGGACACCAGCAGCGGTAGCAAGAGTGCGACCACCAGCGTCGGTACAACGCCCGGCCGAAAGCGCTTCATGGCGCGGCCAGAAAGTCGGTCAGTGCGATAGCTATACTCAAGTGCATCGCTTGTCCCCCCGGAGTTCCACCATGCTCAAAGCAGCCATCGTCCTGATGCTGATTGCCACGGTTGTCAGCCTGTTCAGCGGCCTGTTTTTTCTGGTCAAGGACGACAGCCGTTCAAACCGCGTCGTCATTGCCTTGAGTGTCCGTGTCGCCTTGGCCGCCGTGACCGTGGGCTTGATTGCCTGGGGTTTCTTCAGCGGCCAGTTGGTGTCGCATGCGCCCTGGTAAGCGTTAGAGCACGTAGACGAAAACGAACAACCCGATCCACACCACGTCCACGAAGTGCCAATACCAACTCGCTGCCTCGAAGCCGAATTGATGGTCGTTGTCGAAGTGCCCGCGCATGATCCGCATCAGCATCACGAACAGGATGATGGTGCCGATGGTCACGTGGGCCCCGTGGAACCCGGTGAGCATGAAAAACGTCGCGCCGTAGATACCCGAGCCCAGGGTCAGGCCCAGTTCGTGGTAGGCGTGCATGTACTCTTCGGCCTGAAAGCCGAGGAACGCGCAGCCCAGCAGCACGGTGATCGCCAGCCACAGTTTCAAGGCGCCGCGATGGCCCTTCTTCAAGGCGTGGTGAGCGATGGTCACGGTGACGCTGGAGCTCACCAGCAGCACGGTGTTGAGCAGCGGCAGGCCCCAGGGGCTGATGACCTCCTTGGGCGGCGGGAACAGTTTCGAGTCCGGGTTGTTCAGCAACGGCCAGACGAATTCGAAGTTCGGCCAGAGCATGTGCGCGATGCCTTTCGGGCCTTCGCCACCGAGGGCCGGACCGGACACGTGGCGTACGTAAAACAGCGCGCCGAAGAAGGCGATGAAGAACATCACCTCCGAGAAAATGAACCAGCTCATGCCCCAGCGGAACGAGCGATCCATCTGCGCGCTGTAGAGCCCGGCGCGACCTTCCTTGATCACGGTGCCGAACCAGCCGAACAGCATGTAGGCCAGCAACAGGCCACCGACGAAAAAGATCAGCGGGCCGTGGGATTCGGGCCGCGCCGCCTTCAGGTCGTTGAACCAGGTGGCCAGGCCGAACACCGTGACGAACATCCCGATCGTGGCGATGATCGGCCATTTGCTCTGGGCCGGGACGTAATAATGTTCATGAGTTGCCATTTATTGTTCTCCTTATCGGGCACGCTCAACCGCCAGTGTTTACGGCTACCGGTGGATGTCGGGCGGTGATATCGAACAGCGTGTAGGACAGCGTCAGGTGCTTCACATCCTTGGGCATGTCCCGGTCGACAATGAAACGCACCGGCATTTCTATTCGTTCACCGGGCTGCAGCACTTGCTGGGTAAAGCAGAAACATTCGGTCTTGTGGAAATACGCCGCCGCGGTGCTGGGCGCGATGCTCGGCACGGCCTGGGCACTCATCGGCCGGTCCGTGGGGTTGTGCGCCACGAAAATCATTTCGTTCACTGCTCCCGGATTGGCCGTCAGCTCGGCGCCCTTGGGGTAGAAATCCCAAGGCATGTCAGCGGTGTTGGTCGACAGAAACTGCACGCGCACCTGGCGCGAGGTGTCGACCGTCTGCTCGCCTTCGTACTGCCCGGCGGTCTTGCCGTTGATGCCGAACGCCTTGCACATCACGTCGTAGATCGGCACCAGGGCAAACCCGAAGACAAACATCGCCACCACCACCAGCAGCAGGCGGGTGACGAGTTTCTTCATTGAAATCGAGTCAGCCATGATTACTGCCCTCCACCGATTCCCCTTGTGGGAGCGGGCTTGCTCGCGAATGCATCCGGTCAGTCAACTTTTCCGTTGAATGATGAAGCGCTTTCGCGAGCAAGCCCGCTCCCACAGGGAATGGCGTATTCATTTCACTTCCGGCGGCGTGGTGAAGGTGTGATACGGCGCCGGTGACGGGATGCTCCACTCCAGGCCTTCGGCCCCATCCCATGGCTTGGCTGGTGCTGGCGGGCCGCCGCGGATGGTCTTGATCACGATGAACAGGAAGAACAGCTGCGTGGTACCAAACATGAACGCGCCGATCGACGACACCATGTTGAAGTCGGCGAACTGCAGGTTGTAGTCCGGAATCCGCCGCGGCATGCCCGCCAGCCCCACGAAGTGCATCGGGAAGAAGGCCATGTTCATGCCGATGAACGACAGCCAGAAATGCAGCTTGCCGAGGGTTTCGTCGTACATGTGGCCGGTCCACTTCGGCATCCAGTAGTAGGCCGAGGCGAAGATCCCGAAGATCGCCCCCGGCACCAGCACGTAGTGGAAGTGCGCGACCACGAAGTAGGTGTCCTGGTACTGGAAGTCCGCCGGGGCGATGGCCAGCATCAACCCGGAGAAACCGCCGATGGAGAACAGGATCACGAACGCCACCGCGAACAGCATCGGCGTCTCGAAGGTCAGTGAGCCTTGCCACATGGTGCTGGCCCAGTTGAACACCTTCACACCGGTCGGAACGGCGATCAGCAGCGTGGCGTACATGAAGAACAGTTCGCCCACCAACGGAATGCCCACTACGAACATATGGTGCGCCCAGACGATGAACGACAGGAACGCGATGCTCGCCGTGGCGTAGACCATCGAGGTGTAGCCGAACAGTGGCTTGCGCGAGAAGGTCGGGATGATCGAGCTGACCGCGCCGAAGGCCGGCAGGATCATGATGTACACCTCGGGGTGGCCGAAGAACCAGAACACGTGCTGGAACAGGACCGGGTCCCCGCCACCGGCGGCACTGAAGAAACTGGTGCCGAAGTGGATGTCCATCAGCATCATCGTCACGCACCCGGCCAGCACCGGCATCACCGCGATCAGCAGGAACGCGGTGATCAGCCAGGTCCAGACGAACAGCGGCATTTTCATCAGGGTCATGCCGGGGGCGCGCAGGTTGAGGATGGTGGCGATCACGTTGATCGCACCCATGATCGAACTGATCCCCATCAAGTGAATGGCGAAGATGAAGAAGGTCACGCTTTGCGGCGCATAAGTGGTCGACAGCGGGGCGTAGAACGTCCAGCCAAAGTTCGGACCGCCACCGGGCATGAACAGCGTCGACACCAGCAGCAAAAACGCCGCCGGCAACAGCCAGAAGCTGAAGTTGTTCATGCGCGGCAGGGCCATGTCCGGCGCGCCGATCATCAGCGGCACCATCCAGTTGGCCAGGCCGACGAAGGCCGGCATCACTGCACCGAAGACCATCACCAGGCCGTGCATGGTGGTCATCTGGTTGAAGAATTCCGGCTGGACGATTTGCAGCCCCGGCTGGAACAGCTCGGCGCGAATCACCATCGCGAACGAGCCGCCGAGCAGGAACATGGAGAACGCGAACCACAGGTACAGCGTGCCGATGTCCTTGTGGTTGGTGGTCAGTACCCAGCGCATCAGGCCTTTGGCGGGGCCGTGGGCGTGGTCGGCATGACCGTGGTCATCGATGACGGCGCTCATGGCTTGTCTCCTGTCAACGGATGGGCTGGGCGGGTCGAGGCGCCTTGCCTCGACCGGTTGCTGGTGTACGCAATAGACCGGGTCATTTGCTTTCCGCCTGTTTCAGCTCCAGCACTTCTTTGGGAGTGACCATGTCGCCCTTGTTGTTGCCCCAGGCGTTGCGTTCGTAGGTCACGACCGCCGCGATATCGACTTCCGACAGCTGCTTGCCGAACGCCGCCATGGCGGTGCCGGGCTTGCCGTGGAAGACAATGCTCAGGTGGCCCTCTTTCGGTCCGGTGGCGATTTTCGAGCCCTTGAGGGCCGGGAACATCGGCGGCAGGCCCTGCCCTTCAGCCTGGTGACAGGCCACGCAGGTGGTGTGATAGATCTTGTCGCCGCGCTCCTTGAGCTCGTCCAGCGTCCATTCCTTGCTGGTCAGCTCTTTGAGTTGCGCTGCTTCAGCCTTGCGATCGGCCAGCCACTTGTCGTAATCGGCCTTTTCCTTGACGTCGACCACGATCGGCATGAACCCGTGATCCTTGCCGCACAGCTCGGCGCACTGGCCACGGTACAGGCCGGGTTTTTCGATGCGGGTCCAGGCTTCGTTGACGAACCCCGGGATCGCATCGCGCTTGACCGCAAAGGCCGGCACCCACCAGGAATGGATCACGTCCGCCGAGGTCACCAGGAAGCGAACCTTGGCGCCAACGGGCAGCACCAGCGGCTTGTCGACCTCGAGCAAGTAGTGCTCGCCCTTGGTTTCCTTGTTGTGGATCTGATCGGCGGGGGTGGCCAGGTTGCTGAAGAACTCGACGTCCTGGCCCAGGTATTTGTAGTGCCACTTCCACTGATAGCCGGTGACCTGGATATCGATGTCCGGCTCACTGGCGTCGTACATCTTGATCAGGGTCGCCGTCGCCGGAACCGCCATGGCCACCAGGATCAGGAAGGGCACGATGGTCCAGAGGATTTCGACGGTGGTGCTTTCATGAAATTTTGCGGCGACCTGCCCGGTCGAGCGGCGATGCAGAATCATCGACCAGAACATGGCGCCGAAGACGATGATGCCGATCACTACACAGATCCAGAAAATGGTCATGTGCAGGTCAAAAACAGCGTGACTGATTTCAGTCGCTCCAGGCGCCATATTCACAGTCCAGGCAGCGTGCGCCGGGCTGAAAATCGACCACAACAGGAGGCCCATCCAGACATGTGGATGTCGCATCATTGCGGGTTCCCCTTATCGTTCTTTTTATCCCGCCGGCTTTCACCTGCGGCAAGGGAGCGGCTGCATCAGACTACGAACTTGAATTGCCGGGCCTTGCTGCGTGTGCAGTCGGGCGTCATCAGCTAACTCCATTCATGAGCGAGTATAGACAGCGACTCTCACCTCGCAATGTGAAGGCGTAAATCATGTGAAACAGCATTAACTTGCGTTGCAGGTCACGAATGGAGAAGGATGCAGACGAGTGGTGGCAAACCGATATAACGCCGGCGTCTCAAGGATGAAACAATTATGACAAATGCGTCTTAGCATTTTTCGCAAGCCAGCTAAGTTATGTCTTCCCTATTTCATTGCCTTGTTTCCTGGAGTTTTCATGAACACCGCCGCATTGCGCGAGCAGATCCAAAAAGCCCAACAACACGAAGCCGAGACGGGCCTGTTGACCCGTCAGCTGGAAAGCAAACTGCCTCATCTACACCCGGCCATCCAATTGCCGGAAGCGGACGCCAACGGTGTGCTGACACGTTTTGTCGCCGCCTACATCGACGAAGTACCGGATCTGCTGGAAGCAGCCAATGAAGTCGCCAGGGAAGCGGGCATCGAGTCACAGATCAAACCGGTGCTGAAAATCGCCGAGCAGTATTTCCTTCAGCCGCCGGCGATCATGGCCGGGCACGTCGGGCTCGACAGCCTGCTGGACGAAGCGTATCTGGCGCACCGATTCGTCGAAGAGGTCAACGATTTGTACATCAAGCATTTCGGCCAGCCACTGATCCCTTTGGACATGACGGTCGCCAATCTGATTGCTCACCAGTTGATCGGTGAGGAATTTGCCAACCAATTGGACGAGGCGGTGCATCACGCCGTGGACGAAATGCTCAACGACGACAGCTTTGCGCTGGAGTCGGTGGAAGCCTACCGCGAGAAACTCAGCAGCCCGGACACCGGCGCCGCGTGGAAACGCTGGCCGTGCATGTCCCGGCGCTTGGGTGTGGGCCTGGAACTGGATCAGACCGTGGCCTGATCCAAAGGACAACCCCGTCCAAATGTGGGAGCGGGCTTGCTCGCGAAGGCGTCATGTCAGTCGACATCAACGTTGATGACACACCGCTTTCGCGAGCAAGCCCGCTCCCACAGGGGGGGCTCAGCCAGCCGCGCCTATGCCGGTATTGGTCCGCACCCGCCCCTCCAGCCTGCGCTTCAACCCCCGGGACTCGATCAACAGCTTCGAACCCTTGGCCGCGTTCGCCCGACCCCATTCCTCCAGCAACTCCAGACACGAGTGATCGATGTAGCTCAGGTGATTGAGCGGCACATGCACCGTCGTGCCCGGGGCAATGCTGCCCAGTACCCGGGTCAGCGCCGGGACTTTCAGAAACGTCGCCGCCCCCACCAGGCGCAACTCCATTTCACCGTCCCGGGGCAGGTCGATCAGGCTGATTTTCAAGCGTGAGGCCTTCAGCGCCAGCTTCACCAGGGTCAAGCCGAAACCAACCAATACACCGGTCAGCAAGTCAGTGAAGATGATCGCCAGGGCTGTTGCCGCGTAGGTGAACATCGGCATCCGGCCGTAGCGGCCCAAGCCGCGAAAGGCCTTGAGGTCTACCAGTTTGAAACCGGTGTAGACCAGCACGCCAGCCAGGCTCGCCACCGGAATGCGTTGCAGCACGCTCGACAGCAGCAACACGAATCCCAGCAGCCAGAGGCCGTGGAAAATCGTCGAATAGCGGGTAGTGGCGCCGGCCTGGACGTTCGCCGAACTGCGCACGATCACCCCGGTCATCGGCAGTGCACCGAGCACCCCGCAGAGCATGTTGCCGACCCCTTGCGCCGACAGCTCACGGTCGAAGTCCGAACGCTGGCCGCTGTGCATGCGGTCCACGGCGGCGGCGGATAGCAGTGTTTCAGCACTGGCGATGAACGCCACGGCGAACGCGGCGATCAGCAGCGTGGGGTCGGCGAGGTTGAGCAGGTCGGCCGGTTTCAGCCAGTCGATCGCCTCTGCCAGATTCGCCGGGACCTCCACGCGCTTGACCGGCAACGCCAGCAACAGACTGGCGACGGTCGCCAGACCCACCCCCAGCAAGGCGCCGGGAACGAAGCGCAGCGACTGGGGGCGAAATTTCTCCCACAGCCACATCACCGCGATGGTCGAAAGCCCCAGCAGGCCCGCCTGCCAGCCAAACGAAGGCAGCGCCTGGGCCACCGCACCAGGGAACGCCGTGAGGTTATCCAGGCCCGAAGGTTTGGGGGCGGCGTCGAGCATCACATGCACTTGTGAGAGCACGATCAGCACGCCAATCCCGGCGAGCATGCCGTACACCACCGCCGGGGCCGTGACCCGAAACCAGCAGCCGAGTTTGAAGCGCCCGGCCAGCAGTTGCAGAAACCCCGCCAGCAGCAGGATCGGCCCGAGCATGGCCACGCCGTGCTGGCGCACCAGTTCGAACACCAGCACGGCCAGGCCTGCAGCAGGGCCGCTGACTTGCAATGGCGAACCCGCCAGCCAGCCCACGATCAAGCCTCCGACGATCCCGGTAATCAAGCCTTTGGCAGGCGGCAGCCCCGAGGCGATGGCAATGCCCATGCACAAGGGCAGGGCGACCAGAAACACAACCACCGAAGCCAGCAGCTCCCGTGGCAATACAGCTTTGAGTCGAGCGGCACGCATGGTGATTCTCCCGAAGTTTTCTCCAGGCGTGGCGAGGCCGGACCGCTGAAACAGCGGCCGGCGTCAAACCAGGCAGATTTTTAGGAGGATTTAGAAGCGCGCTTTAGGCGTCGCCACCGGAATCGGCAGGCTGCCGTCGAGCGGCAGGAAACGACCCTGGTCCGCGTCGTAGGCTTTGATTGCGCTGGTTTCGATGTCGTAGACCCAGCCATGGATGAACAAATGACCGTTGGCCATGCGCGAGGCCACCGAAGGATGGGTGCGCAGGTGCTGCAATTGAGCGATGACATTTTCCTCGGTGAGGATATGCATGGTCTCGTTTTCGTCGGCGCAATGGCAGTTTTCATGCACCATGGTCTTGGCCACTTCGGCGTGGCGCAACCAGGCTTTGACCGTGGGCATTTTTTCCAGGCTGTCGGGGTTGAGCACCGCACGCATCGCGCCGCAATCGGAATGGCCGCAGATGATGATGTGCTGCACGCCCAGCGCCAGCACCGCGTACTCGATGGCGGTGGAAACACCGCCGTTCATTTGACCGTAGGGCGGTACGACGTTGCCGACGTTGCGGGTCACGAACAGGTCGCCAGGGGAGCTGTGGGTGATGAGTTCGGGCACGATGCGCGAGTCGGCGCAGGTAATGAACATCGCTCGCGGCTGTTGCGCCGTGGCGAGTTTCTTGAAGAGTTCTTCCTGCTGCGGAAAGACCTCATGATGAAAATGCAAAAAGCCGTCGACGATATGCTTCAACGCTGCATCGGCGGATTCCGCTACAGGTTGTGCGCAAGCCGACGCAGCCAACGGCTGTTTATCCTTGTCACTCATGATTCATCCTCTTTGGCGGGCTCAGGGTGTTGTCCCGTATTGTCCGGTGTGAAGCCAGTGGCTGGTTAAAAAACATCCAGGTCATGAGGCTCGACCCGTCAGTCACTCGATGAACAAGGTAGCGGCCGAATCTTAACTCAAACTGAATGGAAGGCTCTAGAACGTGTGTTCCAGGTCACAAAAAACGTGACCGGCCTACTGGTGACGCTGCTTTCCCAGTACTCAACCATAGGTCAATTGTCCTCAAATCAACGACATTTGGCGACCCGGCGGACAGAAGGCGTCGCAGTCCAGGTTGAAGCCCTCCCGGCGATTGAGCCCCAGGCGCTTGATGGTCTTGGCAAAGCGCTGCGCCAGCAGGTCGGCAAACGGGCCTTCGCCGCGCATCCGTGCGCCGAAGCGACTGTCGTATAGTTCACCGCCGCGGCTCTGGCGCATCAGGCTCAGCACATGGGCGGCCCGTTGCGGATAATGGGCGGCCAGCCATTCTTCGAACAGCGGTGCCACTTCCAACGGCAGGCGCAACATCATGTAGGCCGCGCTTTGCGCACCGGCGGCGTGGGCTTCGGTGAGCAGGCTTTCAAGCTCGCTGTCGTTGATCATCGGAATCATCGGAGAACACAGTACGCCCACCGGTATGCCGGCGTCGCGCATGACCCTGATCGCCCGCAAGCGAGCCTTGGGGGCTGCCGCGCGGGGTTCGAGAATACGTTTGAGTTCGTCGTCCAGGCTGGTCAGGCTGATCATCACCGCCACCAGCCGCTGTTGGGCCAGTTCGGTGAGCAGGTCCAGATCACGCAGGATCAGCGAACCCTTGGTAACGATGGTTACCGGGTGGCGATAACGCAGCAGCACTTCCAGGGTTTGCCGGGTGAGTTTGTATTCACGTTCGATGGGCTGATAGGGATCGGTATTGGAGCCCAGATTGATCGGCGCACATTGATAACCGCGCTTGGACAGCTGTTGTTCCAGCACGTCCACGGCGTTGGTCTTGGCGATCAGCCGGGTTTCGAAATCCAGCCCTGGCGACATGTCCCAGTAGGCGTGGCTGGGGCGCGCATAACAATAGATGCAGCCATGTTCGCAACCGCGGTATGGGTTGATCGAGCGATCGAAGGGCAGGTCCGGCGAGTTGTTGCGGGTGATGATGGTCTTGGCAGTCTCGATTTGCACCTCGGTGCCCTGAGTCATCGGCACTTCCTGGTACCAGCCGTCGTCCTCGGCCACCGAGCGATGGGGGGCGAAGCGGTTGTGCGGATTGGTCGCGGTGCCGCGACCGCGAGGGGGCAGTGGGGTTGACATCGGCGCAATCCTTAAGCTGTATATGCATACAGTATCCGAGGTTCGGCCGCTCGACCAGTGCCGTTCGGCTGAAGGATTCAACTGCTGGCAATGGCCGAACTTCGCGGGCTGTTCCGAAGTATGGATGTCATGGCGAGAAACATATGGTTCGTCGTGTTATCCCATCTCATCAGTAACATTGCTGGCACACGAAAGTGTCGTGTATTCATTATTAAAAGGATTTAAATAATGTCGACTTACAATCAACGTGGGGTGTTTCTTCAACTAATGCGCCCGACCATGGTTAATCCAAAAGAAGTCAGGGTTTGCATGCAGTTCGCACTCAAGGAAGAAGGTTACGATCCAGTAAACCGCGATGTCACCTGTTCCTTGCTCGACTCCACGGCCCTTGAGGCCGTATCCAATGACGGCGGCGCCACCTTCACGATCAGGGCGAGTGTGGATGCGGACGGTGATGGCGATATTGATCTGCAAGACAAGGCGATATTGATCGGACTGGCAAAAGCTTATTCAAAGATAATCAATCCCTGATGGGTAAACCTATCATCAGGTCTTGTTCCGGCTGATATGAAAAAACGGCGCGATCATTCGCGCCGTTTTGCATTTCCCCAATTCACGATTCTTTGACGGACACCTCACAGGCCTTTAACCATCGAGCGGCGAAACTGGGCTTCATTCATTCACGCTTCCAAATGGTTGTTCCAGCATGCGCGTGCCTCGTCTTTCATTTGCGACTTTACTGTTGTCACTGTTCGCCATGTTCAACCTGTCGCTGGTCCACGCCGACGATGGCTCACCGGCCCGACCGGCGGAGTGGGCGCAGCCGGTCAACGTTCACTACAACCTGTTCCAGATGACGCCGACGCTGTTCCGTAGCGCGCTGCCCGACACGACTGCCGTGCCGTTGCTGGAAAAGCTCAAGGTCGCCACGGTGATCAACTTTCTTCCCGAACCGGATTCGCGCTGGTTGACCACTCAGGACATCGCTCAGGTGCAATTGCCGTATCGCACCAACCATGTCGATGACGCGGATGTGCTCAAGGCGTTGCGCGCCATCAAGGAGGCTGAAGCCAAGGGCCCGGTGCTGATGCACTGTGAGCACGGTTCCGATCGCACCGGTCTGATGGCAGCCATGTACCGGGTGGTGGTGCAGGGCTGGTCCAAAGAAGAAGCCTTGGGCGAAATGACCCAGGGCGGCTTTGGTGACAGCAAGCACTTCAAGGACGGCGTGCGTTACATGATGCGGGCTGATGTGGACAAACTTCGCACTGCGTTGGCCAATGGTGACTGCAGTACCAGCCTGTTTGCAGCATGCTCGATGAAAAGCTGGTTCCAGTCGGCCCATGTGCAATAGCCGCTGCACCCTCCACCGCCTTGCACGGTAGAGGGTGATTGCTGTGACTCAGTGCTGCTCGTCGGGCTTTTTCTTCAACTTTGGATTCGGGAAAAACTGCACAGCCTGAACCTTGGTGTCCGCCGGCTTCACGGCAGGTGTATTGACCCGCGTACCCAGCTCCTTGGGAACGGACAGCCCCTGTTCGTTCAACGTGTCGGAGTAACCGCAGGCCACGCACTCGCGATGAGGCACGCTGTCTTCACTCCACATCATCAACTTGTCCGGCTCGCTGCAGGCCGGGCACACGGCGCCGGCGATAAAGCGTCGTTTGGTAATCACGGTTGCCTCACTCATGCTGCGGCGCCTTCAGTCAGGCCGCTGTGGCGCAGCAGTGCGTCAATCGACGGCTCGCGGCCACGGAAATCGACGAACAACACCATCGGTTCCTGGGAGCCGCCCCGCGCCAGGATCGCTTCGCGGAAAGCGCGACCGGTCTGGGCATTGAGCACACCTTCTTCCTCGAATTTGGAGAACGCATCCGCCGACAGTACTTCGGCCCATTTGTAGCTGTAGTAACCGGCAGCATAACCGCCGGCGAAAATGTGCGCGAAGCTGTTGGGGAAACGGTTGTAGACCGGCGGCCGCATCACCGATACCTCGTCACGCACGCCTTCGAGCACCTGCGAGACGCTGCGACCGTCGCCGTGGGTGGCGTGCAGTTCGAAGTCGAACAACGAGAACTCCAGCTGACGCACCATCATCAGACCGGACTGGAAGTTTTTCGCCGCGAGCATTTTTTCCAGCAGGTCCTGAGGCAGTGGCTCACCGGTTTCGTAGTGACCGGAAATCAGCGCCAGGCCCTCTGGCTCCCAGCACCAGTTTTCCATGAACTGGCTCGGCAACTCGACCGCATCCCAGGCCACGCCGTTGATGCCGGAGACGCCGGCGTGTTCCACGCGGGTCAGCAGGTGATGCAGGCCATGGCCGAACTCGTGGAACAGGGTGGTGACCTCATCGTGGGTCAGCAGCGCAGGCTTGCCGCTGTCGGCCGGGGTGAAGTTGCACACCAGGTTGGCCACGGGGCTTTGCAGCACGCCTTCGGCGGTGCGGCGACGGTCGCGGGCGCCGTCCATCCAGGCACCGCCACGCTTGTTGGCGCGGGCATACAGGTCGAAGAAGAAGCGCCCGACGTGCTGGCCGTTTTCCTTGATTTCGAACAGGCGAACGTCCGGGTGCCAGGTGTCGAAACCTTTTTGCTCGGTGATCTCGATGCCATACAGGCGTTGCACGATGGCGAACAGGCCGCCCAGTACCTTGTCGATCGGGAAGTAGGCACGCAGGGCTTCCTGGGCAACGCTGTAACGCTGCTCGCGGAGTTTTTCACCGTAGAACCCGCTGTCCCAGCTTTGCAGGTCCGGGCAGCCTTGTTCGGCGGCGTAGGCCTTGAGCTGTTGCAGGTCCTGGGCGGCGAACGGCTTGCTGCGCTTGGCCAGGTCGCGCAGGAAACTGAGCACTTGGTCGCTGGATTCGGCCATTTTGGTGGCCAGGCTCAACTCGGAGAAGCTGGCGAAGCCCAGCAGTTTGGCCAGTTCCTGACGCAGGTCCAGGATCTGTTCCATGACCGGGCCGTTGTCGTTCTGGCCGGCATTCGGGCCTTGGTCCGAGGCGCGGGTGCAGTAGGCGGCGTAGACTTCTTCGCGCAGGGCACGGTCCTGGGCGTAGGTCATCACCGCGTAATAGCTTGGGAACTCCAAGGTGATCAGCCAACCTTCGAGTCCTTTGGCCTGGGCAGCGGCAGCCATTTGCGCCTTGGCCGAATCGGTCAGGCCGGCAAGGGCGGCTTCGTCGGTAACGTGCTTGGTCCAGGCCTGGGTTGCGTCCAGCAACTGGTTGGAGAAACGGCTGCCCAGCTCCGAGAGCTTGCTCTGCACTTCGGCGTAACGTTTCTGTTCGGCTTCCGGCAGGTCGATACCCGACAGGCGGAAGTCGCGCAGTGCGTGTTCGAGAATGGTTTTTTGCGCCACGTCGAAACCGGCGGCTTGCGGGCTGTTGGCCAAGGCTTCATAAGCCTGGAACAGTTCGCGGTTCTGGCCCATTTCGGTGGAGTAGGCGCTCAAGGCCGGCAGGCACGACTCGTAGGCTTCACGCAGTTCGGCGCTGTTGCACACGGCATTCAAGTGACTGACCGGGCTCCAGGCGGCGCCCAGGCGGTCGTTGAGTTCGTCCATCGCCAGCACCAGGCCGGCCCAGGTCGGCTGTTTGCCTTGGGTCTTGAGGATCTCGATAATGGCGGCGCGGTTGTCAGCCAGGATCTGTTCAATGGCCGGTTGCACGTGTTCGGCACGGATCGCGGAGAACGGCGGCAGGTCGTAGGACTGCAAAAGAGGGTTGTTCACGCTCACGGTTGACACCTTGGCTGGAAGAAACATGCAGCCATCTTAATTACAATCGACGCTCACCGCAGCTATCGGCGACAGAGAGAAACCCTATCGTGAACCTTCGCAAGTATCAGAACCACACGCCGCTGCTTTGCAAGGGCGCTTTTGTCGACCGTTCGGCGGTGGTGATCGGCGACGTCGAAGTCGGCGAGGACAGCTCGGTCTGGCCATTGACGGTGATCCGCGGCGACATGCACCGCATCCGCATTGGCGCGCGCACCAGCGTGCAGGACGGCTGCGTACTGCACATCACCCACGCCGGACCGTTCAATCCCGAAGGTTTCCCACTGCTGATCGGTGACGACGTGACCATCGCCCATAAAGTCATGCTGCACGGCTGCACCGTGGGTAGCCGGGTGTTGATCGGCATGGGCAGCATCGTCATGGACGGTGCGGTGGTGGCCGACGATGTGATCATCGGCGCCGGCAGCCTGGTGCCCCCGGGCAAGCGCCTGGAAAGCGGGTTCTTGTATGTGGGCAGTCCGGTGAAACAGATCCGGCCGCTGACGGACAAGGAGCGCGCCTTTTTCACCTACAGCGCGGCCAACTACGTGAAGCTCAAGGACCTGCATCTGGCCGAAGGCTACGACCAGCTCTGACCTGTCTCACCTTTGCCCAGGAATTTCCATGCATTACCAAACGATTCTGTTCGACCTCGACGGCACCCTGACCGACCCACGTGAAGGCATCACCCGTTCGATTCAGTTCGCCCTGGGCAAGCTCGGCATTGACGAACCCGACCTGACCAGACTCGAACATTTCATCGGCCCGCCGTTGTTGCAGGCCTTCATGCAGTTCTATGACTTCGACGAAGCCAAGGCCTGGGAAGCGGTGAATTTCTACCGCGAACGCTTCAAAGTCACCGGTTTGTACGAAAACCGCGTCTTCGACGGCGTCATGCCGCTGCTGGAAACCCTGGGCGGTCAAGGTCGACAGCTCTATATCGCGACCTCCAAGCCATGGGTCTTCGCCCGGGAAATCGCCCGGCACTTCGACTTCGCCAAGCACTTCAAAGTGATCTACGGCAGCGAACTGGACGGCACCCGCACCAACAAGGTCGAGCTGATCGCCCACCTGATGACCGAAGAAAACCTGGACCCGGCCCACACCCTGATGATCGGTGACCGCAAGCACGACCTGATCGGTGCTCGCAGTAACGGCTTGGACGCAGCGGCGGTGGGGTACGGATTCGGCAGCCGAGAAGAGCTCAGCGCAGAAGCGCCGACCTACCATTTTGAGACGCTGGACGAGATGCACCGGGCGTTTTTGCGGCGCTAACCAGGTTGCCTCCGCGGGCAAGCCCGCTGCCACGGGAGCGGGGCGATGGCCAGTCTGTCTGCTGACCTTGAAGTCAATAAAACCGGGGCTTTGCGCCGCATGACAGTTGGTCGAAACAGGGGCTGTTTATCTGTCGTATTGCGGTATACTGCGCGGCCTTCGGCCGGTTCGCCCGGCCATAATTCCGTACAACAAGCCACGCATTTTGCGTGGCTTGTTGTTTTTTGACGCGCCTGCGGGCGCCCAGAGAGAAGAGGCACGACGATGAGTGCACTGGTTGGCGTGATCATGGGCTCCAAGTCCGATTGGTCCACCCTTAGCCACACCGCCGATATGCTGGAAAAGCTCGGCATTCCTTACGAGGTGAAAGTGGTTTCTGCCCACCGCACCCCGGACCTGCTGTTCCAGTACGCTGAAGAAGCCGAGTCGCGTGGCATCGAAGTGATCATCGCCGGTGCCGGGGGCGCGGCCCACCTGCCTGGCATGTGTGCAGCCAAGACTCACCTGCCGGTGCTGGGTGTACCGGTGCAGTCATCGATGCTCTCGGGTGTCGATTCGCTGCTGTCCATCGTGCAGATGCCTGCCGGCATTCCGGTTGCCACACTGGCCATCGGCAAGGCCGGTGCGATCAACGCCGCGCTGCTGTCGGCGAGTATCCTTGGCGCCAAGCACCCACAGTTCCATGATGTGCTCAAAACCTTCCGTGCTGAACAGACAGACAGCGTCCTGGACAATCCAGACCCACGCATCGCCTGAGGTTGTTGACGATGAAGATCGGTGTAATCGGTGGCGGCCAGTTGGGCCGCATGTTGGCGCTGGCGGGCACTCCGCTGGGCATGAACTTCGCTTTCCTGGACCCGGCGCCGGACGCGTGCGCGGCCGCTTTGGGCGAACACCTGCAGGCCGATTACGGCGATCAGGATCACCTGCGTCAGTTGGCCGATGAAGTCGATCTGGTGACTTTCGAGTTCGAAAGCGTCCCAGCGGAAACCGTGGCGTTCCTGTCGCAGTTCGTGCCGGTCTATCCGAGCGCCGAAGCCCTGCGCATTGCCCGTGACCGCTGGTTCGAAAAGAGCATGTTCAAGGAGCTGGGCATTCCGACCCCGGCGTTCGCCGACATCCAGTCCCAGGCTGACCTGGACGCTGCCGTAGCGTCCATCGGCCTGCCGGCGGTACTCAAGACTCGTACCCTGGGGTATGACGGCAAGGGCCAGAAAGTGCTGCGCACCCCTGAGGACGTCGTCGGCACCTTCGCCGAGCTGGGCAGCGTGGCGTGCCTGCTGGAAGGCTTCGTGCCGTTTACCGGTGAGGTCTCGCTGATCGCCGTACGTGCCCGCGATGGTGAAACCCGCTTCTATCCGCTGGTCCACAACACCCACGACAGCGGCATCCTCAAGCTGTCCGTGGCCAGCACTGATCATCCACTGCAAGCCCTGGCTGAAGACTATTCCAGCCGCGTGCTCAAGCAGTTGGATTACGTGGGTGTGATGGCGTTCGAGTTCTTCGAAGTCGACGGTGGCCTCAAGGCCAACGAAATTGCTCCGCGGGTGCACAACTCCGGGCACTGGACCACCGAAGGCGCCGAGTGCAGCCAGTTCGAAAACCACCTGCGGGCGGTGGCCGGTCTGCCGCTGGGTTCGACGGCCAAGGTCGGCGAAAGCGCGATGCTCAATTTCATTGGCAAAGTGCCCGAGACCGAGAAGGTCCTGGCCATCGCCGATTGCCATCTGCACCATTACGGCAAGGCGTTCAAGGTCGGCCGCAAGGTCGGCCACGCCAACCTGCGTTGCGCCGATCGCCAGACGCTGGCCGCGCAGATCCTCAAGGTCGAAGCGCTCATCGCTGAATAATCCGGGTTCCTGTGGCAGCGGCGGAACCATTCCGGGGTCGCCGTTCTCTCATGGCAGGATGCCAAAGTCTGACTAGGCTTTGGCCTATCTACCAAATCAGAGGGAAATGCCATGGGAATTATCGGAACCATCTTTATCGGCTTGATCGTCGGCCTGCTGGCGCGGTTCCTCAAACCGGGCGATGACAGCATGGGCTGGATCATGACCATCCTGCTCGGTATCGGCGGTTCGCTGGCAGCCACTTACGGCGGCCAGGCCTTGGGCATTTATCAGGCAGGCCAAGGCGCCGGCTTCATTGGTGCACTGGTCGGCGCGGTGGTATTGCTGGTGATCTACGGCCTGATCAAAAAGAACTGATTCAAGCGACAAAGTCCTCTCGGCTGCGCAGTCCGGGAGGACTAGAATGCTCGGCGATTGTTTGTCCTTCCTTCACCGAGCACCCTCATGCGCCGTCTTCTTTTAACACTTGTTTTGCTGGGCACGGGTTTGGCCCACGCCGGTGAACTGCCGGAAACCGACTGGCTGGAACTGATGCCCAAGTCGGACCAGAAAGCCCTCGAAGCCATGCCCGAGATCGACCACAACTCCCCCGAAGCCACTGGCACCTTTACTGAAAAGGGTGGCATGAAGCAGAGCAAAGGCCTGCCGGCGGTGATGTATTCGACCAAGACCGTGGCATCGATGAACGACAAGAACATCCGTCTGGGGGGCTATCCGGTACCCCTGGAAACCGACGCCAAGGGCCACAGCACGCTGTTCTTCCTCGTGCCCTATCCGGGCGCCTGCATCCATGTTCCGCCACCGCCACCCAATCAATTGGTGCTGGTGCGGTACCCGAAGGGGTTGAAGCTGAACGACATTTATACGCCGCTGTGGGTGACCGGCACGCTGAAGATCGAGAAAGTCAGCAATGATCTGGCGGATGCGGCGTATGCGCTGGATGCCGCGAAGGTGCGCGTGGTGAAGGAATCGGATTTGTAACGCGGCCATCCACAAAACCAATGTGGGAGCGGGCTTGCTCGCGAAGAGGACCTAACATTCAACATCACCGTTGACGGTTAAACCGCTTTCGCGAGCAAGCCCGCTCCCACAGTTGGTTTGTGTCGTTAAAGAGGGGTGCTGGTGATGCTCACGCCCAGCGTATGGCTCGCCCCAGGCGCCAGCGCCACCACATCGTCCATCACATTCGCCGTCTCGATGCACAGCATGCGCTGCCAGCCATCGTCAGCCATGTCGCTGAACGCCGCTGCGCGATCGATCCATGGATTCCAGATCACTGCCGCACGCGATCCGGTACTGGTCAGCTCGATGCGCCGCTCCCAGGCCGGGTCGACGATGCTCAGCTTGGTTGGAGGATTGAGGTAGATGCGGTCGGTCTCGCCGGTAAATCGCAAATCGCCGCTCTGGGATTTGGTTGCCCAATCTTCCAACGTCTCGATGTAGCTCAAGCCATCCACGCCTTCGACGCTCACCTCACGTACATCACTGACCGCGAAATAACTGTGCAGCGCCTGGCTGATGGTGACCGTCTCGGCGCTCTGGTTTTGGCTGGTGAGGCTGATATGCAGTTGCTCATCCAGACGGATGCTCAGCTTCAGATCGACCTGATGTGGCCAGCCTGGCAGGCCGCCTTCAGGGTAGGGCAGGAGGAATTCGACCTTCAAACTGTCGCCCTCGGCCTCGATGCCGCCCAACGCCCAATCCATTGCCCGCACCAGGCCGTGGGCAGGTGCCGGGTCCTGGCTGACGCGCATGGCTTTGACGCTTTGCGGGTTGCGCTCGAAGTTACCGAACCACGGCCAGCACACCGGCACGCCGGCGCGGATGCTCTTGCCGGTCTTGAACACCGCCTCGTCGTTCAGCCAGATCACCGGCGGTTGCCCGGCCACCTGATAACTGAGGATGTGCGCGCCTTGCTGAGCCACCAGCAATTCGGCCTGACCGTGGCGAATGCGCCAGCAATTCAGTTCATCCAGTTTCACGGCTTCAACGTTGGGCGTGCTCATGGGACAGCTCTCGATCAATAACAGGACTGCAATGGACCGCAAAACGGTCGCCGGGTTTTGCGAGCTCTTTACCAGCGAGCCCGATATCAACGAGCTCTGGGCGGAACCGAGCGGGTGCGACCGCTGCCATCGATGGCAACGAACACGAACACCGCTTCAGTCACCTTGCGCCATTCGCTGGACAGCGGATCGTCACTCCAGACTTCGACCATCATCTTGATCGAGCTGCGGCCGATTTCCAGGGCCTGGGTGTAGAAGGAGAGCTGAGCGCCCACCGCCACCGGCACCAGAAACGCCATGCGGTCGATGGCCACTGTTGCCACGCGGCCACCGGCGACCTTGCTGGCCATCGCGGTGCCGGCCAAATCCATCTGCGCCACCAGCCAGCCGCCGAAAATATCGCCAAAGCCGTTGGTTTCGCGAGGGAGCGCGGTGATTTGCAGGGCCAGGTCGCCTTGCGGGATCGGATCTTCTTGTTCGAGCTCTATCATGCCGGGGGTGCCTCTGACCCGTGACTCTTCATTAGTACTTCAAGGTGAATAGCCGTCTTCGGAAAAACGATTCAGCACCGAACATACTACGTTCGTCACGTTTTCCATAAAGGCGCCTAAAGGGAAACTCTGCGAAATCGCCTATGAACCTGACAGGCGTTTTCGCACAGCAACCCTTAGCGATTGCACAGCAGCGAGTATATCGGTCGATAGACTCCGATACGACCGTCCGGTTCTCATTTTGACCGCCAAATGCCTGCCTCTATGTGCTTTTTCGAACAATTTGCTATGGTGCCGGTCCTGCCCGAGCCCTTGCCAGCGTTGTTGGGGCGGCAGACCTGACCATGAGAGAAGCCTTTGCCATGAACCCAGCGCCCTCGAGTATCGCGCAGCCTTCCCAATCCGCACGTCCGCTGACCCGTAACGACTACAAGACGCTGTCGCTCTCGGCACTGGGTGGCGCGCTCGAGTTTTACGACTTCATCATCTTCGTGTTCTTCGCCACGGTAGTGGGCAAGCTGTTCTTCCCGGCCGACATGCCTGAATGGCTGCGCCTGATGCAGACCTTCGGCATTTTCGCCGCCGGCTATCTGGCTCGGCCGCTGGGCGGCATCGTCATGGCGCACTTTGGCGACCTGCTGGGGCGCAAGAAGATGTTCACCCTGAGCATTTTCATGATGGCGGTGCCGACCCTGATCATGGGCCTGTTGCCGACCTACGCGCAGATCGGCCTGTGGGCGCCGATCCTGCTGCTGTTGATGCGGGTGATCCAGGGCGCGGCGATTGGCGGTGAAGTGCCCGGCGCCTGGGTCTTCGTTTCCGAACACGTGCCGCAGCGCCATGTCGGTTATGCCTGCGGCACCCTGACCAGCGGCCTGACGGCGGGCATCCTGCTGGGCTCGCTGGTCGCCACGGCGATCAACAGTATCTACACCCCGGTGGAGGTTTCGGATTACGCCTGGCGCATTCCGTTCCTGCTGGGCGGCGTGTTTGGCCTGTTCTCGGTGTACCTGCGTCGCTGGCTGCACGAGACCCCGGTGTTTGCCGAGCTGCAACAGCGCAAGGCCCTGGCCGAAGAAGTACCGCTGCGTGCGGTGCTGCGGGATCATCGCGGGGCGATTGCCATTTCCATGCTGCTGACCTGGCTGCTGTCGGCCGGTATCGTGGTGCTGATCCTGATGACGCCGACCGTGCTGCAGACGGTCTACCACTTCTCGCCCACCACGGCCCTGCAGTCCAACAGCGTGGCGATCGTGTGCCTGAGCTTTGGCTGCATCATTTCCGGTGCCTTGGCCGATCGCTTCGGCGCAGGCCGAGTCTTTGTCTTCGGCTGTGCGGCATTGCTGGCCAGTTCCTGGACCTTCTATCACAGCCTGGCCGACCATCCAGACTGGCTGTTCCCGATGTATGCATTGACCGGGTTGCTGGTCGGCACCATCGGAGCGGTGCCGTACGTGATGGTCAAGGCGTTCCCGCCGGTGGTGCGGTTCAGCGGCCTGTCGTTCTCTTACAACGTTGCCTACGCGATCTTTGGCGGCCTGACGCCGATGATCGTCAGCCTGCTGCTCAAGGAAAGCCCGATGGGGCCTGCTTATTATGTGGCGGTGTTGTGCGGGGTTGGGATTGTGGTGGGTGCGTATCTCTGGAAGAAAGGGCGCTGATCCAAAACGTGCGTTGACTGACCTGACGCCTTCGCGAGCAAGCCCGCTCCCACATTTTGACCGAGATCTCTAAGAGGGCTGCGGTTGAAGGTGGGAGCGGGCTTGCTCGCGAAGAACGATAACGCGGTCTTACCTGGAATCACCGAATACTGGCCTTTCATCCAATTGTCATATTTCAGCCATAGAGTGTTCACACGGCCTGCTGATACTTGGCCCCGACTTAACACACCCTATCTGCTAGGAGTAAGGCATGAAACTGAAGCGTTTGATGGCGGCAATGACTTTTGTCGCTGCTGGCGTTGCGACTGCCAACGCGGTTGCCGCTGTTGACCCGTCGATCCCGAGCTACACCAAGACCACTGGTGTGTCGGGCAACCTGTCCAGCGTTGGTTCCGACACCCTGGCCAACCTCATGACCCTCTGGGCTGAGAACTACAAAAAAGAATACCCGAACGTAAACATCCAGATTCAGGCCGCTGGTTCCGCCACCGCGCCACCTGCGCTGACTGAAGGCACCTCCAACCTGGGCCCGATGAGCCGCAAGATGAAGGACACCGAACTGGCTGCCTTCGAGCAGAAGTACGGCTACAAGCCCACCGCTATCCCGGTGGCCGTGGACGCCCTGGCGGTATTCGTGCACAAGGACAACCCGATCCAGCACCTGACCATGGAACAGGTCGATGCGATCTTCTCGTCCACCCGTCTGTGCGGCGCCAAGACCGACGTCAAGACCTGGGGTGACCTGGGTGTGACCGGCGACCTGGCCAACAAGCCAGTTCAACTGTTCGGCCGTAACTCGGTATCCGGCACCTACGGCTACTTCAAGGAAGAAGCCCTGTGCAAAGGCGACTACAAGGCTAACGTGAACGAGCAGCCAGGTTCGGCGTCGGTCGTGCAGTCCATCAGCTCCTCGCTGAACGGCATCGGCTACTCGGGCATCGGTTACAAGACCGCCAGCGTGAAAACCGTTGCTCTGTCGAAGAAAGGCAGCACCGACTACATCGAAGACACCGAAGAAAACGCCCTGAACGGCAAGTACCCGCTGTCGCGCTTCCTGTACGTATACGTCAACAAAGCCCCGAACAAGCCTCTGGCCCCGCTGGAAGCCGAGTTCGTGAAGCTGGTTCTGTCCAAACAGGGCCAGGAAGTCGTAGTAAAAGACGGCTACATCCCACTGCCGGCCAAGGTTGCTGCAAAAGCACTGGCTGACCTGGGTCTGCAGGAAGGCGGCGCTGAAGTCGCAAAAAAGTAACAAATTGAGTCCGGGGTGAACCCCGCCGGACTCGCCTTGGGGGCGGCAGGAGCTGCCCCCATTCACTTCTGATTCTTTATCCACTGCTGGTTACGCCAGCGGCGGATTTGTTGCGTCACTGCACTGTCATCTTTCTGTCATACAGGATCGCTAGGGTGTGCGAATGAATGATCTGGCCAATTCCAACATGACTACTAATCCCCCCAAGCGAATTGATTTCAATACGCCTGAGCTGCAACGCAAGCGCCGCATTCGCGCGCTCAAGGATCGCCTGACCCGCTGGTACGTCCTCGTGGGCGGCCTCGCTGTTCTGGCGGCGATCACGCTGATCTTTTTCTTCCTCGCCTACGTCGTCGCGCCCCTGTTCCAGGGTGCCAGCCTGACCGCCAAGGACGCCATCACGCCCGCCTGGATGCAAGACGCCGGCAAGCCGTTGATGATCTCCCTGGAAGAGCAGAACCAAGTGGCGATGCGGGTTTCCGATAAAGGCCAGGCGCTGTTTTTCGACATCGACAGTGGCGCTGAACTCAAGCGCGTCGATTTGCCGATTCCGGCCGGTGCCACCGTGACCTCAATCGGCGAGGACCAGCCAGGTCACCCGCTGGTAGCCGTGGGCTTGTCCAACGGCCAGGCACTGGTGTTCCGTCATACCTATAAAGTCAGCTATCCGGACGGCAAGAAAACCATCTCGCCAGCCGTCGAATACCCCTACGGTGAAGCCCCGATCGCGCTGAACGAAGCGGGCGGCGCATTGGAGCACGTCAGCCTCAACGCCACCGATACCACCCTGATGCTGGTCGGTGCCACCGGTTCGCAACTCAATGTTCTGTCGCTGACCAGCGAAGAAAACATGATGACCGGCGAAGTCACCAACGAGCAGAAGCGCATCGATCTGCCGCAGATGAACGAGCCGGTGAAGAACATCTTCGTCGACCCTCGCCAGCAGTGGCTGTACGTGGTCAACGGTCGTGCCCAGGCCGACGTGTTCAGCCTGCGCGACAAGAGCCTCAATGGTCGCTACAAGCTGCTTGAAGACGGTGACGCACAAGTGACTGCCAGCACGCAGTTGGTGGGCGGCATTTCGCTGATCGTCGGTGACTCCAAAGGTGGCCTGGCCCAGTGGTTCATGGCCCGTGACCCCGATGGTGAGCAACGCCTGAAGCAGATCCGTACCTTCCAGATGGGCACCACGCCTATCGTTGAAATTACCGCTGAAGAACGTCGCAAGGGCTTCGTTGCCCTCGATGCCTCCGGCAAGCTGGGCGTGTTCCACAGTACTGCGCACCGCACCCTGCTGGTGGACCAGGTGGTCGAAGGCCAGGGCCTGTTCGGTCTGTCGCCTCGGGCCAACCGCGTGATCGTCGAAGCCGGCGGCAAGATCCAGCCGCTGCTGCTGGACAACCCGCACCCGGAAGTGTCCTGGAGCGCGTTGTGGAGCAAGGTCTGGTACGAGAACTACGACGAGCCTAAATACGTCTGGCAATCGACCGCCGCCAACACCGATTTCGAACCGAAACTGAGCCTGTCGCCGCTGACCTTCGGCACCCTGAAAGCTGCGTTCTACGCCATGCTGCTGGCCGCGCCTCTGGCCGTTGCCGCCGCGATCTACACCGCGTACTTCATGGCCCCAGGCATGCGCCGCAAGGTCAAGCCGGTGATCGAGCTGATGGAAGCGATGCCGACGGTGATCCTCGGTTTCTTCGCCGGTCTGTTCCTCGCACCTTATGTGGAAGGGCACCTGCCGGGCATCTTCAGCCTGCTGATGCTGCTGCCGATCGGCATCCTCGTCGCTGGCTTCACCTTCAGCCGCCTGCCTGAGTCCATTCGCCTGAAAGTCCCTGACGGTTGGGAAAGTGCCCTGCTGATTCCGGTGATCCTGTTCGTGGGTTGGCTCTCGCTGTACATGAGCCCGTTCATGGAGAACTGGTTCTTCGGCGGCGACATGCGCATGTGGATCTCTCACGACCTGGGCATCACCTACGACCAGCGCAACGCACTGGTGGTCGGTCTGGCCATGGGCTTCGCGGTGATCCCGAACATCTACTCCATCGCCGAAGACGCCGTGTTCAGCGTGCCCCGTGGCCTGACCCTCGGTTCCCTGGCCCTCGGTGCCACGCCTTGGCAGACCATGACCCGCGTAGTGATCCTCACCGCCAGCCCGGGCATCTTCTCGGCGCTGATGATCGGCATGGGCCGTGCGGTCGGTGAAACCATGATCGTGCTGATGGCCACCGGTAACACCCCGGTCATGGAAATGAACCTGTTCGAAGGCCTGCGTACCCTGGCAGCCAACGTCGCGGTGGAAATGCCGGAGTCGGAAGTCGGCGGCAGCCACTACCGCGTGCTGTTCCTCTCGGCGCTGGTGCTGCTGTTGTTCACCTTCGTCATGAACACCCTCGCGGAACTGATTCGTCAGCGTCTGCGCAAGAAATACTCGTCGCTTTAAGAAAGGTAGAAGTCTGTGAAACAGAACTCCCTGAAAGGATGGTTCAAGAGCGGCGCCCCGGGCGTCTGGATCAGCGGTGGCGCGGTGTCCATCGCGGTCATCATGACCATTGGCCTGCTGGCGGTGATTGCCGTGCGTGGCCTGGGTCACTTCTGGCCGGCGGACCTGGTGCATGCCAGCTACGATGTGCCGGGCCAGGCCAATCACCTGGTCATCGGTGAAGTGGTGCAGAAGGAAGAAGTACCGCGCGCACGCCTGAAAAGCGCTGGCCTGCCGGTGCCGGACCAAGGTCCCGAGTTCATGACCCGCGAGCTGATCAAGGTCGGCAACCGTGACTTGAACGGCAATGACTTCACCTGGATCGTCGGTGAGTGGCTGACCAACCAGAAGAACCCGGTTGAACTGATGGCGCTGGAGCGTCGCGAGTGGGGCAATTTCTACGGCTACCTGGTCAACGTCAAACAGGATGGCAAGGTCATTGCCGAAGGCGAGGCGGCTTGGCCAGAGCTGCAAGCGCGGATCAACCGTGTCAATCAGCTGGCTGCGCAACTCAAGACCCTGGAGAAATCCGACATCGGCGCGATCAACGCCGGTCTCGAGCGCATCCGTCTGCATGGCCGCAAACTGGAACTCGAAGGCAAGCTCGACGCCGCCGCGCAAGCGGACATGGAATCGGAGCGCGCCGAACTCAATGCCCGTTATCAGGACGTCGAGGCACGCCTGAGTGACCTGCACGCGCAGTTCAATCGCGACAGCCTGACTGCCCGTGATGCCAACGGCAAAGAAATTGAAATCAGCCTTGGCAAAGTGGTTCACGCCTACCAGCCGAACGCCATGGGCACCTTCACCAAGATCGGTTTCTACTTCAGCAAGGTCTGGGAATTCCTGAGCGATGACCCTCGTGAAGCGAACACCGAAGGCGGGATTTTCCCGGCGATCTTCGGCACCGTGATGATGACCCTGATCATGGCGATGATCGTGACCCCGTTCGGCGTGCTGGCGGCGGTGTACCTGCGTGAATACGCCAAGCAGAACGCCCTGACCCGGGTGATCCGCATCGCGGTGAACAACCTGGCGGGTGTTCCGGCCATCGTTTACGGCGTGTTCGGCCTGGGCTTCTTCGTCTATGTACTGGGTGGCTCGCTTGACCGTCTGTTCTTCCCCGAGGCCTTGCCGGCGCCGACCTTCGGTACGCCTGGCCTGCTCTGGGCTTCGTTGACCCTGGCGCTGCTGGCAGTACCGGTGGTGATCGTGGCCACCGAAGAAGGCCTGGCACGGATTCCTCGCACCGTGCGTGAGGGCTCGCTGGCCTTGGGCGCCACCAAGGCGGAGACCTTGTGGAAGATCGTGCTGCCGATGGCCAGCCCGGCGATGATGACCGGCATGATCCTCGCCGTGGCCCGTGCCGCCGGTGAAGTGGCGCCGTTGATGCTGGTGGGTGTGGTCAAGCTGGCGCCGTCGCTGCCGGTAGATGGCAACTACCCGTACCTGCACCTGGATCAGAAGATCATGCACCTGGGCTTCCACATTTATGACGTTGGCTTCCAGAGCCCGAACGTCGAAGCCGCGCGGCCGCTGGTGTACGCCACGGCGCTGCTGCTGGTGCTGGTGATCGCGACATTGAACCTGTCGGCCGTTTATATCCGTAACCACCTGCGCGAGAAGTACAAGGCGCTGGACAGCTGATCCCCTGTGGGAGCGGGCTTGCTCGCGAATGCGGTCTGACATTCACCGATGATGTCGACTCAGCCACCGCTTTCGCGAGCAAGCCCGCTCCCACATGGATCAGCGTCTACCTGAATATTGATGGGGCTGCCACACAGGCGTCCCGAACCGAATTTGTTAGCACAGGGAGCCTCCCATGCAGCACGAAGCACATACCCACGGCATCAACATGTCGGCCCTGGGTCGCGACAAACAGAGCCTGAACCTCGAGCAGGAAACCGTGGCCATCGAAGTGCCGGGCCTGAGCCTGTTCTACGGCGAGAAACAGGCGCTGTACGACGTCAGCCTGAACATTCCGAAACAGCGCGTGACCGCCTTCATCGGTCCGTCCGGTTGCGGCAAGTCCACCCTGCTGCGCACCTTCAACCGCATGAACGACCTGGTTGATGGCTGCCGTGTCGAAGGCGCGATCAACCTGTACGGCAACAACATCTATCGCAAGGGCGAAGACGTGGCCGAGCTGCGTCGTCGCGTCGGCATGGTGTTCCAGAAGCCCAACCCGTTCCCGAAAACCATCTACGAGAACGTGGTCTACGGCCTGCGCATCCAGGGCATCAACAAAAAGCGCGTGCTCGACGAAGCCGTCGAGTGGGCGTTGAAAGGCGCTGCGCTGTGGGATGAGGTCAAGGACCGCCTGCACGAATCGGCACTGGGCCTGTCCGGTGGTCAGCAGCAGCGTCTGGTGATCGCCCGCACCATCGCCGTGGAACCGGAAGTGCTGCTGCTCGACGAACCCTGCTCGGCACTCGACCCGATCTCGACGCTGAAAGTCGAAGAGCTGATCTACGAACTGAAATCAAAGTTCACCATCGTCATCGTGACCCACAACATGCAACAGGCCGCGCGGGTTTCCGACTACACGGCGTTCATGTACATGGGCAAACTGGTGGAGTTCGGCGACACCGACACCCTGTTCACCAATCCGGCGAAGAAGCAGACCGAAGACTACATTACCGGTCGCTACGGCTAGGAAGCTGTGGTTGTTCACTGAACTGACGCTGCGGCCCACCGCACCTTACCGGACGCTCCAAGGACGCCAACATGATTAGTAAAGAAGGCCTTACCCACCACATCTCCCAGCAGTTCAACGCCGAGCTCGAGGAAGTGCGCAGCCACCTCCTGGCCATGGGCGGGCTGGTCGAGAAGCAGGTCAACGACGCGGTGACCGCGCTGATCGAGGCCGACTCGGGCCTGGCTCAGCAGGTGCGCGAGATCGATGACCAGATCAACCAGATGGAACGCAACATCGACGAAGAATGCCTGCGCATTCTGGCCCGTCGTCAGCCAGCGGCGTCGGACCTGCGCCTGATCATCAGCATCTCCAAATCGGTGATCGATCTGGAGCGCATCGGTGACGAAGCGACCAAGATCGCCCGCCGCGCCATCCAGCTGTGCGAAGAAGGCGAAGCACCGCGCGGTTACGTCGAAGTGCGCCATATCGGCGATCAGGTCCGCAACATGGTGCGCGATGCCCTGGACGCCTTTGCCCGTTTCGATGCCGACCTGGCGCTGTCGGTGGCGCAATACGACAAGATCATCGACCGCGAATACAAGACCGCCCTGCGAGAGCTGGCGACCTACATGATGGAAGATCCGCGCTCTATTTCACGGGTCTTGAGCATCATCTGGGTGCTGCGTTCGCTCGAACGTATCGGTGACCATGCACGCAATATCTCGGAACTGGTGATTTACCTGGTGCGCGGCACCGACGTACGCCACCTGGGCCTGAAACGCATGAAGGAAGAAGTTGAAGGAACAAGCGGTGAAAACGCTAATGTTCCGGGCATAGCTGACGATAAGTAAGGTTGCCCAGAGAAAACGCCCGGCCCTTTGGCCGGGCGTTTTCGTTTGCGGTTCAAGAATTCGAAATGCAGCACCCGCGAACGAAAAGTCCCGGCGTGACTGAAGGTTTTTGGCAAAGTGCCATCAGTAAAGCGGTATGCTGGCCGGGATTTTTTAAAGGGGTTTTGGATGAGTAAGGTCAGTGTGTTGGTCGTGGACGATGCCTCGTTCATTCGTGACCTGGTGAAAAAATGCCTGCGCAATTATTTTCCGGGCATGCGCATCGAAGATGCGATCAATGGCAGAAAGGCTCAGGCGCTGCTGGCACGGGAAGCGTTCGACCTGGTGTTGTGCGATTGGGAAATGCCGGAGATGTCGGGCCTGGAACTGCTGACCTGGTGCCGTGAGCAGGACGCGCTCAAAGGCATGCCATTCGTCATGGTGACCAGCCGCGGCGACAAAGAGAACGTCGTCCAGGCGATCCAGGCCGGGGTCTCGGGTTATGTCAGCAAGCCCTTCACCAATGAGCAACTGATCACCAAGGTCAAACAGGCGCTGCACAAGGTCGGCAAGCTCGACCAGCTCATGAATACCACCAACACCAAAGTCGCCCCGGCGTTCGCCAACGATTCGCTCAATGCACTGACCGGCGGCAAGGCTGCGGTGGTCGCGCCCGCGGCACCTGCCGCGGCCGCCGCGCCATCCCGAGGCTTGCTCAACAGCCCGCCAGTCAAGGCACCGGTAGCGGCCGCGGCGGCCGGGGGAGGGCGTGGACAGGGCCAACTGCGCCTGCCCAACGGCATTCAACAGTGCGTCATCAAGGCCTTGAGCCTCAAGGAAGCGCTGTTGGTGGTCAAACGTGTCGACACCCTGCCGCAGGTTCTGGACAGCGCCGTGCTCGATCTTGAGCAAGGTGAAAGCGCCGAGACCGCCCGCTTGAACGGCTACCTGCACGCCATCGTTGCCCATGAGCAGAAGCCCGACAGCGAATGGCTGCAACTGACCTTCCGCTTCGTCGATCAGGATGCCCAGAAGCTCGACTACATCTCCCGGCTGATTGCCCGGGGGACGGCGCAGAAGCATTTTATTCCGGGGGCGTAAAACCCATCGTCTGAAGTCCGACCCCGCGAACAGGCTCGTTCCCACAGCAACAGTGAAAATCCTGTGGGAGGCTGCCCGCTCGCGAAGGGGCCATGTCGCGCGTGTCAAATATCACTTCTCTCACCTTGAAATATATCTGTTCTGATATAGTCTGATTGCAAGCACTCTTTCTGAGCCACGCCTTGAAATAACCTCGAGGCACCTTGGCCAGCACCATCGATTACGCTCTCTCTGTCAGTCACAGGAGGCGTCGATGCCAAGGCACAAGGATGTGGTGTTCATAGGCAGCTCACTCAAGGACCTGAAAGCTTTCCCGCTTGATGCGCGTAGAGCTGCAGGTTTTCAGTTGGACCTGCTCCAAAAGGGCGAAGAGCCCTTTGACTGGAGGCCGATGAAAACGGTTGGCCGGGGTGTCAACGAAATCAGGATTACCGAAGAGTCAGGGGCGTATCGGGTGTTTTATGTGGTCAATCGGCCAGAGGCCTTATAGGTGCTGCACGCCTTGCACAAGACCACTCGGAAGACCGAAATACGGGACATCGAACTGGCACGAACCAGATTGAAGGAAATAGGTTAACCAAATGACGGATCATCAAAATCAGACCCAGCGCTTCACCAGTGTCTGGGATGCACTGGAAGAGACTCCCGAGGAAGCTGCCAACATGCGGCTACGATCCAAGCTGATGCTCGAACTGGTCAAAACTGTTCAGGCTTGGGAGTTGTCGCAAAAGGAAGCGGCCAGGCGACTGGGTATCAGCCAGCCGCGATTGAACGATGTGCTAAGTGGCAAAATCGATAAATTTTCGTTGGATGCGTTGGTGAACTTGTCCTCTGCGGCCCATCTGGCTGTGGACATCTGCGTGTCGCCGCGCGGTCCACTACAACCCGCCTGATCACCTCGGGTGGTCGGTTCGAACATCTGCCGACGACCCGGGTCCATTGCAGCTGCTAGGCTCACTCCAAGGCCTTCCTCGACAGAACCCTGCCCATGCTCGCGCGCCTGCTGATGCTCTGTGGTCTTTTCATGGCCTCCACCCTGGCCATGGGGATGACTGTCTACAAGTCCACCGACGCCAATGGGGTGGTCTCCTACAGTGACCGCCCCACCAAAGGCTCCAAGGTGTTCACCTTTCAGGATCGCATGGTCGAGCACCTGGAGCGTCAGGTGTACTACGTGGTCATGAAGAAGGACGGTGTGGACAGCGTGTACGTGCGCAATGACTTGTATGCGCCGGTCGAGATCGAGTTGAGTTTCACCGGTTTGAAGAATGTCAGCGGCGCGCCGGCGCGGCCGATTCGCCGGGTGGTGCCGCTGCGCACCAGCGTTCGCCTGGCGCAACTCACGCCGACTCAGGCCGCAAGGCCGCTCGCTTACGTCCCCAAGCTGAAATACTCCCTGGGAGACCCCTCAGGGGCCACGATGGCCTATCAGTACCCGTACCCCTGGCGCGGCGGGCCGTTTCGGGTGAGTCAGGGCGCCAATGGCCAATACAGCCACTTCGGGCCGAAAAACCGCTACGCCATCGACATAGCGATGCCCGAAGGCACGCCGATCATCGCTGCCCGGGGCGGGGTCGTGGTGAAGACTGAAAACAGCCAGGCCGGACGCGGGACCGATGCTTCCGGCAATTTCGTGCGCGTGCTGCACGATGACGGGACCATGGGCGTGTACCTGCACCTGAAGAAGGGCTCGGTCAGTGTTCGCGAGGGGCAGCGGGTAGCAGTCGGCAGTGCCCTGGCGCTGTCGGGCAATACCGGCAACAGCAGCGGGCCGCACCTGCACTTTGTAGTGCAGCGCAATACCGGAATGGGGCTGGTGTCGATTCCGTACCGCTTCAAACAGCCGATGGGGGTGCTGCCCAACTTTGCGTTGGGGCAGCAGTGAGGCCCATCAATCGATCATCAATACTTTGGCCAGCACAATCTTCGGCCCTTTCATCTTCTTGATGATGATGCGCAGGCCTTCGACCTCCAGCACTTCTTCCTCTTCCGGCACGCGCTTGAGGCTGTCGTAGACCAACCCGGCGAGGGTTTCGGCCTCAACGTGGTCCAGATCGATACCCAGCAGGCGTTCGACCTTGAACAGCGGCGTATCGCCACGCACCAGCAGTTTGCCCGGCTGGTACGCGAGGATGCCGCGCTCGGCCTTGCGGTGTTCGTCCTGAATGTCGCCCACCAGCACTTCCAGCACGTCTTCCATGGTCAGGTAGCCGATGATGTTGCCGTCGGCCTCTTCAACCACGGCGAAGTGCGAGCCACCCTTGCGGAACTGCTCCAGCAATTGCGACAGCGGCATGTGCCGGGAAACGCGCTCCAGCGGGCGGGTCAGCTCGGCCAGGTTGAACGACTCGGGAATATGGTCCAGGGCCGCCAGTTCCAGCAGCAAATCCTTGATGTGCAGCAGGCCCACGAATTCCTGGCGCTCGCTGTCGTACACCGGGTAGCGGCTGAACTTGTGGCGACGGAACATCGCCAGGATTTCCTTGAGCGGTGCGTTGAACTCCAGCGTCACCAAGTCTTCACGGGAGTTGGCCCAGTCGACCACTTCCAGCTCGCCCATTTCCACTGCCGAGGCCAATACGCGCATGCCCTGGTCGCTCGGGTCCTGGCCACGGCTGGAGTGCAGGATCAGTTTCAGTTCTTCACGGCTGTAGTGGTGCTCGTGGTGCGGCCCGGGTTCGCCCTGGCCGGCGATGCGCAGGATCTGGTTGGCGCTGGCGTTGAGCAGGTAGATGGCCGGGTACATGGCCCAATAGAACAGGTACAGCGGCACCGCCGTCCACAGCGACAACAGCTCGGGTTTGCGGATGGCCCAGGATTTCGGAGCCAGTTCGCCCACCACGATGTGCAGGTACGAAATGATGAAGAACGCGGTGAAGAACGATACTGCCTTGACCACTTCCGCCGACTGCACGCCGACCGTTTCGAGCAACGGTTCGAGCAGGTGCGCGAACGCCGGTTCACCGACCCAGCCCAGGCCCAGGGAGGCGAGGGTAATACCCAGCTGGCACGCCGACAGGTAGGCATCGAGCTGACTGTGCACGGTGCGCAGTATATGCCCGCGCCAGCCGTGCTGTTCGGCGATGGCCTCGACGCGTGTGGAGCGCAGTTTGACCATGGCAAATTCCGCCGCAACGAAAAAGCCGTTGAGCAACACCAGGATCAGAGCAAAAAGGATCATGCCGAAGTCGGCGAATATTGTTGCGAGGGTCAAGCCAGGGGAAGGGTCCATGATGGAGTTTTGCGGGTTCCGTGTATTCGAATGGTAAGAAAAAAGTGCACCTGAAAGGCAGGCACAAGTCAGCCAATGTAGCGGCTGACTGGTCGATTGCCTAGTGGCGTGTGCTGGCCGGTATCAGTCGGCGGTGCTGATCACCCGGGTTTTGCTGACCTGGGCCGAGGCGAAGTGGCAGGTAAAGGTGCTGCCGTGGCCCGGTACGCTGCTGATTTCCATCCGTGCACGGTGACGTAGCAGGACGTGCTTGACGATCGCCAGGCCCAGCCCGGTGCCGCCGGTGTTGGAGTTGCGGCTGGAGTCGACGCGGTAGAAGCGCTCGGTCAGGCGCGGCAAATGTTTGCTGTCGATGCCGATCCCGGAATCCTGCACGCTCAGGTGCGCACCTTGCTCGTCGCCCCACCAGCGAATGCGGATATTGCCTTCGGCCTGGGTGTATTTCACGGCGTTGAACACCAGGTTGGAAAACGCACTGCGCAATTCCGCTTCGCTGCCCTTGAGCAGAATCGTTGGGTCGGCTTCAAGGGTGATGTGCTGGTTTTTCTGGCCCGAGAGCTGTTGCGCATCGCTCTTGATCGATTGCAGCAAGCCATCGATGGCCACCGGCTGGTTGTCCGACGGGTAATCCGTCGCTTCCAGCTTGGCCAGCAACAACAGGTCATTGAGCAGGGTCTGCATGCGCCCGCCCTGTTGCTGCATCTGCTGCAGGGCACGGGTCCAGCGCGGGTTCACTTCCTCAACGTTGTCGAGCAGGGTTTCCAGGTAACCGCAGATCACCGTCAGTGGCGTGCGCAACTCGTGGGACACGTTGGCGATGAAGTCCTTGCGCATCTGTTCCAGCTGATGAATGCGGGTTACATCGCGCACCAGCATCAGGTGCTCGTTGTTGCCGTAGCGGGTGATGTACAGCTGGATGCGCAGCCGGTCGTTGGTCGGCGAGGGGATCTCCAGCGGTTCGGCGTAGCTGTCCTGCTCGAAGTACTCCTTGAACCGTGGATGGCGCACCAGGTTGGTCACCGGTTGGCCGCTGTCCTGTGGGGTCTTGAGGCCCAGCAGGGTTTCGGCGGCGCGGTTCCACCATTCCAGGTTGCCGTCGGTGTCGAGCATGACCACCGCGTCCTTCAGGGCGGCGGTGGATTCCTGAACCCGGTCGATCACCGCTTGCAGGCGCCCGCGCACCCGTTGGTCACGGCGTTGCAAGTGATAGATGCTGTCGAACACCTCGCCCCACAGGCCATAGCCATCGGGCGGTGCTTCATCGGGTTTGTGCAGGCGCAGCCATTCGTGCAGGCGCAGCAGCTGTTTGAGGGTCCAGGCCAGGTACAGGCCCAGGCCCGCCACCAGGCTCCAGCCGTAGTAGCCGGTGATCAGGCCGATCACCAGGCAGGCGGTGACCAGCAGCAGCATGTGGCGAATCAGGGTGCCATGCCAGTTTTGGTTCACTTGAACGCGCGTCCTTGTCTACTGCTAAAGCGGGAAAAGTCCGGGTCAGGCTTTCGTGGAAAAGCGATAACCGGTGCCGCGCACGGTTTGTACCAGATTTTCGTAGGCATCGCCGAGGGCTTTGCGCAGGCGACGGATGTGCACGTCCACGGTGCGCTCCTCGACATAAACGTTGCCGCCCCAGACCTGATCCAGCAGCTGGCCACGGGTGTAGGCGCGTTCCTGGTGGGTCATGAAGAATTGCAGCAACCGGTATTCGGTCGGGCCCATTTCCGCCGGTTTGCCATCGATGGTCACACGGTGGCCGATCGGGTCCAGCAGCAGGCCGCCGACTTCAATCGGCGCCTCGCCATCGGACGGGCCGGCACGGCGCAGCACGGCCTTGAGGCGCGCCACCAGTTCACGGGGGGAAAAGGGTTTGGTGATGTAATCGTCGGCGCCGACTTCCAGGCCCTGGATCTTGTTGTCCTCTTCGCCCTTGGCGGTGAGCATGATGATCGGGATGTCCCCGGTCAGCTCATCGCGCTTGAGGCGGCGGGCCAGTTCGATACCGGACGTGCCGGGCAGCATCCAGTCGAGCAGGATCAGGTCCGGTTTGCGATCGACGATGATGGCGTGGGCCTGCTGGGAGTTCTCAGCCTCCAGGCAGTCATAGCCGGCCATTTCCAACGCAACGGCGATCATTTCGCGAATGGGCGCTTCGTCGTCGACGATCAGAATGCTCCTGCCAACCATGCCTTAATCCTCTTGTCATTTAACTGTCTTGCGCCGCATTAGATAACGGAATTATTGCAGTCGTGTGACAGTATTTTAGCCGCCCGGCGATTGTCATGAACCTGGACTAAGCTCTAAGTCCGAATCCTGACAACCACAAAAGGAAGGTTTCCATGAAGCACATTGCTCAATCCTGGAAGGCATTGCTGGTGACCGCTGCGCTGACACTGCCGACGATGGCCCTGGCTGCCGAGCCGGCGATGATGAAAGACGGCATGATGGTGGATCACCACGGCATGACGTTGTACACGTTCGACAAGGACTCGGGCGGCAAGTCGATGTGCAACGACGAGTGCGCCAAGAACTGGCCACCGATGATGGCCCCGGCGGGCGCCACGGCCGAAGGCAAGTGGAGCGTCATCAAGCGTGATGACGGCAAGATGCAGTACGCCTATGACGGCAAGCCACTGTATACCTTTATCAAAGACACCAAGCCTGGAGACATGACCGGCGACAAGATGAAGGACGTCTGGCACGTGGTTCACGAATCGCAGAAATAGGTTCAGAAACGGTTGGGCTTTTTGCAGGAGCGAGGCTTGCCCGCGAAGGCGCTATCACGAACGCCATCGCGGCAAGCCTCGTTGCTGCACAGTGCGCAATCGCGGACAGATTCAGTTCAGCGCAACGCGTAATCGAGCACGATACCGACAAAAATCGCCAACCCGGCCCAGTGGTTGTGCAAAAACGCCTTGAAGCAGCGCATCCGGTCCTTGCCACGGGTGTACCAGAATTCCCACGCAAAACAGCCCGCGGCCACCGCCAGCCCCACGTGGAACCAGCCCCCCAGCTCGAATTTCGAACCGGCCAGCAACAGGCAGCCCAGCGCCAGCGTCTGCAGGGTCAGGATGATCACCCGATCCGCCTCGCCAAACAGAATCGCCGTGGACTTCACGCCGATCTTCAAATCGTCATCGCGATCCGTCATGGCGTAGTAGGTGTCGTAGCCCACCGTCCACATCAGGTTGGCGATGTACAGCAGCCATGCTGCCGCCGGCAATTGCCCGGTTTCAGCAGTGAACGCCATGGGCATGCCCCAGGAAAACGCCGCGCCCAGCACCACTTGCGGGTAATAGGTGTAGCGCTTCATGAACGGGTAACTGAACGCCAGCGCCAGGCCGCCGAGTGAAAGCCAGATGGTGGTGGCGTTGGTGCACAGCACCAGCAGGAAGCTCACGCCCATCAGCAGGGCAAAAAACACCAGGGCCTCTTTGGAGCTGATCTTGCCACTCACCAGTGGGCGCTGCTCGGTGCGCTTCACATGGCCATCGACCTTGCGGTCCGCCCAATCGTTGATCACGCAACCGCCGGCGCGGGTCAGCACCACGCCCAGCACGAAAATCACGATATTGGCCAACGATGGCGAGCCCTTGCCGGCTATCCACAGCGCCCACAGCGTCGGCCACAGCAGCAGATAAATGCCGATGGGCTTGTCCATGCGCGTCAACTGGATAAAGTCCCAGGCCCGAGGGTTAACGCGGTTCAGGGACTTGAGCAGGCTCTGGTACATCAACGGTTCTCCGGATGGGCGCCGGTGGCGCTCCACAGGGTCGGCAGGAAGATTTCGGCCACCAGCACGCTCAAGGCGCCGCGATCGAAGCGTGAGCGGCGGCCCCACAGTTCAGCTGCCCTCACTTCGCTCGGCAGCCATGCTTGAGGGTAGTGACAAACCTCGATGGCACGGCGCTGGAAGGCACGGTCGCAAAACAGCAGTTCGCCCAGCGAGCGGCTGCCCAGTTCATCCATGTGCAAGCCGTCACCCTGCAAGGCGCTGCGAGCCGCGACGCTGCGGGCAAATACCAAGGCTTGGCCATGTCCGCGCAGATACACCTCGCGCACCCAGCCTTCACTGCCTTCGGCCAGGTCCAGCGCGGCGCATTCATCGGCCCGCAGGGTCTGCCAGCCTTCGAACAGCGGCGTGACGCTGAACGCGTCGTTGGTCAGGTGAATGAGGCGTCGGGTGAGCGAGCCTTCATCGAACAACCAGTCGAGGACAGACGTGTCGGGCAGAGGCGTCAGATGGCTTTGCGGCAGCCAGAGCGGGGCGGGGACGGGGGATTCTGTGTGTTGCACAATGAGTCATTATTGGCAGCAAGGGAGGCGGCGAGCTTACCATGTCAGCCAATAAATTTGAGTGATCTGGCCGCCCGTTGCGCCGAACAGGCTTGCATCTGCCCGGCCCCATCAGTACAAAACGCCCTGAGCCGAACGGCAACGTTGCAACATCGACCGTCCGGCCGGCAAAAGCCTGAACCCTGAGGAAATAACTGAATGAAAAAGTGGCAATGTGTGGTCTGCGGCCTGATCTACAACGAAGCCGACGGCTGGCCGGATGACGGCATTGCGCCGGGCACCCTGTGGCAGGACGTGCCGGAAGACTGGCTGTGCCCGGATTGCGGCGTCGGCAAGATGGATTTCGAAATGATCGAAATCAACTGAGACAACCCAAGGAGTAAGGAATGAACGCACCTGTCGTGATCGTTGGCACCGGCCTTGCGGGCTACAACCTGGCTCGGGAGTTTCGCAAGCTCGATGGCGAAACTCCGCTGCTGCTGATTACCGCCGATGACGGGCGCTCTTATTCCAAGCCGATGCTCTCCACCGGTTTCGGTAAAAACAAGGATGCCGACGGCCTGAGCATGGCCGAACCGGGTGCAATGGCTGAGCAATTGAAAGCCGAAGTGCGCACCCACACTCGCATCAGTGGCATCGATCCGGGTCACAAACGTCTGTGGATCGGCGAAGAATCGGTCATTTACCGCGACTTGATCCTGGCCTGGGGCGCCGAGACCGTACGCGTACCTGTCGAAGGTGACGCGGCAGATTGCGTGTTCCCGATCAACGATCTCGAAGACTACGCCCGGTTTCGTGCGGCTGCGGCCGGCAAGCGTCGGGTGTTGTTGCTCGGGGCCGGCCTGATTGGTTGTGAATTTGCCAATGACTTGAGCCTGGGCGGCTACCAAGTGCAACTGGTGGCGCCGTGCGAACAGGTCATGCCGACCCTGCTGCACCCCGCGGCGGCCGCTGCGGTGCAGGCCGGGCTGGAAAGCCTCGGCGCGCGCTTCCACCTGGGCCCGGTGCTCAACCGCCTGCAGCGCGTGACCGATGGCCTGCAAGCGCACCTGTCCGACGGCCAGGTCATTCCCTGTGATGTTGTGGTGTCAGCCATTGGCCTGCGCCCGCGCATCGACCTGGCCGCAGCGGCCGGTTTGCAGGTCAATCGCGGCGTGATGGTCGACCGTCACTTGAAAACGTCCCACGCCAACATCTATGCCCTGGGCGATTGCGCCGAAGTCGATGGCCTGAACTTGCTGTACGTGATGCCCCTGATGAGCTGTGCCAGAGCGCTGGCGCAAACCCTGGCCGGTAACCCGACGGCGGTTACCTACGGCCCGATGCCCATCACCGTGAAAACCCCGGTGTGCCCATTGGTGGTATCCCCGCCGCCACGGGGTTCGGAGGGCGTCTGGACCGTGGAAGGGCAAGGTGGCGACATCAAGGCGCTATGCCGCGATCCCGGCGGCAAATTGCTCGGTTATGCCCTGACAGGCGCGGCGGTGACGGAGAAACTGGCCCTTAACAAAGAGCTTCCGGCGCTGCTGGCGTAAATACCGGTCGTTCTGTCGGAATCACCCCCGTTTTGCCCCTATATTGGCCGTGTCGACACTGGCGCGGCCACTCGCTGCGTGCCATCCTCACTCCCGTCTTGCCGCAGAGTAGAGCATCTGCGGCGCTTTGGGCGCTGCTCCGCAGAGAGCAGCACGGACATAACAAAAACAAACCGTCAAAGGGGCTTCACATATGCGTAAACCAGAACTCGCCGCAGCCATTGCTGAAAAAGCAGACCTCACGAAAGAGCAGGCCAACCGCGTCCTCAACGCCGTTCTCGAAGAAATCACCGGCGCCCTGCACCGCAAAGACAGCGTCACGCTGGTCGGCTTCGGCACCTTCCTGCAACGCCACCGCGGCGCCCGCACCGGCAAAAACCCGCAAACCGGCGAGCCAGTGAAAATCAAGGCCAGCAACACCGTAGCGTTCAAGCCGGGTAAATCGTTGAAAGACAGCGTCAATCCGTAATCTGTTTCCCGATCCCGCAGTGCGGGGGAGCGGAATGAAGAATGGGCACGCCAACCAGGTTGGGTGCCCATTTTTTGTGGAGCCAAATAATGCACTGTTTTACAAGCGCAGCTTACAAGGTGCAGTTGTTCACTCTGGCCAATAACTTTCCCAATGCACCACACCCGCTACAGTGCCCCCAAAAGTAATACCAAGCGCCGTTGTAACGACACCAGCTTGCACTTCATTGGCGGTGGAAGGTTTTCTATGTCCTCAGAGGTTTGTTACTTCAATAGTGATTAGCCAAAGAAAAACCTCGATGGGTTAGATCACCCATCGGGTTTTTTTCCGTGTCGTACGTCAGCGCGCCCGTCGGTGTTGCTTGGCAATAATCGACGCCATTTCCGGTTCGTCCAGATGATTCAGTGCTTGCTCTACCAACAGATGCACACCGTCGGCCATACGGCTGAGCGCCAGGGCTATGGAGCGGCGTGAGCCGTCGACATCGTCGGCAAGATCGGCAGCGATGGCGCAGTGGCAGGAAAACGATAGAGACCCGCCCCAAGGCGCACAAGCCGGCGGATTCTGGCGTAACTGTAGGCAATGGCACAAGGCGATGTAGCTCTCATCAAGTAACTTCCGACAGCGGTTAAACAGAAGTTATCGAAAGTGTGTAGAGGGGCTAGCGTCTCGTTTACGAATGATTAAAACCTGAGGGAAATCGAGGAAGCATCCGACATCTTTTTAAGGTTGGCCGTCGGAAGCGTGACGGTTAGCGTGGTGGCTCCAAACATTCCAAGGAGGTTCACCATGCTCGATGACGCCGACTCGCTCGCTGGATCTGAAACTGAAGGCACTACCGCGTATATCTCCACCTCTTCCAGGAAACTGCATCCCGCAGTGGACCGCGCCCTGGATTTTTATCTGAAACCGACGGAGCCGCCGACAGCGGCGGCTCCCACGCCGAGCAGCATTTTTATCGTGGCGCCCGATATCGACAACGAAACGCTGTTGGTCCACGCCTGCGAGTCGCTGGCGTCGGCCAGCGTCATGGCGAGCGAGTTTGCCGGGGTATTGGAAGGGTCTCACCGCAATACGATGCTGGCGTTGCAACAGGTGCTCATGTTGGGTGAGCTGGCGGTGAATCGGGTGCTGGATAACACGTGCACCAAGGCGTTCAGTCAATGACTTGGTAGTCATCGGCATCAAAAACAACGCTATCTCCTTGCAACGTAACGCGATAGTAGCGTTCTTGGTTTAAGTCGCTACACTGCGCTGGCCGTTCATTTTTCTTTTGAGGCTTGCGCATGAAATTTCGTTTTCTGCTGTGGATGCTGGGTTTGTTGATGGCCAAGGCCAGTCGGACCAACCCGGCATTCCAGCAGCAGTTGGGTGATAAGGCGTTGGTGTTCCAGATTCAGACGCTGGACGGCAAAGTGGCGCGGCATTTTCGGGTGAAGGATCAGCGCATCACCAGCAAGGCGGGGGTGGTTGCCGAGCCTGCGTTTGCGATTGCCTTCAAGGACGCTGCCTATGGCTTTGCCACGATGCAGGCGAAGAACAAACAGCTGGCGTTCATGACGGGGATTCAGGACAAGTCGATCCAGATCAAGGGCAACCCGGCGCTGGTGATCTGGTTCCAGGGGCTGACCCGGTATTTGAAGCCGAAGAAGGCCAAGCCTAAGGTCTGATGCCCATCAGCGAGACCGAGCGGGTTTCATCGCGGGCAAGCCCCCTCCCACAGGTAACAAGTAATACCTGTGGGAGGGGGCTTGCCCGCAATGCGTTCAGGCCTGGGAAAACTGCGAGGCGAGTTCGCGCAGCAGCACTTCGGCTTCGAGCACTTTGCTGACCACATCGTTGGCTTTTTCGCGGCTCAGGCCCAGGCGTTCGAGCAGGGCGTCGGGGATGTCTTCATCCGGGCCCGAGCCGATGCCACGACTGCGCAGCAAGCGCACGGACAGGCACACCAGGTTCGGGTACTCGGCGTAGGCGCCATCGTAGCCCGGGTCGTTCTGGAAGCGCAGGGCGGTCGCCAGTTCTTCGGGCATGTCCCAATAGCGCATCAGCCACGAGCCGATCTGTTCACGGCTGATACCCAGCAAGTGTTGCTCGATGTAGCTGTGGCACAGGTGCGGGTTGACCTCCAGGTGGCGGCAGATCAGCGAAAAGTGCGGTGGGAACACATGGGCCAGCAGCAGGTAGCCGAAGTTGTGCAGCAGGCCTGCCAGGTAGGTCAGGCCGGCTTCCGGGCGCTGGGTGCGTGGGATGGCGCGGGTCAGGCCTTCGATGACGGCAGCGGTGTAGATCGATTGCTGCCAGTACGGCGTGCTGTGCTGCGGTTGGTCCTTGGGCAGGCTCAGGGTTTTGCCCAAGGCCAGGCCCAGCGCCAGATTGATCACCAGGTCGAAGCCAAGCACCCGAACGATGGCATCTTCCACCGAACGGATCTTGCCCGGCGAGGCGTAGTAAGGCGATGCCGCCCAGCTCACCACTTGTGCGGCCAGCGCCGGGTCGGTTTCGACCACGCCGGTGATATCGTCGATGGTGGCGTTGGGGTCGACGCGCAGCTTGATGATCTTCTGCGCGGTTTCGGCCAGCGGCGGAATCTCGATGGTCGATTCCAGGCGTTGCTGGATGCGCCGGGCGGTGAACGCCTGGACGGCCTGGGTGATTTCCTCGCGGTCATCATCGGGGCGGTCCAGGTTGGGGTGAATACTGGTCAGCGGCTCGCCGAAACTGGCGGCGCTTGCCTTGCTGAGCATGGATTTGAAAGCTTCGCTGGAGATTTCCAGCAATACCTCCGGTTCGCCCGAGTTGACCAGCACCTTCGGCTCTCGCAGCAGGCTTTCTTCGTACAGGCATGGCGAGGTGGTGAGGGCGGGCAAGCCTGGCAACAGGCTCAGGTTGTGCTTGCCGAGCATCTTGATCAGGCGGTCGGTCGACACCGCGGTCAGGCGGCGGCCGGTCAGTTCGGTCAGGCGGTTGAGATCGAGCAATTGGCTCTGGGGGAACAACACCATCAGCGAGCCGACGGCGTCATCGAGCAGCACGGCCTGGACCTTGCGCGCCGGGTTCAGCCCGTGGTGGTCGAGCACTTCTTCATAGGCAATGCCCAGCTTGTCCAACAGCATCCGGATAACCGACGGAGTGTGCGGGGTAGCGGGTGCGAGGGCAGCTTCGGTCATGGTATGTATCCGTACTAAAACAATTGCAGGAGTATAACCAGCTTGCGGGGGCCCATCCTCCAGAAACTGAGACGGTGCTCACACTTGGCCATATTGCTGCCCGTGTCGCAGCCACCGGTCCAGTAACGGGCTGACGTGATCCGGCCAGCGTTCGAGCAAGGCTTGAGCAGCGTCGCGAACCGCAGGCAGCAGGTCCGCGTCGCGCATCAGGTCGGCGACCTTGAATTGAAGCAGACCCGTCTGCCGCGTGCCGAGCATTTCACCAGGGCCGCGCAGTTCGAGGTCTTTTTCGGCGATGACGAAGCCGTCGTTGGTTTCACGCATGATGCCCAGCCGCTGACGGCCGATCTGCGACAGCGGCGGATGGTAGAGCAGCACGCAATGGCTGACCGCGCTGCCCCGGCCGACGCGACCGCGTAACTGGTGTAACTGCGCCAGCCCCAGGCGCTCGGGGTTTTCGATGATCATCAGGCTGGCGTTGGGCACGTCCACACCGACTTCGATCACGGTGGTCGCCACCAGCAATTGCAGGTTGCCGGCCTTGAACTGCGCCATCACCGCGGCCTTCTCGGCAGGCTTCATGCGGCCGTGGATCAGCCCGACCTTCAATTCGCCGAGGGCAGCGGTCAGGTCTTCGTAAGTGGTTTCGGCGGCCTGGCAGGTCAGCTCTTCGGATTCTTCGATCAGCGTGCACACCCAGTACGCCTGCCGCCCTTCGGCACAGGCACTGCGCACCCGTTCAATGACTTCGACACGGCGGGTGTCGGTGATCAGCACGGTGTTGACCGGGGTGCGACCGGGGGGCAATTCGTCGAGGATCGAAGTGTCGAGGTCGGCGTAGGCGCTCATGGCCAGCGTGCGCGGGATTGGTGTGGCGGTCATGATCAGTTGATGCGGGCACATGCGCCCGCCGACCCCTTTCTGCCGTAGCGCCAGTCGCTGTTGCACGCCGAACCGGTGCTGCTCATCGATGATCACCAGCGCCAGGTTCTTGAATTGCACCTCGTCCTGGAACAGCGCATGGGTACCGACCACCATGGGGGTGCCGCCGGCGATCTGCTCCAGCGCGGCTGCGCGGTTCTTGCCCTTGAGCTTGCCGGCCAGCCACGCGACGTCGATGCCCAGCGGTTCGAGCCAGCGCTTGAAGGTGATGAAGTGCTGCTCGGCGAGAATCTCGGTGGGCGCCATCAGCGCTACTTGATAACCCGCTTCCAGCGCCTGAAGTGCAGCGAGGGCGGCGACCACGGTCTTGCCCGCGCCGACGTCGCCTTGAATCAGCCGCAGCATGGGCTCGCGCTGGCTCAGGTCGTAGGCGATTTCGTTACCCACCCGCTGCTGCGCACCCGTTGGGCTGAACCCCAGGTTGGCCAGGTATTTGGCCGGCAGCCGCGTGGCCTTGGGCATGGCCGGTGCGCGCAGCGAGCGCATGCTCTCGCGCAGGCGTTGCTGGGACAGTTGATGGGTCAGCAGTTCTTCGAAGGCCAGACGATGCTGGGCCCAGTGATGGCCGAGGGCGAGCTCGTCGACATCGGCATCGGCCGGCGGATGGTGCAGGTAACGGATGGCGTCGGCCAGCGGCGCCAGTTGATAGTCGCGGGCCAGTTCGGTCGGCAGCCAGTCGGGCAGACTGGTGGGGCCGAGCATCGTCAGGGTCTGCATGCACAGTTGGCGCAGGCGTTGCTGGGTCAGGCCTTCGGTGAGCGGGTAGACCGGGGTCAGGGTTTCAGCCACCGGTGGCGGTTCGTCGCCGGTGATGGCGCGGTATTCCGGGTGGTAGATTTCCAGCCCGGAGGCCCCCGGCCGAGCCTCGCCGTAGCAGCGAACCCGCGTGCCGCGCTTGAGGCCCTCTTTTTGTGCGTTGCTGAAATGGTAGAAGCGCAAACTCAGACCGCCGGTGCCATCCTGCAGGCGCACCACCAGGCTGCGACGCCGGCCCATGACCACGTCAGCGCCGCTGACGGTGCCTTCGACCACCGCATCCTGCCCCGGGCGCAGCGCACCGATCGGCACCACGCGGGTACGATCCTGATAACGCAGGGGCAGGTGAAACAGCACATCCTGGAGGTTTTCCAGGCCCACTTTGGCCAGCTTTTCGGCCATGGCTTCGCCGACACCCTTGAGTGCCGTCACCGACACTTGCGACAACTCGGTCATGACGCTTGCTTAGCCCGCCACCACCTGCGCGGACGGCTTGGCCACCGAGCACAGGCGAATGGAGTCAGCGAGGATTTCAATGGCCTTGGGCCGCGGAAAGCTTGCGCGCCAGGCAATGGCTACGGTGCGATAGGGTTGCGGTGGGGACAGCGGGCGGACTTCGATCACGCCTGGTGCGTAGTGATGGCTGTCGACCGCCGACAACGGCAGGATCGAGACGCCGAGGCCGGACGCGACCATGTGCCGGATGGTCTCCAGCGAGCTGGATTCCACGGTGGTGTGCTTGGCGCCGTCGTTGCCCTTGGTCAGGGTCGGGCAGGCTTCCAGCACCTGATCGCGGAAGCAGTGGCCTTCGCCGAGCAGCAGCAGGCTCTTGTCGTTGAGCAGGCCGGCGTCGATGGTTTCCTTTTGAGTCCACGGGTGATTGGCCGGCATCAGGACATAGAACGGCTCGTCGTAGAGCTGCAGGGTCAACACATCGGCTTCGTTGAACGGCAGGGCGATGATGATCGCGTCGAGCTCGCCATTGCGCAGCTTGTCGCGCAGGACGTGGGTGAAATTCTCTTCGATGTACAACGGCATCTGCGGGGCGACTCGATGCAGTTGTGGAATCAGGTGGGGAAACAGGTACGGGCCGACGGTGTAGATCGCGCCGACTTTCAGTGGCGCCGTCAGCTGGTTCTTGCCGGCCTGGGCCAGTTCGCGGATGCCTTGGGCCTGTTCCAGCACCTTTTGTGCCTGGGCCACAATGCCTTCGCCGACCGGGGTCAGGCGCACGGCGCTCTTGCTGCGCTCGAAAATCAGCACACCGAGTTCGTCTTCAAGCTTTTTCACGCCCACCGACAGGGTCGGCTGGCTGACGTGGCAACGCTCGGCCGCGTGGCCGAAGTGCTGCTCTTGGGCGAGGGTAACGATGTAGCGTAATTCTGTGAGAGTCATAGCAAGCGTCCATGAAGATGCGGGCCAAGCATACCGGCTGCAATCGATAGACGCACGTTATCAGAAGGTATGTGTCGCGTGACACAGGCCAATGCCTGTTTACAGCCGGCAGATACGCAAAAGGCACCTTTCGGTGCCTTCGTTTTTATCGTTCATTCGCACCTGATCCTGTAGGAGCCGAGCTCGCTCGCGATGGCGGCATGTCAGTCAACACATATGTTGGTCGTGACGGCCTCATCTCGAGCAAGCTTTGCTCCTACAGCGCGGCAGGTCATCAACGTCGAGTTTTGTCTATCGAGTAAACAAAGGGTGCAACAATTTCTATGGAACCGTTGGTGAGCATGTGCGCCGGTGGCTTTGGCAGCGGCTGGGCGCGGCGGATCATTTCCAGGGTGGCCCGGTCCAGATCGGCAGTGCCGGATGCACCTACCAACTCATACGACAATACATTGCCCTCGGCATCCACGACGAAACGCAGACGGTTGGTGCCTGTCTTGCCCCGAGCCTGTGCGCTGGCAGGGTACTTTTTGTACTTCTGCAAGTGCGCAAGCAAGGTGCCTTCCCAGCTCGCCTTGGCGGCCACCTGGGCAGCCGACGGGCCCGGATCAGGTGCAGCGGATTTTTCAGTCGGTGCCGGCGTCGGTGGCGCTTCGCTTGGTTTGGCCTCGGAGGGTTTCTCCTTGGGCGGTTCCGGCTTTTTTTCCACAGGCTTGGGCGGTTGTGGCTTGGGCTTGGGCTTGACCGGTTTCGGTACCGCGATCTCAGCCTTCGGCGCTTCAGCAAGCTTGGGTATCGGCAGTTCTTCAACCGGTGCTGGCGGCTGCGGCGGTGTGACGACTTTCGGCGGTGCCGGCGGTGGCGGGGCTGGAACCGGTGCCAACTCGACCATCATCGCCTGGGGTGGCAATTCCACGGGCGGGCGGGCGGTCCAGTTAACGGCCAGCGCGATCGCCAGCGCGTGAACACCCAGCACAATGGCCAGGCTGGCGCTGTAACGCGTCAGTTTATGGCGCGTTGTGATCATTTCTTGACTGCCGACTCGAGCCCAACCAGCCCGACCTTCAGGTAACCGGCCGAGCGCAGATTGTCCATCACGCTCATCAGGTCGCCGTAATCCACGCCTTTATCGGCCTGGAAGAAGATCGTCGTGTCTTTCTTGCCCTGGGTCTTGGCGTCGAGCGTAGCGCCGAGTGCCTCGGCCTTCACTTCTTCGTCACCCAGGTACAGGCGCTGGTCGGCCTTGACGCTGAGGAACACCGGCTTCTCCGGGCGCGGCGCCGGTTTGGCGGTGGACGCCGGCAGATCGACCTTGATGTCCACGGTGGCCAGCGGCGCTGCCACCATGAAGATGATCAACAGCACCAGCATGACGTCAATGAACGGGGTAACGTTGATTTCGTGGTTTTCGGACAGATCGTCGTCTGCCCCTTCCTTCAAATGCAGGCCCATGGCCGATTACCCCACTTTCACCATGTGCGGTTGCGAGCTGCGCTCAGGCTGGTGATCGAGGTCGCGGCTGACCAGCAGCAGGACTTCTGCCGACGCGTCGGCCACTTGCGCCTTGTAGCCGGTGATGGAACGGGCGAACACGTTGTAGATCACGACCGCCGGGATTGCGGCGACCAGGCCCAATGCGGTGGCCAGCAGGGCTTCGGCAATGCCGGGGGCGACCACGGCAAGGTTGGTGGTCTGGGTTTTGGCGATGCCGATGAAGCTGTTCATGATGCCCCATACGGTACCGAACAGACCGACAAACGGCGCGGTAGAACCGATGGTGGCGAGCACGCCGGTGCCGCTGCTCATGTTGCGGCCGCAAGCGGCGACCAGGCGTTCGAGGCGGAAACTGACGCGCTCCTTGATGCCCTCTTTCTCGCGGGCGCTGGCCGACAGGTGCATTTCTTCGAGGGCGTCATGCACCAGCAGGTTGGCCAGGGTGCCCGGCTTGGCGGCACTGGCGCTGGCTTCCTTGAGGGTGGCAGCTTTCTTCAGGAGCACGATCTCATTGCGCAGACGACGCTTGGCGCCCATCAGCTCAAGACCTTTGGCGATCCAGATGGTCCAGGTGATGATCGATGCGATGGCCAGGCCGATCATCACGGTTTTCACCACGACGTCAGCGTTCTGGTACATGCCCCATGGCGACAGGTCGTGTGCCATGCCCAGGCTGTTGTCAGCCTCGAGCACTTCGGGAACGTTTTCACCGAGGGCTTCTTGAGCAGGTGCCGCCTGCGCCGGACCGTTCGCGGCAGGCGCTGCGTGTTCGGCAGCAGACCGTGTGTTGGCGGGTGCCTGGGCGTCAGCGAAAGCGGCAGCCGGGGCCAGCATCAGGCTGAGTAGCAGGGCGGCCACAGCGCTCCAGGCGCGAGGTCGTTTGGTTGGCGAAGCGAAGGTGTGATTGCGTGTCATGCTGGCCGGACCTGAGGTAGAAAACCGTTGATGCTCTTCCAGGCCTCGCGAGGCCGAGAGCAAAAGTGGCGTGTATTATTGCAAGTAATTCTTGTTAACAAAAGTAATAGAGTATCTTTTTTCCCGAATGGCTGGCCGCTCGTCCTCCGCCAGCGCTAGTCTGTGGGTTTTCGAGGGGAGTTTCTGATGTCCGCGCCATCTGTTCTGATCGCCGGTTGCGGTGATGTCGGTAGCCGCCTGGCCACGCAATTATTGGCCAATGGCTGGGAAGTGCATGGCCTGCGGCGTGACGTCTCGCGCCTGCCCAACGGTGTGATTGGCGTTGCTGGCGATCTGTTCAACAAGGAATGCCCGGCGACCTGGCCCATCGGCGCTGTGGACTATCTGGTGTATTGCGCCGCTGCAACCGATCACGACGAGGCCGGATATCGTGCTGCGTATGTTCAGGGCCTCAAGCACGTGCTGGAGTGGCTGGAGGACTACGGACAAGTGCCCAATCGCCTGTTGTTCGTTTCCAGCAGCAGTGTCTACGGCCAGCAGACGGGCGAGTGGGTTGACGAGACTTCGCCAACGGTGGCGTCTGGCTATTCCGCAAAGGTGATGCTCGAAGCCGAGCAAGTTGCACTCGATAGCGGCATCCCGGCCAGCATCGTGCGCCTGACCGGCATCTACGGTCCGGGGCGCGAATGGCTGCTGACCCAGGTGCGCCGGGGCTATCGCGTGGCGGTCGATCCACCGCTTTACGCCAATCGAATTCATGCCGATGACGCCGCCGGGTTGATGGCGTGCCTGCTTGAGGCGGATCGACGCGGCGTGGCGCTGGATGATGTCTATATCGGCGTCGATGACGAGCCGGCAGCGCTGGCGGATGTGGTGGGCTGGCTGCGTGAGTATCTGGGCGTGACTGATTGGGCAGACGACGCCAGTGTGCGGCGCACAGGCAGCAAGCGTTGCCGCAATGCGCGGGCGAAAGCGCTGGGATGGGAGCCGAAATATCCGAGCTTTCGTGAAGGCTATGCCGCGATCCTTGAAGGGCGCTGCTGACGCTCATTCACCGTAAGCCAAATGTGGGAGCGGGCTTGCTTGCGAATCCGGTGTGTCAGTCAACGGCAATGCTGAATGACACACCGCATTCGCGAGCAAGCCCGCTCCCACATGGGTCATGCGGTTACTGCTTTTCGAGCAACCACTTGCGGTCACCCGGCGTGAACTGCGGCATTTCATCCGCCAATGCCGTGTTCACGGTCTGGAAAATTTCCAGCTCTTTGCCTTTGCGATTGAAGATCCAGGCGTTTCCCTGACCGTTGAGTTGCAACCACATGTTGTCGTTGCCGCCGCTCATCGAGGCGCAGTCACCGGCCAGGCAGAGGGCGTAGCGGTCTGTGCCCGGCAGGCCGGTCACCTGGCCATCGGCCTGGAATTGCACGGTGTTGCCCTCGCCAGGGCCACTGATCACTTTCCAGCTGCCGCCCATGTAGGCCGAATACAGCGCGCGCTCGAAGCTGGCACCGATCGGCGCGCCATCAGGAACCGGAATCAGCGCACGATCGAAGACCTGAGCCGGTTCGTTTTCAGTCGCGGCCTGGCGCAATTGCTTGCCGTCGCGCTTGAGTTCACTGCCGGAACTGCCATAAAAGTCGATCTTCCAGGCGCCGGATTCTTCACCCAGCAGCTTGCCGTCGACGTTTTCGAAACCATTGGTGTAGCGGGCCTGACCGGCTTTGGTGTTGACATCCCATTCCAGGTTCGGGCCATAGGCCTGTAGCGCTTCGCGCAGGGGGACGCCCTTGGAGGCGGCATCGATCGCCACCTGGTTGATCCAGGTGCCGCTGATATCACGGTCGGCAGGGTCGCTGGCACAACCGCCCAAAAGCAGGGCGAGCAGCGAGAGAGCAAGCGCTTTGCGCATGGTGGAATCCTTTCAAGCTTTTCTTTACAGCAGAGCGGTTGGCGCAGCGTGAGGCTGCGCCGGACACGTTACTCGATGACCAGGATGGCATCCATTTCAACCTGCGAACCCTTAGGCAGGGCCGCTACGCCGATGGCGGCGCGGGCAGGGTAAGGCTGGTCGAAGTACTTGCCCATGATCTCGTTGACCTTGGCGAAGTGGCTCAGGTCAGTGAGGAAGATGTTCAGTTTGACGATGTCCTTGAACGAACCGCCGGCGGCTTCAGCCACGGCCTTGAGGTTCTCGAACACCTGGACGGTCTGGGCTTCGAAGCCTTCGACCAGTTCCATGGTTTTTGGGTCCAGAGGAATCTGGCCCGACATGTAGACGGTGTTGCCAGCCTTGATTGCCTGGGAGTAAGTACCGATGGCGGCCGGGGCCTTGTCGCTGGTGATAACGGTCTTGGTCATGAATGACTCCTTGTAATGGTTGGATGGCTACGCGCGCATGCGGGTGATGCGGATCACCCCGGTCAGGGCGCGCAGTTTCTTGATCACGCGGGCCAGGTGTACACGGTCGTGGACGCTGACCACCAGTTGGACGACGCTGATGCGACCATCGCGCTCGTCCATGCTGATTTTCTCGATATTGCCGTCGGCCGCGTTGACGCTGCTGGCCAGCAGGGCGATCAGGCCGCGCTGGTGTTCCAGCTCGACGCGCAGTTCGACGTTGAATTCGCCGGTGACATCCTTGGCCCAGGAGAGCTGGATGCATTTTTCCGGGTTATGGCGGATTTCGCTGATGTTGCGGCAGTTGTCCAGGTGCACGACCATGCCCTTGCCTGCGGACAGGTGGCCGACAATCGGGTCGCCCGGGATCGGTGTGCAGCACTTGGCATAGCTGAGCACCAGGCCTTCGGTGCCGCGAATCGCCAGCGGACCTTCCGGGCTTGGCAACTGTTCGCCTTCGCCGAGCAACCGGCGCGCCACCACATAGGCCATGCGATTTCCAAGGCCGATGTCTTCGAGCAGGTCTTCGATGAGCTCCAGGCGATATTCGGTGAGCATCGCCTTGACCCGCTCGGCCGGGATTTTTTCCAGCGAGCTGTCGAAGCCGTTGAGGACCTTGTTCAGCAGACGCTCGCCCAGGCTGATGGACTCGGAGCGGCGTTGCAGTTTCAGCGCATGGCGGATGTGCGTGCGGGCCTTGCCGGTGACCACGAAGTTGAGCCATGCCGGGTTCGGCCGCGCGCCAGGCGCGCTGACGATCTCGACCGTCGAGCCGCTTTGCAGCGGTTCGGACAGCGGTGCCAGGCGACGATTGATCCGGCAGGCAATGCAGCTGTTGCCGACGTCGGTGTGCACGGCGTAGGCGAAGTCCACCGCCGTGGAGCCTTTGGGCAGCTCCATGATCCGGCCCTTGGGCGTGAACACGTAGACCTCGTCCGGGAACAGGTCGATCTTCACGCTTTCGATGAATTCCAGGGAGTTGCCGGCGCGTTGCTGCATCTCCAGCACGCCTTTGACCCACTGGCGGGCGCGGGCGTGGGTGCCTTTTGGCTGCTCGTCGCCGCTGGATTTGTACAGCCAATGGGCGGCGATGCCGTTATTGGCCATCTCTTCCATTTCGCGGGTGCGGATCTGGATCTCGATCGGCACGCCGTGCATGCCGAACAACGTGGTGTGCAGCGACTGATAGCCGTTGGCCTTGGGGATCGCGATGTAATCCTTGAAACGTCCCGGCAACGGTTTGTACAAATTATGAACAGCACCCAGCACGCGGTAGCAGGTATCGACCTTGTCGACGATGATCCGGAACGCATAGACGTCCATGATCTCGTTGAAGGCCCGACGCTTGCCGCGCATTTTCTTGTAGATGCCGTAGAGGTGTTTCTGGCGACCGCTGACCTCGCCCTGGATGCCATCGACGGCCAGGCAGTGGCTGAGGGATTCTTCGATCTTGTTGACGATTTCCTTGCGATTGCCCCGGGCGCGCTTGACGGCCTGGTAGATTCGCGCGGAACGCATCGGGTGCATGGCCTTGAAGCCGAGGTCTTCGAACTCTATGCGGATGGCGTGCATGCCCAGCCGGTTGGCGATGGGGGCATAGATTTCCAGGGTTTCCTTGGCGATGCGCCGGCGTTTCTCGCCGGACAGCACCTCCAGCGTGCGCATGTTGTGCAGGCGGTCGGCCAGCTTGACCAGGATCACGCGAATGTCGCGGGCCATGGCCATGGCCATTTTCTGGAAGTTTTCGGCTTGTGCCTCGGCCTTGGTCTCGAAGTTCATCTGGGTCAGTTTGCTGACCCCGTCGACCAGTTCGGCCACGGTTTCGCCGAACTGCGCCTGCAGTGCTTCCTTGGCGATCCCGGTGTCTTCGATCACGTCATGCAGCATGGCCGCCATCAGGCTCTGATGGTCCATATGCATGTCGGCAAGAATATTCGCAACCGCGAGTGGGTGCGTGACATACGCCTCGCCGCTGCGGCGGCGTTGGCCGTCGTGGGCTTGTTCGGCGTAGAAATACGCTCGGCGGACCAGGTTGACCTGGTCTTTGCCGAGGTAGGTCGATAAGCGATCGGCGAGGGCGTCTATGCTCGGCATGATGACTCCTGCCAGAAGCTGTGATCCCGCGCCGTGCTACGTCGACCAGGCATAGGCTTAGACGGCCTCGTTGGACTCGTCCTCGAATGCAGCGAAAAGCGGTTCATCTTCAACGATTTCGGCTTCGGCGATAGCGGCGTAGTCGATCAGGCCTTCAGCGATTTCACGCAGGGCGACGACGGTAGGCTTGTCGTTTTCCCAGGCTACTTTCGGCTCTTTGCCGCCGGTGGCCAGTTGACGGGCACGCTTGGTAGAGAGCATGACCAGCTCAAAGCGGTTATCCACGTGTTCTAGGCAGTCTTCAACGGTTACGCGGGCCATGGTCTTCCTCGTAGCAAATGCAATATGCGCGCTGCCCGGATGGGCGAGCGGACTCAACAGTTTAAAAAATCACCAGCGATTAGGGAAGCGCTGATTTTTTGATCAAGCCCTTCAACGCGCTGCAAGTGCCAATGTAAAGCCCTTGCAGCTGTTTTGGGAAGAGCGGATCAACCGAGCAATTCAGCCAATAATTTGCCGTGGCGCTGCTGCTGACGCTTCTGCTGCAGCTGGTTGGCGCGGAAAATCGCCTTCAAATCGTGCAGGGCGTGGGCAAAATCGTCGTTGATGATCAGGTAGTCATAGTCGACATAGTGGCTCATTTCGCTGACCGCTTCGCGCATCCGGCCATCGATGATCTCGTCGCTGTCCTGGCCGCGATTGGTCAGGCGCTGGTGCAGGGCCTGCAAGGACGGCGGCAGAATGAAGATCGAGCGCGCCTGAGGCATCAGCTTGCGCACTTGTTCGGCGCCCTGCCAGTCGATTTCCAGGATCAGGTCGTGGCCTTCGTCCAGGGTCTGCTGCAGGTGGCTTTGCGAGGTGCCGTAGAGGTTGCCGAACACTTCGGCGCGCTCCAGGAAATCCCCGTGCTCGATCATCTTCACGAACTCGCTGCGATCGACGAAATGGTAGTTCACGCCGTTCACTTCACCGGGGCGCATGGCGCGGGTGGTGTGGGAGATCGAGACGCGGATCTCCGGATTGGCGTCGGTCAGGGCCTTGACCAGACTGCTCTTGCCCGCGCCCGAAGGGGCGGAAATGATGTACAGGGTGCCGGTGCTGTGGGTCATGTCGGATTTGCCTTACTCAATATTCTGCACTTGTTCGCGCATCTGCTCGATCAACACCTTGAGGTTGACCGCCGCCTGGGTGCTGCGCGGATCGAAGGCCTTGGAGCCCAGTGTGTTGGCTTCGCGGTTGAGTTCCTGCATCAGGAAGTCCAGACGCCGCCCGGCCGCACCGCCGGACTTGAGCACCCGGCGAACTTCGATGATGTGGGTGCTCAGGCGATCCAGCTCTTCGGCGACGTCGCTTTTCTGCGCCAGCATGACCATTTCCTGCTCCAGGCGCTGCGGGTCCATCTCGGCCTTCATGTCGGCAAAGCGGTCGAGCACCTTCTGGCGCTGGGTGGCGAGCATCTGCGGAACCAGTTCGCGCAGGGTCACCACGTCTTGTTCAATGGACGTCAGGCGATCGTTGATCAGCCGTGCCAGCTCCGCGCCTTCGCGCTCGCGGCCGGCCTTGAGCTCTTTCAGGCCCTGGTTGAACAGGGCCAGCGCCTCGGCGTTCAAGGCTTGCGGATCGGTCGCATCACCCACCAGCACACCAGGCCAGGCCAGGACTTCGAGGGGGTTCAGGGCGGCGGGGTTCTTGATCAGGCTGGCGATGGTCTCGGCGGCTGCAACCAGTTGCGCGGCGCGGGCCTGGTCCACTTGCAGGGGTTTACCGGTGTGTTCTTCGGTAAAGCGCAGGGTGCATTCAAGCTTGCCCCGGGAGACGCCCTGGCGCAACGCTTCGCGCACGGCACCTTCCAGATCGCGGAAGGACTCCGGCAGGCGCAGATGGGGTTCCAGGTAGCGGCTGTTGACCGAGCGCAGCTCCCAGCTCAGGGTGCCCTGGACGCCGGCTTTCTCGACGCGGGCGAAGGCGGTCATGCTGTGCACCATGGAGGTACCTCGCAATGCAGATCGGCCCGCAACCGGGGTTTGGGCAATCCGATATCAATGAATTAAAGCCGACTGGCAGCAAAGGCGCAGGATTGTAGCGCAGTGCGGTGGATGCGCCCAAACACACGAAGTCACAAAGGGCTGCAGTCCGTCGGCGACGGGCTGTTCAGAGCCTTTACCCGTCGGAGGATTTTTTTAGAAGTGCCCAGTCGCGGCTGGCGGCTCTATAATGCTCCGCAGTTTTCCGTCCCCGTACAGGTATCCCTTATGAAACGTCCAAGTGGTCGCGCTGCCGATCAGCTCCGCTCGATCCGCATTACCCGCAACTACACCAAACACGCCGAGGGATCCGTACTGGTCGAATTCGGTGATACCAAAGTCATCTGCACCGTCAGTGTCGAAAACGGCGTGCCGCGTTTTCTCAAGGGGCAAGGCCAGGGCTGGTTGACGGCCGAATACGGCATGCTGCCCCGCGCCACCGGGGAGCGTAACCAGCGTGAAGCGAGCCGCGGCAAGCAGGGCGGTCGTACCCTGGAAATCCAGCGTCTGATCGGCCGTTCCCTGCGCGCTGCGCTGGACATGTCCAAGCTGGGCGACGTCACCCTGTACGTCGATTGCGACGTGATCCAGGCGGACGGCGGTACGCGCACGGCATCCATCACCGGCGCCATGGTAGCCCTGGTCGATGCACTGAAAGTCATCAAGAAGCGCGGCGGCCTCAAGGGTGGCGACCCGCTCAAGCAAATGATCGGCGCCGTTTCGGTCGGTATGTACCAGGGCGAGCCGGTACTCGACCTCGACTACCTGGAAGACTCGGCGGCCGAGACCGACCTGAACGTGGTGATGACCAGCACGGGCGGTTTCATCGAAGTTCAGGGTACTGCCGAAGGCGCACCGTTCCAGCCTGAAGAGCTGAACGCCATGCTGGAACTGGCGAAAAAAGGCATGAATGAAATCTTCGATCTGCAGAAGGCTGCACTGGCTGACTGATCGGATTGCCACAGACAAGGAGGACGTCATGAGTGATGAGCAGCAACTGCTACCCGTGCCGAGCAAAGAAGTTCGGCAATGGGCGATGTTTTGTCACCTGTCCGCCTTGCTGGGGATCTGGATTCCGTTCGGCACGCTGATCGGCCCGTTGATTCTGTGGCAGATCAAGCGAGAGATGGACCCGTTCATCGATGCTCAGGGCAAGGAGGCGCTGAACTTCCAGATCACCGTCGCCATCGCTTCGGCCATCAGCCTCATGCTGATGGTGGTGGTCATCGGGTTCTTCCTGTTCGGCTTGATCGCCATCGGCGCGCTGGTGCTGACGATCATCGGTGGCGTGAAGGCCAATGAAGGGGTGCCGTATCGGTATCCGTTTACCTGGCGGCTGATCAAATAAACAACGCGTTTCCCCTTGTGGGAGCGGGCTTGCTCGCGAAGGCGTCATCTCAGGCGACACGTGTATTGACTGAAAT
>NZ_LYVP01000029.1 GCF_001984065.1 Pseudomonas sp. KK4
GTGGTGGTGGCCACGGCGGTGGAAACGGTGGCGGCAACGGCGCAGGTAATGGTGGCGGTCACGGAGGTGGCGTCGGTGGTGGCCGCAATGGTTCCGATCACGCTGGCAACACTGACAGCAGTGGCCACGGCAAGGGATTGGCCAGCGATCATGCCGGCAAGGCTACGCGCAACCACGGCACTAGTGGCAACCACTATGGCAGTGAGCGTAATGACGATAACGGGCATGGCACCACGACTTCCGGCATCGCTCACTCCAAAGACACCCGCGGCCTGACCAAAGCCACCGCCATTTCGGCTTCGACGCCCGGCGACCACAACGCCAAGGGGCTGAGCAAGGCCGGCACATCGACATCGAAAAAAATGCATTGAGTGAACGCGTGTCGGTCCGCATCGACACGACAGGTATGAAAACCACAGGGATGTGGTGTTTTATAACCAGCACCATGGCCTTCGATGGCAGCAGCACACCAATGAATTTCAAGGAATGAAGATGGCATTGACTCCCGATCAGTTGCTCAGCATCGCAATGACCAATCCAGTTAACGCGCAAGTGACCTCACGCCTGCCATCACTCGGCCTTGACCAATGCATGCTCACCGCAGGCTGTTTATTCCAGGCGGTATGGAATCAACATTCACATCGACCCGCGGATTGGGGGATCAAGGACTACGACGTTTTCTATTTCGATACGGACCTGTCATGGGAGGCTGAGGATCAGGTTATCCGCTCAGCTCAGGCTCTGTTCCAGGACCTTGGCGTCAATGTCGAAATCAGGAATCAGGCCCGCGTTCACCTTTGGTACGGCCAGCGCTTTGGCAAACCTTACCCAGCGCTTCAGTCATCGAAAGAAGGCGTTGATCGCTACCTGGTTGCGGGGACTTGTCTGGGGCTGGATATTGAAACGGGCGAAGTCTATGCGCCAAACGGACTGGGTGATACGGAGCAGGGGATTCTTCGCATCAACCCGAAAAACCCCCAGCCGGATTTGTTCGAGCAGAAAGCTAAAAGCTATCAGGCTCGCTGGCCTTGGCTGAAAATCCTGCCGATGTGAATGAGGTATTCACGGCGCACCAACCCCACTGGTCGCTGGGTTCATACTCAGTTTCGCCCTTTGCTAAAAAACGCATTTATCAGACTACGTTTTCACACAGTCTGACACCTACGGGTTCTCGTAGCTAACGTGTGGTCACTTGGGCGCCTCAAATCCACGTTGTTCTATCACCGCAAACACATCCCGCACATCCTGCAGCAGGATTCGCGAAATGTTGGTCACCGTGTTGATGTCGTTTTCGGCGTAGTCGGGGAGGCTGGTGCAGGCCATGAGGTTGAGGTATTGCAGGACGGCGTTCAGGCGTTCGGCGACGCAGTTGTGGAGTTCGCGGAGGGGGGCCTGGTTGTCGATCAGGAGGACGGGGTAGTCGGTGGCGATTTGGGACATGGGGATGAAGCGGCGTGGCGGGAGTGCATCGATCATATGAAATCCTTAGCTCGAATAATTGAGTTCGCACCCTTTGCTGCGAAACAAATTGGGTGGCAGCTATGCGCGGGTTCGCAGACCGAGGAGCTAAGACTCGGCAGACCCGAAGGTCTCCCACGCACAGCTGCCATAAAAAAGACGCTGGCGAAAAAGCCGCGTCGTATTCTGACAACTGTGTACTTAGCACGCTAGGGCTGCGAAACCCCCAGTCGCCAACCAAGTCAGCGACGGCCCAACATTAGGCATCGATTCCGCCCCTCGCAACCGCCCTGTAGGACGCCCAATACCCGTGTGGTGAGGGGATTCATCCCCGATCGGCGGCGCAGCCGTCGTAAAACCGGGCACTCGGAATCGTCCTAGGAAATGGGCTAGCCGGCCTCAGGACCGCTTCGCAGCCCAACAGGGATAAATCCCCTCACCACAGTCGGACGTTTCCTACGCATTTTGCTGACACCCAAATAGACAAATAACGCACCCCACGGACACATCGCGCACCCATTCCCGTGCATGCGCAATTTGTCATATTCAGTAGCATTTCCATGCAGATAGTAGGCAGCCCAACGCTTTATCAATGAGGCTGCACCGTGTTCCAACGTCTTCTGTGTTCGCTGTCCGTTCTGAGCCTGTCCATCGCCGCCGCCCAGGCTGCCGACACCGTGGTGCTCGATACTCCACGGCTCAAGAGCATCGACAACTTCCGCGACATCGCCGGTATCACCACGGCCTACTCGACAAGCCACGACGGCACCCTGCGGGCCGGGGTGTTCTACCGCTCCAACGCGCTGACTCCATCAACGGCAGACCTGGCCACCTTGAACGGCCTGGGCATCAAGGCCATCTACGACTTGCGCACCCCCAGCGAAATCGCCGCCACCCCCGACACGCTGCTCACCGGCGCGACCTACCGCAACATCGACATCATCGGCAGTACCACGTCGGGTTCGAACATCACCACGATTTCGATCACCAGCGCCGCCAACGCGATTGCAATGATGCAGGAAACCAACCGCGCCTTTGTCAGTGACGCAGGGATGCGCGGCCAATTGAGCACGTTGTTCAACGAACTGGCCGCGGTCGACGGTGCCGCGCTGTTTCACTGCACCGCCGGCAAGGACCGCACCGGCTGGACCGCGGCCGTGCTGCAGAGCATCGCCGGGGTCGATAACGCCACCATCTTGAGCAACTACCTGGCCACCAACGACTACACCGCCGCCCGGATGCAGGCGACGCTGGCGGCGATGCCACCGGCCATGGCCGCCATTTATGCGCCGCTGCTGGGGGTGGATGCCAGTTACCTGCAAGCGGGCCTGGACCAGATCACGGCGCAGTACGGCACCATGGATAACTACCTCAAGCAAGGCCTGGGGCTGTCCCAGGAAACCCTCTACGTGCTGCGCGGCAAGATGGTGGAGTACAACAGCCTGCCGGGTCAGGCGGGCCTGTTGGGTAACGCGGCGGCCGGTGCGCAGCTGTTGCAACAGTTGCAGAGCAGCAGCCTGTCGGGCACCTACAGCGACTACAACTATTACCTGCAATCGGCGATCGATGCCGGCAGCCTCGGCGGGGTCGAGTCCACCGTCGGCGGCCAGGTGCACGCCGACGCCGCCAGTTACCTGCTGCGTCAGAATGCGCTGATCGAACAAGCCGCCGCGCCTTTCACCAGCGGCACCGACCTCAAGGCCGGCCAATATCGCCTATGGAGCACCGCGCTGGCCGGCTATCTCGGCACCGACGGTTCGTCCCACGCCGACAGCAGCAATGAGCACAGCCAAGGGATGATGGTCGGCGTCACCCAGCGCTTCTCCGAACAACTCAGTACCCATGGCGGCTTTGGCTACAGCCGCGGCAACGTCGGCGGGGCGGGTGGCGAGGCGGATACCGACTTGACCTTCTTCAGCGTCGGTGCGCGTTTCGCACCCAATGGCCTGGAACGCGGCCTGTTCGTCGACGCCGACGCCAGCGCCGGTTACCTGGACTACGACAGCAAGCGCGACCTCGGCGGTGGCCTGGGCACGGCCAAGGGCGACAGCCATGGCACGCTCACCGGCATGACGTTGGCATTGGGCTACCGCGTGCCGCTCAGCGCTGTGACCCTGGAGCCAAGCCTCGGCGTACGGGTCAGTCACCTTGATTTGTCCGGTTTCCAGGAGAAGGGCAGCGAACTGGCCCTCGACGTCGACGGCATCCACGAAACCCGCCGCAGTGCCGTGGCCAATCTCAATGCCTCGTTCACGGCCATCGCCTTGGGCGCCTGGCAACTGGTGCCGGGCGTGCAGGTGGGGTACGAGCATGTGCTGGGCGATCACCAGGTCGACAGCGAAGGCCATCTGCTGGGGCTGGATATCGAACAGCGTGCTGCCTTCGACAATCGGGACCAGTTCACCGGTGGCGTCAACGTCATGGCCAACCTGGGGCCGTTGAGCCTGGGTGCTGAGGTCGGTGCCAGCGGTGGCGGCGACAGCCATGGCAGTTATGGCAGCCTCAAAGCCAGTTACCTGTTCTGACCCAGGGCCCAGGCCACCTTCGCGGCGGCCTGGGCCATATACGTTCAAGCCGAGCGGCGCGTTCGCGAGCCGCTCCGCACCTCGGCCGGGCTGACGCCATAGGCGTGCTGGAAGTACTGGCAAAACCGCCCGACATTGCTGAAACCCAACCCTACGGCGACCTCTGTGACCGATGGCGGGGGATTGCCGGCCAGTGCCGCGTAGGCACGTTCCAGGCGTACCTGGCGTTGATAGGCGACGATCGAAGTCCCCACGAACCGCTGAAAACCTTCCTGCAAGGCGCGCAGGCTGACGTTGCTCAATCGGGCCAGGTCGGTACCGCTGACCAAAATCTCGGGATGTTCCTGAATGTATTCCACGGCCAGTTTCACATGCCGGGGCGCGATCAGTGGAGCGGGGCGGCGCAAGGCTTCCGTGTAGTTGTGCGGCCAACTGTCCAACACCGCATCGATCAGCATTTCCTGAAGCCGCGATGGCATCAGCGAGCCGGCATTGAGCAGCAAATCGAACTCGCTGCCGGTGGCCAGATCCACCAGCGCCCTGATGCCCTGGAATGCCGAAGCGTGCAAATCCACCACCGTTTCGAAGTGCAGCTTTTGCAGGATCGGCTTGCCCAGTAGGGTCGACAGACGTTCGGTGAGCAGCCTGCGTTTGATCGAGAGACCGTGCTGGGCATGATCGTCGAGGAAACGCACCGAGCGCACATCGGCTTTATCGATGGCCAGGCCGACCTGGGTCAGGCCGACCGATTCGGTGGCATGGTTGAAGATGATCTTGCCGGCGGTGGGAATGACAAAGGTGATTTCGTCGAAGGGGTCGGGAAACGCCACGGTGAAATCGCCCCGGTAATGCATGCGGCGGAAACTGACCCCGTCGTGCCTGCCATAGACACCGCCAATGATGATGTTGCCGGGCGGCGGCAGGGCGTCGGCATAACGGTTGCCGAACATCTGCGAGAACAGCGCGCCGAAGTCGTCGCTGCTCATGTCGTGGGACCTGAGGATGAAGGGCTTGCGGGTCGGGCTTATGTACACCTGAAGTGTCGCCTTGAGCAGTTGAACGAAAAGAGGTCGGGGCAAACCCTTGAACGCTAGCAGGCTGTCATGACCGGAATGTGACGTCTTGTAACGAGCAAACGCTCATTTCAACGTTCGTCGGATGTCAGGTTGCTATCATCGTATTTGCCTGCCCGTTTCCTCATGACTGCTACGCTTGGACGTTGCGGTGCGCGGGCCCTCCTGGCTCTTTCACCGGTGTACCCACGGAGTACGACATCTATTCCTGTCGGCAACCTGCACGGAGGCAGGCGATGGTGATCAAAAGCATGGTCCAAGCGAGTGCGTCCGCTGCTGCCGAACCACTCGACCCACAAGAGATGGAAAGGGTGCTGGCGTCCTTGCTGGCCAGCCCTCTGTTTGCCAAGTCCCGGCGCATGGGCAGTCTGTTGCGCTTTCTGGTCGAGCACGACCTGCAATCTTCCAATGTCCCCCTGACCGAGCACGCCATCGGCATTGCGGTGTTTCGCCGTGACCCGGCGGTGTATTGCACCGGCGACGATCCGGTGGTGCGGGTGCAGGTAGGCCGCTTGCGACGCAAACTCGCGGCGCATTACGCCAGCAATGGTCAGCATGATCCGGTGCGGCTGAGCATTCCGCCGGGCTGCTATCGCCTGGCCTATCAGAGACTGCGACCCCAGGGCGCTGGCACCTGGCACCCGGTGCTGCAGATCCAGCCATTCACCTGCCTGACCCGCGATGGCGATGACTTTGCCAAGGGGTTGAGCGAGGAGTTGAGTTGCCGTTTGTTCGAGTCGTTCGAGCAGGCACAAACCGGCGCCAGCCATGTGCTGATGCGGGTCCCGCGCAGCAGCCTCAAGGCGCCTGACATTGGTCGCGGCGGGCGCTATAGCTATTGCCTGGAGGGCAGCGTGCGGGTCGAGCCAGCGCGGGTGCGTGCATCGTTGCGCCTGGTGGATGTGGCGCAGGGGCGGATACGCTGGTCGGCGCAGTTCGATCGCACTCAGCCCTATGGCATCGCCACCCAGGAGGACCTGGCGGCGTCGATCTGCGTGTCGCTGGCGGGTTACTTTTCTGCAGGCGCGTTCGAGGAATAGAAGGGGCAACCGCGAGGTTGCCCCGGTGCATCGGTTACACGGTTTTCCAAGTACCGCCTTCATACAGGCGACCTGCGGTGTTATCGAACGTCAGGTCGATTTCGATCGCCTTGGAGCGTGAGGTACTGAACATGGTGCTGGTCTGCACATTCTGTTCGAACCATACGAGGATGGTTTCCACAGGCGTCAACACGGTATTGCCAGTGACCACCTGATTCACCGCCACGTAAATCGGGGTGCTGACCTGGTTACCATCGATGCCGGTGGACAGCTGGTTAACCCCGGGATGGATCGGCGCGTAGTTGTTGACGAGTGTCAGGGAAACATCCGGACCGCCCGTTACCGCTGGGCTCAGCAGGCCGTTTTCATCGAGAGTCGAGGTTTGCCCCAGGCCGATATTGACGATGTTGGTCGAGACCTTGACCTGCACGTTTTCCTTGAACACGTTGGAGGCGAAGAGCTGATATTGCGGGGTCCAGCTGAATTCATTGTTGCTGAGGTAGGCGTCATACGACTGCCACACCACGTTGTAATCCGCATCGCCCACTTTCTTGGCAAAGCACAGTTTGTAACCCGACTTTTTCAGCAGGGTCAGGTCGCCCGGTGCGATTTCGATGGTGACGGTTTTCTGCGAAGCCGCCAGCGCGGACCGCAATACCTTGTTGTAGTCCGACGCCTTGAGTTGCGTTGCGCCCATGATCGATTTGACGGCTTCTTGCACATCATTGTGAAGCTGCTGGCTGTGTTGGCTGACAGCGATTGATTTGCTCATGGTTTGCTTCTTCCTTGGTGGTGTGTTGGGTCATCAACGGGCCGCGGGCAACCCCGGTCGATCCATTGACGGCTTCACACTAGGCGGGTAGGGCAGGGTAGCTAAGTGTCTTGGTGTTACACACGGGTAACGGCGCGGTATCAAGCGGGGCGGCCCTCGGACCGCCCCCTTGCTACTCAGGCCGCCTGCGCGTCGGCCCAGACGAAGTTCCAGCTATTGCGTTTGCCTTTGGCCACCTCGATCAGCTTGTTCTCGTACACCGTGTGATTGACCACGCCGGTGTAGGTCAGGGTCCGGGCGGCGTTGGTGCCAGTCACTTCACCGGGTACGCCGCCGGACTCGATCATGGCCTTTTTCATCTCGGCTTCCGACGGGGCGCTGCTCTGGTTCTTTTCCACTTTGACGAAACTCATGATTTCACCTCTTCCGTGATTGAGAATCGGCGCGGGGCAGGGCCGACAACCGGTGCCCCTGTCTTCGCACCGAAGGCCATACTCTAGGGGCCGGCCTGGTCGCGCAGAAGTGACAAGCGCAGCGTTGAGGTAACACGCGGGAAACAACGCAATGCGGTGATGTATCCACAACGTATCAATAAGGCGGTTTATCAAGGAGAGAGCCAATGACACAGACACTGGAACATGCCATCGCCATCGCAGCCGGCGCCCACGCAGGGCAGGTGGACAAGGGTGGCTCGCCGTACATCCTGCATGCGCTGCGGGTGATGCTCAAAGTCACCACGCTGGAGGAACGCATCGTTGCGGTCCTGCACGACGTGGTCGAGGACTGTGACATCAGCCTTGAGGAACTGCGCCAGGAAGGCTTCAGCGAAACGGTGCTGACAGCCATCGCATCGGTCACCAGGGTTGACGGGGAGACCTACGAGGACTTCATTGCCCGCGCCGCGCAGAACCCGATTGGTCGCGTAGTGAAACGGGCGGATCTGGAGGAAAACAGTGATATCTCGCGCATCGCGCAGCCGAGTTGGGATGATCTGGAACGCGTCGAAAAGTATCGTCGGGCGATAGGAATGTTGCGCTGAATGGCGGGTTGCCTAGATAAGAAAAATGTAGTGGAAATCTGCTTTTTTGTAGCGAGAAAACGGGTCACAAAGACTACTCCCATTCAGCTTTATGGCGACTTGGCTGTAGGCACTGTCTGACACTCTGCAGGAAATTTCTGTTTTGCATGTAGGCCCTGGCTATGTAGTGCGTAGGACGCGTCCCGACTTGCTTTTGGGGGTGGCACGGCACCATGGGATGGTGCATCGTTGGCCTCCCGAAAACAGGCGGCATGCCAGTTCATGAAGATCGTTCTCTGAAGGTTTTGGCCCTTTTGTTTTTCGGAATAGTTCCATATCGCGGTCAGCCGCCAGTGTGTATCGTTTTCGGCGAGCGCCGCGAGTTTCAATGTCGCTGAAAGATGGAATAGCAACCGCTATTGCGGATTTACATGGAGGAATTATGGCTTCTAACAGTTTCCAAAATGAAGTGCCCAAGGCTCGGGTCAATATCAAGCTCGATTTGCACACAGGTGGTGCGCAAAAGAAAGTTGAACTGCCCCTGAAGTTGATGGTGATGGGCGATTACAGTAACGGTAAAGAACAACGCTCGTTATCGGAAAGAAGCAAAGTCAGCATCAACAAAAACAACTTCGATAGCGTGCTGGCCGAATACTCCCCCGGGTTGAAGCTGGCGGTCGAAAACACCTTGGCCGACGACGCCGGCGATACCTCGATCGAGCTCAAATTCCAGAGCATGAAAGACTTCGAACCGGAGCAAGTGGCCCGGCAGATCCCACAGCTGCGGGCGCTGCTGGCCATGCGTAACCTGTTGCGCGACCTCAAATCCAACCTGCTCGATAACGCCACCTTCCGCCAGGAACTGGAGCGGATCCTCAAGGACGATGCCCTGAGTGACGAGCTGCGAAACGAACTGGCAGCGCTGGCTCCGCAAGACGTTCGTTAATTAAACAGGTTCTATTAAAAGGAAGTTCCCGAAATGTCCGTAGAAAGTTCTAACGTGCAATCGCGCGGCGCTACAGTGTTGTCTGAAGAAAGTCAGGGTGTGTATAGCGTGCTGTTTGGAAAGATCAATCTGAGCCCGGTCGTAAGTTTGGGTGGCATTGAAGTTTTCCAGAATGCCGAGGCCCTGTCGGAAGCCACTGCCGATGAACGGGTTACCGCGGCTGTCAGTGTATTCCTCAAGTTGCTTAAACAATCTTCACAGAAAGTGGAGCGCCTGGATAAAGCCTTGCTGGATGAGCATATTGCGTCACTGGATATGCAGATCAGCCGTCAACTTGATGCGGTCATGCATCACGCAGATTTCCAGCGCGTCGAGTCCACCTGGCGCGGCGTCAAGTCGTTGATCGATCAAACGGATTTCCGCAAGAACGTGCGCATCGAACTGCTGGATATCAGCAAGGATCACCTCGTTCAGGACTTCGAAGACGCGCCGGAAATCGCCCAGAGTGGCCTGTACGTGCACACCTACACCCAGGAGTACGACACGCCGGGCGGCGAGCCGATTGCCGCGGCCATTTCCAACTTCGAGTTCGATCGCAGCCCGCAGGACATTGCCTTGCTGCGCAACATCTCCAAAGTCTCGGCGGCGGCGCACATGCCGTTCATTGGCTCTGTTGGGCCGGCCTTCTTTGGCAAACAGTCGATGGAAGAAGTGGCGGCGATCAAGGACATCGGCAACTACTTCGACCGCGCCGAATACATCAAGTGGAAGTCGTTCCGCGACAGCGACGATGCCCGCTACATCGGCCTGCTCTTGCCACGGGTGCTGGGACGTCTGCCCTATGGTCCGGACACCATTCCGGTGCGCAGCTTCAACTACATCGAAAACGTCAAGGGGCCGGATCACGACAAATACCTGTGGACCAACGCCTCGTTCGCCTTTGCCGCCAACATGGTCAAGAGCTTCATCGCCAACGGCTGGTGCGTGCAGATTCGCGGGCCGCAGTCGGGTGGTGCGGTGACCGATCTGCCGATCCATCTGTACGACTTGGGCACCGGTAATCAGGTGAAAATTCCTTCGGAAGTGATGATCCCGGAGACCCGCGAATTCGAATTCGCCAACCTCGGTTTCATCCCGCTTTCGTACTACAAGAACCGCGACTACGCCTGCTTCTTCTCCGCCAACTCAGCGCAGAAACCGGCGCTGTACGACACCGCCGATGCGACCGCCAACAGCCGCATCAACTCGCGCCTGCCGTACATCTTCCTGCTGTCGCGCATCGCCCATTACCTGAAGCTGATCCAGCGCGAAAACATCGGTACTACCAAGGACCGACGTTTGCTCGAGCTTGAGCTGAACAAGTGGGTCGGTGGGCTGGTGACCGAGATGACCGACCCGGGCGACGACCTGCAGGCTTCGCACCCGCTGCGAGAGGCCAAGGTCATCGTGGAAGACATTGACGACAACCCTGGCTTCTTCCGCGTCAAGTTGTACGCCGTGCCGCATTTCCAGGTGGAAGGCATGGACGTCAATTTGTCCCTGGTTTCGCAGATGCCCAAGGCCAAGGCCTGAGTCTCTTTCAACGAAGTCAATTCGTAGGGAAACGATGTCATGAAAATCGACCGCCCCTTGTGGGCCGCGGGGGCACTGTTGTCTCCGCAGCAATTTCAGCAGCAGGCCCGCTGGGAAGCCTGGACCAACCAGGGGCTGGCTCAGCTGTCGCTGGTGCATCCTTGGGGAATCCAGGCTGTGGCGTTTGATCAGCAGGCGCTGCAACTGGGCAAGCTCAAAGCCTCCCGATTGCGCCTGCGCATGCCCGACGGCACCTTGATCGACAGCGACCATGTGGATCGTCTGCCGCCGGGGCTGAAACTGGATCGTCTGTTGCCCGAGGACATTCAGAACGCGACCCTGCTCCTGGCCTTGCCGCTGGAGCAGGCCAATGGCAACAACTGCCTGTTCGAAGCGAACAAGGCCGATCGCCCGACGCGTTATCGACAGGATTGGCGCCAGGTACAGGATCTCTACGGTGACGACACGCAATCGATCGGCGTGCTGGAACATGTGCTGAGCCTGCGCTTTGCCCATGACGACAATGGCGACTACCTGACCTGCCCGATCGCCCGGCTGGTGCGAGACGGGCAGGGCGCCTGGAATCTTGATTCGCACTACATCCCGCCGCTGCTCAGTTTCGCCGCGCACCCGGGGTTGCTGATGCAGCTGGACAATCTGTTGACCCAGTTGTCCGCCAAGCGCCAGCGCCTGATGGGCATGCGGCGCGAGAGCAACCAGCGCATGGCCGATTTCGCCGTGGCGGACGTGTCGTTGTTCTGGCTGCTCAATGCCTTGAACACCTACCAGCCGATCCTGGCCGATCTCAAGGCGCAGCCTGAGCGGCATCCCGAACAGGTCTATCCGCAACTGGCCAAACTGGCCGGCAGCCTGCTGACCTTCTCGCTGGAGCACGATATCGAGCAGATTCCGGCCTACAGCCACGAGCACCTTGAACAGGTGTTCCCGCCACTGCTGGGCCTGATCTCCACCTTGCTCGAGGCCAGCCTGCCTTCGCGGGTCATTGCCCTTGAGCTCAAGGAAAACGGTGCCAACCGCTGGCAGGTCACCCTCAACGACGCGCGCCTTAAAGAGCCTGACGGCGCGGATTTTTACCTGTCGGTGCGTTGCCGCTTGCCGGCCGCGCAGTTGCAGGACCAGTTCCCGCGCCTGTGCAAGATCGGCGCGCCGGACGACGTCGATCAACTGGTCAACGCCGCGCTCGACGGGGTGCCCCTGAAGTCCCTCAGCCATGTACCGGCGGCCATTCCGCTGCGCCTGGAAAACCAGTACTTCGCCCTTGATCTGAGCCATGAGAAGGGCAAGGCGATGCTGGCCGCGGGTACCTGCGCCTTCTACGTTCCCGGCACTTTGGCCGAGGTCAAACTCGAACTGTTCGCGGTACTACGCACATGAAACTGATCGCTTCGAAAAAACCAACGTCAGCGGCGGTCGATGTCGACGCGCTCCTGCAGGACAGCTACCTGCTGGTGGTCGAACTGCTGCATGGCACGCCGGTGCACAGCAGTGAGCAACTGATGGACCTTTGCATCAGCCAGGTCGAGTACGTGCGTCAGCAACTTGAGCAGGCAGGCTTGAGCCAGCGCAGCGTTGAGCATATCAGCCACGCCCAGTGCGCATTGCTGGACGAGACCGTACTCGGTCGTGCCGAGGATAAGCAACACACCAAGTGGGCCGGTGAGCCACTGCAAGCCAGGTTCTTCAATCGGCATCAGGCCGGTGAGTTTCTGTACGAGGACATGCGCGAAGTGCTGCGCGAACCGGCGCCGGACCCGCACGTACTGACGGTTTTCCACCGGGTGCTGATGCTCGGCTTCAAGGGCCGCTATCGCGATGACAAAGCCCCGGAGCGTGAGCAGTGGGTGACTGCCCTGGGCACGCAGGTCGCGCCCCTGCCTATCGATCAGCCGATTGCGACGCAAGTCGGCTTGCGTCGCAGGGTCACGCCAGGCTGGTTGCATACGCCGTTGGGCAGTGCGATTGCCGCCGGGCTGTTACTGGCAGCCACTTGGTGGGCGCTCGATCACCTGCTTGCAGGTCTGATCGCTACGCTCGTGCCGGATCAGGTGTGAGGGGCCGATGACCTTCAAACTCAAACGCTACCTCTGGCTCTGGGCTGCGGCGCTCGTCGTGGCGCTGCTGGTGATCGTGCCGCTGACGATGTGGGTGCGCGTAACGGCGATTCTTGCCGTGGGTGTCTGCGTGGTGGTGGTCTGGAGACGCATCGGGCGGCAGGCGGCACGCCAGCATGAATCGCTGGCCGATCATCCGTCCTTGCCCCAGGCGTCCTATCGGCAGCCGGTGATACTGGTGTGTGGTGATGGCCTGGTCGGTTTGTTCGGTGCGGTTCCCACCGAGCAACTGGCCCTGCGCCATACCCGGCAGGGTTGTTACGTCCGCGTGCCCAGTCTGGAGCAATTGCCGGACATCACCGCCAGCCTGATCGACCTGCGCCCAGACTGGGGACGGCAACTGAGCGTAATGTTCATCGTCAATCCGCAGGAGCATGCCGACAGCGAAGTGCTGGCGGGTCGGGTGCGGAGCCTGCGTCATCAACTCATGAGCGCGCGCAAACGCGGACCTGCCTTGCCGCTGCTGCTGGTGAGCTACCTGCATGCGCCACGAGGCGAGGGGCCGTGGTTCAGTTGGGAATCCGGACAAAGCAGCCCCAATGTGCGCGAAGCCAGCATGTGCGCCAGCCTGGAGGATTGGCAGGTACAGGCCAGCGACAGCGCCATCCGTGCATCGCGATTGCAGGCCAGCCTCAAGCTCAACGGCGCGGCGGCGTGGCTGGCCGAGGCGGTGTTGCCCCATCTCGCCGCCCGTCAGATCCACGCGTCCAGCGTCCCGGCGGTGGCCTGCGCCATCACGCTGGTTGCGTCCATGCCGCAATGTGTGGACGGCAACCTGTGGCAACAATGGTTGCGCAACAGGATCGCACTGGTGGACACGCGGCCCATTGAGGAGGACGTATCTCATGTCTTGCCGTTCCCCGATCCCTTGCTGACGCTGCTGCCCAGTGACACCCGCTACTCACCCAACCGTCGCGCGGCCGTGATTGCCCTGTGGCTGTTCACGGCGGCCTGTCTGGTGGCGCTGGTGAGCTCCGCCTGGCAGAACACCTTGCTGGCACGTCAAGTCAGCGATGACCTGCGTCGATATGCCTCCATCACCCCGGTATTACAGCGCTCCCATCCGGACTTCGTTCGGCGCGAAGACGCCATCGGTGTACTGCGCCAGGACGCCGAGCGCCTGGACCACCACTACCGACAGGGCGCGCCACTGTCCCTGGGGTTTGGTCTGTATCACGGCGAACCCCTGCGTATCCATCTGCTGGCGGTGATCGCCGGTCACCGCCTGCCATCGACGGCCGCAGCCACTGCCACCACGGTCCGCCTGGATAGCCTCTCTTTGTTCAGCAGCGGTAGCGCGCAGCTCAAGCCTGACTCGGCCAAGGTCCTGATCAATGCGTTGGTGGGTATCAAGGCGCAACCGGGCTGGCTGATCGTCATTGCTGGGCATACCGATGCCACCGGCAGTGCCGAGCACAACCTTCGACTGTCCCGGGACCGCGCTGCAGCGGTACATCAATGGATGCGGCGGATGGGCGACATCCCCGACAGCTGCTTCGCCGTGCAGGGCTTCGGCGCCAGCCAACCCATCGCCAGCAATGACACCGAGGCGGGGCGTCAGGCCAACCGTCGTGTCGATATTCGCCTGATTCCCGAAGCGGGGGCCTGTGCGCCTGCCACTGCGGGGGCAGGCAATTACCTGTCGCATAACGCGGCATTCACGTTCCAAAAAGGAGTTTCACATGGCAATTCCCGTTTACCTGTGGCTGCAAGATGACGGCGGCGCTCAGATCAAAGGATCGGTCGACGTGCAAGATCGCGAAGGCACCATTGAGGTGGTCGCTCAAGACCACAGCGTCTACATCTCCAGCGATAACAACAACGGCAAGTTGACCGGCACACGGGTGCATAAGCCGTTCGTGCTCACCAAGGAAATCGATTCCTCCAGTCCCTATCTCTATAAAGCAGTGACCACCGGCCAGACCCTCAAAAGCGCCGAATTCAAGTGGTATCGAATCGACGATGCGGGTGATGAAGCCCTGTACTTCACCACCAAGCTGGAGAAGGTAAAAGTGGTGAGCGTCTCGCCGAAAATGCACGACATCAAAGACGCTTCCAAGGAGAGGTACGGCCACCTGGAGCAGGTCGAGTTGCGTTACGAGAAGATCACCTGGATCTACGAGGACGGCAACATCATCCATTCCGATGCCTGGGCCGAGCGAAAGACCGCCTGATGCGGTGTAACCAGCAGGCAGGCTTCTGCCTGCTGGTTCCGGTGTATCGGGTTGAGCGTCCGTTCGCGGGCGCTCACCCCGGCACATCCCCACGCTTTCCAATCGCACAACCGATCACACGCTGACTGTTCAGCACAAGGACGTAACTCATGGCACACAGCTCCACACGTTTGCTTCGCCGTCTCAATCCTTATTGCGCCCAGGCCCTGAGTGCGGCGGCTTCGCTGTGCCAGAGCCGCGCCCATGCGCAGATCAGCATCGAGCACTGGCTGCTCAAATTGCTTGAGCAGGGCGAGGGTGACCTGACTCTGATCGCCCGCCGCTATGAGTGGGACATGGATGCGCTGTGGCGTGGTCTGCTCGATCACCTCGACACGCTGCCACGCACCGTGCAGATCAAGCCGCAGCTGTGTGGCAAGTTGCAGACGCTGATCAAGAATGCCTGGCTGCGTGCATCCCTGGATGGCGATGAAAACCTGCGTTCGGCGCACGTGCTCGGCGCGTTGCTGGAGGATCCCGATCTGCTGGCGTGCGATGCAGTCTGGCCGCTGCTCAGTCTCAGTCAGGCTCAGTTGCAGCAGTTGTTTGCATTGCTCGATCAACACTCTGAAGAGCGACCGCAGGTGCAGCAACAAGCCGATTCGTCACTGGCTGCCGAGCCACTGTCAGCTCCGGCATCCGGCGATACCGTGCTGGACAGGTTCACCCAGGACATCACCGCCAAGGCGAGGGCAGGGGGGATCGATCCCGTGTTCGGCCGCGACGATGAGATTCGTCAGGTCATCGACATCCTCAGTCGCCGGCGCAAGAACAACCCGATCCTGGTGGGCGAGCCCGGGGTGGGCAAGACAGCACTGGTCGAAGGCCTGGCCCTGCGCATTGCCGAAGGCAACGTACCGGACAGTCTCAAACCGGTCAGCCTGCGCACCCTCGACCTGGGGCTGTTGCAGGCGGGAGCCGGGGTCAAGGGTGAGTTCGAGCAGCGCCTGAAGAACGTCATCGATGCCGTGCAGCAATCGGCGAGCCCTGTGCTGCTGTTCATCGACGAAGCCCACACCCTGATCGGCGCCGGCAACCAGGCGGGCGGGGCGGACGCGGCGAACCTGCTCAAACCGGCGCTGGCCCGCGGCGAATTGCGCACCATCGCCGCCACTACCTGGAGCGAATACAAGCAGTACTTCGAGCGCGATGCGGCACTGGAGCGGCGTTTCCAGATGGTCAAGGTCGACGAGCCAGACGACCTGCATGCCTGCCTCATGCTGCGCGGGCTCAAGGCCCGCTACGCCAGCCATCATGGCGTGCATATCCAGGATGCGGCGGTGAAGGCGGCGGTCTACCTGTCGCGACGTTACCTGACCGGTCGCCAACTGCCGGACAAAGCCGTCGACCTGCTCGACACCGCCAGCGCCCGGGTGCGCATGAGTCTGGACTGTGAGCCTCAGGTACTGGTTCGACTCAAGGCTCGGCAAGCGGCCGTGGAACTGGAGCGCCAGGCGCTGGAGCAGGATGCGCAGATCTGCGCCAATGATGTCGATGAACCGCTACGGATGCTCGCCGAGCAACACAACGCACTGCATCAGCCGCACATGACGCTGGAGCAGCAATATCGCCAGGAACTCGACCTGACCCGGCAACTGCTGGCCGCGCGGCAGGCTGAACCCCTGTCAGTGCAGGACTGCGCGAAGCTGCAACAACGCCTGACTCAAGTCCAGGGCAACCAACCGCTGCTGTCCCTCGACGTCGACGCCCGCAGCGTCGCCGAAGTGATCGCCGACTGGACCGGCGTACCACTGGGCAGTCTGCTCAAGGATGAACAAGCCGGTTTACTCGCGCTGGAGCAGCAATTGGCGGAGCGCGTCATCGGCCAGGATCATGCTCTGGGCGCAATGGCCCAGCGCCTGCGCGCCGCCAAAACCGGGCTCGCCGATGACCAGGCACCCCTGGGCGTATTCCTGCTGGTGGGCACCAGTGGCGTCGGCAAGACCGAAACCGCCATGGCCCTGGCCGACTGCCTGTTCGGCGGGGAAAAGTCATTGATTACCCTCAACCTGTCGGAGTACCAGGAAGCCCACACCGTCAGCCAACTCAAGGGTTCGCCACCGGGTTACGTCGGTTACGGCCAGGGCGGCGTGCTCACCGAAGCGGTGCGCCAACGCCCCTACAGCGTGGTACTGCTCGACGAAGTGGAAAAAGCCCACCGCGACGTGCTCAACCTGTTCTACCAAGTGTTCGACCGCGGCTTCATGCGCGATGGCGAGGGTTGCGAAATCGACTTTCGCAACACCGTCATCCTCATGACCTCGAACCTGGGCAGCGAAGAACTCCAGGCCGGCCTGCAAGAACTGCCTGAAGCAACCGATCACACCCTCCACGAGTGGCTGCGCCCGATCCTGCGCGAGCACTTTCAACCCGCGTTGCTGGCACGTTTCCAGACCCTGATCTACCGCCCGCTGGACGCCTGCGCACTCAAGCACATCGTCGCGCAAAAACTCGCCAAGGTCGCCCAGCGCCTGCAACGTCATTACAACCTGACCTGCCAGATCGAAGACTCACTCAACGACGCCCTGGTCGCCGCCTGCCTGCTCCCGGACACCGGCGCCCGCAACATCGACAGCCTGCTCAACCAGCAAATATTGCCGGTGCTCAGCCAGCAGCTGCTGCAACGTCAGGCCGCTGCCAGGAAAACCCTCGGCGTGACGTTGGGGTACAGCGATGAACACGGTGTTTGCCTGTCATTCACTGACGCTGGGCAGGCGGCGTCGGCCATGGTCGGGGAGGTTTGAACATGATCAATTCAATGCCAGTTTTTTTCGATCATAGCCACCACAAATTGTGGGTCCGCAATCTTGAGGCCCACCTCGACGTCCTCGCTTTCAAAGGTGAGGAACACCTGAGTCAGCCCTTCACCTACACCGTGGAGTTCACCAGCACCGAACAGGACATCACCGCCGAACAACTGCTGTGCAAGGACGCCAGTTTCAGCCTGTACTCCGCCAAACAACCACCGATTTTCAAGGGGCTGCCCCTTCCGGAGATCACACCGCTGCGCACCCTGCACGGCGTGATCACGGCGTTCAAACGCCTGTCCGCCTCGGTCGACGAAGCGCGTTACGAACTGACCCTGCAACCGCGCCTGGCCTTGCTCGACAAGGGCCGGCAATACCGCATTTTCCAACATCAATCCGTACCGGAAATTGTCGAAAGCATCCTGCGCAGCCGTCACGACTTCGAGTACTGCGACTTCCTGTTCCGCCTGGTACGTGAATACCCCCGTCGCGAACAGGTCATGCAGTACGGCGAAAGCGACTTCGCCTTCATCAACCGCCTGCTGGCCGAAGTGGGTATCTGGTACCGCTTCACCAGCCACGAACGCCTGAACATCGACGTGGTGGAGTTCTGCGACGACCAACGCGGCTACCAGTTCAACGTTGAACTGCCCCACCATTCTCCCGCCGGTCTCAGCAGCAGCGATCAGGACGGCGTGTGGGGCCTGCAATCGAGCCACGCCGTGGTGGAAAAGAACGTCCATTTCCGTGCCTACCACCACCGCGACGCCAAGGCCCACCTCGACAGCAGCGTCGACCAGACCCGCGGTGCCAAAACCACCTACGGCGAGGCCTACCACTACGCCGAACCCTACCGCGAGCTCGGCGACGCCTACGACCAGGACGAAGACCTGAAAAGCGAAAGCGGCTACTTCTACGCCCGCCTGCGCCACGAACGCTACCTCAACGAGCAGACCTACCTGAGCGGCATCAGCAGCAGCGCCAGCCTCGCACCGGGCCAGGTCCTGACCATCACCGGCGGCGCCCCGCAAGCGTTCGCCCCCCGCGCGGTCATCACCCACCTGACCACCCGCGCCGCCCGCGATGCCAGCTTCGAATGCACCTTCGAAGCCATCCCCTACGCCGAGACCGTGTGTTTCCGGCCGCCATTGCTGCCCAAACCGCAAATCGCCGGCACCGTCCCGGCCCGCGTCAGCAGCAACAAGGCCAATGACCCCTACAGCCACATCGACATGGAAGGCCGCTACAAGGTCAACTTCCTGTTCGACCGCGACAACTGGCAACAAGGCCGCGAAAGCATGTGGCTACGCCTGGCCCGACCCTACGCCGGCGACACCCACGGCCAGCATTTTCCACTGATTGCCGGCACCGAAGTGGCCATCGCCTTCGAACAAGGCGATCCCGATCGCCCCTACATCGCCCACGCCCTGCACGACAGCAAACACCCCGACCACGTGACCCTGGCCAGGCGTGACTACAAGCGCAATGTGTTGAGGACGCCGGCGAACAACAAGCTGCGGATGGAAGACACGCGGGGGCAGGAGCACGTCAAGCTCAGTACCGAGTACGGGGGCAAGAGTCAGTTGAATTTGGGGCATCTGGTGGATGCCGAGAAGAAGAAACGCGGGGAAGGGTTTGAACTGCGCACCGATGATTGGGGTTCGATCCGTGGTGGGAAAGGCGTGTTTATCAGCGCCGACAAACAGATCAAAGCTCAGAGCCAGCAACTCGACATGAACGACGCCATCGTTCAGTTGGAAGGTGCACTGTCGTTGGCTCGTTCTCTGGCGCAGGCCGCCCGCAACGGGCTAGTGACACCTGGCGACACCGAGAGCCAAAAACGTCTGAACGATGCCCTCAAGGGTTTGGCAGAGCCCGGCGTCCTGTTGCATGCCCCGGCCGGTGTCGGCGTGCTCAGTCCCAAAGCGGTCTGCGTGGCTTCCGGCACTGAAAGCGTGGGCATCATGGCCGCGCACAACGCCGACATCAGTGCCGGGCGCGACATTACCGGCACCGCCGAGGGCGGCGTCAGCCTGTTTGCGCAAAGCAAAGACCTGCAACTCAAAGCCGCCCACGGCAAGGTCGAACTGCACGCCCAGGACAACCTTTTGCATGCCCTGGGCCAGGCTGGCGTCAAGATCGAAAGTGTCGACGGTCGCGTGGAAATCACCGCCCCGATAGAGGTGTTGCTCAAATGCGGCTCGACCTATCTGTCCCTCAAGGACGGCGTGGCCGAGCTGGCCGCTCCTCCCGGCAATATTTTTCTCAGGGCGATCCACGTGGTGAAGAAGGGCGGGGCGGACGCGAGCACTCCGGCCAGGGCGTTACCGTCGGGCTATTCCGCCGGCTACACCCTGCAAGATGAAGCGGGCGCGCCGATGCCGTTTACCCGTTACCGAATCACCACGCGGCAAGGGGAAGAGTTCAACGGTGTGACGGACAAGGATGGCCACACCATGAGTGTGCATACCTTGTTGCCGGATGGTTTGAAGATCGAGCTCCCCGACAACGCAATCTATGACGAACAGCTTCGCGTCGTTGGCCCGAACGGTGAGGTGGGCAGCGACTTGAAGTATTCGGCCACGCTGGAAGACGGCAGCACGCTCGAGGGCGTGACGGATGCGCAGGGTTACACGCAGCGCATCGTCACTAAAAAGCCCACGCGAATCACCCGGTTGTCACTACTCCCGCCAGAGAACGCAGCGCCCTTTTGCTGCGCAGCCCAAAACGCCCAAGCGCCGTTGGATATTGATCTGACATCCGAAAACATCACCACCCATGACACGGGTGTGGGAAGTTCCGCGCAGAACGTTCCGCTGCCCAAAGGCAAGAAACGTTCACTGACGCCCGGAGAAATCGCCATGGCCAAAACGGTATTTAAAGATGCTGTGGATTACCGAAAGGTCAAAGTACATCACGGCGGATGGTGGTTGTTTTTTGGTTTTCAGAATACGGCTGTAACGCCTAATGGAGAGATGTATTTTCCGGAAAGCACTGAGTACTACAGAGATGATTTTTCAAAGACCGAAAGTGGGCGATATAGGGCTTTGTTCATGCATGAAATGACCCATGTATGGCAATACCAACTAGGTTATCCAGTTAAAAGAGCTGGTATGACGGTTACCAGTCGCGGAGCGGAAGCCTATGAATATGTTTTGACAGAGAGTCGAGTGCTGGCGGATTACAATATGGAGCAGCAAGGTGAGATAATATCTGATTATTATATCATTTGCGTGGAGGAGGAGCCGATGTGGGTCTGGAATGAGAATAATATAAATAATCGTCCTAGTTTGTTTAAATCTGTTTTGAGAAAATTCATAGAAAATCCGGCTGATAAAGACAGTCTTCCGGTATGGAGGTAAAAATGAAGATTTCATTGTATGTGCTCGTCGTTTTGCTTAGCAGTTTTGCCCGTTCCTCAATAGCAACTCCATGGGGTATGGCAGCCAGCGCGACTACTAAAGCTAGTGATGGGCAGTTGTCTATTTGTCTGCCGGACAAGAAGTTGCGTGGTGTAACCCTTCATTCTGTGATTGTAATTGAAAATCAGCGTGGCAAAGGTCATGGTTTGAATATGTGGAAGATTGAGCTTCAAAAAGATGCAGCGCCAATCACGCTGAATCAACGGGATTGTATTCTTTATGGGGCTCAAGTGCCCGGGTATCTAGAATCGGAAACTGCTAAGCCTTTGGAGGTTGGGAGTGTTTATTATGCGCGGGTGAATGTTGATGTTGCTAATGCTACTCGGGTAAGTATTTTGTTTTATGATGTTGTATTTTGTGTCGCACCGCAGAGAGATGGGGGCGTTATCTATCCACAATACAAAATAGATCGGAATGGACGAGAGTTAGATTCACCGTGCTAGATGTCTCTTGTTTTTCAATGTGTTGGCACTATTGGTGGGGCGAAATTGTGGGGTCGTTGAGGTGCGAGGCTCAATGAGGAACGCAAATTAACTTTCTATGCGAAGCAATTGAAGGTCGCTATAGATAGTTGTGACTATCGCTTAACTGAAATTAAGGGATTAAAATGAACGACACTCTTCATCGTACGGATACACTTAACCCATTCAAGGTTGTGACCGGAAGTAAACAGCTCCGGCACTGGATTGAATTCCAACTAGTGGACGAGCAGGGCGAGCCCGTACCCAACATGCCTTATCGGGCGAACAGTGATGCCACCCGTGCTGGCCTTGTTGCCGAATATGTTGGCCAGAGTGATGACCAAGGCGTCATTCGCCTTGAAGGTTTGCACCCGCTCGCCATCGATCTGAAAATCGAGTCCGGTCCGTTGATCGAGCAGATGCAGACTCGTCGCTTACGTGCCGAACGGCCCGAACCACCGCGCCCCGGTGTGGGTGATCGAACACCTTTATATGGTCCTCAGCGCTCAGGGTTTTCGCACATTGAGGAGCAGGCTATTACGGCGGGTCACGGCTACCACTACCTGCGTATTGGCCAGTTGTGCGATCGAAAACCGACGTTCGATCCGCCCTTGGCTGATCCGGATCATCTACCGGAATTCCATTTCCCAGACAGCACCTTCAGCGGATTTACCATATGTGACGATCAACTGGGTCGCCGTCATGTATTGGAGATCTGTCCGTTCCGTGCCTGGTCATTGACATTGCACCACCAGTCAGACTACAGCCTGGTCAATGCCTACAACCTCGGGTTGATGAGCATTTTGGTTTATAGCAAGCATTCAGAGAAACAACTTGGCTCTGTTAAACAACTTTTTGAGCAGCAGTTTCTTGATCTGTCCCGTTCACCACAGGTAGTGGACAACGGCCGAATGATGCCTTGCGTAGTCACTGATGTCCCCTTCAGCGACCGTTACACCGTTGTCAAAGCGCTGGACACAAGGCAGGCAAAGCCTCCCGAAGGAGATACCCAATTTTTTTATGCCATCAATGCAACTCAGGTATTGGTTGCTTGGCGTGGCACGGAGTTGGATGGGATAGCCGATATAGGTACGGATGCTACTTTCCGCCCGGTAAAGCCTGAGGTGCAGGATCTTTGTGAGCCTAAGGCGCCTTGTTCCGACCTTACGCCCGAGGGCAGTGTGCATCTTGGATTTCGCGAGTCGTTTGAACTGGCGATAAGAATTTTTGGCAGGGATCTGGGCGGGACTATTCCTGACGCCGTTGAAGGTAAGGGATTGTTTATCTGTGGCCATAGTCTTGGTGGGGCCCTCAGCCTGGTTCATGCAGCCTCCTTAAAGGAGCAAAACCCACTGCTCTACACATACGGCATGCCGCGGACATTCACTTTGAAAGCCATACAGTGCCTAGGTGATGTACGGCATTTTCGTCATGTCAATGACATTGACCCCGTACCGACTGTTCCACCTGAAGCGGCATTGGACAATTACCTGTATGACGTCTATGGCCCACTCGGCACCACACTGGGGTTTACCTGGTCTTTGCTGCAATTGACTGCCAGCCAACTGTTTCGCCATGGCGACCCTTTCTGTCACCACGGTGAAGTCGCGATGTTCTTCAAGGTAGAACAACATATCCGCCAGCAAGGTTCACAGTACCCAGCCTACCGAAACAAGGATGGGCTTGGAGCGCCGTACTACAACACCATCGCGTATCGCCTTCCCGAAAAAGCCAAACTTTACCTGGTCCCAAGCCTGAGCCCGGAAGACGACCAGCAGTGCAAGGAAGTACAACAACGTCTTACCACTTCGCTGACCGCTGAGAGTCGTGACAAGTTTTTTCCGCGCTTCAGCAATCCCAAGGAAGGTCGGTTCGTGGGCCTCCTCAACCATCTCATGGGGGATTACCAGCCTTACATCTACGGCCAGTTGCTGGAATCAATAAACTCTGAACGCTCGCCGTTGTTAAAACGCCAACTCGAGAGACATAAATTCCAGCAACAAACCAAGGACAACTACACAAACCTTGTCGAGGACGAACTCGAGCGTAATCGGTTGTTTCTCGACTTGCACAGTTTGTTAGATCAGGCCTTGCAGATGACGCATCTGGCCGATGGGGGAACCGAAGCGTTGCAGCGGTTTGACGCTGTAGCCGATCCCTTGGCCTGTTACGAACGAACCTACTGTTAAGCCCGCCAGTGCAGTCCAGGAGCCGACCATGATGAAAAATATATCGGTCTTGTTATCAACGCTTTTTGTCAGTCTTACCGGTTGTGCCAAGGACTACAATCTGGCACCACCGCCAAATAGCGAGTTGGTAACGGTGACAATGAAAGTGCCAAAGGGCTTGGTGGCGGAAAACTTGCAAGTGATCTACCGATCCACCCTTTGCACCTTTAATGATCGTTCCGCATTTGGTGAAGTTTATCGGCGCGATGAGTATCAACGAACTGACATAGAGCCTGTGCGCCAAGGAGAGACTGACCTTTATGTGGCCAAATTGCCGATCAACGGTGGTGGCGCCTGCCAATGGCGATTGAGCAACGTGACCTTCGGCGTGACCTATGACAATCCGGCCCGTTTTGGCGAGAGCGTAACTTATGGCGCAGGCGGCGGAGTCGTGGTGATCTTCGATCACAACAATTCGCCGCGTGGAGGAGCGGATGTCATTGTTGAAGCGGATTTGGCAATTAAGAAGGATTATTACCCGTGGGTAAAAGAAAGCTTTTTAGGAGGATACAAAAAGCAGATCAATCTGGCAGGAGAGGGTGATATTTATTTGATGTATCAAGCCCTGCAAGCCCGGGAGGTGTATTTCGAACCCGTCCTGCACTCTGATTTTTTGGTTAAGTCTGAGGGTACCAAGGTTCATAAAGTAGGCAGTTTCATAAAGTTTACTTATCCGGATGGCACGACCGCGGCAGACGGTCGCTCAAAACCCGACTTTCAAAGGCTCCAAATTATTCGTCAAAACACGGAGAGCAAACTCGAGCGCAATCGGTTGTTTCTCGATTTGCACAGTTTACCAGGTCAGGCCTTACAGAAGACGCTTCGGGCCGATGGGGCAAGCGAAGCGTTGCAATGTTTTAACGCAACAGCCGATTTCCAAGCCTGTTACGAACGAACCTATGGTTAAGCCCGCCAGTGCAGTCAAGGAACCGACCATGATCAAAAGTATATCGATCTTGTTATTAACGCTTTTCATCAGTCTCACCGGTTGTGCCAAGGACTACAGTTTGTCCCCGCCACCAAATAGCAAGTTGATAACGGTGACAATAAAAGTGCCCAAGGGCTTAGTGGCGGAAAACTTGCAAGTGATCTACCGATCCACCCTTTGCACCTTTAGTGATCGTTCCGCATTTGGCGAAGTTTATCAGCGCGATGAGTATCAACGGACTGACATAGAGCCTGTGCGGCAAGGAGAGACAGACCTCTATGTTGCAAAATTGCCGATTGAGGGTGGTGGTGCCTGCCAATGGCGATTGAGCAACGTGACTTTTGGTGTGATCTATGACGATCCGGCTCGTTTTGGCGAGAACGTAACTTATGGTGCAGGCGGCGGAGTCGTGGTGATCTTCGATCACAACAATTCGCCGCGTGGAGGAGCGGATGTCATTGTTGAAGGGGACGTGAAAGTAAAAAAAGATTATTACCCTTGGGTAAGCGAGTCGTTTATCGGAGGCTATAGAAAGAGGGTTAGTTTATTGAGTGAGGGTCATTACTACTTGAGCTATCAAGCAATTCAAGCGCGGGAAGTGTATTTCGAGCCAGTTTTCCACGATGGCTTTCTGGTTAGCTCGGTTGGGCCGAAAGAAAAGAAAAAAGGTAACTACGCAGTTTTTACCTATTCCGACGGAAGTGTCGAATCTGTGCCACGTGCCAAACCAAGCATTCAAAAAATTCAGGCTATTCGCCTATCCTTGGAAAGTGAGAAATAGTGCTTTTCGACTGTTATTGCTGATTGAGGTATTCGGCTTCAATTTGTCGTGTTTGTGAAGTTTATGTGTATTGCTTTTTATGGGGCGACTAATGGTCGCTGTTTTTTTCGTATATCGATTTGTCTTCGATACACAAAGTTGGAGTTTATTAGTATGTCTCAAGGATTTGTATTGTTAGGTGACAACACCTCCCACGGCGGAATAGTCATTTGCGCCTCATCAACAACTATCGTACGGGGTAAACCGGTGGCACTGGTGGGCGATGAGGTCAATTGCCCGATACCCGGCCACGGGATTAATCCGATTGTCGAAGGTTGCGAAGACTGGTCGGAAGATGACCGTGCAATGGTGGTCAATGGCTGTCGCAGTGCGTGCGGTTGCCAACTGATCTCCAGCGCTCCCGATTGCGCGGTGGGTTGAACCATGGGCTGGGTTCGTCAGACACCCGAAGCGGTGAAAGCTCCCGCACCCATTGCGTTGAGTCGATGGGTATTGGCGGCAGGTGTGGCCTTGCTGGTCGGTGTGCTGTTGTTCTTGATGCATGCCGCCGAGCGACTGCCTCCATTGCAGGCGCTGAACATCTGGGTGTTGGCGGGCCTGCCGTTGCTCATTTGGTTACTGATGTTCAGTGGTCGTGCCTACGTCTATGGCTCGGCTCTGAGTCATCACCAGTTTCTGGAGGAGGAGGCGCTCAATGCGCAGCACTCCTGGCAAGACTGGGCGCAGCGTTCTCTGGCGGTACACGGCAATTGTGTATTGCTGCCGGATCAAGTGTCCGCCCCCGTTCTTTTTCAGTCTAGCGCTGACGTGCCCCCTCGTACCGGACAGGCCCGACGTATTTCTGCGCTGCCTGCGGATGGCGATCGGGCGCAAGCAGGACTGCGCTTGCTGGTCCCGCCGCTGTCGACAGCTCTTCAGGCATTGCCGTCAAAGCAGGAACTGCGGGTCACTTTGTTAAGTGATATCGAACCCGGCCAGTACGACGCATTGCGCAATGCCTGGCAGCAGATCTGGGCGAGCGAAACAAATATGCCGCAGCCGACGGCGGTCACTCTGATTGATGAGTTGTCCTTCCAGTGGATCGAAGAGTTGCTCAAGAGCGGTAGCGCTGCTGTTGAGTTGATCCTGGTGTTGCAGGTTAACGGCCAAGGGGCTTACTCGGACGGGTTGGCAGCGCTGTTGCTGTGTCCAGACAAGCTCGCTTGCGCTTGGGATCTACCGGTGATGGCGCGGCTATTGCGCCCGATGCCGTTGGACGTCGCCACGTTGCAGAGCGAATTTGCGCTGTTCCTGCAAACACAGACCACCGCCCGCGATGCCTCAGGAGTGTTGGCAGACGGTGCTGATTGGCAACCTGCGATCAACCAGATCCTTGCCATCGGCGCCCATAGTGTTTCGTTGAAGGTAGAGCAGCAGTGGGTACAGGAACACCTGTGCGGCATTGCGGGGCCATTCAGCCACTGGCTGGTGGCTGCACTTGGAGTGGAAATGGCTCGGCTTGAACGGCGGCCTCTGGTGTTGTTGGCCAAAGAGAAATCACAGCGTTGGATCAGCACCGTGAGCAAAAGGGAGGTGGCATGAAGAATTTAAGCAACAGGTGGCGACGCGGTGGCGCGGCGGTTTGGATTATTGCGCTTTTGGCGTTACTGGCATGGGCGATTTGGGGGTATGGCGACCAGATAGGGTTGGTGGAAAAACATCGCAAGGTGTTGGCTTTTTTACTGATCGTCGCCATCGCCATGGTGGGACATCTGAACCCCCGCCTGTTGATGTATCTCAAACGGCAAAGTCACCGTGAACAGGGCGCGGCCAACAACGTCTATCCCCGTGCAGATGCGAATCCCGTGCTGCCGAAAAAGCCCGCCTTCTCGCTATCTGAATTGCAGGATTATCTACGCGAAAATCACGGCCTCTTCTGGCGGTTCAAAGTCCGCCTGCTGCTGGTGGTCGGTGAAGAACCACAGATCGACGCCATCGCCCCCAGCCTGAAAGACAAATACTGGCTGGCCGGGCACGACACCATTCTGCTGTGGGGCGGCAGCACCCAAAGCAAGTTTCATGAAGGCCGCGTCGCCCCATGGCAAGGCCTGAGCCGCTGGCGTGCGCTCGACGGCGTGGTCTGGGCGCTGACCTCAGAACAAAGCGCCGATACCCGGGCCATGGACGAAGGCGTCCGTCACTTGAAAGACCTCGCCCGCCAGTTGCACTGGCAGTTGCCGCTGCACCTGTGGCAGGTGTGCGACAGCCCATGGGAACAGGATAAGCGGCAAACCCAGTCAGTCGGTTGTCTGTTGCCGTCCGCCGTCACGCCGCTGGAGGTGGAGAACGGTCTGGAAAGTCTGGTGCAGCCGCTGCGTAGCGGCGGCTGGGCGCAGATAGGCAAGGTCAAGGGGCATGACTTTCTGCTGCGTCTGTCCCGGGATTTACAGAGCGAAGGCATTGCCCGTTGGCGGCAGGCGCTTGCGCCGTTGTTCCGGGTATTTGCCCGAGGCGTTCCATTGCGCGGGTTGTGGTTCAGCCTGCCGTTGCAAGCCGCCCCGGACAATAAATTCAACCTCTGGCACGCCACGCCACCCTGGGAAGGCGTGCTCGGTGACAAGAAAATCCGCCATCGCCGCCTGGGCTGGGGCATGCCGAGTATCGTCTATGCGTGCACCCTGGGCCTGATGCTGCTGTGGGGCGCCGGGCTGTTGCTGTCGTACGCCACCAACCGCGTACACATCGCCGAGGTTCAAACCGCGCTGGCGGCCCTCGATCAGGCACAAAGCCCTGACGAGCAGTTCCTCGCACTCAACGAGCTGACCCGTGAACTCGGGCGCCTCGACTACCGCGCCAAGCACGGCGCGCCCTGGTACCAGAGCTTCGGCCTGAACCGCAACGAGCAGTTGCTGGCAACCCTCTGGCCGCGCTATGTCGAAGCCAACACCCGCCTGATGCGCGACCCGGCGGTGGCCAATCTGGAACGCCAATTCACCGCCCTGATCAACCTGCCTCCCGCCAGCCCGCTACGCGCCGAACGTGCCCCGGCAGCCCATGCGCAACTCAAGGCGTACCTGATGCTGGCCCGCCCGGAAAAGGCCGATCCGGTATTCCTGGGTAAAGCCTTGACCGACGCCGAACCCCTGCGCGACGGCATTTCCCCGGGCCTCTGGCAAACCCTGTCGCCCAGCCTCTGGCAGTTCTACGCCGAGCAGTTGGTTGAGCATCCCGAGTGGTGGATCCAGTCCGACCCTCGGCTGATCACCCAAACCCGGCAGGTGCTGCTCGGCCAACTGGGCCAGCGCAACGCCGAAACCAGCCTGTATCAAAAGGTCCTCGACGACACTGCCAACCACTACCCGGCGTTGGGCCTGCAACAATTGGTCGGCGACACCGATGCCCGGGCGCTGTTTTCCACTGATGCCAGCATCCCCGGCGTGTTCACCCGTCAAGCCTGGGAAGGGCAGGTGCGCCAGGCCATCGACGCCATCGCCGAGGCGCGTCGCGAAGAGATCGACTGGGTGCTCAGCGACCAGCAGCACGAGATCGCCGCCGAGCTGACCCCGGATGAACTCAAGGCGCACCTCACCGAACGCTACTTCCAGGACTATGCCAACGCCTGGCTGGGTTTCCTCAACGGCCTGCGCTGGCAACCGGTGAACAGCCTCGGCGAGGTGATCGATCAACTGACGCTGATGAGCGATGTACGCCAGTCGCCACTGATCGCGCTGATGAACACCCTGAGCTATCAAGGCCAGGCCGGCACACGGGGGCAGGGCTTGACCGATTCGCTGGTCAAGTCGGCGCAAAAGCTGATCGCTCAGGACCAAGTGAAGCTGATCGAGCAGATGACAACCTCAAGCAGCCCGCTGGACGCCACTTTTGGTCCGTTGCTAAGCCTGCTAGGCAAGGACCCCGAAGGCCAGAACGACACCGACCGCCTGACCCTGCAAGCCTTCCTCAACCGCGTCACCCGCGTGCGCCTGAAACTGCAACAAGTCAGCAACGCGACCAACCCCCAAGCCATGACCCAGGCCCTGGCGCAAAGCGTATTTCAGGGCCAAAACGTCGACCTCACCGACACCCAGTCCTACGGCAGTCTGGTCGCCGCCAGCCTCGGCGCCGAGTGGGACGGCATCGGCCACACCCTGTTCGTGCAGCCACTTGAACAAGCCTGGCAACGGGTGCTGCAACCCTCGACGGCCGGCCTCAACAGCCAGTGGCAACGCTCGATCGTCAACGATTGGCACGGCGCTTTCGCCGGTCGCTATCCGTTCGCCGCCACTGCCAGCGGTGCATCCTTGCCCATGCTGGGGCAGATGATCCGCGCCGACTCCGGGCGCATCGAACAGTTCTTGCAACAGCAGCTGGGCGGTGTATTACGTAAGGAAGGCAGCCGCTGGGTCGCCGACTCGCGGCACAGCCAGGGCCTGCGTTTCAATCCGCAGTTCCTCACCGCGATCAATCAGCTCAGCCATCTGGCCGACGTGCTCTACACCGACGGCGGCATGGGCATCAGCTTCGAATTGCGCGGCAAACCGGTGCGCGACGTGGTGCAGACCACCTTCATCCTCAACGGCGAAAAGCACGAATACTTCAACCAGAAGGAACGCTGGCAGCGCTTCAAATGGCCCGGTTTCACTAGCCATCCAGGCACGCGCCTGAGCTGGACCAGCGTGCGCGCCAACGAACGGCTGTACGGCGATTTCGAGGGCACTTGGGGCCTGATCCGTCTGTTGGAACAAGCCCAGGTCACGCCACTCAACGACAGCCACAGCCAATATCGCCTGCAACTGAAGGCACCAGATGGCATCGACCTGACCTGGAACCTGCGCACGGAACTGGGGGCAGGGCCGTTGGCGCTGCTCAAGTTGCGCGACTTCAAGTTGCCCAAGCAGATCTTCCTCGGTGAAAACGAAGCAGCCGTGGCGAAAAACCGGAGTTTCCAATGAACCTGCGCGCCCTGATCGCCCGCTGCCTCGGCGAGCGCGATGCCGTCACCCTGGCTCACTCACAGTTGGAGCAATGGCAACCCTGGCTACTGCCGATCAGCGAGGCGTCGCCCGTGGGTGAAGACCCAGGCTACGACGATGACTTCCAGCACATGCGAGAGGAGGTCAACAAGCTGTCCGGGGCGGATGTCGACCTGGTGATTCAACTGGCGGAAAAGTTGCTCACCCAGCGCTGCAAGGATCTGCGTGTTGCCACCTATTACTTGTGGGCGCGCTTGCAAAAGGACGGGGAGGCGGGGCTGGCCGATGGCTTGAGTCTGCTCGCGGCCCTGATGGAGCGCTATGCCGGTGGAGTTCTGCCGGTGCGGCCCAATAGCCGCAAGTTGGCGCTGGAATGGCTCACCAGCGGCAAGGTGCTGGACTGCCTGTCGCTGTATCCGGAAGTGGTCAAGGACGAGGCGGAGCGCACGGTGGCTGCATTGGCCTGGCTGGAGCGTGGGCTGGACGCTTGGCCGCAGGATCAGCGCCCGGAGCTGGGCGCGTTGTATGGCGCCTTGTCCGCCCGTCTGGCGCAGTCCGGCGGAGTGGATGCGCTGGTGCCGCAGAACAGCGCCAGTCATGACAGCAATGCGCAATCGACCGCACCCGGTTCAACGGCAATCAAGTCCGGGCGTGATTTGCTGGACACCGGCCGTGCACTCGCCGGGTACTTGCGCGAGAAACCCCAAGGCTTGCTGGCGGCGCATCGACTGATGAAAAGCCTGCGTTGGGACACCGTGCATCAGGCACCACCCCACGACGCAAACGGAATCACCCGCCTGGCACCGCCCCGTGGCGAATACCGGGCGCAGCTCAAGCGGCTGCATCTGCAACAGAGCTGGAGCGAGCTGCTCGACCAGGTCGAGCGGGTGTTCGCGGAGGGTGTGAATCATTTCTGGCTGGATCTGCAGTGGTACGCCTGTCAGGCGCTGAGCAAGCAACCGGCGCCCCAGGATGGCTGGGCCGATATCGTCAAGCGTGATCTGGGCATGTTCATTGAACGGCTGCCGGGCCTGGAGCACTTGCGCTGGAGCGACGGCACACCGATGGCCGATGAGGCCACCCTTGAATGGATCGCCCGCCAGGTCAGTGGCAATCACCCGCAGCAGTGGCTGCCTGCGCCGTCCGCCGCGCCGGCAGGTACGAATACCGACATCCTGTCGCTGCAGAGCGAAGCCCTGGCGCAGGCCGACTGCAAGGGCGTCGAGTCAGCACTGGCCTGGCTGGCGGAACGCCCCGGCATCCACACCGGCCGCGAGCGCTGGCTGCTGCAGTTGCTGATGGCACGGGTGGCCGAGCAATACGGCAAGAACGACTTGGCCCTGCATCTGTTGGGTGAGCTGGACGCCAAGGCTCAGCACCACGGGCTGGCGGCGTGGGAGCCGCAACTCGGGTTCGAGGTCAAGGCTCGCCTGCTCAAGCTCTTGCGTCTCAAAGCGCAACGCAACGACGCCGACAAAACCACCCTGAACCGGCGCATGGAGGCGCTGTTGGCTGCACTGGTGGCCATCGATCCAATACGCGCCGCAGTGCTTTGCGGCTGAACATCATTTCAAAAGGATTTCAACCATGAGCAAGGACAATCCGACGCTGCATTACTTCGACGCCGAGATGCGCTACCTGCGTGAGGCCGGCCGGGAGTTCGCCGAGGCCTTTCCCGATCGTGCGGCGTACCTGAACCTGGACAAGCCGGGTGCGACCGATCCCTATGTGGAACGTCTTTTCGAGGGCTTTGCCTTCCTGATGGGACGCTTGCGCGAAAAGCTCGACGATGACCTGCCGGAGTTGACCGAGGGGTTGGTCAGTCTGTTGTGGCCGCATTATCTGCGTACCATCCCGTCACTCTCCATTGTCGAGCTGGCGCCGGCGATCGATGAGATGAAACAGAGCGAAACAATCCCGACCGGCTTCGAAGTGCTGTCGCAGCCCATCGGCCCGCAGCAGACTCGTTGCCAATACACCACGACCCAAGACCTGACACTGCGGCCATTGGCCCTGGAAACTGTGCGCCTGGATCACGAGCCGGACGGGCGTTCATTGCTGCGACTGCGCTTCGCCCGTGGGGCCATGGCCACCTGGAGCGAGATCGACCTCAGCCGTTTGCCGCTGTACCTGAGTGCCGACGCGCCGCTGGCCAGTGCACTGCATCAGGCACTGACCCTCAATGCGCAAGCCATGTATGTGCGAGTGCCCGGCCAGTTGGATCGGTATCCGTTAGATGGACGTTTCAAAGCCAAGGGCTTCGCCGATGAGGACCGCTTGTGGCCCAAGGGTGACAGCGCCTTCAGTGGCTACCAGCTGCTGCTGGAGTATTTCACCTTCCGCGAGAAGTTCATGTTCGTGACCCTGTGTGGGCTGGAACATCTGAACCTGGCGCCGGGCACAGACTGGTTCGAACTGGAAGTGGTGCTGCGCGAGCCGTGGCCCCAAGCGTTCAACCTGAGTGCCGAGCACATCCGCCTGCATTCGGTACCGGTGATCAATCTGTTTACGCTCGATTCCGACCCGCTGCTCCTGACACCTTTGCAGACCGATTACCTGCTACGACCCATGCGCTTGCAGGACGGGCACACCGAGATCTACTCGGTGGACCGTGTCACCGCATCGAAAAACGCAGAGCGCCACGACTATGTGCCCTTCAGCAGTTTCCGCCACAAGGGTGGCATGTTGCGCGACGAGGCGCCGGAACGTTACTTCCATACGCGGTTGAAGCAAGGTGCCAATGGCCTGCATGACACCTGGCTGATCCTCGGCGGCGAAGGCTTCGACAAGGACCTGCTGGAGCACAGTCAAAACCTGTCCCTGCGCTTGACCGGCACCAACGGCCAGCTGCCGCGTAAAGCATTGCAAAGCACTTTGCTCGACGCGCAGGTGAATGCGTCCGATACCAGCGTGCGCGTACGCAATCTCTGCGCCCCCACCTTGCCTTGCTACCCCCCCAACCGCGACCGCTTCCACTGGCGCGTCCTCAGCCACCTGGGCTCCAACTTTCTGCCCATGCTCGACAACGCCGAGGTCCTGCGCGGCACCCTGGCGCTCTACGACTGGACCGGCAGCGAACTCAACCGGCGTCGACTGGCGGCAATCATCGAGGTCAAGCACCACCTTATTCAGCGCTTTGAAAAGGGTTTTCTGCTACGCGGCGTGGACATCGAAGTCACCCTGGACAGCAACGGCTTTTGCGGCGAGGGCGATATCAGCCTGTTCGGCGAAATGCTCAATCGCTTTTTCGAGTTGTACGCCGACATTCATCTGTTCAACCAGCTCACGCTGGTCCTTCAACCTACTGGAAAGTGCCTGCGATGGAACGAGAACCACAGTCAGCGTATTCCCGGCTGACCGCCAGCGGAGTGCTCCAGGCGCTGGAAGGGCGAGTGGCCGAGGCCAATCTGTACCGCTTCTGCCAATTGCTGGAGCAGGCAACGCCGGATCACCCGCCACTGGGCAGCACTACGCACCCGGCGGACGACCCGGTACGTTTTCGGCCCGACCCGGGGATGGGCTTTCCCGTGAGCGAACTCAAGGCCATCGAATTTGACGAACGTCAGCCGCAGCGACCGGCCACGGTACGCACGCGTCTGCTGGGTTTGTATGGCGTGGATTCGCCGTTGCCGACGACTTTTCTCGACGATATCGCCCAGCGCCGGGAAGGCCATGAAGCGCTGGAAGCCTTCCTCGATATGTTCAATCACCGGATCTTCACCCAGTTCTATCGGATCTGGCGCAAGTACTCGTACCCGGCCACCTTCGAAGCGGGCGCCATCGATGCGACCTCGCAATGCTTGCTAGGCCTGATCGGTTTGGGGATTCCGGGCACGGCCGAGCGCATCGCCACGCCGATTTCGCGGTTCCTGGCGCTGCTCAGCGTGATGCGCCTGCCGACCCGCAATGCCGAGGGCATCACCTCGCTGGTGACACTGCTCGCTCCCAATACCCAAGCGAAGGTGAGGGCGCACTGGCCGCAGACAGTTGTCCTCACGCAGCCGGCCAGCCTGTCCACGCAACATCCGGTGGGTTTGTCCCAGGGCACACCATTGGGGCCGGTCGGCTACGACGTCAACAGTCAGTTGCAGTTGGCGCTGTACACCCATGATCTCGACGAAGCACGGGGCTGGTTGCCGGGCGGCCAGATTCACAAGGACCTGCTGGTATTGCTGCGGGTGTACCTGGGCTGGCGTTGCACCGCCAGGCTGCAATTGTCCCTGCCGGTACGCAGCTTGCCGCCACCGGTGCTGGGCACTACGCCGGTATTGCTTGGCATGACCGGCCTGTTGGGGCTCGGAGGTGACGCCTGGCAGGACACGCAAGGCGACACTGTCACCCTCAACCTGGGCCGCTACCAAGGCCTTGAAACCACTCCCATCGACAAGGACATTCACCATGTCTCGTTCAGTTAAACATTGCGTGACGGTCGCAGCCCTCGGCGCACTGCTCACCGGCTGCGGACTGACCCAATCCATAAGCGACTCCACCGCCTCGACCACCCAGGCGATTTTCTACAAACAGGTGAAAACCCTGCACCTGGACTTCAGTGCACGGGCAGGGATGAACACCCATTTGCAGGACATGAACGCCCTGTCGGTGCCGACGCTGGTGCGGGTGTATCAACTGCGTGACGGCAAAGCGCTGGAGAGGGCTAGCTACGACAGCCTGCTCGGCGATGACGACAGCGTGCTGCGCAGCGACCTGCTGGACACGCGCACCCTGGTGGTCAAGCCCGGTGAAGGCGCGCAACTGAGTGTGCCGATGGACAAGGAGGCCAAGGTCGTTTCGGTGGTCGCGCTGTTTCGCCAACCGGATACCCACCTCAACAACTGGCGGCTGACCCTGACCCGCGATGACCTCAACCCGGACCGGGCGCGGGTCGTCGAGTTGGGCGATAACCGTCTGACCTTGCGTGCATTGGCCAAGGAGTAACCCATGCCCGATTTGAGCCCGTCACTCTACGAAACCCTGTTGCAGACCTTCGATGGCGGCCTGGACCTGCATCAAGTCAACGAAGAGGACCAGCACACCTTGTCAGTACTGGACAACGTGCAACGCATCCTCAATAGCCGTGCCGGCGCACTGTCCCATCTGCCCGATTACGGACTTCCTGACATGGGCGTGATCCTGCAAGGCCTGCCTGGCACGGCCCACGGAATGATGGCGACCATGGAAAAAACCCTGCTCAAGTACGAACCCCGGTTGGCAAGCATCAGCATCGAGCTGCTGGAGCAGGTGCAGCCGGGGCATCTGGAGTTCGGGCTTCAAGCGCAGCTCAAAAGCGGCCAGCGGGTGAGTTTCGGCACCACCGTAGCGGCCGAAGGCAAGGTGCTGGTGCGTCATCTGAAACGCCAGCAATGGCTGTCTTGATCGAATGAGTGAAGCAAGGGAGGCAGGATGACAGGGTTATTTGAAATGCGGATTGAAGTGGGCGGCGATCCCCGGGAATTCGCCGAGTACGCGGCGCTGCAGGCGGAACTGACCAAGCTCAGCCACCCGGCGTGCCCGGACGTGGACTGGTACAGGGTCGAGCAGTTGTGCCTGACGCTGTTCCAGCGCAACGGGGCGGATTTGCATTCGGTGGCGGCCTTCGTCCTGGCGCGCAGCCAATGCCAGGGACCGCAAGCAATGGCCCAGGGCATGGCACTGCTGGATGCTCTGGGCGTTGAATGGTCGAGCCTGTGGCCACCCATGCCATCGGCGCGAATGGACATCCTGGCCTGGCTCTTCGCACAGTTGCAATCGTTGCTGCGCAGCCTGCCGCTCAATGCTCAGAGTGTGCCTGCCTTGGTCGATCTGGACGACGAGTTACTGCGTGTGCAGCTACGTTTGGATCACCAGTTGCCGGCTCCTCTGGTGACATTGCAGGCCCTGCGTCACCAGGTCGAAGGCCTGATCCAGCGTTTGCAACGCAACACTGCATCGAACGGCGCGGTGCAACTGTCGATGAGCAGCCCGATGCCGTCCCCCATGCCGTACCCTGTGACGCCCGTAATCATCTGGCCGAGTCGCCCGATGCCGGTCATCCAGCCGAAGAGACGACGTGGCGCTCTATGGGCATTCACCGCGCCAGCCCTGTTCCTGCTGGCAGGAGGGGTGTGGTGGGGCATTGCTGCGAACAGTCAGGATGTACAGCAATTGGTGGGGCTTTTCCCGCAGGACAAGACGCTCCCCGCACCCGTGCGCCTGGACAGCCTGGCCCTGTTCGACGCCGGCAGCGCCGAACTCAAGCCCGGTTCGACCAAGGTCCTGATCAATGCGCTGGTCGACATCAAGGCTCAGCCCGGCTGGTTGATCGTCATCAGCGGGCATTCGGATGATCGAGGCAGCCCTGGGCAAAACCTTGAGCTGTCCCAGGCTCGAGCCCTGGCGGTACGCGGCTGGATGCAGCGCATGGGTGACATCCCCGACAGTTGTTTTGCCGTCCAGGGCCTGGCCGACAGTCAACCCATCGCCAGCAATGACTCGCCACTCGGACGCGCAGCGAACCGTCGAGTCGACATCCACCTGATGCCGCAAGCGGGAGCGTGCGTACAGCCTGTCTGAGGGCGAGGCCGGCGCCGATAGCAACCATTCATTTGCTCGATATCTATCATTAAAGAATGCAAGTTCTGTTTTTCTGTCATAGGAGGAGGATAGCGTTATACCGAGCTCGCCTTTGAAGGAATCAGCGCGATGAGAATTTCGACCCTGTTGGCGTTTGTCGCCGTGTTCAGCGCCAGCCTTGCCGTTACCGCACCGGCCAATGCGGCCGATCCGTCCTGCCGTTTGCTGCCGATTACCGACAGCGCCGTCAGTTTGCAGCAGGCCAGAACGGTAGCGGTGCTCTACAGCGAAAACACCCTCAACACCCAGCAGTACCTGGAGAGCTACCACTCTGTGGCGGTGAACGGTGCAAAGAACCCGCAGATGGATGCGCGAATCGCCAAGGCCTTCGTCGACAGTTCCGACCCGCAGCGGGCGATCAATTGGTTGATGGGGTCGTTGCAGAAGCAATTCACATCGGTGACGGTCTACGACAACCTCGACGCGGCGGTGCAAGCGCACCCGGATGTGGTGGTGATGCTCGACACCTTCAGCCGCCTTGTGTCCAAGCGCAACAATCAGGTCGAAGCGCGTTTCATGGCCAAGTTCTACGATGCCAACCTGCAGTACATCGGCCAGGCCGAAGGCTCACGGACCCAGCAGATGCCGTCGGTGTGGGTACACGGCAAAGCCGCACCGCAGATCGCCGCGCAGATCGATCAGCAAACCCAATTGCAGGTGGATGCCCTCAAACAGTTCGATGCATCCTTGAAAGCACTGGTAACCGCCGGCCAGGTGGCCCACTTGTAGGAGCGAGTTCACTCGCGATGGACGTCAACGATAACGCGGGCCTGATGGCTGAACGCGTTGCCCCTGAACCCTTCACGAGCGAGCTCCCACAACAGAAACACATCGGCTTCAGGTTTTGATCACATACCCATAAGCACGAATCCGCCCCCCATCCTCCTTCAAATACACACCCTGCAGCTCCGGCGTGAAACCGGGCAGGGCATTGATCCCTTCCTCCAGCGCCAAAAAGTATTTCAACACCGCGCCACCCCAGATTTCCCCCGGCACCACGCACAGCACGCCTGGCGGGTAGGGCAGCGCACCTTCTGCCGCGATACGCCCATCCGCATCGGCCAAGGCCACCAGTTCGACATTGCCGCGGATGTACTCGATCTGCGCGGCCTGTGGGTCCATGGCCTTTTTCGGGAAGTGTTCCTTGCGGAACATCGCCTTCTGCAATTGCTGCACGTTGTGGTTGCGGTAGAGGTCGTGCATTTCCTGGCAGAGTTGGCGAATGGTGTAGTTGCGATAACGTTCCTGATGCTGCGCATAGATGCCCGGCAGCACCCGACTCATCGGCGCGTCGTCGCTGACGAATCGCTCGAAACGGGCAATCTGCGAGGCGAGGTGGGTCATCTTCGCCCAGTCCTCGGCCGGGGTCAGCAGGAACAGGATCGAGTTCAGGTCGCATTTTTCCGGAACGATACCGTTCTCTCGCAGGAAGTTGGCGAGGATGCCGGCATGAATGCCGAAGTCCGTATAGCTGCCGTCCACCGGATCAATCCCCGGCGTGGTGAAGAGCAACTTGCAGGGGTCGATGAAATATTGTTTTTCCGCGTAGCCAGCGAAGGCGTGCCAGCGATCTTTCGGATGAAACTCAAAGAACCGAAGATCTGCGGCAATCTCTTCGGTGGGGTAATCCTCCCAGGCACGGCCGTCGATGGTATCAGGCACGAACGGCTTGACCATGGTGCAGGCTTCGAGGATCAACTTGCGCGCATCGATGCCGAACCTGACGCAGTCTTCCCACAAACGCAGGCCGCTGCGGCCGGAATGGATGCGCGCGTTGACGTCCAGCGAGGCGAAAATCGCGTAGAACGGGCTGGTCGACGCCTGGGCCATGAACGCGTTGTTCAACCGATGATGGTTGCAGTAGCGTGCCTGGCCCTTGATGTGGCGATCCTTCTTGTGGATCTGCGAGGCCTGGGAGAACCCGGCCTGCTGTTTGTGCACTGACTGAGTGACAAATATGCCCGGGTCGTTTTCATTCAGGTCCAGCAACAGCGGCGAGCAGTCCTTCATCATTGGAATGAACTGTTCGTAACCGACCCACGCCGAATCGAACAGGATGTAGTCACACAGTTTGCCGATGCGATCGACCACCTGCCGGGCGTTGTAAACGGTGCCGTCGTAGGTGCCCAACTGAATGATCGCCAGGCGAAATGGCCGTGGCAGGTCGGCTTTTTCCGGCGCGACTTCGCTCACCAGTTCGCGCAGATACGCTTCTTCGAAACAATGGGCGTCAATGCCACCGATGAAGCCATACGGGTTGCGCGCAGTTTCGAGATACACCGGCGTGGCACCGGCCTGGATCAGCGCTCCCTGGTGGTTGGATTTGTGGTTGTTACGGTCGAACAGCACCAGGTCGCCGGGTGTGAGCAGGGCGTTGGTGACCACCTTGTTCGAGGCGGAGGTGCCGTTGAGCACGAAGTAAGTCTTGTCGGCGTTGAACACCTTGGCCGCGTGCTTTTGCGCCGTGAGCGCCGGGCCTTCGTGGATCAGCAGGTCGCCGAGCTTGACGTCGGCGTTGCACATGTCGGCGCGAAACACCGTTTCGCCCAGGAAATCGAAAAACTGCCTGCCCGCCGGATGCTTGCGGAAAAACTGCCCGCCCTGATGGCCGGGGCAGGCGAACGTGGCGTTGGCCGATTCGGTGTAGCGCTTGAGCGTGTCGAAAAAGGGTGGCAGCAGGCTGTCTTCATAGGCCTTGGCCGCTGTTTCCAGCTGATGGCCGTGGTACTGGGCGTTGTTGCTGGAGGGGTCGAAAATCCCGTTGACCTGCAGCAGCACGTCTTCCAGATGCTTGTAGACGTCGCGGGCGCGGGTGCCGGTACCGGGAGCGGTGACCAGGAAAATCGGAATATCGAAGCCGGTGCGTTGCAGAGTTTCCAGGGCACCGGCCATCACGTCTTCGACGGAGAACACCGCGACCGCAACGTCGGTGTAGTCGGTGTGGGTGATCGGGATGACTTCGCGGGCGGTCAGGAAACTGCCGTGTACGCTGTCGCTCGCGGCTATCTTCAATGCTTTCATGCTGGTAAATCTCCAGGCGGACATCCGTTTGTCCACCACTGTTCAAGAGATCAAGTGCCTGGGGAGCGCCTTCAAGCGCCCGGATCCAGAGCATGCCAGCATTGGGTATAGATCAAATATGACCGGGGTCAGGCTTTTCGCCGATTGACCGATCAGGTGTGCACCAGGGCGATGGTGAACGAAACCACGATCATGCAGGCGAAAGCAAAATTGAGATTCATGAAGTTGCCATCCGGAACAGTGTTGATGGCGCCATTCTGAACAGCCGCCGTGCAAATAAAAAATTCCCCGTCATGATTTGAAAGATCGAAAGAAATGATACCTGCCGGTTTGTGTTCGCCCTGCGGTTTGGCTACTCTCGCCAAAACACGCAGATTCACGCATAAACAGGCGCATCCATGCACGCAGACCATTCCCAAGCCGAACTCCCGCAACTGCGCCGGCAGAAAATCCTCCTGATCCTCGAACGCGACGGCAAGGTCATGGCCTCCGAGTTGAGCCAGCATTTTGCCGTTTCCGAAGACACCATCCGCCGCGATCTGTCGGACCTGGCCAGCGCCGGCCTGGTGCAGCGGGTGCACGGCGGGGCGTTGCCGCGGCCCAAGGACACCGGCAAGGATTACTTCACCCGCATCAGCGAGACCGATGAGGTCAAGACCCGTCTCGCGCAAGTGGCGGCCAATCGGGTCGAGGACGGGCAGATCGTGATGTTCGATTCCGGCACCACCACCTTGCAGATCGCGCGGTTGCTGCCTCCGGACATTTGCATCACTGCCGTGACCGCTTCGCCCATGACCGCGATCACTTTGTCCGAGTACAAAGGCATCAAGGTGATTCTGGCGGGCGGGCAACTCAATCCGGCGACGATGTCGGCCAGCGGCCATGAGACCTTGCGTTTGCTTGAAGGGATCAAGGCTGATCTGTTGTTCACCGGGGTGTGCGCGATTCACCCGCAAGTGGGCATCAGTTCCCTGCACTACGACGAGGTGCCGGTGAAGCAGGCGATGCTCGACAGCGCGTCCCATGTGATTGCGGTGACCACGGCGGACAAACTGGGGGCGGTGGAGCCGTTCGTGGTCGCGCCGTGTTCACGGTTGCACACGCTGATGACCGAACGGCATGTGGCCTCGGGGAATATCGAGGACTATCGGGTGCTGGGCATTGAGGTGGTGCAGGTGGAGGTCTGATCGTTTTGCATTGAATGGTCTGGCCCCTTCGCGGGCAAGCCCGCTCCCACAGGGATATGGGTCGTACACACAGGCTGTGTTCGCCCAAGAACCTGTGGGAGCGGGCTTGCCCGCGAAGGGGCCGTCACTGACTGACGCCTCAGCGCAACCGCTCGAGCATCTGGTAGTACCACATGCCCGCCGCCAGCATCGGGTTGCCGAGCAGGTCGCCCATGGGCACGCGGATGTGTTGGCAGGCGGCGAAGGTGTCGAACTGTTGCAGTTGCCCGGTGATCGCCCGGCCCATGATTTCGCCCATGATGTGGGTGGTGGCGATGCCGTGGCCGGAGTAGCCCTGGCAATACCAGACGTTGTCCGAGAGCTTGCCCAGTTGCGGGATGCGGTTGATGACGATGCCCATCGCGCAGCTCCACTGGTAATCGATGGCCACGCCTTTGAGCGCCGGGAACGTCTGCTCGATGCACGGCCGCAGTTCGGCGGCGATGTCCCGGGAATCCTTGCCGCTGTAGTTGGCGCCGCCACCGAACAACAGGCGACCGTCGGCGGTCAGGCGATAGTAGTCGAGCACGAAACGGCAGTCGTACACCGCCAGGTCTTCGGGGTTGATCTGTTTGGCCAGATCGCCCAGTGGCGCAGTGGTGACGATGCCGCCCATGGCCGGGAAGATCTTGCCCTTGAGCTGGCCCGGTTCGAGCTTGTGGTAGACGTCGCCGGCCAACAGCACCTGATCGGCGTCAATGCGGCCGTGGGCGGTGCGCACGCCCGGGCTCTTGTGAACGCCGTCGCCATGGATGATCTCCAGCACTTCGCTGTTCTCGAAGATCAGCGCCCCCAGACTCTGCGCCGCCCGTGCTTCGCCGATGCACAGGTTCAACGGGTGCAGGTGCATGTTGCGGGCGTTCTTGATCGCGCCATGGTACAGGTCGCTTTGCAGCAGGTCGCGGACCTGGCTGCGGTCGAGCAGGCTGACCTCGTCACCCATACCGCGCCGCACGGCTTCGTCGTAGTCATTGCGCAAACCGTCCATGTGGCTCGGCTTGTAGGCCGCATGCAGATGGCCGTGCTTGAGGTCGCAGGCGATGGCGTATTTCTCGACCCGCTGCTGGATGATCTGGTGCCCGCGCCAGCGCAGGTTCCAGATGAAATCGTCGACCTCATCGCCGAGGGTGCGACGCATCTGTTTGCGCATCGCTTCGTCCCCCGAGAGGCTGCCGGTGACCTGGCCACCGTTGCGCCCGGTCGCGCCCCAGCCGATCTTGTGACTTTCGACGATGGCCACTTTCAGGCCTTTTTCCGCCAGTTCGACCGCGGTGGCGACGCCGGTGAAACCACCGCCGATGATCACCACGTCAACCCGATGCTGGCCTTGCAGGGTGGGGTAGTCGGTCTCGTGGTTGAGGGTGGCGGTGTAATAGGAATGGGTGCGTTGAGTCATGACGATGTCCAGACGAAAGAGATAGAGAAACGAGCACTGACCCTGTGGGAGCGGGCTTGCTCGCGAAGGGGCCGTACCAGCCACCATGAGGGGTGAATGACACACCGCTTTCGCGAGCAAGCCCGCTCCCACAGGGGATTGCGTGTGGCTGGCCGGGCGGATTACGCCTGCGTCAGATACCACCGCCAATCCTGCTCACCCACCTCTGCCATGAACTGTCGATACTCGGCCCGCTTGACCGCCAGGTATACCCCCAGAAAATCCTGCCCCAACGCATCCCGCGCCCACGCCGAATGCTCCAGCGCCGTCAGCGAGGTCAGCCAGTCGGTGGGCAGCAATTGCGTGGCCTGCGCATAGCCGTTGCCCTGCACCGGTTCCCCAGGATCAAGGTCCTCGCGAATGCCACGATGAATACCGGCCAGGATCGCCGCCGCCGCCAGATACGGGTTGGCATCGGCGCCGCAGATGCGGTGTTCGATGTGCCGGCTGTTGGCCGGGCCGCCCGGTACGCGCAGGCTGACGGTACGGTTGTCGACACCCCAGGTCGGGGCCAGCGGTGCATAGCTGTTGGCCTGGAAGCGCCGGTAGGAGTTGGCGTTGGGGCAGAACAGCAGCAGCGAGTCGAGCAAGGAAGCGAGCATGCCGCCGATGGCCGTGCGCAGCAGCGGGGTGCCCGCCGGGTCTTCGGAAGCGAAGAGGTTACGGCCTTCGGCATCGGCGATGCTGACGTGCATGTGCATGCCGGTGCCTGCCAGATGATCGAAGGGTTTGGCCATGAACGTGGCCTGCATGCCGTGCTGGTGAGCGATGGCCTTGACCAGGCGCTTGTAGCGCACGGCCTGATCCATCGCCAGCAAGGCATCGCCGTGTTCCAGGGTAATTTCCACCTGGCCTGGGGCGTATTCGGAAATCGCCGTGCGCGCCGGAATGCCGTGGAGTTTGCACGCCGCGTACAGGTCGGCCAGAAACGGTTCGATCTGCTCCAGTTCACGCAGGCCATAGACCTGCGTATGCCTCGGTCGACCACCGTCCGCATCCAGCGCCGGTTGCGGCCGACCGTTCTGATCACGCTTGGCATCAAGCAGGTAGAACTCCAGCTCGCAAGCCATCACCGGGTGATAACCCTCGGCCTTCAATCCATCAATGACCTTGATCAACAGATGACGCGGGTCGGCGATGCTCGCCGGCATGCCTTCCTGCGGGTGCATGCTGACCTGCACCGCCGCCGTCGGAATTTTTCGCCACGGCAAGCGCACCAGGCTGCCTTCGAGGGGGTAGGCGCGGCAGTCGATATCGCCCACGTCCCACACCAGCCCGGAGTTCTCGACATCGTCGCCCTGCAGGGTCAGGCCGAGGATAGTGCTGGGCAGCGGACGGCCGCTTTCATACACCGCCAGCAGTTCTTCGCGGTGCAACAGCTTGCCCCGCGGTACGCCGTTGGCATCGAGGATGAACAGTTCGATCATGTCGATATCGGGGTTGTTCGCCAGAAAAGTCTGGGCGTGTTCAAGGGCTGCGAATTTCATGGTTCGTCACTCACGTTGGCGCCACGCAGGCGCACGGATTCAGGCCACGTTACGACGACGGACGAAGTTCCGGCGTGCAGTGGCAGCGATAGCGAAAGGGAGAGGGCTCGGGCAGACAATCAGCCGAGCAGAGGGCTATCCGGCGGACGTGCGGAGTGACGAAGTTTGGAGCGGCTCAAGGCCATGGGCAGGTTGACAATGCGGTTCATGACGGATGTTTCCAGCATTGGAATCGTCGGCGACTTGGGTGACAAGCCATCCGGGCGTGACTGGATACTAGGTGGGAATGTTACAACTGTAAATGTCTATTGCTGCGCCGGTATTGCGTGCGGGTCCGCACGCACAGTCATTCGTTGGCGGACATGCCGCCTTTGCGAGCAAACCCGCTCCCACGGAATCAGGTCAATACAAAATCCACTGGCGCCAACAACGGCGGCAGCGGTGTCACACCCTGCGCGGCCAGCACGTCGCGTTCGATGATGCGCACCAGGGCGTCGATCGGCAGCGCGTTTTCATCTCGGCTGAAGGGGTCTTCCAGGGCATCGGCGATCGCATCCAGACCGAAAAACGTGTAGCTGACGATGGCGGTGAACAACGGCGTCAGCCAGCCCAGGGGTTCGGCCATGGCAAAGGGCAGCAGGATGCAGAACAGGTAAATGGTGCGGTGCAGCAGCAACGTGTAGGGGAAGGGCAGCGGCGTGTGCTTGATCCGCTCGCAAATGGCCTGGACCTGGCTCAGGCGGGTCAGATGGTTGGCCATCAGCGTATAGCGCCACTCGTTGATCGCGCCGGATTCGGCCAGCGTCGAACACTGTTGCCCGACCTGCATCAGGACCCGCCCGCACAGGTCGCCGGCGTTTTGCGCCGGCACAGGGTCTAGCCAGGCCCCGCTGGCTGCCAGTTCGTTCTCCTTGCGCAACCGGGCATTGAGCGCGTGAGCGAAGCCGCACAGGTTGCCGAGCAGGCGATTGCGCTGGGCCTGATCCTTGATGACCTGGCTTTCTCGGGCCATGGAGCGGATGTCCACCAGCAGGTCACCCCAGGCCTTGCGCGCCTCGTACCAGCGGTCATAGCAGGCGTTGTTGCGAAAGCTCATGAAGATCGACAGCGACAGACCCAGCAGCGTGAACGGCGTGGCGCTGACCTTGGAAAAATAGCTGGGGTGCGCCGTTTCCACGAGCACAATGACCGAAGCCAGCAACGTCACCATCAGCGCCCGCCAGGCGATGCGTTTGGCGATCGAGCCCTTGAGCGACGTCAGGATGCCGATCAGGTTGGGCTTGGGTCTGACGATCATGGTGTTCAGCCACCTGTCATGTTCATGAAGCGAACGACCTGGACCTCGTCGTTCAGTTGGAAATTGTGCTGGTAAGGCTTGAGCTTCATCGCCTCGATGATGGCTGCTTCCAGGCGCTCTGGCTGACCGGGGTGGCTGCGCACAATGGCCTTGAGATCGGCCGAATGCTCGTTGCCCAGGCACAGCAACAGTCGTCCCTCCACGGTCAGCCGTACCCTATTGCAGGTGCCGCAGAAGTTGTGGCTGTGGGGCGAAATGAACCCCAGGCGGATCTGCGGCGCTTCGGCCAGCCGCCAGTAGCGCGACGGGCCTTGGGTGGACTCGGCGGAGTCCATCAGAGTGTAGCGTTCGGCGATCCGCTCACGGACCTGGGCGCTGGAATAAAACGATTCGGCGCGGCTGTGTTCACTGATGGAGCCTAATGGCATCTCCTCGATGAAGGAAATGTCGAGGTTGCGGTCGATGGCGAAACTCACCAGGTCATTGATCTCGTGATCGTTGCGACCCTTCATCACCACGCAGTTGAGCTTGGTGTGGCGAAAGCCGGCCTTGTTGGCGGCGTCAATGCCCTTGATCACCTGCGCCAGATCACCGGTGCGGGTCAATTCGCGAAAGCGTTGCGGGTCCAGGCAGTCGAGGCTGATGTTCAGGCGCTTGACCCCGGCCTCGAACAACGGCTCGGCCAGCCTGGCCAATTGCGAGCCGTTGGTGGTCATGCACAGTTCACGCAGGCCGGGCAGGGCGGCGATCTTCTGGCACAACTGCACCACGCCGGGACGGATCAGCGGCTCGCCTCCGGTCAGGCGGATCTTGCGGGTGCCCAGGGCGACGAAGCTTTGGGCCACCTGGTAAATCTCTTCGAGGGTCAGCACCCGTTGGCGCGGCAGAAATTGCATGTCTTCGGCCATGCAGTACACGCAACGGAAATCGCAGCGGTCGGTGACCGACATGCGCAAATAATCCACGCGCCTGGCAAACCCATCGGTCAGGACTCGTTCCGACATGATTTCCTCGCCCGGTGTCGTGTGAGTTGTAGGAGCGAGCTCGCTCGCGATGCCCCTGAACGATAACGCGTGCAGCCTGGTTGAACGCGGTGCTCATGAGTCCATCGCGAGCGAGCTCGCTCCTACAGTTGAATCAACTACAGATTTGTCGCGCAGACTAAGTGCAGCCTGGGGAGGGCGTCCAATCACTGTTAATGACCGGTTGATCGACAGGCTCTATGAGCAGGGCCCGTGGCGAGGGAGCTTGCTCCCTCGCCACAAGGGTTGTGTCGTGTACCGGACTTACTGCGCCCCAAACATCGCCGTCCAGTAAATCCCTGCATCGCTCTTCGGATCGGTCGCGTAGGCTGCGCCCAGTTCCTTGAATTGCGGGTTCATCAGGTTGGCGCAATGCCCGGGGCTGGCGAGCCAGCCGTCCACCACCTTGCGCACGCTGTCTTGCCCGGCGGCGATGTTTTCACCGATCTGCTGGAAGTTGTAACCCTCCAGTTCCGCGCGATCGCCCGGGGTGCGGCCGTCGCGGTCCTTGTGATCGAAGTAGTTGTTGTTGGCCATGCTGCGCGAATGGGTTTCGGCGGCGGTGGCCAGGGTGGCGTTCCAGGCCAGCGGCGAAGTTGCGGCGAAGGATTGCGTGCCGCACTGGCGGGGGCGGGTACGGGCGACGTTGAGTTCGGCCAGCAGTTTCTGGCCTTCGGCCTGCCAGTCGCCCAGGCGTGCGCTCAACAGAGGGCGCGCCACCACGATGCGCCAGTCGCGGTCCTGACGGCTGACGCCGACATCGACGAACTGCGGGTCGAGCACGATCTGGCAAAAGCTTTCCTGGATGGCCTTCATCGCCGACGCCGCATCCCGCGGGCCGGACAGGCTGATCGCCTGCACGTTCTTCATCGGGTAATTGGCGCTGGCCATGGCCTGTTGCAGATTGACCATGCTGGCGGCGGACAGCACCAGCCGTGGGTCGGCGGCCAGTGGCGGCAGTTCCGAGGAGACTTGCCCGGCGCAGCGCTGCAACTGGCTGCGGTAGAGGTTGATCGATTCGATCAGTTGCGATTCGTCGCTCGCCTGTGCCGTGACGGCAAGTGACAGGCCCAGTGACAACCCGGCAAAGCGCAGGACGGATGATACGAAATGCATGGAAATCCCCTTTGGCTGACTGCGCCCATGATGCGCGAAGTTGCTCCCTTTAAGGCAATGGATTTTCCAGAATGTTGTGGCGCAGGTGCAATCATTTCACTACTACACTAAGGCGATCATTCCTACTGAGTCATCCGACCATGCGCCTGGACTGGATAGCTGCCTGTCTTTCATTGTCGCTGCTTGCCACAACGGCTTTGGCCGACGATCAAGAACAAAAACAAAAAGTGGCCGAAGACAAGGCCCAAGTGCTGGAGCAAAAAGCCGCGGACAATACCAGTACCGCACCGGTGCCCAAATCAGAAGCCATTACCCAACCTGAAGTCCAGGCCGTGGACCCAGCGGGCAAGGCGCCGCTGGACGACGCCATCACCTGCCTGGCCCGCTCCATCTACTGGGAAGCCAAGGGCAAGGATTCAGCCGACATGGAAGCGGTGGCCAACGTGGTCATGAATCGCCTGGGCCACGAAGGTTTTCCCGATACGGTGTGCGGTGTGGTCAAGGAGGGATCGGAAAGCAAAAGCTGCCAGTTCTCCTGGTGGTGTGACGGCAAGTCCGATTCGGTGCAGGAGGAGGTGCCGTACTCGATGGCCAAGGAAATCGCGCGCAAGGCGCTCAACAAGCAACTGCCGGACCGCACCAAAGGCGCGTTGTATTTCCATGACCGCACGGTGAAGCCGGACTGGGCCAAGGAATACACCAATACCGCGAACATCGGTTTGTTCAAGTTCTACAAACCACAAGGCGGCGATGCGAAGTAGTCGCTTTCAGGCTGAAAAAAACGCCGAAACGGTTCCTGCGTACCGAAACTGAAATGTTTCTGTTTTACAAGCTTCATGACGGAGCAACGCGTTAGACATGTCATGAGCGGAAACAGAGCATGAAGCAAGCATGGTTTTTCAGCGGTAAAACGGCGCCTGTCGCCTGCCGGGATGACGCCTCGTGACGGTCCTGGTCACCGGCGCCGCCGGGTTCATCGGTTTTCATACCGCCAGGCGTTTGTGCCAGGACGGTCACGAGGTGGTCGGGATCGACAACCTCAACGACTATTACGACGTGCGGCTCAAGCAGGCGCGGTTGCACCAACTGCAGTCCTTGCCGGGCTTCAGTTTTCGCCAGATCGACATCGTCGACAAGCAAGCCTTGCTGACCCTGTTCGGCGACCACGGCTTTACCCACGTGATTCACCTGGCAGCCCAGGCCGGCGTGCGCTATTCGCTGGACAATCCGGATGTCTACGGCCAGTCGAACCTGGTGGGTTTCCTCAATATGCTCGAAGCCTGCCGGCACTATCGTCCCGAGCACCTGATCTACGCCTCCAGCAGCTCGGTGTACGGCGCCAACAGCAAAATGCCCTTCAGCGTCGATGACCCGGTCGATCAACCGGTGTCGTTGTACGCGGCGACCAAACGCGCCAACGAATTGCTGGCCCACAGTTATTGCCATCTGTACGGCCTCAAGGCCAGCGGTCTGCGCTTCTTCACCGTGTACGGGCCCTGGGGGCGGCCGGACATGGCGCCATTGCTGTTCACCGATGCCATCCTCAATGGCCGGCCCATCGACATCTATAACCAGGGCCAGATGGCGCGGGACTTCACCTACATCGACGACATCGTCGAAAGCATCGTTCGCCTGCGCACGCGCCCGTCTGGCGAGGGCATCAACCGCCTGTTCAACATCGGTCGCGGCGAGCCCATGGCGTTGCTGGATTTTGTCCAGTGCCTGGAGTCGGCGCTGGACCGGCAGGCCGTGCGCAACTTCATGCCCATGCAGGCTGGCGATGTGGTCAAGACCTGGGCGGACGTCTCGGCACTGACGCAGTGGATCGACTTTCAACCCCGGGTGCCGGTGGCCACCGGGGTGACGGAATTTGTGAAGTGGTATCGGCGGTTTTATCAGATATGAAGCATTCGCCTCTGATAACGGAACAACCAAAAGGCGAGGGAGACTCCATGAGCCAGGACATTTTTGTATCGGTACTGATTCCAGCGAAAAACGAAGCGAACAACCTCAAGCCGTTGCTCGAGGAAATTCGTGTGGCACTGGCAGATGAAGCCTACGAGATCATTGTCGTCGACGATGGCAGCACCGACGCCACCCTGCAGGAGCTTCGGCAGATCCGCAACAATGGCCTCAGTGCCTTGCGCATCCTGCAACATGAGCGTTCGCTGGGGCAGAGCACCTCGCTCTACCACGCCGCGCGTGAAGCCCGCGGGCACTGGCTGGCGACCCTGGACGGCGACGGCCAGAACGACCCGGCGGACATCCCGGGCATGCTGGCCCTGGTGCGTGGCAGCGGCGATGTGCAACTGGTGGCCGGGCACCGCACCAACCGTCGCGACACCGCCAGCAAGCGCTGGGCGTCGCGTTTTGCCAATAACCTGCGCAGCCGTCTGCTCAAGGACGCCACGCCGGACACCGGCTGCGGTCTGAAGCTGATCGAGCGAGCGGCGTTCCTGCGCCTGCCGTATTTCGATCACATGCATCGCTTCATTCCGGCGCTGATCCAGCGCCACAACGGCCGCATGATCGTGCACCCGGTCAATCACCGGCCGCGCACCGCCGGGGTCTCCAAGTACGGCAATCTGGACCGCGCGCTGGTGGGCATTCTCGATCTGGTCGGCGTGTGGTGGCTGATCCGCCGCACGCGGCTCAATGCCTTGCCTCAGGAGCTCGAAGGATGATCATGACCCGCGAAGCCCTGTGGCTGGTGATCGGTTTTGCCGGGCAGATCGCCTTTACCGGTCGATTCGTCCTGCAATGGCTGTACAGCGAATACAAAAAGCGCAGCGTGATCCCGGTGAGCTTCTGGTACCTGAGCATCGTCGGCAGCACCTTGCTGTTCGCCTATGCCATTTACCGCCAGGACCCGGTGTTCATCGCCGGCCAGGCCTTTGGCTCGATTGTGTATTTGCGCAACCTGCAATTGATTGCCAAAAGCCGAAAAGCCGAGGACTGAGCCATGCGCCGCACCTTATCGCCCAGGGTCGAATGCCTGGGCCTGATGCTGCTCGCCTTGCTGTTGATCGGCGCCGGGCTGGGACTGCGCCAGGCGCAGAACGTCGATGAAGAGCGTTTCCTCGGCGTCGCCCTGGAGATGCTGCACAACGGCTCCTGGCTGATTCCGCACCGTGCCGGGGAAATCTACGGCGACAAACCGCCGATCTTCATGTGGACGGTGGCGTTCTTCGTCTGGCTGACCGGTCTGCCGAACCTTGCGCTCTATATTCCGGGGCTGTTTTCGGCGGCGACCGTCACCGCCATGGTGTACGACCTGGGGCGCCGGTTGTGGAACCCGCGCATCGGTCGCATCGCCGCGCTGCTGTACCTGGCGACCTACCAGACCTACAGCATCCTGCGCACCGGGCAGATCGACAGTTTCCTGATCCTGTTCACCACCCTGGGCCTGTACGGACTGGCGCGGCACCTGCTGCTGGGGCCGGCATGGCGTTGGTTTTACGTCGGCTGCGCCGCGATGGGCATTGGCGTGATCACCAAGGGTGTGGGTTTTCTGCCAGCGCTGTTGTTGATTCCTTATGGCTACGCGGTGCGCAAGGGCTGGTCCGGCGCAGTGGCGATGCCTGGGGAGGCGCGCAAGTGGCTGCTGGGATTTGCGATCATGCTGGCTGCGATTGCGGTCTGGCTGCTGCCGCTGGCCTTGTCCATCGTCTTCAACGGCACCGCCGACGAAATCGCCTATGTCCGGGAGATCCTGCTGCGCCAGACCGCCGGACGCTATGCCGCCGCGTGGCACCATCGCGAGCCGTTCTGGTACTTCTTCACCAATGTCATTCCACAATACTGGCTGCCGCTGGTACTGGCGTTGCCCTGGCTGGTACCGGCCTGGCGCCGGCAACTGCAAAAGCGCGACGCTCGCGTGCTGGTATTGCTGGGCTGGGTGGCGCTGGTGGTGCTGTTTTTCTGCATCAGCAGCGGTAAGCGCAAGCTGTACATCTACCCGGCGCTGCCAGCCCTGGTACTGGCGGCCGCGCCCTTGGTGCCTTGGCTTCTGCGACGCTGGTTCCAGGGCCGGCCACGCCTTCGCCGAGCGTTCCCGGCACTGGTCGCGACCTGGTTCGTGCTTTGGTTCGCCCGGGGTTTCATTGAACCGGTCCGCGAAGGCACCAACCCCAACCAGACCCTCATGGCCCAGGCCAACAGCATGACCCACGGCGCGAACCTGGTGCTGGTGAACTGGAGCGAAGGCCACTGGCTGTTCGCCCGCCAGCCCATTGTGCACTTCGGCATGCTCGATTCCACGGTGGAGCGGGCGGCGCAGTGGTTGCGCGAACATCCCGACGATTATGCGTTGGTGCCCGATGAGGTACTGAGCCACTGCTTCAAGCCCGAGGCAGCCAGGGCATTGGGACAAGACATCCATGAACCGTGGTCGATTGTCGGGAGTGAGGCGGACAACGGTCAGTGCCACGCTGAGGGAAGGCCGAAAATCTATCGCTTCAACTGGGCGCCACTCGCCGCGAATTGACCCGGGCAGGATTCATTTTGGTGCCTTGTGCGCGTCAGGCTGAAGTACGGCATTGGCCGGTCCTGGTGTGAACCCTCCATTGGAATCAACAACATAAGCGTGGGCATGAGTGATGTGACGAACGTGGCACGCACCTTGCTCTGTCCCGTAGGCACCATGACAGGTGCACATCCGGGACGACCCGGAGGCCTCAGGGCTCTGCGATATCTGGACGACCAGGTGACATTTTGACTAATCATCAGGAGGTTACTTATGGCGCCCACGCCCCGAATCACCCCTCATTCGGCTTTCACGACCCTGCCATTGGTGGACATCAGCGGTCTGTTTTCGACGAGCCTGGCCGAGCGCAGTCAGGCTGCCGTGGCTCTGGGGGATGCCGCTTCGCAAGCGGGCTTTCTCTACGTCACCGGGCATGGCATCGACCCGCAGATCATCAGCCGCCTCAAACAGCGAACAGTGGAGTATTTCGCCCAGCCCCTCGAACGGAAGATGCAGGACTACATCGGCCATTCGAGCAACCACAGCGGCTACGTGCCCGAGGGTGAAGAGCAGTTCGTCGAGGGCAGCATCGATCACAAGGAGGCGTTCGATGTCGGGTTCGATTACCTGTTGCCACAGGGACGTCGGCCGATGCTGGGGGCCAATCGCTGGCCTGAGTTGCCGGGGTTCCGGCAAGACATCAAGGCTTACTACGACGCGGTGTTCGGTCTGAGCCTCATGCTGTTTCGAGGCTTCGCCCTGGCGTTGGGGCTGGCCGAAGATGCCATCAGCCAGCACGTCAATCATCCGCCCAGCCAGCTGCGGTTGATCCACTATCCGTTTTCCGCGCAGGCACCGACAGATCGTCCCGGTATCGGCGCGCACACCGACTATGAATGCTTCACCATTTTGCTGCCGACGGCACCGGGGCTGGAGGTGTTGAACGGGGCAGGGCAGTGGATCGATGTGCCGCTGGTGGACGGGGCGTTCGTGATCAACATCGGCGACATGCTCGAAGTGCTGAGCAATGGTCGGTATGTCGCGACGGCCCATCGGGTGCGCAAGGTCGCTCAGGAGCGGTTTTCGTTCCCGATGTTCTGTGCCTGTGATTACGACACGGTCATTGCCCCCATCGCCCAGTTGCTCGATCCGGCATCACCCGGCCGCTACGGGCCGCTGGTGTGTGGCGAGCACCTGTACGCGCAGACCCTGCAGACCTTTCGCTACCTCAAGCAGCGGTTGGCCCGGGGCGAGCTGAGCCTGCCGGAAGGGGCAAAGGGGTTGTCCTCCTTTGGCCGCGTCGCCGTCGGCGAGGAGGTTTGACAATGCACCTTCGTGATCTCGTCGCGCACTACCCGCAACGTCCGGCCCAAGGCGTCCCTGACTGGATGCTGGGGTTCTACAAGCGCCGGGCGATCAGCTTCGCCGATGGTTTGACCGATACCCGCACTCACGTCTGCTGGTTTCAGAGCCGCAACTTCACCATCGATTTGCGCCTGCCGCTGGAACATCAGCAGGTGCCGGCAAAGCCGTTGGCAGCCTGTAGCGTTGAAGAGCTGCAACGGTTGGCCAACTACGAAGGCTGGCAGGCCTTGTGTGCCTGGGAAGGCGAGACCCTGAGCTGGCATGGCGGGACCTCCCTGCAGGTGCACAACCGTTGGCCGGAGCCCGCCGTGTTGAAGCGCATCGGCAACTGCATGATCGAATTCGCCCCCAGCGGCGCATACGTCGAAGACTGGCGTCTGCAATCTTCAGCGCCGGGCGCCTTGATCGGTCTGCGCCTGGTGGTGGAGAGGGAGCTGGAGAGCGGCGTTGTGCGCCATCGCGGGGGCGGCCTGATCCTGTGCGGTGATCATGCGGCGATGGTGATCGGCCGTGCGCAACCGCTGGAGGGCGAACAGGAGGGCGCGCAGCTGCGGGATCTGGTCGCGCGTTTTGGCGATGACCCTGTGTGGCTGAACCGGGCGTTCAACGTTGAAACCTCGGTGGCCGAGGGTTCAATTGCGGACGGCTACCAGGTGACCCTTTCGACCTGTGCGCAGCGCGTTGGCCAGCTGCTGATTTCCCTTGAGGGTTTCGAGCTCGAGGTGGATGGCGCTCATGTCACCCAGAGGCTGCTGATCGATGGCCGGGCCTGCGAACGGCTGTTCATCATCGACACCCTGGAACCCTGCGTCGGTTTCGCCCAGGCCACAGGTTTGAGCGGCAGCGCCGAGCAGTGGTACGCGCGCGAATCGCCCACGTTGAGCCGCTACACCCAGCCGCTCTTCTGACCCATCGTTTCACTCCATTCATCATCCGTGAGGTTTCCATGAAGGCATTCTCGTGCGTGTTCAATCGTGTTGCAGTGCTGCTGTTGGCGTTGTGCTGTCTGGCATCTGGCGCATCAGCCGCGGAAAAAAAGCAGGAATTCAAGGTCGCCTGGTCGATCTATTCCGGCTGGATGCCCTGGGGCTATGCCAGCGAACACGGGATCATCGACAAGTGGGCAAAAAAGTACGGGATCAAGATCGAACTGGTGCAGCTCAATGACTACATCGAGTCGATCAACCAATACGCCGCCGGCGCATTCGATGCCTGCGGCATGACCAACATGGATGCCTTGACCATTCCGAGTGCCAACGGTGTCGATACCACGGGGCTGATCCTGGGGGATTACTCCAACGGCAACGATGCCATCGTGCTCAAGCACGGCAAGACGTTCGCCGACATCAAGGGCCAGCAGGTCAATCTGGTGGAGCTGTCGGTGTCCGACTACCTGATGTCCCGGGCCCTGGACATTCACGGGATGAGCCAGCGCGACATCAGGATCATGAACACCTCAGATGCCGATGCCGTGGCCTCGTTTTCCACCGCTGGCGTGACGGCGGCGGCACTCTGGAACCCACAGTTGAGCATGGTGATGAAGCAGTCACCGACGGCGGTTGAGGTCTTCACCTCCAAAGAGATTCCGGGGGAGATCATCGACATGATGGCGGTCAATACCCAGACGCTGGCGGCCAACCCGGAACTGGGCAAGGCGCTGGTGGGGGCGTGGTTCGAGACCTTGCAATTGATGTCCGGCAACGATGGGCAGGCGATCTCGGCACGCACGTCGATGGCCGAGCGCTCGGGCACCGACCTCAAGGGTTACGAGGAACAACTGACGCAGACCATGCTGTTCTATACCCCTGCCACGGCCTTCGAGTTCGCCAACTCCGACGCGATCCGCAAGACCATGGACAAGGTACGCACCTTCTCCTTCGCCAAAGGGTTGCTGGGCCAGGCCGCCACCAGCGCCGATGCAGTGGGCATGCAGTTTGCCGACGGCTCGACCCTGGGGGACAAAAACAATACCAAGCTGCGTTTCGACACCCGGTTCGTGAACATGGCGATGGCCAACCAGCTCTGACCCCCGATCCTTGCAGGAGCGAGGCTTGCCCGCGATGGTCGTTAACGATAACGCGTTGAGCCTGACTCGCTGCGGTGTCCTTGAGTCCATCGCGAGCGAGCTCGCTCCTACAGGGGGAGAGGTTAATCAAGCATGGCTGCGACGCCAGAAGAACCGGGCCAGCAGTGTGTCGAGGCTGAATTTGCCGGGGCCGCTGAGCACCAGGGGGACCAGGGCCGCCAGATAGATCAGCGGCAGTTTGAAGTTGCCGTAACCTTTGTTGGTGATCGAGTAACCCTGGGCCAGCTCGCTCAGGCTCGACCAGTCGGCGGGCCAGTGCACGGCGGCGGTGGCGACGATGGTCACCACGATCAGGCTGATCGCCGAGAAACGCGTGGCCAGGCCCACCAGCAGGGCGAGGGCGCAGATCAGTTCCACCCACATCGACATTTCCCAGTTCAGCGAGGCGGACAAATGGTTGAACGGAAACAGGAAGCGATCCTGAATGTCGGCAAACCAGTTCTCGCCGTTGAATTTTTCCAGGCCCGACTCGAAGAACTCCCAGGCCAGGAAGATCCGCAGGGTCAGTGGCGCGATCCAGGTGCCGGCACGGTCAAGGTTCAGGTGCAGGCCCTTCACGGCCGAGGAAATCGAAGTGCTCATGGGGTGTTCTCCTTCAAGTCTTTGGGTGTCGGGCTTGGGTGGGCCCGTTTAGCGCAAGGATCGGCCTGGCCAATCGACAGGTGAATTTCATCAGCCGGGTGTATCTGCGATGTGTCGTATGCGCGGGGGTTTGAAGGTTTGTTGTGTCGGGGGCGGGGTTGTACACACTGAGATACGTAACCTCCTGTGGGAGCGGGCTTGCTCGCGAAAGCGATGTGTCAGTCACTGATGTGTCGACTGATACTCCGCTTTCGCGAGCAAGCCCGCTCCCACAGGGAACAATGGTGCGGGTTGCGTGGCGTTAATTCGTCAAATTGGATCTTTTGTCCTGCATCCGGGCTTCGTATTGTCCGCAGCTTTGGGCGCAGTGCGCAGGGGAGTCGGGATGAATTTCACATGGCGCAGGAAAACCGCCGGGCACATCGTCGAGCAGACCATGCCGGTGCAAGCGCCGGTACCGGTGGACAGTGCCGATGACGCCCGGGTCGCGGCACGCCAGGCTGAGTTGCGCGACCGGGATTTCTTCCGCGGGCTGGCGCAGCACCTGTTGACCTGCGGCAACTCGCTGGCGCCGGTCAGTGAATCGTTCTCGATGCTCAACCAGCGTCTCAAACTCAACCACCAGCGGGCGGAAACCGTGGCCCAAGCGGCCATCGACAACCGTGAACAGGTCAGCCATCTGCAGGAGCAATCCCGGGTCATGGCCGCGGGGCTGCAAGCGCTGGAGGGGGTGATCACCCACCTGGTCGGCCGCGCCAGCGAGATCGATCGCATCGTTGACCTGATCAGCGATATCGCGCGCAAGACCAACCTGTTGGCCCTCAACGCCGCCATCGAAGCGGCGCGGGCCGGCGATACCTGGCGCGGTTTTGCAGTGGTGGCCGGCGAAGTGCGGTTGCTGGCGGAAAAAACCGCCGAAGCGACCCGGGAAATCGTCAAGGAAACCTCGGCCATCCAACAGGAAATCAGCCAGGCCAAGCAGTCGATTTCGCAACAGAGCCAGGTCTCCCACGCGTTTGGCGCGGTGATCGACCAGGCCGCCGATGCCATGGCCGGCATGTATGGCGAAGCGCAGCAGATGCAGCGGGAAATCGACCAATCGCACCTGCTGTCCAATGTCGAGCTGGCCAACTTGCAGGAACTGACGCTGAAAGTCGCGGTGTACGATCGCCTGCTCAATCCCAAGCCCCATGCGCCGTTGATCCTGCCGGACGAAACCGAGTGCCTGTTCGGCCAGTGGTACTACGCCAAAGAGAACCAGACTCAGCAGAGCGATGCCGATTTCCGACGCATGGAGGTACCGCACAAACGGGTGCACAGCAGCGGTCAGGCGGCGCTGGACGCCCATGCCCGAGGCGAACTGGAGGAAACGCTGAAACAGGTGGGGCAGATGGAAGAAGCCAACGCCGCGGTGATGCGCACGGTCAAGGGCCTGCTGCATTCGCGTCTGGTCTGAAACGGGCGCTGGCGCGGGTGACGCTCGAGAACTTTTGCTATACATTTTCCGCCCGCCCATTACATGGTGTAACCGCTTCATGTCTCTTGCGCTCGAACGTCTAGTCGCTGGCACGCCGATCCCTTTCGCCGGTAATCGTGTCACTGTGGTCAGCCCCGAACTGGCAGCACGCTTCCAGCCCGGTGACCACCTGCTGGTGGAGCAGGTCAGCGGCGAATTGTTGCTGATCCCGGTGGCCGACCAACAGGCGGCAGCGGTGGCCATCGAGCGTGCCGAGGCGGCGTTTGGCGCACTGTCGGCGGTGTCGGACCAAGCGATCAGCCAATTTTTCGATCTGTTTGCCCAACGCCTGGAAACCCCGGAGTGCTGGGCGCTGATCGAAGCGGCGAACCAGGCCGACATCGAACGGGCCAAGGCCCGCGGTCGTTCCACCACCCGTCTTCTGGCCGATGAGCGCATGCGTCGCGACATGATCGCCGGCCTGCGCGCCTGGCGTGATGCCTCGGCCACCCGTGGCAAGGTGATCAGTTGCGTCGAGCATGACGGCTGGAAAGTCGAGCAGGTGGTTTCACCGCTGGGCATCGTCGCCTTCGTTTTCGAGGGACGGCCGAATGTATTTGCTGATGCCGCAGGCGTATTGCGCACCGGCAACACCGCCGTGCTGCGCATCGGCAGCGATGCGCTGGGCACCGCCCAAGCCATCGTGACCCATGCGCTGAATCCCGCATTGAGCGATGCCGGGCTGCCGGAAGGCGCGGTGTCGTTGGTGGAAAGCGTCAATCACGCCGCCGGTTGGGCGATGTTCGCCGACCGCCGTCTGTCCTTGGCCGTGGCCCGGGGTTCGGGCCGTGCGGTCAGCCAGTTGGGCAGCATTGCGCAACAGGCCGGCACCGCTGTGAGCCTGCACGGCACCGGTGGCGCCTGGTTGATCGCCAACCACGACGCCGATGCCACGCGTTTTGCCGCCGTGGTGCGCAACTCCCTGGACCGCAAGGTCTGCAACACCCTGAACGTGTGCCTGATCCACCGCGACCGCGCGGCTGAACTGGTGCCGCTGTTTCTGGATGCGCTGCAACAGGCCGGCAAGACACGGGGGCAGGGCTGCAAACTGCACATCGTCGAAGACAGCGAAGGGTGCCTGCCCGCCGACTGGCAGAGCGCAACCGTCCAGGTGTACCGCGCTGAGGGCTATCAGACCGAAGCCCTGGCCGAACCGCTGGCGGAAGATCAATTGGGTCGCGAGTGGGAGTGGGAGGAAACCCCGGAAGTCAGCCTGAAGATTGTCGACGACCTGGACAGCGCCATCGCCTTGTTCAATCGCTACAGCCCGCAGTTCACGGTGTCGCTGATCAGCGAAGACGCGGCAACACAGGAGCGCTTCTACAACGCGGTCAACGCGCCGTTTGTCGGTAACGGCATCACCCGTTGGGTAGACGGACAGTACGCGCTCAACAAGCCGGAACTGGGCCTGTCGAACTGGGAAAGCGGGCGACTGTTTGCCCGTAGCGCGATTCTATCGGGCGACGGTGTGTTCACCATTCGCAGCCGTATGACGCAGAGTGATCTGGGCGTCAAACGCTAAAGCCACGCAACGTGTAGCAGCTGGCGCCAGCTGCTACAGCGTTACTTACGCCACATCCACTGCCTGGCTAAACACAGCAACGGTGGTCGGGTGCTCGGCCAGCGATACGAAGCGGCGGCTGCTGCCGTCGAGCGCATCGATCGAGCCGGTCTCAATGTCGTAGACCCAGCCATGCAATTTCAACTGACCTTTCTCCTGGGCCAGGCGCACGCTCGGGTGAGTCTGAATGTTGGCCAGTTGCGCGATGACGTTTTCACGCACCATCGAACTGACTTTGGCGGCTTCACTGGCGTGAGGACGCGCCTCGTTGATGACTTTCGCCGACTCGGCGTGTTGCAACCAGCCAGCGACCGCAGGCAGGTGATCGACGCATTTGCACTTGGCGACAGTGGTCATGGCGCCGCAATCGGAATGGCCGCAGATCACGATATCGGTCACGCCCAGCACAGCGACGGCGTATTCGACGGTGGCCGACACACCACCTGGGTGCGGGCTGTAGGACGGCACGATGTTGCCGGCATTACGGATCACGAACAGCTCACCGGGTTCTTGCTGGGTCAGCAGCTCTGGCACTACACGGCTGTCGGAACAGGTGATGAACAGTGTGCCGGGGTGTTGCGTGGTGGCCAGGTGTTTGAACAGGTCGGTGCGTTGTGGAAAGACTTCTTTCTGAAACTTCAAAAAACCTTCGATGAGCGCTTTCATGGGAGCTTCCTCTTGTTTTGGTTCTGTAGCGGCTGCGGGGCAGCCGCTACCAGATAGTGTGTGATCGCTTAGAACGGACGCAGTGGCAGGAACTTGCCGTCGAGGGTGATCACCGCACGGTGGCCGCCTTCTGGGTCTTCGACTTTTTTCATGTTCAGCTTGAAGTTGATCGCGCTGATGATGCCGTCGCCGAACTGCTCGTGAACCAGGGCTTTCAGGGTGGTGCCGTAGATCTGGATCATTTCGTAG
>NZ_LYVP01000030.1 GCF_001984065.1 Pseudomonas sp. KK4
TTACTCATGTTATGCCCGAACACAAAATTTCTGACACCCTCGCTCCCGTCGACTGCGCAGCAGTCACCTTGGGGCCGCTTCGCAGCCCAACGGGAGCAAGCTCCCTCGCCACAAAAGCTCATCTGCCACAAAAAACTCGCCTCGCTGCAAAAACCCTCAACCAGCAGCCGCCATCTGCATCGGCCTATTCAACCGCTTGTTGAACTCCAGCCACGCCCCCAGCAGCGCCATCAACCCGGCACCCACCAGTGCGGTAAAAATCTGCATGGCAAAGGCGTCGTCGGTCAGGGCATTGAGCATGTCGGCCAGGGGGGCGAGCAGTACGCCCAGGCAGAAGATTTCCAGGGAGAAACGCCCCATGCGGCAGCTTTGCCGGGCCAGCCAGTGTTGCGTCCAGCCGTTGTCGGGCAGCAGTTTGGCGGTGACGTAGGCCAGGGCGAGGAAGTGCAGCAGGCGGGCGGGTGACAGGTTGGTCTTGCTGATCGGGTACAGCCACTCACTCACTTGGGCCGGCACCAGGGCGTCGTGTATTTGCGGCCAGCGCCAGGCAAGGCTCATTACCCCGGTGATCACCACGTACACCGCCGCGGTCATGAACAGCGGCTGGCGGATCAACGGCTGCGTCTGCGGCAGACGCGGGCGCTGGGTGTGGATCGCCGCCGCACCGCCCAGCACGAACAGCAGTTGCCAGGCGACGGGGTTGAAGTACCACACGCCGTCCTTGATGGCGGCCAGGTTCCAGCCGAACCACTGCGCGCCCAGGTACACCGCCAACGACAGTGCCACCACCACCCAGGTGTTGCGCACCATCAATGGCAGCGCCAGCGGCAGGCCTGCCAACAGCACGATATACAGCGGCAGCGGGTCCATCAGGTTGGGCTTGAAGCGCAGCAGCAGTTCATCGATCAGGGCTTGCTGCGGGTCGCTGATGAAGTGATGCATGCCCATTTCTTCCACCAGGTCCCGGGTTTCCACGTGGCTGTTGGCGAAGAACACGATGCCCATCAGCATCGCCAGCAGGAAGATATGCACCACGTACAGCACCCAGGCGCGGCGCAGGATTTTCACGCAGGCAATCAGGAACCCTTCCCGCGCCAGCACTTTGCCGTAGGCCAGCACGGCGGCATAACCGGCCAGGAACACGAAGACTTCGGCCGCATCGCTGAAGCCGAAGTTACGCAGGGTGATTTGCCCCAGAGGGTTGTGGGGGACGTGATCCCAGAAGATGAAGATCAGTGCCAGGCCGCGAAAAAAATCGATCCGGTGATCGCGCGCTATCGTCATGACGGCATGCTCGTAAACAGGTGTTGAACAAAGGACTAGCCGAAGCCTCGGAATGTTGCCCGCCGCTCATCGGCGGCGCGCAGGGTGGCCGCAAATGCCGGCAATTGCAAAGTCGGGGTATTACCGGATGTTGATAAGGCGTTTAACCGCTGGTCTGAAAGGTGCCGTTGCCTGTGATTTCTGACAGTAGACGGGCTCCAATGCTTGAGTGACTTTGAACCGTACTCAGCCAGGGACTTCACTATGAGCAGGTTGTGGAAGGGCTTTTCCAGCTACACGGTGATCGGCGTCGCCAACACCCTCATTCACTGGCAGATCTTCTTCCTGCTGAGCGTGGCCGCGGAATTTCGCCAGGCGGTCAGCAATCTGGCCGCGTTCTGCGTCGCCGCTTCGTTTTCCTTCTACATGAATGCCCTCTTCACCTTTGAACACAAGATGTCGGTTGGCGGCTATCTGCTGTTCCTGGCAGCGATGGGCGCGCTGAGCTATGGCGTCGGGCATTTCGGCGATGCGTGGCGACTGCATGGCCTGCTGACCGTGGCGTTGTTCTCTGCCCTGAGCCTGGTGTGCGGTTTCCTGTTTTCCAAGTACGTGGTGTTTCGCGAGCGTGCAGCATGAAGGTTTCGCTGATCGTCCCGGTATTCAACGAAGAGCAGGCGATCGAACTGTTTTATCGCGCCGTGCGCCGCGAACTGACGCTGGTCGACACCGAGGTGGAAATCGTCTTCATCAACGACGGCAGCAGCGACAGCACGGCACAAAAGGCCGCTGCGCTGGCAGAGATGGACGACCTGGTGGTGCTGATCAATTTCTCCCGCAACTTCGGTAAGGAACCGGCGCTGTTCGCCGGCCTGGAACATGCCACCGGTGACGCCGTGATCCCCATGGATGTCGACCTGCAGGACCCGATCAACGTGATTCCGTTGCTTATCGAGCAATGGCAGAAAGGCGCCGATGTGGTGTTGGCCAAACGCCGTGACCGACGTTCCGACAGCTACTTGAAGCGCCACAGCGCGTCGATGTTCTATCACCTGCTCAACCGCATCTCCTACACCCGCATCGAAGAAAACGTCGGCGATTTCCGCCTGATGGATCGCAAGGTGGTCGATGTGATTCGCGCATTGCCCGAGCACCAATTGTTCATGAAAGGTGTGCTGTCCTGGGCCGGTTTCAACACCGTGGTGGTCGAGTACGAGCGCGCTGCGCGGGTGGCGGGCAGCAGCAAGTTCAACGGCTGGAAGCTGTGGAACCTGGCGTTGGAAGGCGTGACGTCGTTCAGCACCGTGCCGTTGCGGCTCTGGACTTATGTCGGTGGCCTGGTGTCGTTGTTCGCGGTGCTGTACGCGGTGTACATGGTGCTGGACAAGGTTTTCAACGGCAACAGCGTTCCCGGTTACCCCTCCTTGATGACGGCCATTCTGTTCCTGGGCGGTGTGCAACTGATCGGCATCGGCATCCTCGGCGAGTACATCGGGCGCATCTACATCGAGGCCAAGCATCGGCCGCGGTATGTCATCAAGGACATCGTCAAGCGTGCTCGCCAGACCGCAGAAAAACCCTCGATGACCAAGAGCCTGTGAACACCATGACGCGGTTGGCTGAGGCGCCGGTGAGCCAGCAACGGCTGTATCGTTCAGCGTTGATGGCGTTGGTTGTTCTGGCGTTGGTGCTCAGGTTCCACGGGATTTCAGTGCCAGTCATCTGGTATGACGAAGCCTTCAGCGTGTTGCTCAGCCAGCGCTCGCCAGCGCTGATCTGGGCGACGACGGCCCGTGACGTTCACCCGCCGCTGTATTACGTGATTCTGCATTATTGGGGGCTGTTGTTTGGCAACAGCGTGATGTCATTGCGTGGGCTGAGTGCGGTGGCCGATGTCGGCACGCTGGTGCTGTGTCTGAAACTGATGAGCCTGGTCGCTACCCCAAGAGCGACCTGTTTTGCCGCACTCATGCTGGCGCTGTTGCCGATATCCGTTCGCTACAGTCAGGAAGTGCGGATGTACGCCATGCTCGGCTTCTGGCTGATGGCGGCCACGGTCGCATTGGTGTGCTGGCATCGGCAATCGCAATCCAAAAGTTACGCGGCCCTCTACGCAATGCTGATGAGTGCCGCGTTCTATACCCACTATTTTGCGGCGCTTTGCGTGTTGGTGCATTGGCTGTACTGGTCGGGATTGGGGACGGGGCAAACTGTCGCATTGCCGGCTCGAAAATGGTTGATGGCCAATGTCGCGATAGTCGCGTTGTACCTGCCGTGGCTGCCTCATCTGGTGGATCAGATGAGGCGCATGAACGGCCTCGAATGGGTGCCGCCAACGACATGGTCGATGTTGCCGGGGCTCGTGTCCCAATGCACGGCGATGATTTCGGCGGTCGATGGCGGGTTGTGGTGGGCGCTGCTGCTTTGCGCCTTGATGATCGCCTGTTGCGTCATCGCGCTGTTCAAGGCACCTGTCGACCGTCGCGCAACCGTGCTGCTGATCAGCTATTTCTTTGTCCCGGCCATCACGGTGTTCCTGGTTTCCTTGATCGTTCCCGTGTTCGTCACCCGCTACCTGGCCTTCGCCGCCGTCGGCTTACCATTGATTGCGGCGCTGGCGCTGCAGGTAATGGCCAGGCACCGACCGGTAATGGCCTTGATCTGTTTGAGTCTGTTCGCTGCCTTGGAAGTGCAGGGCGTGCTGACGGTGTATGCGCAGCAAGATGCCTCGAACGGGACCGAGGTTCGCAGGTTGGCCCGGCTGGACACGATCGCCGGGGCAATCAATCGTCAGGCCCAGGCGGGCGATGAGATTATCGTCGACGGCTTGTTCTGGTATTTGCCGTACACCTACTACAACAGCACGGGCATACAGCCGCGGTTGTACATCAGCCAATCCGCCAGCGGGACGGCGCGCAGGCCCAGTGACTACGGCGGCTGGAGTCTGATCCCGCAGCGTCTGGACTGGATTTTTTTCAGCGATGTCTCGAGGTTCAAGCCCGCTGCGAAAAGAGTCTGGTGGGTGACGGGCAAGCCCAAGCCAGAGGACGTGGTGACTTTCCCTGAGAGGTGGAAGCAAACCCTCAAGATCGACGGTGGCGGTGTCGAAGCCTGGTTGTTCATCCTGGACGGCGGACGCTGAAGTCTGCCCAGACCTTCAGCGCCGCATGATCGGCATCAGGCCGCTGCGATTTCATTGGGCTCGAAACTGTCCGCCCGCGCCATCTGCCACATCCGCGAATAGAACTCGCCATTGACCTCGCCGGTCAGCAGCTCGCCCGGTTTGAGGAACACATGCAACTGCGAGAACAGCTTGATCTCGGTGGCCGACATGCGTCGCACCAGGTGCTTGGCCGACAGTTGCGACGGGTGTTCCAGGCCCGCAGCGGCGAGCATTTCCGCCAGGCCCTTGAGGGTGTTGCGGTGGAAGTTGTAGACGCGCTGGGCCTTGTCCGGCACCACCAGTGCGCGCTGGCGCAGGGTGTCCTGGGTGGCGACGCCGGTCGGGCATTTGTTGGTGTGGCAGCTTTGAGACTGGATGCAACCGATGGCGAACATGAAGCCGCGCGCCGAGTTGGCCCAGTCGGCGCCGATGGCCAGGACGCTGGCGATATCGAACGCACTGACGATCTTGCCGCTGGCGCCGAGCTTGATCTTGTCCCGCAGGTTCAGGCCCACCAGGGTGTTGTGCACGAATAAGAGGCCCTCGCGCATCGGCACGCCGATGTGGTCGGTGAACTCCACGGGCGCGGCGCCGGTGCCGCCTTCCTTGCCGTCGACCACGATGAAGTCCGGAAGAATGCCGGTCTCCAGCATGGCCTTGGCGATGCCCATGAATTCCCACGGATGACCCAGGCAGAACTTGAAGCCCACCGGTTTGCCGCCGGACAGTTCACGCAGTTGCGCGATGAAATGCATCATCTCGATCGGCGTGGAAAACGCACTGTGCCGCGACGGCGAGACGCAGTCCTCGCCCATCAGGATGCCACGGGTTTCGGCGATCTCTTTAGTGACCTTGTGCTTGGGCAGGATCCCGCCGTGGCCGGGCTTGGCGCCCTGGCTCATCTTGATTTCGATCATCCGCACCTGAGGCGTTCGTGCCTGGGCGGCAAAGCGTTCCGGGTCGAAACGACCGTCGCTGGTGCGGCAGCCGAAATAGCCGCTGCCCAGCTCCCAGGTCAGGTCGCCGCCGTGTTCGCGGTGGTAGGGGCTGATGCTGCCTTCGCCGGTGTCGTGGGCGAAGTTGCCGAGTTTGGCGCCCTGGTTCAACGCACGGATGGCGTTGGCGCTGAGCGAGCCGAAGCTCATGGCCGAAATGTTGAACACCGACGCCGAATACGGCTGGGTGCATTGCGGACCGCCCACCGTGACCCGGAACCCGGCGGGATCGCTCAACGGCGCCGGGCGCATCGAGTGGCCGATGAATTCGAAGCCGGATTGATACACGTCGATCAAGGTACCGAAGGGTTTGTCGGCGCTTTCATTCTTGGCCCGCGAATACACCAGCGAACGCTGGGCCCGGGAAAAGGGCAGGGCATCGCTGTCGGATTCGAGCAGGTACTGGCGGATTTCCGGGCGAATGGCTTCGACCAGATAGCGGATGTTGCCCAGGATCGGGTAGTTGCGCCGCACCGCGTGAGGGCTTTGCAGCAGGTCGCCGATGCCGATCAGGCTGAGCACGAAGGTGACGGCGGTGATTGGCCAGAGCCAGTCGTGGTGGAGAAAGGGCAGGCTGGCGAGGGTGAATATCACGCAGACGGCAAAGAAGGCGTAGCGGCTCAGGAGTGACAGGCTCATACGGTTTCCTTGGGTTCGGACTCAGTCAATGTGGCTACATGCAAAACTGCTGTTGCTCGCGAAAACGGTGTGTCAGCCGATATCGATGTTGGATGCGATGGCCTCTTCGCGAGCAAGCCCGCTCCCACATAAAAGCGGTTCAGTTTTGTTTCAGGCGTTCTGGGCCTGGAGAAAAATTGAAAACAGCTCCGACTGGGACTTGATCCCCAGCTTGCTGTACATGTGTTTCTTATGGACTTTCACGGTTTCGATGGAGATTTCCAGTTTGCGGGCGATTTCCTTGCTGGAGCAACCGCTGAGCATCAGGCGCCCCACATCCAGCTCCCGGGCGGTCAACTGCGCGCCCTTGAGCTGTTGCACCGACTCCTCCAACTGCACCCGCCAGTCGCCTTGCACCGACGCCGGCACAAGGGCCACCACTTCGTTGATCTCGTAAGGCAGGCGCTGACGCAGCAAGCCCAGTACCCACGGCTGGATCAGCGACAGCAAGGCAATCTGCTCGGCGCTGAAGCGCTGCTTGCTGCCCAGTGACAGGCACAGCGTGCGGTCGCCCTCCAGTTGACAATTAAACTGGATTTCGTCGGCCACGACATTCACACGAAAGTATCGTTGATAGTACTCGGTGAGTTCGAAATGCTCCGGCGCCACCTCCGACAAACGGTACAGACCGGTGCGCGACTGCTCGCGGCAGGCGATGTAGAAGGGATCGAGCAGGTACAGGCCGCGCAGGTAATCCTGGAACAACTGGTCGGGGCTGCCGTCCTCTCCCGGGCATTCGGCGAACACCTGGGGGTGCTGGTCGGCGCTGAACAGCAGCGCGACCCAGCTGTCACAGGGCACGTACTGACCCAGCAGGCGCACGAGTTGGGTCCAGAAGTTAGGCTTGTCCAGGGCGTCGATCAGTTGCCCCACCGAACGGTGCCAGGCGATGTCGTCCAACGAGAGTGTCATGCATCTACCCCTATCGTGTTACCCCGGCGGCGTAATTCCCCGGCCGCGTGCTTGCTGCGCATACTGGCGCACAGACAGCGACCGGGCAATCTTTCCGGCGCCCAGAACAAGGACTACCCATGAAAGTCGAACTCGCCCAATTGGCGGGCCGTGACAACGACACGGCTTACAACCTCGAGCGCGCCCTGGCGGCAATCAATGCCTGCGCTGCCGACACGCAACTGATCATGTTCCCGGAAAGTCATTTGATGGGTTTTCCGTCGGCCGAGTCCGTGGCGGCAGTCGCCGAGCCGCTGGACGGCCCGACCGTCAGCGCGATCATCACCGCCGCCCGTGAACGCAACATTGCGGTCGTCATCGGCACCGCCGAGAACGACAACGGTCGTTTCTACAACACCACCTTGCTGATCACCCCCGAAGGCATCGCGCTCAAGTACCGCAAGACCCACCTGTGGGCGTCGGATCGCGGTGTTTATGAAGCGGGCGATCGTTACGCCACCTGCCTGTGGAACGGTGTGCGCGTGGGCCTGCTGATTTGCTACGACATCGAATTCCCCGAGTCCGCCCGTGCCCTGGCGCAACTGGGCGCCGAAGTGCTGCTGGTGACCAACGGCAACATGGACCCCTACGGTCCCACCCACCGCACCGCGATCATGGCCCGTGCCCAGGAAAACCAGGCGTTTGCGCTGATGGTCAACCGGGTGGAAGCGGGTGATGGCGGGTTGCTGTTCGCTGGGGGGAGTGCGCTGGTTGATCCGCTGGGCACGCTGTTGTTCGAGGCCGGGCGCGAGGAAGGGCAGTTTGCCGTGACGCTGGACCTGAACCGGTTGAAGGCCGCGCGCCAGGATTATCGCTATCTGGATGATCAGCGGCTGAAGTTGCCGGGGGAGCTGGTTGAGCAGGCTGGTGGATTGCGCGAGCTGCTGATTCCCAAGGGCTGATCCGGACTCAGTGGTGTCCGGCCTGGCGCCTTCGCGAGCAAGCCCGCTCCCACAGGGGTAAGCATTCCAAAGGTGGGAGCGGGCTTGCTCGCGAAGAGGCCATGACAGGCAACACAGCTGCCTGATCGATCACCCAACAACAATAATCGCAACACCCGAAACTCTCTGCGCCGAACTCGGCTCTGCCATAAATCCAATAACATCCGGAGTAGTCGCTCATGGCTCGTTTGCAACGCACCCTGTCATTAGGGTCGGTGGTGCTGTTTGGCATCGCCTACATGACGCCGATCATTGTCCTCGGCACCTTTGGCATCCTCGCTCAATCCACCGCTGGCATGGTGCCGGCCGCTTACCTGGCGGCGCTGGTGGCGATGTTCTTTACCGCCATGAGCTACGGCCGCATGGCTTCGGCCTTCCCGGTCGCCGGTTCCGCCTACAGTTATGTGCGCAAGGCCATCAGCCCGAAACTGGGGTTCATCGCCGGTTGGGCGGTGCTGCTCGATTACCTGTTCCTGCCCATGGCGATCTGGCTGATCGGCGCCGCCTACCTCAATTCCGCGTTCCCGGCCGTGCCGCAGTGGATCTGGGTGCTGGCGTTCATCGGCATCACCAGCGCCATCAACATCGTCGGCCTGAAACTGGCCAACGGCATCAATGCCCTGCTGATGCTGGTGCAGTTCCTGGTGCTGGTGGCCTTCGTCGCGCTGTGCGTGCACTACGTCGGTGGCGATGCGAGCACGCCGTTGTGGTCGATCAAACCGTTCTTCAATGGCGACATGCAGATGCCGTTGATCATGAGCGGTGCGGCCATCGCCTGCTATTCGTTCCTGGGTTTCGATGCGGTCAGCACCCTGACCGAAGAAACCCGCGACCCGCGTCGCACCATTCCCCGGGCGATCATGCTGATCACCCTGATCGGCGGGTTGATCTTTGTCGGCGTGTCGTACTTCGTGCAGATCGCCCATCCATCGTTCCAGTTCGACAGCGTGGATTCGGCCGCCTATGAAATCGCCCGCAACATCGGCGGCGACCTGTTCGTGTCGATCTTCCTCATCGGCCTGATCGTCGGCCAGTTCGCATCGGGCCTCTCCGCCCAGGCCAGCGGTTCGCGCCTGCTTTACGCCATGGGCCGCGACGGGGTCTTGCCCAAATCGTTTTTCGGCACCTTGCACGAGCGCTTCGGCACGCCGATCAACAGCATCCTGCTTTGCGCTGTGGTGGCCTTGCTGGCGTTGAAACTCGACGTCACCACCTCGACCTCGTTCATCAACTTCGGCGCGTTCCTGGCCTTCAGCCTGGTGAACCTGTCGGTGATCTTCCATTACTGGATCGGCGGCGAAAAACGAGGACTGCGTGAGTTCGTGCTGTTCCTGCTGTTCCCGTTCATCGGCCTGGCAGCGGACCTGTGGCTGATGGTCAGCCTCGACCACCTGGCGATCTACCTCGGCCTGAGCTGGCTGGCGATCGGTGTGGTTTACCTGGCAGTGCTGACCGGCGGCTTCCGTCGTCAGCCACCGGAGATGGATTTCCAGGAAGCCACCTGACCGCCCCCAACCTGTAGGAGCGAGCTCGCTCGCGATGGACTTCAATACGCCGCGGGGCATCAGGCACCCAGCGTCATCGTTGACGACCATCGCGAGCAAGCTCGCTCCTACATGGCGGACATGTGATCCTTGCCGTTTTCGAGTCAAAGGCCTTTTTCATGTCGACCTGTATCCATATCGCCGCCGCCCTGTTGATAGGCCCCGACAGCCGAACCCTGCTGGTGCGCAAGCGCGGCACCGAGGCGTTCATGCAGCCGGGGGGCAAGATCGAAGCCCATGAGCTGCCAACCCACGCCCTGGCCCGCGAGCTGGAAGAAGAGCTGGGGCTGGTGATCGATCCGGCGCAGGCGACCTTCCTCGGCCAATTCTCCGCCCCTGCCGCCAACGAACCGGGGTTTGTCGTCAAGGCCGAGATTTTCCTGCTCAATATCGATGCGGATGTCACCCCGGCAGCCGAGATCGAAGAGGTGATCTGGATCGACCCGGCCACCGACGGCGGTCTCTTTCTTGCGCCATTGACACGGGACCTGATCCTGCCGTTTTATCGGGCTTCGCTGACCGCGATCGCCTGATCCTCCACGCCAGGGAGCCACCATGATCCCGCTTCAAGACTTGCTGATTTTCGCCGCGGCGCTGCGCCTGATGCTTGAACAACGGCGGATGGTCTGAGCATGTGGATCGAGCGGCTGCATGCCAGTCATGCACTTGCCTACCGGGAGCTGATGCTTGAAGCCTATGACCGCCATCCGCAGGCGTTCACCTCCAGCGTGCGCGAGCGGGCGTCGATGCCGTTGAGTTGGTGGGAGTCGAGGCTGACCGGCAAGCTGGACGTGGTGTTCGGTGGGTTTGAGGAGGGGAGGTTGGCGGGTATCGCGGGACTGGCCTTCGAGCCCCGAGAAAAGGCTCGGCACAAGGCGACGTTGTTCGGCATGTATGTCTCCGACAATGTGCGTCAGCGGGGGCTTGGGTATCAACTGGTGGAGACAGTGCTGGCCGAGGCGCGCAGCCATCAGGAATTGCGGTTGATAAAGCTGACCGTCACTGCCGGCAACGAGGCTGCGTTCAACCTCTATCGGCGCTGCGGCTTTATCCAGTTTGGTCTGGAGCCCATGGCCGTGCGAGTGGGGGAAGAGTACTTCGACAAGATTCACATGTGGCGCAAGATCTGAGGATCACCGCCATCCCCCTGTAGGAGCGAGCAGGCTCGCGATGGTCGTCAACGATAACGCTGCAAGCCTGACGCCCCGTGTCGCTCTCAGGTCCATCGCGAGCATGCTCGCTCCTACAGGGGATCATCGCTTTAGCGAACGGCGCTGACGCCATCCAGCGTCGAAAACGACGTGTCCTTGGCCGTCAGCAGGAAATCGCGCATGTACGGCGCGTCCAGCATGTCCGCACGAATCGCCGCGTACAGCGTCGCAAACAATCCTTTCTCCCCCAGGCGCTTGCCCTTCACGTAGCCCCGTGAGCTGTATTCATGCAGCGCCCAGTGGGGCATGCCGCATACGCCGCGGCCGCTGGCCACCAGTTGCATCATCATCACCGTCAATTCCGAAGTACGGACCTGGGCCGGTTCGATGTCGGCCGGTTCCAGGAAGCGGGTGAAGATGTCCAGGCGATCGCGCTCCACCGGGTAGGTGATCAGGGTTTCCGTGACCAGGTCCTCGGGGACGATGTAGGCCTTGCTCGCCAGCCGATGCTGGTTCGCCACCGCAAGCATCGCTTCGTAGGTGAACAACGGCACATAGGTGATCCCCACCAGTTCCAGCGGGTCGGAGGTCACCACCAGGTCCAGGTCGCCACGGGCCAGGGCCGGCAGCGGCGCGAAGGAGAAGCCCGAGGCCAGGTCCAGCTCGACTTCCGGCCAGGCATCGCGGAACTGGTCGATGGTCGGCATCAGCCACTGGAAGCAACTGTGACACTCAATGGCCATGTGCAGGCGCCCGGCGGTGCCACCGGCCAGACGACCGATGTCGCGCTCGGCGGCACGCAGCAGCGGCAGGGTGGCGTCGGCCAGTTGCAGCAGGCGCAAACCGGCGCTGGTGAAGCGCACCGGTTTGGTCTTGCGCACGAACAGCGGCATGCCCATGCGCTCTTCCAGTTCCTTGAACTGGTGGGACAGCGCCGACTGGGTCAGGTGCAGCCGGTCGGCTGCATCCACCAGGCTGTCGGCTTCGCGCAAGGCGTGCAGGGTCTTGAGGTGACGGATTTCAAGCACCGGATGGCTCCATGAGGAAAACTTGTGATCAACACGAAAAGGTTGAGTTTGTCTCATGTTGGTCTGGCTGTCGACAATAGCGCCATCTTTTACCCGGGAGCAATTTGACATGGCCGTGGCCCACACCCTAGGTTTTCCGCGCATCGGCGCCGACCGCGAACTGAAAAAAGCCCTGGAAGGCTACTGGAAGGGCGACCTCGACCAGGCCACGCTGCACAACGTCGGCCGCCAGTTGCGCGCCACCCACTGGCAGTTGCAGAAAGACGCCGGCATCGACCTGCTGCCGGTGGGTGACTTCGCCTGGTACGACCAGGTGCTGACCCACTCCCTGACCTTCGGCGTGATCCCGGAGCGGTTCGACAGCACTAAGGACGAACGCGGCCTGCCGACCCTCGACACCCTGTTCGCCATGGCCCGTGGTGCCACGGCGAGTTGCTGCGGCGGCGAGCATGGCCAGGCGCAATATGCCCAGGAACTGACCAAGTGGTTCGACACCAACTACCACTACCTGGTCCCGGAATTCACTGCCGATCAGCGCTTCAAGTTGAGCTGGGAGCAGTTGTTCGATGAAGTCGAGCAAGCCAAGGCTCTCGGTCACAGCATCAAGCCGGTGATCATCGGCCCGTTGACTTACCTGTGGCTGGGCAAGGCCAAAAGCAACGACTTCGACAAACTCGACCTGCTGGAACGGCTGCTGCCGATCTACGGCGAGATCCTCGGCCGTCTCGCTGCCCAGGGCGTGGAGTGGGTGCAGATCGATGAGCCGATCCTGACCCTCGACCTGCCGCAGGAATGGAAAAACGCGTTCGAACGCGCTTACCACATCCTGCAGTATTCGCCGTTGAAAAAACTGGTGGCGACCTACTTCAGCGGCCTGCAGGACAATCTCGGCCTGGCGGTCGGCCTGCCGGTGCAGGGCCTGCACATCGACGCCGTGCGTGCGCCGGACCAATTGCTGCACGTGCTCGATCGCCTGCCCATCTACAAGGTTCTTTCGGTGGGACTGGTCAACGGTCGCAACGTCTGGCGCTGCGAACTGGAGCCGGTGCTGGAGCAACTGCAGTTTGCCCAGGAGCGATTTGGCGACAACCTGTGGGTCAGCAGTTCCTGCTCGCTGCTGCACAGCCCGGTGGACCTGGAGCGCGAAGACAAACTCGACCCTGAGCTGAAAAGCTGGCTGGCGTTTGCCGTGCAAAAGTGTGGCGAAATTGCCGTGCTGCGCGATGCGCTCAACGATCCCCAGGCACCGACAGTACAAGCCGCGTTGGCCGAAAGCCGCGCCACTGCCGCCAGCCGTGCGCAGTCGCCACGTATTCATAAAACCGAAGTGCAGGCACGGATCAACGCCATCGGTGCCCAGGACAGCCAACGTCAGTCGCCGTTTGCCCAGCGCATCGAGCAGCAGCGCGCACGCCTGAAACTGCCGACGTTCCCGACCACCACCATTGGCTCGTTCCCGCAGACCGGTTCGATTCGGCTGGCGCGTCAGGCGTTCAAGCAGGGCAAGCTGTCGGCCAACGATTACAACGATGCCATGCATCACGAAATCCGCCATGCAGTGCAGATTCAGGAGCGCCTGGGACTGGACGTGCTGGTGCACGGTGAAGCCGAGCGCAACGACATGGTCGAGTATTTTGCCGAGCAGCTTGACGGGTATGCCTTCACCCGTTTCGGTTGGGTGCAGAGCTACGGTTCGCGCTGTGTGAAACCGGCGATCATCTACGGCGACCTTAGCCGCCCGAAAGCCATGACCGTGGACTGGATCAGCTATGCCCAGCGCCAGACCGACAAGGTCATGAAGGGCATGCTAACCGGCCCCGTGACCATGCTGATGTGGTCGTTCCCCCGCGAAGACGTATCGCGCAAAGTCCAGGCACAGCAGTTGGCGCTGGCCCTGCGCGACGAGGTGGTGGACCTGGAGGCTGCCGGCATCAAGATCGTGCAGATCGATGAAGCGGCGTTCCGTGAAGGCCTGCCGCTGCGCCGTGAGCAATGGCGCGAGTATCTGGATTGGGCGGTGGAAGCGTTCCGCTTGAGCGCCAGCGGCGTGCGGGATGAAACCCAGATCCACACTCACATGTGCTACAGCCAATTCAATGATGTGATCGAGGCCATTGCGGCGATGGACGCCGATGTGATCACCATCGAAACCTCGCGCTCGGACATGGAGCTGCTGGAGGCGTTCAAGGCGTTCGACTACCCCAACGACATCGGCCCGGGCGTCTACGACATCCACTCGCCACGGGTGCCGGACACGGCCGAGATGGTCAAGTTGATGAGCAAGGCGGTGCAGCGAATCCCCGCCGAGCGCCTGTGGGTCAACCCCGATTGCGGCCTGAAGACCCGCGCCTGGCCGGAGACCGAAGCGGCCCTGGTAAACATGGTCGCCGCCGCGCGGCAGCTGCGCAGCCAATTGGCGTAAACATAACCTGTGGGAGCGGGCTTGCTCGCGAAGGCGGTATTCCGGGCACAGCAACTGTGTTGGATGTACTGGCCTCTTCGCGAGCAAGCCCGCTCCCACAGGGTGGTGACTCAGAGGTTATTGAAGTACGGCAGCACCGCCGATTTTTTGCCGATGTCGGCATAAGGCAACTCGGCATTGTCGGCGTGGGTCAGGAAGCGGTGCTCGGGCAATTTCAGATGCGCTTTTTCGAAGCCGCCAAACGCCGGCGCGGCCTTGGAATAATGGAAATGGGCATACCACAGCACTCTGGGCGGTGTGTGCGTACGGTCCCAGATCTCGTACTCCTGCATGAAATCGTGGCGACCATCCTTGCGCTTGCTCAGGTGCTTGAGCGGGCTGGTCTTGCGGATCTCGACCGCGTCTTGCCTGAGCAGATCCTCGAGCATGCCATCGGTGGGGTTCTGGCTCGCCAGCGACTGGCGGGTGCGTAGCCTGCGGCCGGTGGCGATCAACTCGCTGGCTTTGTCCCGCAACTGCTGCACCAGCACATCCCTTGGAGCCAGCTCTTCGATCGCCAGGGCGCGACGGCTCAGTTCCTTCGCCTCGCTGAGCATCATGTGTTCCAGGTCCACCGGCAGCATGTCCTGATTGGCGTAGGCTTCGACCCGACCTCGATAGGTGTCCTGGGATTGCAGGCGCTGTCGGGCCTCGGCCAACAACAACTCGAGGTTGCGGGGTTGGGCCTGAGCGGGCTGTGGCGGCGGGTTCAGCAGTCGGGCCTTGCCATTGGCGCCCAGCTCCCAGGTCTCCAAGTAACCCCGTTGCCCGGTCAGGGTATAGCGATGGGTCCGGGTCGTGGGCTCCCAGCGCTCCTCGCCGATCAGCCATTGATCGTTCTCGGCGCGGAAGACCTTTTTGCTGCTCGGCCCTGCTGGCGTCGCCGGAGCAGGCAGGTTGATCGCCTTGCGTGCGCGATCGGTCAACTTCAGCAGGCCGTCAATCAGCCGCGGCACCGCCGCCAGATGAAAATGCTGTGGGTAACTGGCCGTCCAGGCATTCATCTCGCGCAGGAACTCGCTGTACTGCTCGATGCAATCCTGAAGAATCTGGCTGCGTTGGGCGCGGGTCGCACTGACCTGCGGCAGACTGAATTGGGTGAACAGCGCCCGTTCGACCCGCTCCCTGATATTCAGCATCTGCCCCTGAAGAAAGAACCACGACAAATCCGTGCTGGTGTCAAAACGCGTCACCACATCCAGCAGGTGGCCGGTTTTCAGATTGAGCAGGTTCACCTCGGTCAGGCGTGAGTTGAACATCATCACTTCCGGGGTCAGTTTGGCCTTGTCTGCATTGATCGTGATGCGCTGGTACCAATGGTTGAGCTCGCGCAGGTGAGCTTCGATCGAGTCGAAGGTATCGAGCATTTCAAGTCGCAGTTTCCTGATGTCTTCCAGTACCCGCAGCCGTTGTGCCAGGCCGGCGACAGGCATCGTCGACAGCGTGTCCGTGAGCGCATCAATGCTATCGAGCAACTCATCGGCGCGATGATTGACCAGAAACGTGCGCTGCTTGAAACGGTCGGCGAGTATCAGCGCGGCATCGCTCTGGAAGTCCAGGAGCACGCGCTTTTTGTTGCCGTGGGTCAACGGCGCCAGATCAGCCAGGGTCTGGTAATAGCGCCCGGCCATTTCGATATCGGCTACGCAGGCGGCTTCCGCTTGTTGCCTGAGCGTCAGCACACGATCGCTTCGCAACCCCTCGTTGTAGGCGGCCAGAGTGGCTTCGGTCTGTTTAAGGCGCGCATCGATTCGCGGCGCGAAATCATCGGCGGCCTGGGTCAAGGCATGCACACGGCGGAAGGTCTCGTCGACCCACCAGCGCGGCAGGCGCTCACGGATCGCCTGTGGCCAGACCGGGTCGAGGGTGTCCGCCAGATGCCCGAGCATATTGCCGCCACCCAGGCCGCCGCCTTCGAACGCCACGCCATACACGCCAAAGTAGGTATCCCAGTGTCCAGTTTCATCCAAAGCGATGGGCTGCTTGAAGGTCTTCTGGGTGGTGCCTTTCAAACGCCAGTTGCGCGAATCCTTGCTGCGCTCGACCTGGAACACTCGCCCCTGACGCACGATGAAATCGCCATCGGCATGCCGATAAATATTGCGATAAACGCCATGGGCGGCTGGTCGCCGCCCCGCCAGCGAGAGCGGTCTTTCATACTCGTAACCGTCGAAGCGCTGAGCCAGTCGGCGAGCAATGTCCAGGGTGGACGATTGCAGGGCGCCCCGTTGATGCATGGCCGTCATCTGGCGCGTTCGGGTCGCTGCGCGAGCGCTGTTAGGCGGGCCGACGACAATGCCGGGCAGGATGTCCATGGCCGCATCGATCAGGCACAGCAGCACCGATTCGACTTCTGCCAGACCATCGCCCACCTCGCCGCGCACGAAGGCCGAAACCGCCAGGTTGGCGCTGTTCCAGGCATCGTACAAAGCCAGCGCGGTGCCGACGAAGGGCACCATGCCGAGGGCCATCTTCATGTAGTTGAAGGCGCGTGGACCCTGCAGCGCATAGCGCTCCCGGTACAGGTCCGCGTTGGAGCGGGAGGTGACGCGATGGGCTTCGATCAGGCGGCCCATGTGGGTGTTGAGTTGGTGCGCGGCCAGGGAGGTGGTGGCGGGCCAGCGCGTTCCCAGCGCGATCATCCCGTCAAAATGCTTGAGCATGGCCTGATTGATCCGGCTGGCGTGGGCCTGCACCGAACCCTGCAAGGCGCGCCCCGCCAGGTAGCTGACCATCTCGTCGCGCAGGCACAGGTTGAACAGGGCTTTGCGCGCCGCCTCCAGGGTGTCGTACCGCCGCAGGAACTGCCCGTCGGGGCTGTCCGGCAGATAGAGCAGGGTCATGCCACTGTGCCGTTCTTCGATGAAAGTCACGCCGGCCAGGGTGACGGGGCCTTCATTGGGCGTGTCCTTGCCGCCGGCACTCAGGATCGCTGGCCACAGCGCGATGCGTTTGCCGTCGGTGGCCCAGGCCTGTGGGGTATCGGCGTCGATGGCGATGTACAAAACCTTGAGCTCATCACTATTGATCTGCTGTTGCAGGCGAGCGGTTTCGCCTTGCAGTTTGAGCATCAGGCGCCAGGGTTCGAGCAGGCACTCACGTCGATGCTCGCTGACAAATGTCGCCTCGTCGTCGGCGCCCATGAAGGTTTTGCGGATCAACGCTTCATACGCCTGCGCCAGATCCAGCTCGGGCAGAACCTTGCGCAGCCAGGGCAGGGTGATGGCGCGGCTCAATGTCTGGCGCTCATTGGCATCGGTGCTGCCGACCTCCACCTTCATGAACGACAGGCGCAGCAGCAAGGGCTCCAGGTTCATCGACGGTGTGTTGTCGATGTTGAGCTGGGCCAGGTCTTCGAGGGCCATTTTGCTGCGGGCGGTACTGGGGATCAGCGCCAGCTTCTGCGGGGTACCGGGTGCGCCGGGGGCGGGGATGGACTGTTTCTGCCAGGACACCGAATCGGGCAGATCGAGCAGCACCTGAAAGTCCCCCTTGATGGCGAAATCCTTCTTCAGCCGGGCATGCAGTCGCTGCCGAGTGAAGTCCTTGCGCGGCATCAGGGCGATTTCCAGTTGCTCGTGGCTGCGGTGCATCGCCTGGATGTAAGCCTCGATCAGCCCCTTGAGCTCGATGTTCTCTTCCTTTTTCCTCAGCCAATCGGGCAGGTTCGTGGCCAGGGTAGCGCTGCGGTTCTGTTCCAGGCGCTGGGAGAACATCAGGCTGCGGGCGGCATGCACCGGCACCTGCAAATGGGCGAGGGCCTGGCGGCGACAGTCTTCCAGCTGTGCCGCCCGGGAGTCGCCAGGTGGGCGCTGACGGATCTGCGCGGCGTTTGCTTCAAAGTCATCGGTCAGTTGATTGAGGCTGTACTGGAGCGGGTCTTCGCCGATGGGGTTCAAGCGCAACGCCAGCCCCTCATCGGCGTCATGAATCTTGAACACCTCGCGCTCCAGTGCCTGCTGATTGGCGAAGCGTTGCAGGCCGCCGCCGCTGCCGGGCCAATACAGCAACAGGCCCGTGTGCGGTGATGAGCCCGAAGGCTTGATGACCCATGGGCCGCTGAGTTCGTGGCTGGTTTGATCGGCTTTTGTGGCGGTCAGGACCAGGCTGGCGACCATTGTATTGGCATCGGGTGCGGAGTCATCGGGCTGCTCCAACAGGTTTTTGATCAGGTGATATTCGTCTTCGGTCAGTTGCTCGAGCGCACGCTGCAATTCGATCTCCGCGCGCAGGCCAGCCTTGTGCGCCTGATACAAGGCGGTGAATTGATGATTGATCGTGGCCGTGTCCAGCACGCGTTCCCGGTAGAGCAAAGCGCTGGCGGCCTGATCGGCGGATTGGCCGGCGGTTTCCAGATCCGAGAGCCGTTCAGCGATTTGCTGATGGCGGGCGCTTTCCAGCTCCTCACCCAAATACCGGTCGAGCGCCTGGCGCTGAAGGTCGAGGGCTGCCTGGCGCACTGACCACGGGACATCGGCATACAGGGCGCCAAACAGAGCCGGTTGATCGTTGTAGGCGTTGATGTTCGGGGTCTGCTCAAGGGTGGGGGGCAAGGCGAATTCAGTGGTGCGGGCCAAATGTGCAGGTTGGCGCAGCAAGTCGGTGATGTCCTTGGCCAACGGCGGCGTGGCGGTGCCCTTGGCGAAGGCGACCTGGGCAACAGCCTCGCAATACTCACCATACAGCTCCACGGCCCGATCCCGTCGTGACAGCGGAGTGCCGGGGGCTCGGGCGTGCCAATAGGTGCTGGCCGAACCTGACGCAATCGGCACATTGGCAAACAACGCGTTCAAGCCAAGGCTGCTGTCGCGCCAGCGGGCTGTGGCGGTCAGCAGCAGGCCTTCGTCGATGTTGACCGGCAGGGGCGACAGGGTGGGGCTGAGGATCGGAGCGGGGGAAATGGCGTCAGGTAACAGTTTATCGGTCATGGGTACATGGCTCGGTCCGGGTGGCGCGGCAAATCCGCTCCACGAGTGGGCCATTTAAAAAAAGACCGGCGCGGCACTGGCGCTACATAGTTATCGCCTCGACCATTGGGCAAATTTCATCAAACTGTCACGCAACTGTGGCAGCGCGCTTGAACAAACTTCATCAGACTCGCGCTCTACTGGGGTTCTGCGTTTCGGTGTTTCTTCATGCGTGCTTTGTTTTTTTCCGCGGTCATTTTTTTTGCCGCATTGATCAGTCTGCCAAGCGTGGCAGCGTCGCGTTGCGATGTGAATGTTCCGACCGAACGGGTCGATCTGGCGCAGGTGAGCCTGGCGTACCAGAGCATCGGTCGTGCGTCCGATCCGGCATTGCTGCTGGTGATGGGCCTGGGCGGACAGTTGATCCACTGGCCGGACGAGGTGGTGGTTGCGCTGTGTCAGCAGGGTTTCCGGGTGATTCGCTATGACAATCGCGATGTCGGCCTGTCCACCTGGCGGCAGGCACCGCTGGAGGCCAACCTGACCTTCGAGGTGTTGCGCTACAAGCTGGGTTTGCCGGTGTCGGCGCCTTACTCGCTGACCGACATGGCCGATGACGGCCTGGGCCTGATGGATGCGCTGCACATCGATCAGTTCCACGTGCTGGGCGCCAGCATGGGTGGGATGATCGCCCAGCACATGGCGGCGATGGCGCCGCAACGGGTCGAGAGCCTGACGCTGATCATGACCACCTCCGGCGCCGAAGGCCTGCCCGCGCCGAGTGCGGCGCTGGTGCAGTTGCTCGCCCGACGTGGCGCGCCGAACCGCGAGGTGGCCCTGGAACAACAAGCCGATCTGCTCGCCGCGCTCGGCAGCCCACAGGTGACCGATGATCGACAGGCGTTGCTCCATCAAGCGGCGCTGTCCTACGACCGTGCGTTCAATCCCGAGGGCGTGAAGCGCCAGATCATGGCGATCCTCGCCGAACCGAGCCGGGTGCCGCTGCTCAATCAACTGCGGGTGCCGGCGCTGGTGGTGCATGGCACGGCCGACCCGTTGTTGCCAGTGATGCATGGCGTACACCTGGCGGCGCATCTGCGCGGCAGCCAGCTGAAATTGATCCCGGGCCTGGCCCATCGCTTTCAGGAGGCGTTCAAGGCGCCGTTGCTGGCGGCGGTGTTGCCGTATCTGCGGGCGCATCGTGAAGACACCTCGCACTGGGCGCAGATCGAGCCGGTGGCCGACCAAAATCTCCTATAACACTTGCAACCCCCCCTGTGGGAGCGGGCTTGCTCGCGAAGGCGGTGTGTCAGTCGACATGTATTTGGCTGGCCCACCGCATTCGCGAGCAAGCCCGCTCCCACAATGGATCTGTGTGTGTTCTATCTGTCGGGTGTATCGTTCGAACTTTCCGGCGCGTTTGAGCCAGCGAGGTGAGTGATGAGTGCTCCATTGAAAATCGATTTCGTCAGCGACGTGTCCTGCCCATGGTGCGCGGTGGGTTTGTACGGGCTGCTCAAGGCCCTGGATATCCTGCGCGACGAGGTTCGTGCCGAGATCCGCTTCCAGCCCTTCGAGCTGAACCCGAAAATGGGCCCGCAAGGGCAGAACATCACCGAACACATCACCGAGAAGTACGGCTCTACCCCCGAACAATCGCAGAAGAACCGCGAAATGATCCGCGCCCGCGGCGCCGAGGTCGGCTTTGCGTTTCGCACCGACGGCAACAGCCGAATCTACAACACCTTCGACGCTCACCGCTTGCTGCATTGGGCGCAGCTGCAAGGGCGGCAACAGGAACTGAAGGAAGCGCTGTTCAAGGCCTACTTCACCGACGGCGGCAACCCGTCTGACCCTGCACAACTGGTGCAGATTGCCCAAGGCGTCGGGTTGGATCGGCAGCGGGCCGAAGCGATCCTGGGGTCGGATGAATATGCCGAAGAGGTTCGTCACGAAGAACAGCTGTGGCTGTCCCGTGGGGTCAGCTCGGTGCCGACCGTGGTGTTCAATGGTCAGTACGCGGTCACGGGCGGGCAACCGGTGGAAACCTTCGTTGGCGCGATTCGGCAGATCATCAGCGAAGCGAAGGGCGGCACGGTCATCTGAGCAGGCGACTTGCTGCGAGAGGGGAGCGGTGCCTAGCGCACAATCTTGTCGACGTGAATGCCCAGCTTCTTCAGCCGGTACCAGAAGCTGCGTTCGGAGATCCCGATCAGTTGCGCCGCGGCTGCCTGCACGCCGTTGCTCTGCGCCAGCGCCGCCAGAATGTAGGCTTTCTCGACCTCGGCCAGCGCCGCTTCCAGATTCGCCGGCACGTTACCTTCGGTGATCAGTGCGTCGCTCTCGGCAGGACGTGAGGCAAACAGGTAGGCCGGCAAATCTTCCTCTTCAATGACTGCGCCTGAGGCGACGATGGTCGCCCGCTCCACACAGTTCTGCAGTTCGCGGATGTTGCCCGGCCAGGAATAACGGGCCATGGCTTGCAATGCCTGCGCGCTGAAGCCGGTAAACCTTTTTCCCGCCGTGGCCCCCAGCGTATGGGCGAAATGCCGGGCCAGGGGCGCAATGTCCTCGACCCGTTCGCGCAGGGCCGGCAAGGGAATCGGGAACACGTTGAGGCGGTAGTAGAGGTCCTCACGAAACTCCTTCCTGGCCACGGCCTCCAGCAGGTTTTTATTGGTGGCGGCGATCACCCGCACGTCGACCTTGCGTTCGCGGGGGTCGCCCACCGGCTCGATCACCCGTTCCTGCAGGGCTCGAAGGATCTTCGCCTGCAGGGCCAGGGGCATTTCGCCGATTTCATCAAGAAACAACGTGCCCTTGTCGGCCTGCAGGAAGCGCCCGATGCGATCGGCCACCGCGCCGGTAAACGCCCCCTTGCGATGTCCGAACATTTCGCTCTCGAGCAGCCCTTCGGGAATCGCCGCGCAATTGACCGCGACAAACGGGCGGTCGCAGCGGTTGCCGTGATTGTGGATCGCCCTGGCGACCATTTCCTTGCCCGTGCCGCTTTCGCCGGTCAGCAGGATCGTCGCGTTGCTGTCGCGTACCGAGTCGATGGCCTGCAGCACCCGTCGAAAACTCGGACTGTCGCCAATCAGGCTGTCGATCTGCCGGTGTTCATCGAGTTCGGCGCGCATGCGCTGATTGTCTTTGAGGATGTCGCGAAATTGCAGGGCTTTACTGACGGTGATGTCCAGCTCATCAATATCGAAAGGCTTGGGGATGTAGTCGAAAGCACCATTGCGCATCGACTGCACGGCGTTTTTCACCGTGCTGTAGGCGGTCATGACGATCACCGGCAATTGCGGGAAACGGCTTTTGATTTCCGCCAGTAATTGCGGGCCGTCCATGCCCGGCATGCGCCAGTCGCTGATGACCAGGTCGATGTCCTCGCTTTCGAGCACCTTCAGCGCATGCAGGCCATTGCCGGCGGTGAACACCTGGATACCGTTCTGACTCAAGGCCGAGGCCAGCAGGTCGCAGAGCTTGGGCTCGTCGTCGACCACCAGTACGTTATGTGTCATCGCTGCCCTCGTTCAAGTCGTTGCCGCTGGCCGGAAGGTACAGGCTGAACGTCGCCCCGGCATCCTTTTCACTGACGCATTCGATGCGGCCGTCATGACTCTCCATGATCGAGAAGACCTTCGCCAGCCCCAGCCCGGTGCCGGAGGCCTTTGTGGTGACGAACGGTGTGAAGATCCGCTCAAGCATGTCCGGTTCGATGCCATGCCCGGTGTCGCTGATGCTGATGACCGTGTAGTGCCGGTCACTGCTGATCCCCAGGGTCAGCCGCCCGCCGTCGGGCATGGCGTCGATGGCGTTGACGATCAGGTTCAGCCCGGCCTGTTTGATTTGTCGCGGGTCGGCATACAGGAAGGCGCCGGGAGCCTGATCGTCGATGCGCAAATCGATGTTATGGCTGACCAGTTCCGGTGTGCAGAACCCGGCCAGCTCATCCACCAATGGTCGCGCCAGTTGCGTTGAGCGCATTGGCTCACCGGGTTTGGCGAAATCGAGAAACTCAGTGATCAGGTCGTTGATCCGGCTGACTTCGCTGACCACGTATTCCAGATGTCGCTTGTCGTTTTCGGGCAGATCCGCCCGCCGGTGCAGCAACTGCGTGGCGGTTTTGATGATGCCCAGCGGGTTGCGGATTTCGTGGGCCAGCCCCATGGCCACTTCACCCAGCGCGTGCAAGCGGTCGCGTCGGCGCAGCTGTGATTCAAGGTGCTGCAACTCGCCAAGGCGTTCGCTCATGTGGTTGAAGGTGCTGCTCAGTTCGGCCAGTTCATCGCCCCCTGTCACCGGCAGGCGCTGGCGATAATCCCCGGCGATCACCGCTTGTACCCCTTTGGACAGGCCGCGCAAAGGTTGGGTCAAGCGCTGCGATACCAGCCAGCCGGCTGCCAGGGATGCCGCCGAGCTCAGCAGGAAAATCAGCATGAACAGGCTGCTCTGGTTGACCAGGCCGACCAGGCTGCTGTGGCGCAACAGGCCACTGAAAATCACCCCCTGCAGCTCGCCGTTTTCGTTGAGGATCGGCCGATAGATACCGCTGTAACGGTTGGTGAATTGCTCCATCGGTTGCTTGGTGCTGCGCAAAATCTGTTCGATTTTTTCCGGCACGGCCGCCGGGTGATCCTCGAAGCGCTGGGTGGAAAATATTTCCGAGAAGACATTGCCCTTGGCCAGGTAAAGGCGCAGGTCCAGGGAATGCACATCGGCCACGCTGGTGAGGAAACTGCTGTCGAGATAAGTGGCGATCACCAGTTTGTAATCGACCCCGGCCTGGTCGGTTTCGAAAGTCGAGACCACCGTGCCCGTGGCCACACCACCGACTTGCAGGGTCTGAAGGACGGCGTTCGGTGCGGTGCTGATCTGACGGACAATGTCGTCGGCGGCGTTGCTGTACACCACTTTGTGATCGCTGTTGCGCACCAGCGCCACCACGTCGATGCCAATGGCGTCGGCGATGTCGGTGGTCAGCTTGTCGTTCTTCACTGAAAGACCATCGATGGGGGGGCGGGTGTAGCCCAGGAACAACTGCGCGACCCGGGCGTTGTCGCGAAGGATTTCGCTGATCTCGTCCTCGACGATCTTGGTCGATTCCTGCAGCCAGATCCGTACGTTGTTGTCGAAAATCTGCGACAGCGTGGCGGCCGCCAGTTCGGCGGCGATCATGGTCGGGATCACGCTGACCAGCCAGAACGCCAACACCAGTTTGCGCTGCAGGCTCCAGCCGGAGAGGGCGAAAGGTCGGTTTGCGGTGCGGGAGTCTTTGATCATCTTGCTTCGCTTATCGCAGCAGCCATGGCGGGGTCGGAACGGTCCGGTCGGATGAACGTTTTCACCACGCGCAGCAGGTTGTCGAGCAGCCGGTTGCGATGGCGGAACAACAAGGTGTTGCCAATGAAGGAGCAACCCAGGCGCAGCTTAGTGGCATAACCGGCCTGGCCGCATGCGTAGATCGCAATGCCGTGCTCAATACAATAGTCGACATTGGCCAGCCAACTGCGCACGTACAGGTTGTGCTCGCGGGTCCGGGCCAGGTCGTGGGCGAAAAATTTGTCCACCAGCCGTTGCTCATCGAGCAGTAACAGGTTGAACGCCACCAGTTCGTCGCCGACCCAATACAGTACGCAGGCAGCGCGTTCATCAAGATTTTCCAGAACCTGGCGGAAGTAGTCCGGGGGCAGGCGTTCGAAGGTCAGGTCGCTGCGACTCAGTGTTGCGTCGTAAAGCTGCATCATGCGCGGCAGCAAGCCGTCGACACAGCGCCGCCACTCGATTCGCGGTCCGGGGGCGCGCAGCGTGCGACGCAAATCTTTACGGGTGGATTTGCCGAGGGTGCCGAGGTAAGCGTCCATTGATCCGAAGTTGATCGGCAGTTCGGCGCTGGGCAGTCCCGGCATGCTGTGAAGGCCGGCCGCCTGGCAAACCTGCAACCACTGCCCATTGCGGTGAGACGCGTCCTTGACGGCAAGCAGGCCGATCCCGAGCTGATTGGCATCACGGCGTGCCAGGCTCAATACCTGCCGCAGCAGATCGCCCCGCCGTTCTGATCCAACATGCCGCGCCGTGCCGACATGGCATTGCTCGGCCACGGGAGAGCCGAGGGCGTACAGGCGGATGTCGAACAGCCCCGGCCACCATCGACGCAGCTGTTCGCTGAGGCGCTTGACTGGACCCTGAAGTGTGGTGTCCAGCGAATAAGCCGTGGTAAATGCCACGGCGGCTGCGATCAACGCGCCGTCCTCGTACAGTGCCAGGTAACGCCACGCAAATCCGGGCAGCCTGGCCTGTTCAACGGCCCGGTAGTAATCCCAGTCCTCAAGTTCGGCAGCAAAACAGTCGTTCCAGGCGTCGCGGTCGATTGACTCGATCGTCGAGTAGGCAAGGGCTGTGATCACATCGCTTCCTTAAAAAATCTCACCATGGCGGCCATCGCCCTGCCACTGTCGGCGCGCTACGCAACAGCTGCAGCCGCGGGCGGCAGGCAGGTTCAGGCCAGTTGTCTGTATTGCCGTGGCAACGGTGGCGCATGGGTGCGTTGTTCCATGAAACGATGCTGGATGAAGTCCGCGCTCAGCTCTATGACGCGACGGTATTGCAGGTCGACCGTAATCATGTGGTAACAGTCGTCGAGCAGGACCTTGACCACCGGGCCGCCGAGTTTGCGTTCCACGTAGTCGGCGTTCCAGCGACTGGTGATGTCGTCTTCGCGCGAGTGCAGGACCAACGCCTGGGTGGTGATGGCCGGCATGCGTTTTTTTACCGCCGCCACCAGACGGTGCAGTTCCCGCACGCTCACGCCGGACATGGTCAGCAGCCCGGCATTGCTGCTTTCGCCGGCGTTCATCTGCCGCTCGACGATCGCGCGCAAGCGTTGGTCCTTGATTCCGAACGGGGACTTTTCGTTGAAGCGGCACAGGTGCACGCCAAAGGGAATCGACATCACCAGGCCACTCAATTTCGCGACCCAGGGCATGTTCCAGCCGTCGTAACGCAGGGTCGTTGAATAGAGCAGCAAGCCTTCGATCTGTCCCGGGTGCTCGGCGGCGAGGTACATCGACAGCACCGCGCCCATCGACAGGCCGCCGACGAACACATGCTCATGTTTTTTCCGGACACCGACGAAGGTGTTGCGGGCGCTCTCGTACCAATCGCGCCAACCGGTGGCCGCAAGGTCGGCGTTGTCCCCGCAGTGCCCGGCCAGCGTCGGCACGTATACCGTGCATCCCGCCTTGGCCAGACCGATGGCCACCCGCCGCAATTCAGTGGGGGTGCCGGTCAGGCCGTGGATCAACAGCACCGCGACCTCCCCGCTGCCGAGCACGAAACCGGCGTTGCCTTCGCCCATGTCGATCTGCGTGGCATTCATCGTTTCATGGCCCGGTCGAGCAGGCGGTCGAGCAGGGCAATGCCCAGGTCAATTTCCGGGTAGCTGATTTCCAGCGACGGCGCCAGGGTGATCACGTTTTTGTAGTAACCGCCCACATCGAGAATCAGGCCCAGGCGTCTACCGTCGATTTCAATGTCGCCCTTCATGCCTTCATCCACCATGAAATCGAGCGTTGCCTTGTCCGGCGTGAAGCCATCAGGGCCACAGATTTCGCAGCGCAGCGCCAGGCCCAGACCGTCGACATCGCCAATGATCGGGTAGCGCTTTTGCAGATCCCGCAGACCTTCGAGGAAGTACTTGCCCTTGTTCATGACCATCGAGCCGTAGTCGATCTCGCTGGTCATCTTGAACATTTCCAGGCCCACAGCGGTGCCCAGGGGATTGGAGGCGAAGGTCGAATGGGTCGAGCCAGGCGGGAACACCTTGGGGTTGATCAGCTCTTCCCTGGCCCAGATACCGCCCAGTGGATTGAGGCCGTTGGTCAACGCTTTACCAAAGACGATGACGTCCGGTTTGACGTCGAAGTGCTCGATCGACCACAACTTGCCGGTGCGATAAAAGCCCATCTGGATTTCATCGACCACCATCAGGATGCCGTGCTGATCCAGCACGTGCTTGAGTTCGCTGTAGAAGTTCATCGGCGGGATCACGTAGCCACCCGTGCCCTGGATCGGCTCGACGTAGAACGCGGCGTATTCGCTCTGGCCGACTTTCGGGTCCCAGACGCCGTTGTATTCAGTCTCGAACAGCCGGGCGAATTGCTGCACGCAATGGCTGCCGTACTCTTCCTTGGTCATGCCCTTGGGACCGCGGAAATGGTAGGGGAAGGGAATGAAATTGGCACGCTCGCCGAAGTGGCCGTAGCGGCGACGATAGCGGTAGCTGGAGGTGATCGAGGACGCACCGAGAGTGCGCCCGTGGTAACCGCCCTCGAAGGCGAACATCAGGCTCTTGCCGTTGGTGGCGTTGCGCACCACCTTCAGGGAGTCCTCGATCGATTGTGATCCGCCGACGTTGAAATGCACGCGACCGTCGAGTCCGAACTTGTTCCTGGCATCGACCGCGATCATTTCCGACAGCTCGATCTTGCCCTTGTGCAGATACTGGCTGGCGATTTGCGGCAGGGTATCGATCTGCTGTTTCAGTGCGTTGTTCAGACGCGGGTTGGCGTAGCCGAAGTTGACCGCCGAGTACCACATTTGCAGGTCGAGGTAAGCCTGGTCTTCGGTGTCCCAGACATAGGAACCTTCGCAGCGGCTGAAGATGCGCGGTGGATCGATGTAATGGACGGTGTCGCCGTAGGAGCAATACCGGGCTTCCTTATTCAGGAGAATCTGGTCTTCAGGGGTAGCGATGCGAGTCTCAGACATGGTGGAAGTGTTCCTGTGTTTCTGTGTCGAAAGAGGTGGCGTTGGCGGCGTTGGCACTGGGCAGCAAAGCCAGCAATGCAGGCAGTTCGGCGAAGCTGTCGAAGCGCGCGTAAGCGATGCCATTGCGTTCGCAGTGTTCGGCCAGGCGATCTTTGGCGAACACGAAATCGGCGGTGCCGGCCACGCACATGTCAGACTGACCGTCGCCGATCACCAGCACGCGCCGGGTGTCAGGGGTGGATTTGCATTTGCAGTTGCCGGAGGCGGCGCGGCAGGCGTCGCTGGCATGCGGGAAGTCGATGCGCCAACTGTCACTGTCGAGCTGGCGCAGGCGATTGGCGAGAATCGGCAACAGGCTGACGTAGTTGCGCGCCAGGATGCGGGCGATGCCCTGCTCAATGCCGTCACTGACCACTTCGAAGGAAGCGCCCAGGCCGATCACGTGGTCGACAAAGTCGGGAAAGTCCGGATCGATCTCAATGGTGTCGAAAAAATCGAGCAACTGCGACGGTGTGGCCTTGACCAGCGAGAGCTGGCGGCTAAGGCATTCACGGGAGCCGATGTCGCCCGCCAGCCATTGGGTCTCGATCGCTTCCCAGCTCGGGTCGGCGAACCGTTGGAGCATGCTGTCGATGACGTCGGTACGGGTGATGGTCCCGTCGAAATCACACACGATATGCCAGTCAATCATCTGCGTTACCTATTGGGCAGTTTGCGCCGTCTGCGCTTGCCAAGGGGGTAGAGCAGGGACTGTGCCAACCGGCCAGGACCCGGCGGGCCGGGGCTTGCGAGGATATCGGCAGCGGCGAAGCTACAATTTTTGTAGGTCGCTACAAACAACATGAGTGCTTGCGTGCATCGAACGATTCGGGGATTGATGCGCGGGTATCCAGCTGCGGGAACTGCCTCATGTCGAAAATGCCCTTTGCTCTGCTTGCTGCGCTGACCTGCGTTTCGGCCCATGTTTTTGCCGACGGCATGACCGGTGAGGCGGGTGCCGGCATCAGCTATCAACCCCACGATCCCAGTGGCAGCCGCTATGAGACCCGGCCGGTGCCGTACCTCGATTTGGGCTGGGGCGATGTCAGCCTCAGTACTGATGACGGACTGACCTGGAGCGCGTTGAATGCCAATGGTTTCAGCGCCGGGCCGTTCGTCAATTACCTGCCCGGCCGGACTTCGAACCGTCAGCTGCAAGGCCTGCGTGATGTTCCGGACATGGGCGAGGTGGGTGGGTTCGTGCAGTACGCCCCGGCCGATTTCTGGAGAGTGTTTGCCTCGGTCGGCCAGGCAGTGGGCGGCCGAACCGGGCAGGGTGGCGTGCTGGGGCAGGTCGGTGGGGAGGTCGGTTATCCAGTGGGTGGCGGGGTGATTGGCAGCACCAACCTGACGGCGCATTTCGCCGACGCCCGGCAAACACAGACCTTCTTTGGTGTCGGTGCCAGCGAGTCGCAGGCGTCCGGGATTCGCCCGTACAACGCCGGTGGTGGCTTGCAGAACGTGGCGCTGACCCAGAGCTTCGAATTGCCGCTGGCGCCGCATTGGTCATTGCTGACCAGTGCAAGCTGGATTCACCTGACGGGATCGGCAGCGGACAGCAGCCTTGTCAAAGAGGTCGGCCGTGTCGATCAGGTGCAGGTGCAGGCGGCGATTGCCTACAAGTTTGATTGAGCGCTGACGCCTTCGCCCGTTCAACAGGCGTCAGGTCTGTTCACCCTCGGCGAGCAAGGCGATTCCGCCCATGATGACCGCCACACCGACCCAGTGCAGTACGCTGATATGCTCGCCCAATCCCAGCCACGATCCCAGCAGAACCCCGATAAACACCAGCGAACTCAATGGAAACGCCAGGGACAGGTTGCTGCGTCGCAGAATCAGCATCCACACGAAAAATGCCCCGATGTAGCAAACGATCGCCAGCCATACCCCGGGCGTTACCGCCACGGCCATCAGCCATTTCAAGTTGAAATCCATCTGCCCCAGTTGATCGCCACCGACCTTGGTGGCGATCTGGCCGGCACTTTCAAACCCGATCAGCAACGCCCACAGCACCACCGTGCCAAGCCGCTCGTGTAACCAACCGACCTTACCGTTGGTCATCGATTGAGTCTCATGCATGGGCGACACACACGAGCATCACGCCCGCCGTAATGACGAAAGTACCGAGCCAGCGTCGGCGGCTGACGCGTTCACCGAGGATCAGCCTGCCGGCCAGCACCACACCGCAATACGCCAGCGCAGCGGCGGGAAACAGCAGGCTCAGGGGCGCGCGGGACAGGGCTTCGAGCCAGACGAAAAATTCGATCACGTAGGCGCCGATCCCGCACCAGAGCAGCGGTGCGTTGAACACCTGGCCCCAGAACGCATTCAAGCGAAACCCGCCGTCGAGTTCCGGCAATCGGTCCAGCCCCAGCTTGAAACAGAGCTGGCCAGCGACGTCCAGCACGATGGACAGCGCCACCAGCAAAATCACGGTCGCCGTCATGGAAACAATGCCTCGAACAGTTCGATCAGCGCCTGATTGGTCGCCGAATTGCGCAGCAGATCGTCGGCGCTCCAGCGTTCGGCGGGCGGCTGGTCGGCGTGGGCTTCCCAGCGTTTGAGAGCGTTGCTGAAAGAGGGGGCGGCGTATTCGCCGCAAATGTCGATGCCGATGATGCGCTTGCTCGCAGCCAGCTGGAGTATGGCTTGCAGCAAATGGGTCAGGCGCATGCCGCCCTGATCCCAGTTGGTCGCGGCGTCTTCGTTGGCCAATACGTCTTTGTCGATGGTGATCCACACGGCATCGGTGGGCAGGCTGGCAATCATCTGTTCCAGGAACACCGGCCAGTCCAGATCGGCGAGGTTGCGCCAGTGCAGCAGGTTTTCCTGCTGTTGATGGCCGGCGCCGTCGCCGACCACACCCCAGACTTTCGACGGCGGGTGCCGCCACGGGAACACCTGCAACACGCCACGTTTCAACGCGCCGAGGTTGCCGCCCTTGAGTTGCGGATTTTGCAGGTCATCACTGCACGGACCGAGTGTGACAATGCGCTCGACGTTCGGCAGTTTCAGCGCCTGGTTGACCCACGAACCACAGTGCCGACGCGGCGCAAAACGAACCCAGTCGGGGTGATTGTCGAAGTGGATCAGGCTCACCCTGGTTGGCAGGTCGGTGAGAAACGCGGGGGTCAGATGGTGGTAATCGCCGGACCCGACGAAGTAGATTTCCGGTTGCGGACCGCGATGGCGTGCACGCTGCCGCAGGCGTTCGGCAAACTGGCGCCAGGTGCGCTCGCTGGACCAGAGCCGCAGTTTGGGGCCCAGGTCCAGCAGGTCAAGACGCTTGGCACGGCCGCTGTCGAGCAACCGCGCGATGGGGGCCTGAGCCGTCAGGCTGTGATCGAGATCTAAAATGTTCAAGGTCGCTCATTACCCTTGGCAGACCCTGCCCGACACCAGCCTCATCGATCATGAAGGCCAGCCGGGCAGGCTGTCGGGGGTAAATGCAAGGGACGGGCCAGCGATGCGCTCACCCTCACCGCCGCCTCAAGGCACATCCGGTCGACCATCACTTGCAAGGTCGCCGGATTGCCGAAATGGGCGGTGATAATCAGCTGCCCACAGGTTTGGCTTAATGGCTCAGGCCGTACTTTTTCACTTTGTCGAACAGCGTGGTCTTGGCCATGCCCAGTTCCTGGCTGGCCTGGGTCAGGTTGCCGCCGCTGCGCTGCAAGGCATCGCTCAATAGATTGCGCTCAAAGGCTTCTACCGCCTCGGCGAAGGCCAGGCCCTGGGGGCTGCCTGCGGCGCCGGGCTTCTTGAAGGCCGGCAGGCCGAGGGCGAAGCGCTCGGCAACGTTGCGCAGTTCGCGCACGTTGCCCGGCCAGTCGTGGCTCATCAGGCTGGACAGGGTCTGGTTGTCCAGTTGCGGGGCGACGCGGTCGAAGCGCAGGGACGACTGCTGCAGGAAATACTCGAACAATTGCAGAATGTCTTCGCGGCGTTCGCGCAGCGGCGGCAGTTCCAGGGTGACCACGTTGAGGCGGTAGTAGAGGTCGCTGCGGAATTCACCGGCCTTGCTCGATTCGTCCAGATCGGACTTGGTGGCGGCAATCACGCGGCAATCCACCGCCACGCTCTGGTTAGAGCCGAGGCGTTCGAGGGTGCGTTCCTGCAACACCCGCAGCAGTTTGATCTGCAGGGGCAGGGGCATGCTTTCCACTTCATCGAGGAACAGCGTGCCGCCATCGGCGTGCTCGATCTTGCCGATGCGCCGCTTGCCGGCACCGGTGAAGGCGTTGGCCTCGTGGCCGAAAATCTCGCTTTCGAACAGGTTCTCCGGCAGGCCGCCGCAGTTGAGCGCGACAAATTGCCGGGTATGCCGACGGCTGAAGTCGTGCAGGCAGCGCGCGACCAGTTCCTTGCCGGTGCCGGTTTCGCCTTCGATCAACACGTTGGCCGATGTATCGGCGACGTTGGCGATCAATTCGCGCAAGTTCTGCATGGCGGGGGAACGGCCGATGATCCGGCCCTCAAGGGAGTCGCGCTCCGCCAGTTGCCGGCGCAACGACGAGACTTCCCGCGCCAGGCTGCGTTGTTCCAGCGCACGGCGAGCCACATCCACCAGGCGTTCCGGGGAGAAGGGTTTCTCCATGAAGTCGTAGGCGCCTTTCTGCATGGCGCCGACGGCCATGGAGATGTCGCCGTGGCCGGTAATCAGCACCACCGGCAGGCTGCGGTCACGCTCCTTGAGCCGGGTCAGCAGTTCCAAACCATCGATGCCCGGCAGGCGAATGTCGCTGATGACGATGCCGGCAAAGTTGTCGCCCACCCGCTCCAGGGCTTCTTCGGCACTGCCGACGCCGATGCAGGGAATGTCTTCCAGGGACAGCGCCTGCTGGCAGCCGAGCAGCACATGGGGGTCGTCTTCGACGATCAATACACTAAGGTCGTTGTTCATATTGGCTCGGCGGGAGTGGGGCTTACCAACGGTAAACTGAGGACGAATGCGGTGCCACCGCTGGCGGGGTGCTCGACACCCAGGTGACCGCCGGTGGCGGCGGCCAGGCTGGCGGAGAGGGTCAGGCCAAGGCCCAGGCCTTGCTCGCCGGGTTTGGTGGTGAAGAAGGGTTCGAACAGGTGCTTGCGTGCTTCGGCGTCGATGCCGTGGCCGTTGTCGCGGACACGCAGCCGATATTTGCCATCGACTGCGTCACCTTCCAGCCACAACACCGGCTGGGGTTGCGCCTGCATGGCGTCGAGGGCGTTGCCGACCAGGTTGACCAGAATCTGCTCCAGACGCGTCTGGTCGATCTGCACCTGTACATCCTCAAAATGACGATGCACTTGCAGGTGGGCGTTCTCCACCCGGGCGCCGAGCAATTGCAAGGCGGCGTCCACACCTTTGCCCAGGCACGCCTGGCCCTTGTCGTCACCGCGCCGAGCGAAGGAACGCAGGCTGGCGGTGATGCGGCCCATGCGGTCGATCAGTTCATTGATGGTCTTGAGGTTGGTGCTGGCCACGTCCAGTTGACCGCGCTCGAGGAAGCGCACGGTGTTGCCGGACAGGGTGCGCAGCGCCGCCAGCGGCTGGTTCAGTTCATGGGCGATGCTGGTGGACATCTGGCCGATGGCCGCGAGTTTTCCGGCCTGTACCAGTTCATCCTGGGCACGCCGCAAGGTCTCTTCCGCCTGGCGCCGTTCACGGATCTGGCCCTTGAGCCGTTCATTGCTGGCGCGCAGGTCGGTGGTGCGTTCGGTAATCCGACGCTCGAGTTGATTGTTGGCTTGCTGCAAGGCTTCCCGGGCGGCCAGGCGGGTGGCGATCACCTTGCGTCGCTCGTTCCAGGCAATCAGCAGGAAGGCCACCAAGGCAAACGCCACGGCCACCAGGATGCCCTGATTGATCGCTTCGCGACGCAGATCCTGCAACGGGGTGAGCAAGGTGAAGTTCCATGGGGTGTCGCTCAGTTGCCGGGTTTGCGACAGGTAACTGATGTTCTCGTCGTCGGACTCCAGCTCGCTGTTGGCGGGAAAGGTCAGTTTCTCCACGCCTTCGGACAGGGTTTCCCGGGCCAGCGGTTGCAGTTCGTTGAGCGGGAACCAGTAGTACTGCAGGCTGCGGGCGAGTTTTTCCTTGGTCTCGTCGCTCAGGGGGATCACTGACTTGAGACGCCGGGCAGGATCGCTGGAGAGAATGATGATGCCGTTCTCGTCGCTGACGAAGGCTTCCAGGCGCGCACGCTGCCAGCGTTCTTCCATGGCTTCGAGGCGCACCTTGACCACGGCCACGCCGATGATCTTGCCGTGCTCTTCCAGGCCATGGGCCAGGTAGTAGCCGGGTTCGCCGTTGGTGCTGCCGATGCCGTAGAACCGCCCCGGCTGGCCGCGCACGGCGTTCTGGAAATAGGCGCGGAAGGACAGGTCTTCACCCAGGTAACTGTCGACATCACGCCAGTTGCTGGTGGCCATGACCCGGCCGGTGGTGTCCATCACGTAAATGGCCCGACTGCGGCTGCGCCGGTTCAGGCCTTCAAGGTAATCGTTGACCGTTTGCCGGTGTTCCGGGGTCGGGTCGTCCAGCAGCTTGGAAACGCTGGTTTCGAGTTCCAGCAGGCTGGGCAGGTAGGTGTATTTGCTGATTTCGCTTTCGACGGCGCGGGCGTGCAATTCCAACTGGCGCTGGCCGTTCTCGCCCAGGCTGCGGATGCCGTAGTGCTCACTGACCCAGAAGCCGATGTAACCCAGTCCGATCATCAGGGCGATGATCAGCGGCGGCAGGAACAGATGGCGGATCAGACGGGGTTTCACGGCGAGTGATGGCGACGTGTCGCTGTAGGGATTGGGGTCGCATTTCATCACAGATGCCTTGGGTCAACCAGCGCCCGCCTGTGGGAGCGAGCTTGCTCGCGATGGTCGTCAACGATGACGCGTTCATTCTGGATGTACGCGGTGTCTTTGATTTCTTCGCGAGCAAGCTCGCTCCTACAGGGAAGGGCGTACAACTGTTAGTGCTGCAGAATCTTGTTGAGGAAGTGCTGCGTACGTTCGGCGCGGTGGCTGATGTCGCCGAAGAAGTCCTCTTTCTGACAGTCTTCGATGATCTTGCCCTGGTCCATGAAGATCACCCGGTCCGCCACTTTGCGGGCGAAGCCCATTTCGTGGGTCACGCACATCATGGTCATGCCTTCGTGGGCCAGTTGCACCATCACGTCCAGTACTTCGTTGACCATTTCCGGGTCCAGCGCCGAGGTCGGTTCGTCGAACAGCATGACGATCGGGTCCATCGCCAGCGCGCGAGCAATCGCCACACGCTGTTGCTGGCCACCGGACAATTGGCCCGGGTGCTTGTGGGCGTGGGCCGAGAGACCGACGCGCTCGAGCAGTTGCAGGCCTTTCTTGGTGGCTTCTTCCTTGCTGCGACCCAGCACCTTGATCTGCGCGATGGTCAGGTTCTCGGTGATGGTCAGGTGTGGAAACAGCTCGAAGTGCTGGAACACCATGCCCACGCGCGAGCGCAGTTTCGGCAGATTGGTCTTCGGGTCGGCGATGGAAGTGCCGTCAACCACGATGTCGCCTTTCTGGAACGGTTCCAGGGCGTTGACGCATTTGATCAGGGTCGATTTGCCGGAACCGGATGGCCCGCACACCACAATCACCTCGCCTTTCTTGACCTCGGTGCTGCAATCAGTCAGCACCTGGAAGTCCCCATACCACTTGTTGATGTTTTTGATAGAGATCATACGGCGAACCTTTTTTGCAGACGCTTGACCAGCTGCGAGGCGGCAAAGCTGATGATGAAGTACACGAGACCTGCGAAGATCAGGAACTCATTGGAGCGGCCAATGATGTCGCCACTGGCGCGCGAAGCATTGAGGAAGTCCACCAGGCCGACGGCGTACACCAGCGAGGTGTCCTGGAACAGGATGATGCTCTGCTGCAGCAGCAGCGGGGTCATCTTGCGGAACGCTTGCGGCAGGATGATCAGGCGCATCATCTGGCCGTAGGTCATGCCCAATGCTTGCGCGGCACCCATCTGGCCTTTGGGGATCGATTGCACGCCGGCACGGACGATTTCGCAGAAATACGCCGCTTCGAACATCATGAAGGCCACGATGCACGAGGCGAACGCGCCGATCGGTGTGTCCTCGCCGGTGATCCAGCGCAGCACGAACGGTACCGCCAGGTAGAACCAGGTGATGACCAGCAGCAATGGAATCGAACGGAAGTAGTTAACGTAGGCGCCGGCCAGGTTCGACAGCAGTTTGCTGTGGGACAGGCGCATCAGGGCCAGGATGGTCCCCAGGATGATCCCGCCGACCACGCCCAGGGCCATCAGTTGCAGGGTCATGACCATGCCGTTCCACAGGCCCGGCAGGGATGGCACGATGCCAGAAAAGTCAAATTCCATCATTTACCCCCTGCGGAGATCAGGCCCGGTACGGCGACTTTCTTCTCGACCAGGCGCATCAGCAGCATCAGGCTCATGTTCAGGGTGAAGTAGATCAGCGTGGCCAGGGTGAAGGCTTCGAACAGGTTGGCGGAGAACTCGGCGGTCTGTTTGGTCTGCGCGAGCAGCTCCATCAGGCCGATCAGCGAGGCCACGGACGAGTTCTTGAAGACGTTGAGAAATTCCGAGGTGAGCGGCGGAATGATGATCCGGTAGGCCTGGGGCAGCAGCACGTTCCAGTAGATCTGCGGCAGCTTGAAACCCATGGCGCGAGCCGCCGATTCCTGACCCTTGGGCAGCGCCTGGATGCCGGTGCGCACTTGTTCGCAGACGCGGGCGGTGGTGAACAGGCCCAGGCACACGACGACGCTGAGGAAGGCCGAGGTGGTCGGGTTCAGGTCCTGTTTGTACCACTCTTGCAGGTCCGGTGGCAGCAGGTCGGGCACCAGGAAGTACCAGATGAACAGCTGAACCAGCAGCGGCACGTTACGGAAGAGTTCGACGTAGCAGGTGGCGATGCCTGATACGAGGCGGTTCGGCACGGTACGCATGACGCCCAGGATCGAGCCCAGTGTCAGGGCAATGATCCAGGCCGCGACGGCGATGGCAATGGTCCAGCCAAGCCCCGAAATGTACCAGTCGAGATAAGTCTCGCTGCCCACGCCGGTGGACTTGAAGAACACGCCCCAGTCCCAGTTGTAATTCATTAGGGTCTCCCCTTGAGTCAATCGATGTACAAGTACCCGCTTGGGGGAAGCTCCGTTCCCGCCCGATCTTGACGATCAGGCACACGCGAACGGCTCGATAGCCACCGGTTCGAGTGTTTCCAGAAATGCCAGCAGGAAGTGACACCTCCTGAAAGGGCAGTGCCCTGTCAGGAGATAAGGTTAGTCAGAAATCAGGACTTTTTTTCTGCAGCCTTGTCGTCAGCCGCTTTATCAGTCGGATTGGCGATCAACGCCTTGAGCTCGTCGCTCATCGGGAAATTCAGGTTCAGGCCTTTTGGCGGGATTGGCTGCATGAACCATTTGTCGTAGATCTTGTTGATCTCGCCCGAGGCATAGGTGGCCTTGATGGCGTCATCCACAGCCTTTTTGAACGGCTCGTCGCCTTTGCGCACCATGCAGCCGTAGATTTCGTAGGACTGTGGAGTACCGGTGACGGCCCAGTCCTTCGCGTTCTTGGCCTTGGCGGCTTCGCCTGCCAGCAGGGCGTCGTCCATCATGAAGGCAACGGCACGGCCGGTTTCCAGCATCTGGAAGGATTCGCCGTGGTCTTTGGCGGAAATGACGTTCATGCCCATCTGCTTGTCGGCGTTCATCGCCTTGAGGATGCGCTCGGAGGTGGTGCCGGCGGTGGTCACGACGTTCTTGCCGGCCAGGTCCGGGAAGTCCTTGTACTTGGAGTCTGCCTTGGACAGCAGGCGGGTACCGATTTCGAAGATGCCGACGGAGAAGTCAACTTGCTGCTGACGCTCGACGTTGTTGGTGGTGGAACCGCACTCCAGGTCCACGGTGCCGTTCTGCACCAGCGGGATACGGGTTTGCGAGGTGACCAGGTTGTATTTGACTTGCAGGTTCGGCAGGTCCAGGTCTTTTTTCAGCGCTTCGACGACTTTGAGTTGGATGTCGTGGGAGTAGCCGACCGGTTTGCCGGTAGCGTCTGCAATGTAGGAAAAGGGAATGGAAGCGTCGCGATGTCCGAGGGTGATGACGCCGGATTCTTTGATCTTCTTCAAGGTGCCGGTGAGTTCGGCGGCGAAAACTGGAGTGCTGATCAGAGCGGCAGCAATGGCTGCGCCCAGGATATGGGGAACGATACGCATCAAATTTTCCTCGACATTGTTTTTTTTATGGAGCCAGTTCACCGGCCCTTTTGTGCTTCGAATGCCTGACGGCTCCTGTTGTGTTGGCGCAGCAGGCATTCGTCGAAGAAGTGTAGAGCATGACTCGTGCCAGACCAGTCGCTATGAGTTAACTGGTTGATTTAAAAGGCGATTAAATATTTGTGGCGCTGTTTTTTACGCTGGGAAATCCGGTTAACCGAACCGACCCTGAGGTCGCGTTCGGAAAACCGAATAGTGCGGCGGCGCAACCCGCTGTCAGCTGTATTTGCGCTTGTCCGGCGCAGGCGGGAAGTATTGGTACAACCAGGTTTCACTCAGGGTGCGATCGTTGGTGCGAATGAACAGGCGCAGCTCGACCGGGTCGACGCTGTCATTGGTCGGGTACCAGTCGAACAGGATCCGGAAGCCTTTGATGTCATCGAGCACCAATACGCTGAAATCCTTGACCTGCCCGTTGGAGCAGGTGACCACCGGTTCGATGCCGGCCCCGGCAGGCAAACGGTCCAGACCACCCCCGGTGAAGTCCACGGCAAAGCGACGGGCCCAGACCTGCGGGTAGTGCTCGCCCGGCGCCCAGCCTTCGGTGAAACCGCCCATGCCCGAGCGAGTCGCGTGGACTCGCGCCAGCGGCGTCCCGACCGGTGGCAAGGCGCTCCAGTAGAGTTTGTAGCCGTAGTTCAGCGAGTCGCCGGCCGCCACCGGTTTCTTCGGTGTCCAGAAGGCGACGATGTTGTCCAGGGTCTCGCCAGTGGTCGGGATCTCCAGCAGATCCACCGAGCCCTCGCCCCATTGGGTGGTCGGTTCGACCCACAGGCTCGGGCGCCGGCTGTACCAGTCGACGGTGTCCTGGTAGCTGGCAAACTCGTGATCGGTCTGCACCAGGCCGAAGCCTTTCGGATCGGTATCGGCGAACGCGTTGAATTGCAGGGTGGCCGGGTTGTTCAGCGGACGGCAGATCCATTCGCCATTGCCGCGCCACATCGCCAGGCGATCGGAGTCGTGGATCTGCGGGTGAATGGTGTCGCACATCCGCCGCTCATGGGTGCCGCAGCTGAACATGCTGGTCATCGGCGCGATGCCCAGTTGATCGATGGCAGTACGCGCGTTGACGTGGGCGTCGACCTCCATCACCACGCGCTCGGCCTGGCAATCGATGTCAAAGCGGTAGGCACCGGTGGCGCTCGGCGAGTCGAGCAGGGCATAGACCACGAAGCGGGTGCTGTCCTTGTCCGGGGTCTCGAACCAGAACTTGGTGAAATCAGGAAACTCTTCGCGCTTCTTGGCGTAGGTGTCGATCGCCAGGCCGCGGGCCGACAGGCCATATTGGCCAGTGGCGTCCACCGCGCGGAAGTAGCTGGCGCCGAGGAACGACACCACATCGTGCTTATCCAGCTCCGGCGCCTTGAACAGCTTGAAGCCGGAAAACCCCAGGTCGCCGCCCAGCTGTTTGGTGTCGACCGTGGTGTTTTCATAGTTGAACAGCGAAGGCCGGAAATGCACCTCGCGGGCCATGCGGGTCTTGGGGTCGACGCTGTACATGCGCACCGGCTGCTTGAACCCCATGCCCACATGGAAGAACTGCACGTCCAACTGACCCTTGTTGTCCTTCCACAGCGAATGGTCGCCGTCGTAGCGGATCGCATTGAAATTCTGCGGGGTCATGGTCGCCAGGGTCGGTGGCAACACCTGCTTGGTGTCCTGGTAGCGGCTGCTGGCGAGCTGCTTGGCCTGGATCTTCAAGGCCTCGAAGTCGAAGGCCTGGGCTTCGCCATCGGCCGTCCCGTTGCCGCTGGCCGCCCAGGCTTGGGTGGCGAGCAGGCCGGTGGCGGACAAACCGGTGTAGGCGGCAATGGCCATGGAGGCTTTGAGCAAGTTCCTGCGGTGCATAAATACAACCTGTCGTGAACAATCCCGCGCCGTTCCTGGCGCTGCTGGATCAGAAATTACGGTTCGGACATGCCTTCGGCCAAACGCGACGGACTTTAAACAGATGCCCAATAGCTTAAACCGTTCGATTGCAGAGCAAAAATCATTGATGGCACGACGATAGCCCGGCAATGAAACAAGACATGTCGGGAAACATTTCCGACAGGCCCGTCTGAATTACAGGGCATAACTGCTTTTTTTGACTAATTACTCTAAAAACCGCTTTTCAGCGCCGAGAATATTTCTATTCTGTGCTCATGACCGGTTTATGCCCTTCGGGCCGGTACGGTTCAGTGGCCATGTGGCGCTGCCGGAAAAAAGGATTGAGGGCGATGCGGTTTCTGAAGTTTTCTTTGACGTAGAGAAGGACATCGTCCATGTCGAAAGTACAAGGCATCACCGAAATGTTGGGAATCTTTCCATGCCTGGGCCTCGGACGGCGAAGGCGCCGACTGAATTCCGAAGAAATGAAGCTGGTGGAACGCTATCGGGAATTGTCGGAGGCCGACCGGATAGCGATGAGGTATCTGGTAGATGCGATGAGGAGTGTTTCGCGGTTTTAGGGAGTAAACATCACAGGGCGGACTGCAAAGTCCGCCCCTTTTTATCGAATCGATTCAATAGGCGCTGGCAATCGGGAATGGTCGTTGTACTTGCATCAACTCAGGCATGTCCCGCCACTTGATCCAGGCGTGATGCTGATAGTGCAACAAAGGCACCGTGATTCCGGCCCAGTTCAAGGCGCTCAGGCTCGGCAGGTTTTCCACGGTCGCCGTCTGCGCATTGCGCAACATGGGCACGACTTCGTTGCTCAGCCATTGCCTCAAATTACGGTTTTCCGGGATGAAATGGTGAACCAGCAGCGCGTAGACCCCTGACTCACTGATCACCAGGCCTTCGAAGGTTTTGCCGTTCTTGAGCAGACATACAGTGCGACGCTGATCGGGATCAAGCTTCTGGATGAGTCGTTCGTTCAGTGGTTGGCCCATCAGACGGCCCAGGTCCTGAATGCAGAACCAGGCTTGATGATCCTGCATGAAGGCGTGGAGGAAACGGTTATGGCGGGTGAAGGCGGTGGGGGTGAAGCAGGATTGAGTTTCTTGTGGACTGGACGTGAGCTTATGCATTTTTTGACTCCATGTTGAGAGAGTCGCCACCAATCCTTCGACAGATTTGGGTGGCGGACCGTGCGGCGTTCGAAGTCGGAACATTCTCGATCAACATGTAAGCCGAGAGGCCCGCGCCGCACGACCCGCCATAACGCAAAACTGAAAGGCAAAGAATTGCCCCAGCTCGTATGGGGGCGCGGATGCGCCATGTTGATAGGTTCCGGCTTCGACTCCGGGTCGCTGATTTGGCAGCGACAGGACAAAGCCTATCGGTCAGGCGCTCGCGGCGCCAAGTCTACTCTGGCGACGCTAGTCGTAGGAAACAGAGCCTTCACTCGAAGGCACGGTCTGTAGGAATTTCCTGTTTTTGCACCGCTTGTAGCCAAACAACACCTGACTTGCAGTTTTTCCTTTATTAATTCAATTCCAGGGAATGAACTGCAGGTTTTCTCCATGTTGATTGAATTTTCGGTTTCCAATTACCGCTCGTTCCGTGACAGGCAAACCCTGTCCATGGCAGCGACGCCTCGTCTGAGCAAGGCGCGTAACCTGTTCAAATCATCCGCGAGTTCAGAGCGCCTTCCTGACTTGCTGAAGGTGGCTGCGATATACGGTCCGAACGCCTCGGGCAAATCTTCGTTGATCCGTGCGATGGGCATCGTTGGCCGCTTGCTCGCCGGCGCTTCGGGCTCGAATGACGAACCCATGCCGGTATCGCCCTTTCGTTTTGATCGTGCACTGAAGGATGAACCCAGTATTTTTGAATACAACTTCATTCAGGGAGGGATGCGATATCGGTTCGTGCTCGGATTGACGAGCCAACGGATCGTTCGGGAGCAACTGGTCTGCTTTCCAAGAGGGAAAGAAACGCTTCTGTATGACCGCCAATTCGACGCTGAAGGCGAACACTATGTTTTTGGCAAAACACTGGAGGGCGGCAAAGACGTACACGGCGCATGGCGTCGCCTGACGAGCCCAAGGATGCTGTTTCTCGCGCAGGCGGTGATCAACAGCAGTGAGGAGTTGGGCCAGTTGCGAGCGCCGTTCAGTTGGTTTCAAACCGGCCTTCTGGTCATCGAGCAGAACAACATGATCGGGTTATCCACAGCGTCAATCCGATTCCTGAAGATGGTGTCCAACCATACCAATGATCTTCGGGATTTTCTTAAAGCGTTGGACATTCCGGTATCGGCCATCGCGCTCGATTCGGACGATTGCACTTCGCTTCAAAGCCCTGGAAAACTTACCCTGAAGGACTTCCTTGCCGCTGCGCAAAAAGACAAGGTGACGCTGACTCACTCCACTGTTTCAGGCACCGCGGATTTTGATTTCTCCGATGAGTCGTGCGGCACAAAGAACCTGATTGGCTTTTGGCTACCCTGGTTCATGATGAATCAGGCTGGTGGCAGCGGCATCCTTTGTGTCGATGAACTGGACAGTAGCCTGCACCCTGAAATCGTCGCTGATCTGATCGGCAAGCATCTGGACAGCGGGCTGGATACTCAGTTGATCTTTACCACCCACGACACTCACCTGATGAACGAAAAAATTCTGCGCCGCGATCAGTTCTGGATTACCGAACGCGATGCCCACGGCGCCACGAGCCTGTTTTCGGTTCATGACTTCGAAGGCCGGGAGAGCGAGGATGTCGAAAAACGCTATTTTGAGGGCCGCTATCGCGGGTTGCCGCTATTAAGGCAGGGTTGAGCATGGCGAATTCGTACAGGTCATTCGATCGCAAGGCTCCACGGTTCAGGTCTCAACCCAGTGCGCTGGTGCTCGGTGAGCCGAACCCCAGCACCGAGATCCATTTGCTGATAGACGAATTCGAAGCCCTATCCAGACCACAGCCAATCTAGCCCTCCGACCCTGCCCGCATGACTGCGGGCAGGGTGTCCATCAAAAGACTACTACCGCCCAACCTTCCAGGCATCCCCGGCAGGCGCCGTCCCGTGGTCATACGGCTTGCCAATCCACATGTAAAGCAACCCCAACCCAATCACGATGGCCGTGCTCAGCACCATTGCATAGTTGATGTACCACGCCGCATCCGGTGTACGCGGCCAGGCCATGTTGATGATGGCGCCGACGCCGTAGACCAGCGCGCCGATGTTCACCAGCCAGCCCCAGGCACCCAGGGTGAATTTGCCACTGGGTTTCCAGCCCTTGAGGCGTGCGTAGAGTGCGCCGAGGACGATCATCTGGAACGCGAGGTAGATGCCGATGGCGGCGAAGCTGACGATGGTGGCGACGGCGTCTTGCAGGAAGAAACCGAGGATGATGATCAGCGCCGGCAGCACGCCGGACACGAACAATGCGGCGACGGGCACCTGGGTGTTCGGGGAGATCTTTTTCAGCAGTGAGCTGCCGATGACCATTTCATCCCGGGCGTAGGAATACAGCAGGCGACTGGCCGCCGCTTGCAGGCTGATGACGCAGGAGATGAAGGAAATCATCACCACGCCCATCACCACTTTCGAACCCACCGGGCCGAAGGCGTTGTTGAGGATGGTGGTGACCGGGTCCTTGTCGGTGCCGTTGATCACCGCCTGCATGTCGGGCACGGCGAGGATCAGTGCCAGGCACGCGAACATCGCGGCGATGCCGCCGATGTAGATGGTCATGCGCATGGCCACCGGGATCTTCTTGCTCGGGTTCGGGGTTTCTTCGGCCACGTCGCCACAGGCTTCGAAGCCGTAGTACAGGAACATCCCCGCCAGCGAGGCGGTGAGGAAGGCCGGCAGGTAGGAGCCGTTGACGCTGATGTCGAAGGTGTTGAACAGCACGCTGATCGGTTGATGACGCTCGAAGATCAGCAGGTACACGCCGACGATCACCGCGCCCACCAGTTCGCAGAGGAAGCCAAACATGGCGATGCGCGCCAGCACCTTGGTGCCGCTGAGGTTGACCAGGGTGGCGAACAGCGTCAGCACCAGGGCGATGACGATGTTGGTGTTGTTGCTGGGCTCAAAGCCGAGCATGGCTGCCAGATACGGGCCGGCACCCACCGCAACGGCAGCGATGGTCACGCACAGGGCGATGGAGTAGATCCAGCCGACCATCCACGCCCAGCGCTTGCCCACCAGGCGACGGGCCCACGGGTACACGCCACCGGAAATCGGGAATTGCGAGACCACTTCACCGAAGATCAGGCACACCAGCAACTGGCCGCAACCGACCAGCAGATACGCCCAGAACATCGGTGGCCCGCCTGCCGCCAGGCACAGACCGAAGAGGGTGTAGACCCCCACGACCGGCGAGAGGTAGGTGAAGCCCAGGGCGAAGTTTTCCCACAGGCTCATGCTGCGGTTGAAGTTGGAGGTGTAGCCGAGTTTGCGCAGTTGCTCGGCATCGCTGTCGGCAACGGCTGCAGAGAGATCGGGTGATGCACTCATGTGTGTTTGCTCCGGAAAATCGGCAGATTTCGGATGGCCGACACCGGGGCGGGGCCATGGAGGTGCCGCCCGGATCGGTAGTTATTGTTGTGTTTGAATCCTGGTGGTGCGTAATGCCGGTTTCTACCCTGAAACCGAGGTGACGCCTTCGCGAGCAAGCCCGCTCCCACAGGGGAATGCATTCCAGGCTGTGGGAGCCAGCCTGCCGGCGATGCTTTCAGTGCTTGAACATCACATGCCGCACAACGGTGTAATCCTCCAGCCCATACATCGACATGTCCTTGCCGTAGCCGGACAGTTTCTGCCCGCCATGGGGCATTTCGCTGACCAGCATGAAGTGGGTGTTCACCCAGGTGCAGCCGTACTGCAGGCGCGCCGAAAGGCGATGGGCGCGGCCGACGTCGGCGGTCCACACCGAGGAGGCCAGGCCGTAGTCCGAATCGTTGGCCCAGCCCAGCACCTGCGCTTCATCGGTGAACTTGGTCACCGACACCACCGGGCCGAACACCTCGCGGCGCACGATCTCGTCGTCCTGTTGCGCGTCGGCCAGCACCGTCGGTTCGAAGAAGAAGCCATTGCCTTCCACCGCTTTGCCCCCGGTGATCAAACGGATGTGCGACTGCGCAACGGCACGCTCGACGAAACCGGCCACGCGATCGCGGTGCTGTGCGGTGATCAGCGGACCCAGTTCGGTCGACGGATCATCCTGCAAGCCGTACTTGATGCTGCTGACTGCTGCGCCGAGCTTCTCGACGAATTTTTCGTAGATGCCGGCCTGCGCGTAGATGCGGCAGGCCGCGGTGCAGTCCTGGCCAGCGTTATAGAAACCGAAGGTACGAATGCCCTCGACAGCTGCATCGATGTCGGCATCGTCAAAGATGATCACAGGCGCCTTGCCGCCCAGTTCCATGTGCATGCGTTTGACGGTGTCGGCGGTGCTGGAAATGATGTTCGAGCCGGTGGCGATCGAGCCGGTCAGCGACACCATGCGCACTTTCGGGTGGGTCACCAGCGGGCTGCCGACCGTAGGCCCACGGCCGAACACCAGGTTAAGCACGCCGGCGGGGAAAATCTCCGCCGCCAGTTGCGCCAGACGCAGGGCGGTCAGCGGAGTCTGTTCCGACGGCTTGAGCACCACGGTGTTACCGGCGGCCAGGGCCGGGGCGATTTTCCAGGCCACCATCATCAGCGGGTAGTTCCACGGCGCGATGGAGGCGATCACGCCCACCGGGTCGCGACGGATCATCGAGGTGTGGCCGGGCAGGTATTCGCCACCGGCCGAACCGCTCATGCAGCGGCTGGCACCGGCGAAGAAGCGGAACACGTCGGCAATCGCCGGGATCTCGTCGTTCAGCGCGGCGCTGTAGGGCTTGCCGCAGTTGTCCGATTCCAGCTTGGCCAGCTCTTCGCCATTGGCTTCGATGGCGTCGGCGAGTTTGAGCAGCAGCAGCGAGCGATCTTTCGGCGCGGTCTGCGACCAGCTGTCGAACGCGGCATCGGCGGCGCGCACGGCGGCATCGACCTGGGCTTCGCTGGCCTCGTTGATTTCCACCAGCACCCGGCCCAGCGCCGGGTTGAACACCGGTTGGGCGGGGCCTTCGCCGGTGACGAATTGGCCGTTGATCAGGAGTTGGGTTTGCATGGCATTGTCCTCTTCGAAGCTGTTTATTTTTATCTGTAGAAACCGGGTCGGATGTGGGAGCGGGCTTGCTCGCGAAAGCGATAGATCAGCCAGCATCGGTGTCGAAGGTGATGGCCTCTTCGCGAGCAAGCCCGCTCCCACAGGGGACCGTGGTGTCTGTCATGAAGTTATTTCCCGCCGCTACCGGCCACGCTCTCGCCACCCCGTGTCAGGTAATAGGCGCCCAGGATCGGCAGCATGGTCACCATCATCACCAGCATCGCCACGACGTTGGTCACCGGCACGTCCCGGGGGCGGCTGAGCTGGTTGAGCAGCCACAGCGGCAGGGTGCGTTCATGGCCGGCGGTGAAGGTGGTGACGATGATTTCGTCGAACGACAGCGCAAACGCGAGCATGCCGCCGGCCAGCAGTGCCGAGCCGAGGTTGGGCAGGATGATGTAGCGGAAGGTCTGCCAACCGTCGGCGCCGAGGTCCATCGAAGCCTCGATCAAACTGTGGGAGGTGCGGCGCAAACGGGCGATGACGTTGTTGTAGACGATCACCACGCAGAAGGTCGCGTGGCCGACGATGATGGTGAACATTCCCGGTTCGATCCCCAGCGTCTTGAAGGTCGCCAGCAGCGCGATCCCGGTGATGATCCCCGGCAGCGCGATCGGCAGGATCAGCATCAGCGAGATGCCTTGCTTGCCGAAGAAGTCCCGACGGTACAAGGCCGCCGAGGCCAGTGTGCCGAGCACCAGGGCGATCAGCGTGGCCACCGAAGCGATCTGCAACGACAGCTTGATCGCTTCGAGCACGTCGGGCCGCGAGAACGCCACGCCGATCCACTTCAGGGTGAAGCCCTTGGGTGGAAAGCTGAACGCTGCGTCTTCGGTGTTGAAGGCGTAGAGGAAGATGATCAGGATCGGAAAGTGCAAAAACACCAACCCGCCCCAGGCTGCGATGCGCAAGCCAATAGACGCTTTCTCAGAGTGCATCGAAGGCCCCCAGTCGCTTGACGATGGTCAGGTAAACGGCGATCAGAACGATCGGCACCAGCGTGAACGCAGCAGCCATCGGCATGTTGCCGATCGCGCCTTGCTGGGCATACACCATGCTGCCGACGAAATACCCCGGTGGGCCCACCAGTTGCGGCACGATGAAGTCGCCCAGGGTCAGCGAAAAAGTGAAGATCGAGCCGGCAGCGATGCCTGGCACCGACAGCGGCAGGATCACCTGCATGAAGGTCTGCCGGGGCTTGGCGCCTAAGTCGGCGGACGCTTGCAACAAAGAAGGTGGCAAACGCTCCAGCGAGGCCTGGATCGGCAGGATCATGAACGGCAGCCAGATGTAGACGAACACCATGAACCGCCCCAGGTGCGAGGTCGACAGCGTACTGCCACCGATCCCCGGAATCCCCAGCACGAACTGCAGGACCGGCTCCAGCCCAAGGTGCTGGACGAACCACTGCGCCACACCGCCTTTGGCCAGCAACAGCGTCCAGGCATAAGCCTTGACGATGTAGCTGGCCCACATCGGCATCATCACCGCGATGTAGAAAAACGCCTTGGTCTTGCCGGTGGTGTAGCGCGCCATGTAGTAGGCGATCGGGAAGGCGACGATGGCGCTGGCGATCGACACCACGATGGCCATGCTCAGGGTGCGCAGGATGATGTCGAAGTTCGACGGCTGGAACAGCGCGGCGAAGTTGGCCAGGGTCAGGTCCGGAGTGACCGCCATGGTGAAGTCGTCGAAGGTGTAGAAACCTTGCCACAGCAGGGTCAGCAGCGAACCGAGGTAGATCGCGCCGAACCACAGCAGCGGCGGCACCAACAGCATCGACAGGTACAGGTTCGGCCGGCGATACAGCAGGTTGGAGAACCTGCGCAGCGGTGAGCTGCCTGCGGCCGGTTGAGAGATTGCCAAGGTGTTCATCTCACACCCCGCCCGCAACGGTGTCGTGCAACGGGATCATCGCTTCCCGGGCCCAGCGCGCACTCAGGCGTTGCCCGGTCTGGTGCTGCGCGCTGGTGTCGAGCCATTGATTGTTGGCCTGGCTGATGTTCAGGGTCTGGCCGTTTTCCAGCTTCAGCTCATAGCGGGTGGCGCTGCCCTGGTACTGGATATCGTGCAGCAGGCCGCTGACTTCGATCTCGTGGCTGGCCAGCGGGCCTTCGGCGAAACGCACGTGTTCCGGACGGATCGAAAACGGCTGTGGATTGCCGCTCAGCTGTTTGGCCAGGTCGCCGCGAATCACGTTGGAGGTGCCGACGAATTCGGCGACGAAGGTGGTCGCCGGTTTCATGTACAGGTTGCGCGGCGAGTCCACCTGTTCGATGCGGCCCTTGTTGAACACGGCCACGCGGTCGGACATCGACAGCGCTTCGGTCTGATCGTGGGTGACGAAAATGAAGGTGATGCCCAACTGGCGTTGAAGCTTCTTCAACTCGCTTTGCATCTGTTCGCGCAGCTTCAGGTCCAGTGCGCCGAGGGGTTCGTCGAGCAGCAGCACCCGTGGACGATTGACAAGGGCGCGGGCCAGGGCCACCCGCTGGCGTTGGCCGCCGGAAAGCTGCACCGGTTTACGCTCGCCGTAACCGCCGAGGGCGACCATGTCGAGGGCTTCTTCGGCGCGCTTGCGGCGTTCGTTTTTGCCGACGCCTTTGACTTTCAAACCGTAGGCGACGTTGTCGAGCACGTTCATGTGCGGGAACAGCGCGTAATCCTGGAACACGGTGTTCACGTCACGCTGATACGGCGGCAGCCCGGCGGCTTCCTCGCCGTGAATGCGGATGGAGCCTGCGCTCGGTTGTTCGAAACCGGCGATCAGGCGCAGGCAGGTGGTTTTGCCCGAGCCCGAAGGCCCCAGCATGGAGAAGAACTCGCCGTCCTGGATATCGATGGAAACCCGGTCAACGGCTTTCACTTCGCCGAACTGACGGGAAACGTTGGTGAACTGGACTGCAAGCGTCATGGTGCGGTGCTCCCAAAAGGCGAAGGCCGTCGCAGCGGCCCTGCCTGGACTTCTGAAAAAACGAGGCGACGTTCTGTAGGGGTGAAAAGGGTGGTAGCAAGGGTGGAGATCTGATGTGGGAGCGGGCTTGCTCGCGAAAGCGTTGTGTCAGCCACCCTCACTGTTGAATGTGATGGCCCTTTCGCGAGTAAGCCCGCTCCCACAATTGAATCTGCGTCAGTTCACAACCTATCGGCCGCCCATGATCGCGATGTAGTCCTGGGTCCAGCGGCTGTATGGCACGAATTTGCCGCCTTCAGCCTGCGGGGTTTTCCAGAAGGCGATCTTGTCGAACTGGTCGAAACCGTTGGTCTTGCAGCCTTCGGCGCCGAGCAGTTCGCTTTCCTTGCACGCTGCCCGCACCGCTGGCAATGAACCGAACCACGCTGCCACGTCGCCCTGGACTTTCGGGGTCAGCGACCAGTCCATCCACTTGTAGGCACAGTTGGGGTGCTTGGCGTCGGTGTGCAGCATGGTGGTGTCGGCCCAGCCGGTGGCGCCTTCTTTCGGAATGGTCGAGGCGATCGGCTGTTTCTCGTTCATCAGGCCGTTGACCTGATACGGCCAGGCGCCGGAGGCGACCACACCTTCGTTCTTGAAGTCGCTCATTTGCACGGTGGTGTCGTGCCAGTAGCGGTGGATCAGCGGCTGTTGGGCGCGCAGCAGGTCGAGTACCGCCTTGTACTGTGCTTCGGTCAGTTCGTAGGGGTTCTGGATGCCCAGTTCCGGCTTGGCGGACTTGAGGTACAGCGCCGCGTCGGCGATGTAGATCGGGCCGTCATAGGCCTGCACACGGCCCTTGTTCGACTTGCCGTCCGGCAGGTCTTCGGCGTTGAACACCACGCCCCAACTGGTCGGCGCGGTCTTGAACACGTTGGTGTTGTACATCAGCACGTTCGGGCCCCACTGATAGGGTGTGCCGTAGGTCTGCTTGTTGACCACGTACCACGGCGCATCCTTGAGGCGCGGGTCGAGGTTCTTCCAGTTCGGGATCAACGCGGTGTTGATCGGCTGCACACGCTTGCCGACGATCAGGCGCAGGGACGCGTCGCCGGACGCGGTCACCAGGTCATAACCCCCCTTGGCCATCAGGCTCACCATCTCATCGGAGGTGGCGGCGGTCTTCACGTTGACCTTGCAGCCGGTTTCCTTCTCGAAACCGGTCACCCAGTCATACGCCTTGTCGCTTTCACCACGTTCGATGTAGCCAGGCCACGCCACGATATCCAGCTGGCCTTCGCCGGCGCCGACCGCCTTGAGCGGCTCGGCGGCCTGGACACTGGCACTGGCCAGCAGCGCGGTGGTGATTGCACTGAGCAGTGCGGTCTTGTGCACGAACATGGGAATTCCCTCTTCTTCAAATTATGGTCGGGGCAGTTGTGAACGTGGTGAAGCATGCCGTTGGCGGCTTGTTATTAGCGTAGTCAGAGATGCTGGCCGTGGCGCGCCATGATGTGCCGCACCACGCTGTAGTCCTGTAGTGAGTCGCTGGACAGGTCCTTGCCGTAGCCCGAGCGCTTGAGGCCGCCATGGGGCATTTCGCTGACCAGCATGAAGTGGCTGTTGATCCAGGTGCAGCCGTACTGCAAACGCGCGGCGACCTGCATCGCCTTGTCCAGGTTCTGGGTCCAGACTGAGGACGCCAGGCCATATTCCGAATCGTTGGCCCAGTCCACGGCCTGTTCCAGCTCATCGAAACGGGTCACGGTGACCACCGGGCCGAACACTTCGCGCTGGACGATTTCGTCGCTCTGTCTGCAACCGGCCAGCAAGGTCGGCTGATAAAAGAAACCGGCACCGGAGTGCACCGCCGCACCGGTCACACGCTCGATGTGCGGCTGACCGAGGGCGCGCTCGACGAAACTGGCCACGCGGTCGCGCTGGCGAGTGCTGATCAGCGGGCCGATCTCGTTGTCGGCGTCGCGCTTGCCGGCAAAACGAATGCTGCTGACCGCCGCGCCGAGTTCCGCCACCAGCCGATCGTGAATCCCGGCCTGTGCATAAACCCGGCACGCCGCCGTGCAATCCTGCCCGGCGTTGTAGTAACCGTAGGTGCGCACGCCTTCGACCACGGCCTGAATGTCGGCATCGTTGCAGACGATTACCGGGGCTTTGCCGCCCAGTTCCAGGTGAGTGCGCTTGAGGGTTTTGGCTGCGGCCTGAAGGATCTTCTGCCCGGTGACGATATCGCCGGTCAGCGACACCATGCGCACCTTGGGATGGCTGACCAGATGGCTGCCGACGCCTTCGCCACCCCCGCAGACAATGTTGATCACGCCACGCGGCAGGATCTCGGCCAAGGCTGGCGCCAAGGCCAGGATCGACAGCGGCGTGTGTTCCGATGGCTTGAACACCAGGGTGTTGCCGGCGGCCAGGGCCGGGGCGATTTTCCACGCGGCCATCATGATCGGGTAATTCCACGGCGCAATCGATGCGACAACGCCAATCGGATCGCGGCGCACCATGCTGGTGTAGCCCGGCAGGTATTCACCGCTGAGTTGACCGGTCTGGCAACGCACGGCGCCAGCGAAGAAGCGGAACACATCGACGGTGGCGCTCAGGTCGTCCTGACGGGCCAGGTGCAACGGCTTGCCGCAGTTCAGCGCTTCGAGACGGGCCAGCAGGTCGGCGTTTTTTTCGATGGCGTTGGCAATGTCCAGCAGCAGGTTCGAGCGTTGCTGCGGGGTGGTGCGTGACCAACCGGCGAAGGCGCGGTGGGCGGCGAGGATGGCGGCTTCGACCTGTTCGGTGCTGGCTTCGGCGATCTGTGTCAGCACCTCGCCCGTGGCCGGATTGATGATCGGCTCGACGAAGCCTTGCCCGGCGACCAATTCGCCATCGATCAACAACGCGGTGAACAACGGGGTCTGCGCGCCAGCCATTTTTCGCGATCTCTTTTCTTGTGTGGCCATGCTGCTCCCAATGCCTGGGGGCCGGCCCGTCTTATATAGATGCAGCAAGACTAGTGCGCGGACCCGAGGTCGACAAATACTAAATACTGAAGGTGGCGTTCGATTAAATAGATGGCTTGCGCCCGCCGTGGGGCTGCTCTCGGGCGACGGTCAGGAACGGGTCGACCAGCGCCGGCCGTGCAGTGCCGCGCCGCCAGGCGAGGCCGACGTCCAGGGTCTGGCTGAGATCGGCAATCGGCCGCGCTTCGATGATGTCGCCTTCCAGCGACCAGGGGCGATAAGTCATGTCCGGCTGGATAGAGACCCCCAGCCCGGCGGCCACCAGGCTTCGCACTGCTTCGGTCGAGGCGGTGCGCAAAGTGATGCGCGGTTGCAGGGAGGCGGCGGTCCACATGCGCTGGGCGTTGCGGTCCATTTCATCGACGTTCAGTTGAATCAATGGCTCCCGGGCCACGTCGGCCAGGTTGATGCTGTCGTGTTCCAGCAGTGGATGCTGGGCTGGCAGCCACAACCGATGGGGCGAGTGAGTCAGCACTTCGGTCTGCAGGGCATGACGGTCTTCCAGGTTGGACAGGATCAGTACACCGACATCGATCTCGCCGCTGACCAGCAAATGCTCGATGTATGGGCGCTCGTCCTCCATCACGCGAATTTCCACGTTGGGGTAGGCCCGCTGGAAACGGGTGAGCAAATCCGCCAGGTAATAACCGGCCACCAGGCTGGTCACGCCGATGATCAACTGCCCGGCCACCTGGTCGGTGCTCTGTTGCAGGCTGCGCTTGGCGTTGTCGACGGTGGCCAGGATCAAGTGCGCCTGGCGCAGGAATTGGTGGCCCTGGTGGGTGAGGGTCATGCCCTTGGCGTGGCGATTGAACAGGCCGACGCCGATTTCCTGTTCCAGTTGCTGGATCGCCAGGGTCAGGGTGGACTGGGAAATGAAGGCGGTCTGCGCAGCGGCGGAGATCGAACCGGTCTCGGCCACGGCGATGAAATGACGGATCTGACGCAGGGTCATCATGGAAGGGTACCCGGTGGGCGGTTTTTATCGATTTGTTCGAGTGTATATCTAAAAAACAGAAAGCAGCCGCAAGGTTCATGCACAAGGCTGCGGGCAACATCTGGAAGCACTCTTGCTGGCAGGCGCCGGGCACTTTCGATCTAGTCTGGTTGCCTCAAAATCCGGTTACACCTTTTTTGGAGGCGGAAAATGAACACCCGTGGATTGCTCGATCAACTGCTCAAGTCCGGCCAGGATCTGTTGCAGAACAAGACGGGCGGGGCGCAGAACAAAGCGTCCGCTGGTTTGGGCGGGTTGCTCGGCGGCAACAGTGGCGGCTCGGGCGGGCTGGGTGGTTTGCTCTCGGGCGCTGGCGGCGGCGCTCTGGCGGCGGGGGCCATGGGGCTGCTGCTCGGTAGCAAGAAGGCGCGCAAGGTGGGCGGCAAGGTCGCGGTGTACGGCGGTCTCGCGGCGCTGGGTGTGCTGGCCTACAAGGCTTACGGTAACTGGCAGGCCCAGCAGGGCACCGCGCCGAAGAACGAACCGCAAACCCTGGACCGCCTGCCCGCCGCGCAGGTCGAGCAACACAGCCAGGCGATCCTCAAGGCCCTGGTGGCCGCGGCCAAGGCCGATGGGCACATCGATGAGCGTGAGCGGGAGTTGATCGAAGGCGAGTTCACCAAGCTCGACAATGATCAGGAACTGCAGCACTGGCTGCACGCGGAGCTGAACAAGCCCCTGGACCCAACTGATGTCGCCCGCGCCGCCAAAACCCCGGAGATGGCGGCCGAAATGTACATCGCCAGCGTGATGCTGGTGGACGAGGAAAGCTTCATGGAGAAATCCTACCTCGATGAACTGGCGCGACAGCTCAAGCTGGAACCGGGGTTGAAGGCCGAGTTGGAGAAGCAGGTGCGCCTGGCTGCTGTTTAAGGTTTGAAAATACCATCGCGGGCAAGCCTCGCGCCTACAGGATTCGCATCGAGTCCTGTAGGAGCGAGGCTTGCCCGCGATGGCGTCTTCATTATCGCCACCGCCCTCCATGACCATTCCACGGTCCCTTTGTGCCAAATCACCACTGGCACACCTCCCGCCAGTAGCGGACAGTCCCCATCCAGAGCCAATCCCGGCTTTTTCCAAGCGGGATGAGAAGTGGTGCGCACCCGTCTTATTAATGAAACACCGCCCTCGGCTATACTCCCCGCATTTCGAAACGACCCCGAGGACAGCCTGTGAAGAACTGGACGTTGCGCCAACGCATTTTGGCGAGTTTTGCAGTCATCATCGCCATCATGCTGTTGATGGTGGTCGTCTCGTATTCAAGGCTGTTGAAGATCGAAGACAGCCAAGCCAGTGTGCGCGAGGATGCACTCCCTGGCTTGTTCTACAGTTCGATGATTCGCGGCGCCTGGTCCGACAGTTTCCTGCGCATTCAAGCCATGCTCGGCCTTGAGCAAGGGCAGGGCTTCAACACCAAGGATGCCGCGGATTTCAGTGGCTATGCCGTGCGCCTGCAAGAACAGATGGACCTGTATCGCCAGACCATCACCGACGATGAGGACCGGACCGAGTTCGCCGCGTTCCAGAAGGCCCACGACGATTACCATCGGATACTGGCGGCGGTCATCGATCTGCATAAGCGCAACCAGAATGCCGACGCGATCACGATGTTCAACGACGAGCTGACGCCAGCCTGGACGACGGGACGGATGAAGCTCAACGATATTCTGCTGCATAACAAGGCCGTGGCCGACAGGGACATTGTCGCCATCGATGATGCGGTGCTCACCGCTAAAGTCATCATGGGCATATCGCTGCTGATCGCGGTACTGGCCGCCGGTCTCTGCGGCCTGCTGCTGATGCGCGCGATCATGGCGCCGATGAACCGCATCGTGCAGATCCTCGAAGTGATGCGCACCGGCGATCTCAGCCGTCGCCTGAACCTGGATCGCAAAGACGAATTCGGCGCCGTCGAAACCGGCTTTAACGACATGATGACCGAGCTGACCGCCCTCGTATCCCAGGCCCAGCGCTCGTCGGTGCAGGTCACCACCTCGGTCACCGAGATCGCCGCCACCTCCAAGCAGCAGCAGGCCACCGCCACCGAAACCGCCGCCACCACCACCGAAATCGGCGCGACGTCCCGTGAAATTGCTGCCACTTCGCGGGATCTGGTGCGCACCATGACCGAAGTGTCCACCGCCGCCGATCAGGCCTCGGTGGCCGCCGGCTCCGGGCAGCAAGGGCTGGCGCGCATGGAAGAAACCATGCACTCGGTGATGGGCGCGGCCGATCTGGTCAACGCCAAACTGGCGATCCTCAATGAGAAGGCCGGCAACATCAACCAGGTGGTGGTGACCATCGTCAAGGTCGCCGACCAGACCAACCTGCTGTCGCTCAACGCCGCTATCGAGGCCGAGAAGGCCGGTGAATACGGTCGCGGTTTTGCCGTGGTCGCCACCGAAGTGCGGCGCCTGGCGGACCAGACCGCCGTCGCCACCTACGACATCGAGCAGATGGTGCGTGAGATTCAGTCGGCGGTGTCGGCCGGGGTGATGGGCATGGACAAGTTCTCCGAAGAAGTGCGCCGGGGCATGTCCGAAGTGCAGCAGGTGGGCGAGCAGTTGTCGCAGATCATCCATCAGGTGCAGGCGCTGGCGCCGCGGGTGCTGATGGTCAACGAGGGCATGCAGGCCCAGGCCACCGGTGCCGAGCAGATCAACCACGCGCTGGTGCAACTGGGCGATGCCAGCAGCCAGACTGTCGAGTCCCTGCGCCAGGCCAGCTTCGCCATCGACGAACTGAGCCAGGTGGCCGTCGGGCTGCGCGGTGGCGTTTCGCGATTCAAAGTCTGATGAGCGAGCTCACCGTCAAGCGCACTGCTATCAAGCAGGCGCCCCATGCGCTGTTCCTGGTGTTTCGCATTGGTTGCGAGCGCTATGCCCTGCGCGCCACTGAAGTGGCCGAAGTGCTGCCGCGCCTGCCCTTGAAGCCGATTGCCCGGGCGCCCCAATGGGTGGCCGGCGTATTCGCCTGGCGTGGCGTCGTGGTGCCGGTGATCGACCTCAGCGCGTTGACCTTCGATGCGCCTGCCCAGGCCCGGACCAGCACGCGACTGGTGCTGGTGCATTACCGCCCGGATCAAAGCGCACCGGCGCAACTGCTCGGCCTGATCCTGGAGCAGGCCACTGACACCTTGCGTTGCGATCCGGCGGACTTTCAGCCCTATGGCCTGGACACTCCCCAGGCCCCTTACCTGGGGCCGGTGCGCAAGGACGAGCAGGGTTTGCTGCAATGGGTGCGGGTCGTCGATCTGTTGGACGAGCGGGTCCGCGCGCTGTTGTATCCGTCGCCCCCATTGGACCTCACGCTGCTTGAGGAACAGTCATGAGCAACGACCAGCGTTTTTTCGATTTCCTCAAGGAACGCATCGGCCTCGACGTGACCTCGGTGGGCCCGGCGATCATCGAGCGCGCGGTGCGTCAGCGCAGCACGGCATCCAATGCGCAGACGGCCGACGAGTACTGGCGCAGGCTGCAAACCTGCGGTGACGAGCAGCAGGCATTGATCGAAGCGGTGATCGTCCCCGAGACCTGGTTCTTCCGGTACCCGGAATCCTTCGCCACCCTGGCGAAACTGGCGGCCCGGCGCCTGAGCGAGATCAATAACCTGCGGGCCCTGCGCATTCTCAGCCTGCCGTGCTCTACCGGCGAAGAGCCGTATTCGATCGCCATGGCGCTGCTCGATGCCGGGTTCAAGCCGCACCAGTTCAAGGTCGACGGCATGGACGTGAGCCCTTTGTCGGTGGACAAGGCCCGGCGTGCGCTGTACGGCAAGAATTCCTTTCGCGGCGAGGACTTGAGCTATCGCGAGCGCTATTTCACCGCCGAAAACGATGGTTATCACCTCAACAGTCGAGTGCTGGACCAAGTGCGCCTGCAAGTCGGCAATGTGCTGGATCCGACCTTGCTCGCCAATGAGCCGCCGTTTGATTTCGTGTTCTGCCGCAATCTGCTGATCTATTTCGACCTGGCCACGCAAAAGCAGGTGTTCGAAGTACTCAAGCGCCTGACCCACGTCGATGGCGTGCTGTTCATCGGCCCGGCCGAAGGCAGCCTGCTGGGGCGCCTGGGCATGCGCTCGATCGGTATCCCACAGTCGTTTGCCTTCAGTCGCCACAGTCCTGCCGAGCCCGAACCG
>NZ_LYVP01000031.1 GCF_001984065.1 Pseudomonas sp. KK4
GTTCGACTGCGTCGAACGGCGCTGCGCGCCAATCCCCGGATAAACGCCTGCGCTCAGCCTTCCGAAAGGGGCGGGTGGATCAAGATCAAGAGCTGCAGGCGAGCTAACGCTCGGCCTGATGAGTGGTGAGGGGCGTGTACGGCGCGCTTTTGTAGGCGCTGGCGAAGGCTGCGATCTTTTGATTTTGCCGTTGCTTTTATCTTGGCCTCATCGCATCCGATGACAGGTCATGTGAGCCACTATTGTGCTGCTACTCTTGATCATCGTGCTGAACCGCTCCCGGTTGCAAGCACGAAACCATGCTCATGTGTTGACCCGCGAAGGGACCGGGCAGGGAGCAGGATCGATCACGGGAATCCACATGCCTTCAGGCTATCTTCCTTCTGAAGAGGTTCCCATGAGACTTCAGTCGCTCACCGTTGCATTGATCTTTGCCGGCATCGCCACCACAGGTGCAGCTATCGCTGGCGAGACACCCTTCCTCCGCCGACAAGGCGTCGACCAGCAAAGCGGTCAAGCAGGAAATCAAGCTCACGCGGGTCACGCCTGAGTACTGGCGGGTGACGTTTCACAACCCGCCTTACAACATCTACGGTCCGGAAACCATGCCGCAGTTGAACGAGGTCATCACGGCCATCGAATCCGATCCGAAGTTGGTGGTCGTGGTGTTCGACAGTGATGTGCCGGATTTCTTTTTGACCCACTACGACTTCGTGCCGGCGCTGAGCGACACCACCAGCCTGCCCAATGGCCCGACCGGCCTGCCGCCGCTGCCCGATATGCTGGTGCGGTTGAGCAAGGCGCCGGTGGTGTCGATCGTGTCGATTCGCGGCCGCGCCACGGGTGTGGGCAGCGAACTGTCGCTGGCCAGTGACATGCGTTTTGCCAGTCGTGAAAAAGCCATTCTGTCGCAATGGGAAATCGGTGCCGCCCTGGTGCCTGGCGGCGGACCAATGGCGCGTCTGCCACGCCTGATGGGGCGCGGCCGGGCGCTGGAAGTGCTGCTGACGGGCAACGATATCAACGGTGAACTGGCCGAGCGTTATGGCTACGTCAACCGCGCGCTACCCGACGCCGAACTCGACAAGTTCGTCGACACCATGGCCTGGCGCATCGCGCGCTTCGACAAACAGTCGATTGCCGACATCAAGAAACTGGTGGACGCCGCCAGCCTGCCGCCCAACGAAGCCATCGCCAGCGAATGGGAGGGGTTCATCGGCTCGGTGCAACGGCCGGCGGCCCAGGCGCGGATCAAGCAGTTGATGGAGCTTGGCTTGCAGAAGAAAGCGGACGTCGAGAAACGCCTGGCGCACTACACCGGCATGCTGGGTGAGCCATCGAAGTGAATTAGCCCCCTGTAGGAGCGAGCCCGCTCGCGATGGACTCAAGAACACTGCGGGGCACCTGACTCCCCACGCTATCGTTGACCACCATCGCGAGCATGCTCGCTCCCGTACAAATCAATTCCCCCGTCCATCGAGGTACGCATCATGATCGAATGCTGGGATGAAGGGGTTCAGTGTCAGTAAGATCGCGCCCTTGGCAGGGAGGCGGGGAGGCATGTTTTGCTGAATCGCAGGCACAAAAAAAGACGTCCGAAGACGTCTTTTTCAATTGGTGGAGCCGGGGGGATTTGAACCCCCGTCCGCCAGTACTCCGCTGTCGGTACTACATGCGTAGCCGTGTCTATTAAGTTAACCCTCAGCGACCCGACGGGCAGGGTGCTTTGGGCGAGTTGTGTAAGTTTTAGCCGCTTCGTCCACAACGTACTGCACGGCGATTCTGTTCTATATGACAATCACTTTGGGTTTACAGACATCCCCTGGTGATTGCTGGACCCGAAGGTACCAGAAGCTCAGGATCTAAGGCTGCTTACGCAGCGATAGCGAATTCCTGGCCGTAGGTTTCGTCATTGGCAACTATAAGAAGTTGCAACAGTGGATTTACGAGTTCTGTTACCAACTCGGCATGCACCTAAAGTTTCGCGACCGGCGTCGAATCCTAAACGGCCCCGTGCTCATTGCTCGGTGAATCGATGAGCAACAAGCCTGTGTAGTCTACGGCAAAGTGGCCCGGAAGGCCAACCCGAAGGTTGGCCTTCCCTGGCATCAGTTTCGAGCGGGATCCCGGATTTGCATTTTTGTGATCAGACCGCTGGTGATTTCGACGCAATCCTTGTCGTTGCCCGCTGCCTGGGACTTTTTGGCTTTCTCTTGCGCTGCCTTTATGTTGTCCAGGGAGTTTTCAGGCAGGGAGGGCGCGCTCGCCGCGAAGTCGTCGATTTTTTGAAGATTGGCGGCACAAAGATCCTTGTCCGCCGCAAACGCGGGCGATGCCAGCAGTGCAGCAGTGATGAACAATCCAGCAATTGCAGAGTGCTTCATGGGTATCTCCTTGCGCATGAGGGCTCGGTGCTGCCGGTGACGACTGGGGCTGCTGGCCGAGGCAGTTATAAGCCTTTGTGAAGGGCTTAGCTAAATGACTATAGCTGCGCGCAGGAATTCGGTATTTCTTTGCGATTGAAAGATTTCGACACAATCCTGCTGTAGGAGCGAGTTCGCGATGGACGACAGGGCGCTGCGGGGTGTCAGGCTGCCCGCGTTATCGTTCACGTCCATCGCGAGCGAGCTCGCTCCTACAGGGGTTAGTGGCGGGGTTGGGTTACGCGGTCTACCAGGTAGACGAGTCCGTGGTAGTCGATTCCACTGTGCTGGCTGAGGCCGATTTCGCAGGTGCGGCTGGTGGAGATGCCTTCCTCGCAATACTGCACGGCATCTTTCAAGGTGCGCAGGGAGTGGGCGTTGAGTTCCGGTGTGGTGAAGCCTTTGTCGCCGGCGAACCCGCAGCAGTGGATGCCTTCGGGGATGACCACTTGGGTGCTGCACTTGCGTACCAGGTCGATCAGCGCCTGGCTCTCGCCCAGGTGCTGGGTGCTGCAGGTGACGTGCACCGCGATCGGTGTGTCCTGGGGCGTGAAGTCCAGCCGATCCATCAGATGGGTGCGGATGAATCGCACCGGGTCATAAAGGTCCAGGCGCACGTCGCCCAGGTCCTGGGCCAGACGCAGCGTGCAAGGGCTGGTGTCGCAGTAGATCGGGTCGAGCCCGCCGCGGCTGGCGTGGAGCAGGGCGCCGATCAGTTCCTGGCGTTTGTGCTCGGCCTGTTCGGCATAGCCCTTGGACGCGAAAGGCTGGCCGCAGCAGAGGTTGTCCAGGTTCTCCGGAAACACAACTTGGTAGCCGGCTTTTTCCAGCAGGCCACGGGTCTTGTCGTACAGCGACATTTGTTCTTTGTCGCCGGCCGCCGGCCCCATGGCACGGGAAACGCACGCCGCCAGGTACACCACGCGCGGGCGCTCGTCCGACACTGTCGGGCTGAAGCGAATCGCCCGTTCGGGCTGCGGCATGGCGTTGGTCCACTGCGGGATCTGCCCCTTGGACAGGCGCGTCACCGTCGCCGAAAGCCTGGCCAGTCGCGGTGCCCCCAACAACATTCGCGCACCGTTGGCCACGTGCAGGGTGAGGCGCGCACCCTGCAATGCCGTGGCGAAATTTCCTTCCAGCCAATTAGCCGTTTTCGTATGGGTGGCGTGTAGGCCGCGAAGCTTTTTCACCAGGTCGCCGGTATTGATGCCTACCGGGCAACGCTGAGCGCACAGGCCGGTCGCTGCGCAGGTGTCGATGCCCTGGTATTCATACGCGGCTTCGAGTTCGGAGGTGTCGACGCCTGCGCGCTTCTTCGCCTGGATGTCACGCCAGATCACGATGCGTTGACGCGGGCTCAAGGTCAGGCCTTTCGAGGGGCAAACCGGTTCGCAGAAGCCGCACTCGATGCACTTGTCCACGATCTCGTCGGCGGCCGGCAGAGGCTTGAGGTTTTTGAGGTGAATCTGCGGGTCTTCGCTGAGCACTACGTCCGGGTTAAGAATCCCGTTGGGATCGAGCAGGCGCTTGAGCTGCCACATCAACTGGTAGGCGTCGCTGCCCCATTCCAGTTCGACAAAGGGCGCCATGTTGCGCCCGGTGCCGTGTTCGGCCTTGAGCGAACCGCCGAACTCCACCGCGACCAGTTGCGCCACGTCGTCCATGAACGCCTGGTAGCGTGCGATTTCTTCCGGGTTGTTGAAGCCTTGGGTGAAGACGAAGTGCAGATTGCCTTCCAGCGCGTGTCCGAAAAGGATCGCTTCGTCGTAGTGATGTTTGTCGAACAGCTCGATCAGGCGGTTCACGCCGATGGCCAGTTGTTCCACCGGAAAGGTCACGTCCTCGATGATCACCGTGGTGCCGGTTTTGCGCACCGCGCCGACGGCGGGGAAGGTGTCTTTGCGGATCGCCCAGAGGCGGGCGTTTTCCAGCGGGTCTTGGGTGAAGTCGACTTGCTTCTCCACCGGGAACGACGCCAGCGACGCCATGATCTGCGCCAGTTGTTCCTGCAACAATGTGGATGAGGCGGCGCGGGATTCGATCAGCAGCGCACAGGCATTGTTCGACAGGTGCTGTACGAAAGCCGGCATGCCGGGTTTGTTCTGCACCGAACGCAGGCTGCGCCGGTCGAGCAGTTCCACAGCCGATACCGGTTGGCTTTTGAGCACGGTCACCGCGTTGCAGCAGGTTTCCACGTTCGGGAAGACGATCAGCGCCGAGGCTTTGTTCGGGTGATCGATCACTGTGTCGTAGGTCACGGCGCTGATGAAGCCCAGGGTGCCTTCGGAGCCCACCAGCAAGTGGCTCAAGATATCCACAGGCTCGTCGTAATCCACCAGGGCGTTGAGTGACAGGCCAGTGGTATTTTTCAGACGGTATTTGTGGCGAATTCTGGCGGCCAGTTCAGGGTTGGCGCGGGTCTCGCGACCCAGGGTTGCCAGGCGCTCGAGTAACGGACCGTGGCTTGCACGAAACGCCGCGACACTCGCCGCATCTTCGGTATCGAGACGGCTGCCATCGGCCAGCACCAGACGAATGCCGGCCAGGGTGTGATAGGTATTTTGCGCAGTACCGCAGCACATGCCGCTGGCGTTGTTGGCGACGATGCCGCCGATTTTGCAGGCGTTGATCGACGCCGGGTCCGGGCCGATCTTGCGCCCGTACGGCGCCAGCCAGGCATTGGCCTGGGCGCCGATCACTCCAGGTTGCAAACGGATCTGCGTGCCCTGGCCACGGATCTCGCGGCCGTTCCAGTTATCCCCCAACACGATCAAGACCGAGTCGCTGATGGCCTGGCCGGACAGGCTGGTGCCGGCGGCGCGGAAGGTCACCGGGACCTGGTCGCGCTGCGCCAGTTTCAGCAGCGCCACCACTTCATCTTCGGATTCGACGCGGATCACCAGTTGCGGAATCAGCCGATAGAAACTGGCGTCGGTGCCGAATGCCAGGGTCGACAACGGATCGTCGAAGCGACGCTCCAGGGGGATCAGTTGCTGCGCATCACGCAGGAAAGCGGCCGGTAGACTCATTGGTCCTCCAGAATCAACACCACCAGATCTTTCGGACCGTGGGCGCCATAGGCCAGCACCTGTTCGATGTCGGCGGTCTTCGACGGGCCGGAGACCAGCAACGCGTTGGTCGGCATGCCCTGGGCCCATTCGAACTCTTGCTGCACCTGATAGAAGTTGTCACGGATTTCACTGGCCTTGAGCAGGGCGAAATGCACCGGTGGCGCCAGGCTCATCAAGCGCGGCTCTTCCCGGGTCGGCCACAGAATCAGGCTGCCGGTGGCGGCAATGGCGCCGAGGGTGCCGGTCAGGCTTGCCGGCGTGTCGTTGAACAGTTCGGCTTTCCATTCCTCCACCGGGCGGTTGTAGGCCTTGAGTGTAGGCAGGTGCGGATTATTCGCCCAATGTTGTGAGATACGTTGCCCGTGGGGCGTAGTCGGCGCGATCAACAGGCTGGGCAACTGGCGATCCAGCAGCAGTTTGCCCAGCAAGGCTGGCCAGTCTTCACCCGACGTCAGGTGGATTTCCGTGTGCACCGCTTCCATCAGTTTGCGCAGTTGCGGGATGCGTTGCTCCGCAGTGTAAGTGTAAGGCGCGGTCACCAGTTCGACGTCGAAGTTGTCAGGCACCGGTGTGGTGCCTGTCAGACTTTTGCGCAATTTGCCGAGGATATTTTGCTTGGCACTCATCAACGATCTCCCTGGTTGGCCAGATGCTCGCGAGCCATGTCGTGCAGTGTACGAGCGGCGGGTTTCGGCGCACTGTGGTTCTGCGTCCACGGGCCGACATTGCTTGGCGTGAGGGCGCGCAGGCGCGTGGCGAAGAAGCCGAACAGGCGATACAGCGTCGGCGAACTGTTGAGCCGCGCCCAGGCATTCCAGATCAAGCGTTCCTTGCGCGAGTACTTGCGACCCTGGTCACGCATCACGCGGTTCGGGCTGTCGGGCGCCTTGACGTTCTCTTCACGCAGGCGACGCAGTAGCGACGGGATTGGAATCTTCACCGGGCACACTTCACCACAGGCACCGCACAATGAGGATGCACTCGGGTGGTCCGGGACTTTCGCCAGGCCGACCATGTGCGGGGTGATGATTTTGCCGATCGGGCCGGGATACACCTCGCCGTAGGCATGGCCGCCGATCCGGGTGTAGACCGGGCAATGATTCATGCACGCGCCGCAGCGGATGCAGTTCAGGGTCTGGCGCAATTCGCTGTCGGCAAAGGCCTGGCTGCGACCGTTGTCCAGCAGCACCAGATGCACCTCCTGCGGGCCGTCGAGCTCATGCGCCTTGCGCGGACCGGAGATCATGTTGACGTAGGTGGTGATCGGGATGCCCAGGGCCGAGCGGGTCAGCAGCGACAGCAGCGGCACCACGTCGCGCAGGTTTTCCACCACTTTCTCGATGCCAGTGACGGCGATGTGCACCGGCGGGACCGTGGTGGTCATGCGGCCGTTGCCTTCGTTTTCCACCAGTAGCAGGGTGCCGGTTTCGGCCACGGCGAAGTTGACGCCGGAGACGCCGATGTCCGCTTCGAAGAATTTCTGCCGCAGGACCCTGCGACCGATCTGAATGAGTTGGTCAACGTCCTTGGTGTATTCAACGCCAAGTTTGTCGTGGAACAAGGACGCGACCTGACCGGCATTCTTGTGGATCGCCGGCATAATAATGTGTGAAGGCTTCTCGTGGTCGAGCTGGACGATGTACTCGCCCATGTCCGATTCCAGGCATTCAATGCCCTGTTCAGCGAGGACATGGTTCATCTCCATCTCTTCGCTGACCATCGATTTGCCCTTGATCACTTGCCGCCCCTCGTGAGCGCGGATGATCGACAGGACGATGCCATTGGCCTCGTCCACCGTTTCCGCCCAGTGCACTGTCACACCGTTGCGGGTCAGGTTTCGTTCAAGTTGCTCGAGCAGGTCGGGCAACTTCGATAAAGCGCGGGCGCGGACGGCATTGCCCAGCGCTCGCAGGTGTTCTCTTTCATGGGCATCGCTGAAAGCGGCTGCCCGTTTGGCCATCAGTGAATCCATCGCCGTGCGAAAGTTGCTTCGCAGTTGCTTGTCACCCAAGGCTCCATGAGCCCGTGTGCGGAAATCTTCTTCCACGGCGACCGTAGGAATAATCGCGGAAGCGTTCATTGCGCGCCTCCGGTGCGTTGCCACAGGAAACTGGCCAGGTGTTGGCCGCGCAACGCTTGCTGCTGTTTCTCCAGGGAGCCGTTGATGTTCATCAGGCAACCGCAATCGGCACTCAGTACCTGGTGCGCGCCGGATTCCTTCAGCGACCGGGTCTTGTCGGCCACCATGGCCCCGGAAATGTCCGGCATACGGACGCTGAAAGTCCCACCGAAGCCACAGCATTCGCTTTCGTGGTCGTGATCGACCCGCTCCACGTTGCTCAACTGTGACAACAACTCGCGCCCGTGCAGGTGGGTGTTCATTTCCCGGCGTGCCGAGCACGAGGTGTGCAGCGCCACTTTGACCGGTTCGCCGCTGTCCTTGAGCTGCACCTTGCAGACGAACAACAGGAATTCGGCCAATTCGTAGGTTCGGGCGGCCAGCGCCTGAACCTGCTTCAAGGTGTCCGGCTCGTCCTTGAACAGGTCGGCATAGTGCTCGCGCAACATGCCGGCGCAGGAACCTGACGGCACCACTACCGGATAATCCCCGGCGAACAGCGCCAACTGCGAGCGCGCCACGGTGCGGGCCTGCTCGGTGTAACCGGAGGTGTAGGCCGGTTGTCCGCAGCAGCTTTGCCCTTGCGGGTACTCGACTCGGATGCCTTCGCGTTCCAGCAGGTGGATCGCGTCCATTCCGGCTTGCGGGTAGAACAGATCCACCACGCAGGTTCCGAACAGGTACACCCGTTGCGGTTTCTCGCTGGGGTATTGCCGAGGCTCGGGCAGGGGCGGGGCGACGCGGGTCGCATTCGGCACAGCGTTGTAAAAAAGCTCGCTCATCAGGCGTGTCTCCGGGTCGTCCCGGTTATCCGTCCGTTGCGGCCGCTGAATATAGAGAGGGATTCTTTCAGCAGCCTTACAGACCGGGTGGTGAATAGCTGACGCCGGAATCGTGGTCCGGCGTCGGTTTTTTCATGTTGGCTGTAGGACTCAGTGCACCAGCATGCCGGTGAACCAGTAGGCCTGGGCCAGGGTGATCAGGCCGACGATTGTGGCGAAGAACAGACTGTGCTTGAGGGTGAAGCGGAACAGATCCGATTCCTTGCCCACCAGGCCGGTCGCGGCGCAGGCCACGGCGATTGATTGGGGCGAGATCATCTTGCCGGTCACGCCGCCGCTGGTGTTGGCCGCCACCAGCAAGGTGTCGTTGACACCGATCTGGTGTGCAGTGGTGGCTTGAAGCGAGCTGAACAGGGCGTTGGACGAGGTATCGGAACCGGTCAGGAACACGCCCAGCCAACCGAGGAACGGCGAGAAGAACGGGAAGGCAGCGCCGGTGCCCGCCAATACCAGGGCCATGGTCGAAGACATGCCCGAGTAGTTGGTGACGAAAGCGAAGGCCAGCACCATGCCGATCGACAGAATCGGCCAGCGCAGTTCGTAGAAGGTTTCGCGCAAAGTGGTCAGACCAGTTTTGACGTTGATCTTAAGGATCAGCATCGAAATCAGTGCCGAGAAGAAAATCGCGGTGCCGGTCGCGGAAATCGGGTCGAGCTTGAACACGGCCGGAATCGCGGTCGGCGCGGCCACGATCGGTGCGGTCTTGATCACCAGTTGATCCAGGTGCGGGATCGCGAAGTTGAACACCCAGCTGTACATCGAGCCGCCGGCGGCAAACATCGCCTTGAACGGTTTGAGGGTCCAGATGGTGACGAGCACGGTGAGGATCAGGAACGGCGACCAGGCCTTGAAGATTTCACCCAGGCTGTAAGGCGAAGCGACGGTGGTGCGCTTCTGGCCGAACCCACCGGCGCTGGCGGTGACCACGGAAGCCGAGACGGCGCCGGCGATGTGTTGACCGGCGGCGCGTTTCGGCTGCCAGACTTTCAGGAACAGGGTCAGGCAAATCAGGCTGGCCAGGGCCGAGGTGATATCCGGCAGTTCCGGGCCGATGAAGTTCGAGGTGAAGTACTGGGTGACGGCGAAGCTCAAGCCGGCCACCAGTGCTGCCGGCCAGGTTTCCCGTACACCGCGCAGGCCATCCATCATGAACACCAGCCAGAACGGTACGAACATCGACAGCAGCGGCAGTTGACGGCCGGTCATGGCGCCGATCTTGAAGGCGTCGATCCCGGTCACTTGCCCGGCAACGATGATCGGGATGCCCAGCGCGCCGAACGCCACGGGGGCGGTGTTGGCGATCAGGCACAGGCCGGCGGCGTACAGCGGGTTGAAGCCCAGTCCTACCAGCAGCGCCGCGGTAATCGCTACCGGCGCGCCGAAACCGGCGGCACCTTCGAGGAAGGCGCCGAAGCAAAAGCCGATCAGCAGCACTTGCAGGCGCTGGTCGTCGGTGATCGACAGTACCGAGCTGCGGATCACCTCAAACTGACCGCTCTTGACCGTCAGTTTGTAGAGGAAAACCGCTGCGACGATGATCCAGGCAATCGGCCACAGACCATAGGCGAAACCGTAGCCGGCGGCAGCCAATGCCATGTCGACCGGCATGTGGAAGGCTAAGATCGCCACCAGAATAGACAACGCCAAGGTGATGCTGCCCGCCACGTGCCCTTTGAGTCGGAACACGGCCAGGGCCAGGAAGAAAAATACGATGGGAATCACGGCGGCGAGCGCGGATAGGCCGAGGCTGCCGAGAGGGCTGTAGAGCTGTTGCCAGGTTTGCATATGGGGTGGCCCCTAATTGTTGTTGGTCAGGCACTGATGAGCGTACTTGGCTAATTGGTAATACCAATTTACAATCGCTGTTGGCTAGGGTAAAAGGCTCGTAGGCAGTGTGTCAATTTGCCGCCCTAAAACTTTTGTCGAATGCGCTCATCCGATACGCCGGAGAACGCGCTGACTTGCAGGTGCCGACACCGCACGGATAGGCCAGAATAGAGGCCCGGCGAGTCGTCGGATCGTGGAGAAATCGAGTTATGGGGTTTGATCAGATTCGTCAGCGCCGTTTGTCTGACGATATTGTCGAGCAGCTGGAAGGGATGATTCTCGAAGGCACGCTCAAGGCCGGTGAGCGGCTGCCTGCGGAGCGTGCGTTGGCCGAGCAGTTCGGCGTGTCGCGGCCCTCGTTGCGCGAAGCCATTCAAAAGCTGGTCGCCAAGGGCTTGCTGGTCAGTCGTCAGGGCGGCGGTAATTACGTGGTGGAGTCCCTGGGCACGACCTTCAGTGATCCGTTGCTGCTACTGCTGGAAAGCAATCCCGAGGCTCAGCGCGATCTGTTGGAGTTTCGTCATACGCTGGAAGCCTCTTGCGCGTATTACGCCGCCTTGCGCGCCACCGATGTCGATCGTGAGCGGCTGACAGCGGCGTTCAATGAATTGCAGGATTGCTATTCGCGGCACGATGAAGTCAGTCGGGCCGAGGAGGGCGCGGCGGATGCGAGGTTTCATCTGGCGATTGCCGAGGCCAGTCACAACGCGGTGTTGCTGCACACCATTCGTGGCTTGTTCGATCTGCTCAAGCGCAACGTGGTGACCAACATTGGCGGCATGTACAAGCAGCGTACAGAAACCCGCGACATGCTGATTACACAGCACCGGGAATTGTATCTGGCGATTCTGGAAGGCAGGGCTGAGCAGGCGCGGGAAGTGTCCAGCCGACACATTCTGTATGTGCAGGAAGTGCTGGAAGAGGTGCGTCAGGAAGTGCAGCGCATGGCGCGGGCGGAGCGGCGCAAGGGGATGTGATCAGTTCCTTGTGATGAGGGGCAAGCTCCCTCACCACGAAGGCGCGATCAGGCCGGAAGATTAATCTTCCTTGCCCTTGTTCCGCACGGCACGCTGCAGCTCACGCCCGGCGTCGCGTTCGCGCTCGGTATCGCGCTTGTCGTATTCCTTCTTGCCCTTGCCCAGCGCGATTTCGCACTTGACCATGTGCTTGCTCCAATACCAGGAGAGGCACACGCAGGCGTAACCCTTTTGCTGCACGGAGGCGGCCAGCTTGTCCAGCTCGCGCCGGTTGAGCAGCAGCTTGCGCGTGCGGGTCGGGTCAGCAATGACGTGGGTGCTGGCGGTCGTCAGGGGCGTGATATGACTGCCGAGCAGCCATGCCTCCCCATCCTTGAGCAGCACATAACTGTCAACCAGTTGCAGCTTGCTCGCCCGCAAACTCTTTACTTCCCAGCCGGCCAGGACCAGACCAGCCTCGAACCGATGTTCGATGAAGTAATCGTGTCGCGCCTTTTTATTTTGCGCGATGGTCCCTGTGGGGTGTTTCTTCTGTTTAGCCATAGGGCCGGCATTATAGGGAGTTGCACGCGAGTCGGCTACGGTGATGCAGCGTGCTTGAGCAGGTTGATTGAATCCCGGACAATGCGCGCTCTTCTCACGGATCATGTTGCCACTCGGTGGTTTGTGTTTCGTGGTGTTTGCAGGCTGGGTAATGGGTCGGGAAGTGGTGCGCGACGAACTGTCGATACACCGCCCGGCATTGTTCGCCCCGTCTTTGTTCTTGATGCGCTATGTGGCGCCCCTCGGCATTCTCGTAGTGTTTGCCGCCCAGCTGTGGAAGTGACGCTGACATGACGACACACATTGCACGTTCGGCCTTGCTGCCGTATCCAGCACAGGCTCTTTATGACCTGGTCAACGACGTGGCGCGGTACCCGGAGTTCCTGCCCTGGTGTTCCTCCGCTGAAGTCCTGGAAAGCTCACCTGAGCATATGCGCGCCAGCGTCGGTGTGGCCAAGGGTGGGCTCAGCCAGCATTTCGTGACGCGCAACACACTGGTTCCCGGCCAATCGATCGAGATGAACCTTGAAGAAGGGCCGTTTACGCAGCTGCATGGCATCTGGGTGTTCAAGGCGTTGACCGACAAGGCTTGCAAGATCAGCCTGGATCTTTCCTTCGATTACGCCGGGCCTATCGTTCGCGCGACCTTGGGGCCTTTGTTCAATCAGGCGGCCAATACGCTGGTGGATGCGTTTTGCCAGCGGGCTAAACAAATCCATGGGTGAGGCGACGGTTGAGGTCGAGGTGGTGTATGCCGCCATCGATCGACAGGCGCTTAGATCGGTAACGGTTGCCCCCGGGACGACCATTCGCGCGGCGTTGCTGGCTTCGGGTATCGGTCAGGTGTTTCCGGAGGTGGATTTGGCCGAGTGTCCCGTGGGGATTTTCGGCAAGGTCATCGCCGATCCCGACACTCGCCCGGTTCAGCCCGGAGATCGCATCGAGATTTACCGGCCGTTGCTGGCCGATCCGAAAGAAGTTCGCCGGTTGCGTGCGGCCAAGGCAGCCGAGGCCAAAGCCCGGAAACAGTGAAGCGCCAAACGCCAGACAATAAAAAACCCGGAAATTCCGGGTTTTTTATTGCGTCGCAAATTATTGCGGCGAGGTGTCCAGCGGTTCTGGCGTCGGAACGGGAACAGTTTCTACACCGTCCACTTCCTTCTGGATCTGGTCCAGCAACGAGCCTGGCTTGGCCGGCTTTTCCGGTTTTGGCTTCTCGACGTTTTCCGCAGGGGCGGTCACTGTCGTGGCGCTGTCCTTGCCGAGAATGGCCTCGTCGCGACTTACGCCTGGCATGAAGTCACCAGACAGGCTGACAAGTTGATCATTTGGGTTGAAGATAACGCTAATGCGTTCCTGTTGGCGTTCACCGCCCCCTGGCTGCAGGCTGTACAGATAATCCCAGCGATCGGCATGGAACGTGTCGGTCAACAGAGGGTTGCCCATGATAAACCTTACTTGCTTACGGGTCATTCCCGGGCGTAACTGGTCTATCATGTCCTGCGTGACGACATTGCCCTGCTGGATGTCGATTTTGTAAACCCCGGGGAATGAACAACCGGCGAGTGCGAGCAGTCCCACAAGGGTGAAACTGGTTAGCAAGAGCTTGGTGTTTTGCATCGGTGGGCGACTTCCACTATCTTGGCTGGGACAACGTAAACGCCGATCATACCCGCATTAAGAGAAGCTGCGAAGCAGCATCGCGAGAAAGCTGACCATGGTTGAAAATAGCGAACTACGCAAAGCCGGCCTCAAAGTGACCCTGCCACGGGTCAAGATTCTGCAAATGCTCGATTCCGCCGAGCAGCGCCACATGAGTGCCGAGGATGTCTACAAGGCACTGATGGAGGCTGGCGAGGACGTCGGTCTGGCCACGGTATATCGTGTCCTGACTCAGTTCGAGGCAGCTGGCCTTGTGGTGCGACACAACTTTGACGGAGGCCATGCGGTCTTCGAGCTGGACGACGGCAAGCATCACGACCACATGGTCAACGTCGAGACCAGCGAAGTGATCGAGTTCTTCGACGAAGAAATCGAGCGCCTGCAGAAAGCAATCGTCGACAAGTATGGCTTCGAGATGGTTGATCACAACTTGGTGCTGTACGTGCGCAAGAAAAAGTAAGCAGTCGCGCGAGCGCAAGGTTCGCGAAACGAACGAAGGCGGCCTCAGGGTCGCCTTCGTGCTTTCTGCCTGCCTCAAGCTTTTGCGGTGACGACCATTTTCTTGGCGTGAGCCAGGGATTCCTTGGTGAGATCAATGCCGCCCAGCATTCGCGCCACTTCTTCGATGCGGTCGTTCTTGCTCAGCTTGGAGACGGCAGTTCGGGTGGCGTCTTCGCCTCGAACTTTATGCACGAACAAGTGCTGATGCCCTTGGGCAGCCACTTGGGGCAGGTGGGTCACGGTCAGAACCTGGCCCCGCTCGCCGAGCCGGCGCAGCAACTGGCCGACAATCTCCGCCGTCGGGCCGCCAATGCCTACGTCCACTTCGTCGAATACCAGGGTCGGCACGCGGGAAGTCTGTGCAGTGATCACCTGGATGGCCAGGCTGATCCGTGACAGTTCGCCGCCCGATGCCACTTTCGCAAGGGCTTTTAAAGGTTGCCCCGGGTTGGCGCTGACCAGCAGTTCTACCTGTTCAAGCCCATTGGGCAACAATTCGTCGCTGCTGTTGGGGCGCAGTTCGATGGTGAAGCGACCGCCTGGCATGCCCAGGCGTTGGATTTCCTGCTCCACGGCGCTGGCCAGGCTGCCAGATGCCTGATGGCGCAAATCGCTCAGCTCTCGAGCCTTTTCCTGATAATGACGGGCGTAGGACGACAGTTCGTCGCTCAGTCGCTCGATGGATTCGTCATTGGCATTGAGGGTTTCGATTTCATCCAGCAGCTTTTGCTGCATCTCGGCCACTTCGGTGGGCTGGATGCGGTGTTTGCGCGCCAGTGTGTAGATTGCATCCAGACGTTCTTCCAGATACTGCAGTCGGGAGGGATCGGCATCGAAATTGTCGAGAAAGCGGTTCAGCTCGCCGACGGCTTCTTCGACCTGGATCTGGGCACTGGTCAGCAGGCTGCTGGCTTCGCCCAGGGCGCCGATCGAGCTATTGACACTCGACAGGCGGTTGAGGCTGGCCGTGAGTGCATTAAGGACGTTCCCGGAATCACTTTCGCTGCATTGCTCGACGACTTGCCGGCAGATGCCCAGCAGGGTTTCAGCGTTGGTCAGGTTCTTGTGTTCCTGCTCCAGTTGCTCCAGTTCGTTGTCGCCCAGGCCAAGATTCTCCAGTTCTTCCAGTTGATAGCTGAGCAACTGATGGCGTGCGCGCTGCTCGTCGCCCGAGTTGGAGAGGCGCTCCAGTTCCTGGCGAGTCTGGCGCCAACGCTGCGCGGCCAACTGAACCTGGCGGGCAAGGTCCGTCGCGCCGGCGTACTCGTCCAGCAGGCGACGATGGGTGTCGGTCTTGAGCAGGGATTGGTGTTCGTGCTGGCTGTGAATGTCGATCAGCAGTTCGCCCAGTGCCTTCAGGTCGCCCAGAGGGCAGGGCGTGCCGTTGATGTAGCCGCGCGAACGCCCTTCGGCGGTGATCACCCGGCGCAAAATGCACGGGCCGTCATTTTCCAGGTCGCGTTCGGACAGCCATGCACCGGCTTCCGGGATGTCGGCCAGGTCGAAGGTTGCCAGGATGTCGGCCTTGTCTGCGCCGGGGCGGACCACGCCGCTGTCGGCGCGATCGCCGAGGGTCAGGCCGAGGGCATCGAGCATGATCGACTTGCCGGCGCCGGTTTCCCCCGTGATCACGCTCATTCCGCGATCGAGTTCGAGATCGAGATGTTCGACGATGGCGTAGTTGTGTACGGACAGGTGCACCAGCATAAAGGCCGCTCCCAGGCTTTAGGTCTGGTTATTTATACAGTGTTTTGTTTCGAGCTGACAATGCCCCTCTTTAGCACGATTGGCTTGATCCGACGAAATTCTTAGCGCGACGGGGAATGACAATGCAGAGCTTTTTGTAGGGTTAATACGATCGGGCCCCTTGAAGCGCCATTTTGCGACCCCATATAGCTGGACAGAAGCGCGAGTAAGGCTCGCAGACGATATTGAAAGGAGAATTCTATGGCTGACGAACAGACAGTGGATACGCAAAACCCAGACGCCAACCAGGCGCCCGAGGCTTCGGGTGAAGACCTGGCGGCTCGTGTACAAGTGCTCGAAGAGCAACTGGCAGGCGCACAGGATCAGGCTTTGCGTGTAGCCGCCGATCTGCAGAACGTCCGCCGCCGCGCCGAGCAGGATGTCGAAAAGGCGCACAAGTTCGCGCTGGAGAAATTCGCCGGTGACCTGCTGCCGATCATCGACAGCCTCGAGCGGGGTCTGGAGTTGTCCAATCCGGATGACGAAAGCATTCGTCCGATGCGCGAAGGTATCGAACTGACCCTGAAAATGTTCCAGGACACCCTCAAGCGTTATCAGCTCGAAGCGATCGACCCACATGGCGAACCGTTCAATGCCGTTCTTCATCAGGCAATGGCCATGCAGGAAAGCGCCGACCTTGAGCCCAATAGCGTGCTGAAGGTATTCCAGAAGGGCTACCAGCTCAACGGTCGCCTGTTGCGCCCGGCCATGGTCGTGGTCAGCAAGGCTCCGGCGCCAGTTTCGCCTTCTATTGACGAGCAGGCTTGAAATTAGCCGCAAGGCCCCCATTTAGAAGTCAAGCGTTTAAGTGCTACCGCAGTTAGCCACCACTGCTGCGGCAACCAAATCCAAAGTTTCGGGAGAGTGAACATGGGCAAAATTATCGGTATCGACCTGGGGACTACCAACTCCTGCGTCTCCGTGCTTGAAAACGGCGTAGCCAAAGTAATCGAAAACGCCGAAGGCGCGCGCACCACGCCGTCGATCATTGCATACGCCAACGATGGCGAAATCCTGGTCGGCCAGTCCGCCAAGCGTCAGGCAGTGACCAACCCGCACAACACCCTGTACGCGGTGAAGCGTCTGATCGGTCGCAAGTTCGACGAAGAAGTCGTTCAGAAAGACATCAAGATGGTCCCGTACAAGATCGCCAAGGCTGACAACGGCGACGCCTGGGTTGAAGTGAACGGCCAGAAGATGGCGCCGCCACAGATCTCGGCTGAAATCCTGAAGAAAATGAAGAAGACCGCCGAAGATTACCTCGGCGAGCCTGTGACCGAAGCGGTGATCACCGTTCCGGCCTACTTCAACGACAGCCAGCGTCAGGCGACCAAAGACGCCGGCCGCATCGCCGGCCTGGACGTAAAACGTATCATCAACGAACCGACCGCGGCTGCTCTGGCCTACGGTATGGACAAGGCCAAGGGCGACCACACTGTCATCGTTTATGACCTGGGTGGCGGTACCTTCGACGTGTCCGTGATCGAAATCGCTGAAGTGGACGGCGAGCACCAGTTCGAAGTGTTGGCCACCAACGGCGACACCTTCCTGGGTGGTGAAGACTTCGACATTCGTCTGATCGACTACCTCGTTGACGAATTCAAGAAAGAAAGCGGCATGAACCTCAAGGGTGACCCGCTGGCCATGCAGCGCCTGAAAGAAGCCGCTGAAAAAGCCAAGATCGAGCTGTCGTCCGCTCAGTCGACCGACGTGAACCTGCCGTACATCACTGCAGACGCTACCGGTCCGAAGCACCTGAACGTGAAGATCTCCCGCGCCAAGCTGGAAGCGCTGGTGGAAGACCTGGTTCAACGCACCATTGAGCCTTGCCGTATCGCTCTGAAAGACTCCGGTATCGACGTTGGCGCAATCAACGACGTGATCCTGGTGGGCGGTCAGACCCGTATGCCACTGGTTCAGAAGCTGGTGACCGAATTCTTCGGTAAAGAAGCACGTAAAGACGTGAACCCGGACGAAGCCGTTGCCATGGGTGCTGCGATTCAGGGCGCCGTTCTGGCCGGTGACGTGAAAGACGTGCTGCTGCTGGACGTCAGCCCGCTGACCCTGGGTATCGAAACCATGGGTGGCGTGATGACCGCGCTGATCGAGAAAAACACCACGATTCCTACCAAGAAGTCGCAAGTGTTCTCGACTGCCGATGACAACCAGGGCGCCGTGACCATTCACGTGCTGCAAGGTGAGCGTAAGCAGGCTGCGCAGAACAAGTCCCTGGGCAAGTTCGACCTGGCCGAGATTCCACCTGCTCCACGTGGCGTGCCACAAATCGAAGTGACCTTCGACATCGACGCCAACGGCATTCTGCACGTAGGCGCCAAGGACAAGGCCACCGGCAAGACTCAGTCGATCGTGATCAAGGCCAACTCCGGTCTGTCCGACGAAGAGATCGAGCGCATGGTGCGTGATGCCGAGGCGAACGCCGAGGAAGACCGCAAGTTCGAAGAGCTGGCCGCTGCCCGCAACCAGGGCGATGCACTGGTTCACTCCACGCGCAAAATGGTCGCTGACGCTGGCGATAAAGTGAGCGCCGAAGAGAAGACTGCAATCGAAGCTGCCGTGGTTGCTCTGGAAGCCGCTGTCAAAGGCGACGACAAGGCTGCGATCGAAGCCAAGGTTGAAGAGCTGTCGAAGGTCTCCGCGCCGGTTGCTCAGAAAATGTACGCCGAGCAGGCTCAGCCCGCCGAAGGTGCTGCACCGCAAGGCGAGTCGGCTGAGAAGGCGGATGACGTCGTCGATGCCGAGTTCGAAGAAGTCAAAGACCACAAGTAAGTTGTTGGTCGCCCGGTTGACTGCCTTCAGGCGGTGACTGGTAGGATGTCGCCGCGCGGGAGCTTGCTCCCGCGTTGGCGTGTCTGGAGTAAGCGAATTTTTACAGTGTGCGACAACGGTCGCGGGCTGATGGCATGGTCGGGAATGCTCCTGCTTCCCGAGCTGCAAGTGCCAGATCGAAACAAAGACCAGGATCGTTGAATTGACGTGAGTTGGGTCCGGGCCTGTATTGGGGCTCAACGAGTTTGGCGAGGCTCAGGAGAGGTTTGCCGAACGTCCTCAAGAGTGCAGAAGACTTATGGCAAAGCGTGACTATTACGAAGTATTGGGTGTTGAGCGCGGCACAAGCGAGGCGGACCTGAAAAAGGCTTACCGTCGCCTGGCGATGAAGCATCACCCGGACCGTAATCCCGATGACAAAGCGTCGGAAGAGAAATTCAAAGAGGCCAACGAGGCCTACGAAGTGCTGTCCGATTCCAGCAAGCGTGCGGCGTACGACCAGTACGGCCATGCCGGCGTCGACCCGAGCATGGGTGGCGGCGGCGCCGGTTTCGGCGGTCAGAACTTCTCCGACATCTTTGGTGATGTCTTCAGTGACTTCTTCGGTGGCGGTCGCGGTGGTTCCCGTGGTGGCGCTCAGCGCGGCAGCGACCTGCGTTACACCCTGGAGCTGGACCTGGAAGAAGCGGTGCGCGGTACGACCGTGAATATCCGCGTTCCGACGCTGGTCAATTGCAAGCCGTGCGACGGCTCGGGTGCCAAGAAAGGCTCCTCGCCGGTGACTTGCCCGACTTGCGGCGGTATCGGTCAGGTGCGCATGCAGCAGGGTTTCTTCTCGGTGCAGCAGACCTGCCCGCGCTGCCATGGCCAGGGCAAGATCATTTCCGATCCGTGCGATTCCTGCCATGGCGAAGGTCGTGTCGAAGAGTACAAGACCCTGTCGGTGAAAGTGCCGGCCGGGGTCGATACCGGTGATCGCATTCGTCTGTCCGGCGAAGGCGAGGCGGGCGCTCAAGGTGGCCCGACCGGTGACCTGTACGTGGTGATCAATGTGCGCGAGCACTCGATCTTCCAGCGTGACGGCAAGCATCTGTTCTGCGAAGTGCCGATCAGTTTCGTCGATGCGGCGCTGGGTGGCGAGTTGGAGATCCCGACTCTGGATGGTCGGGTCAAACTGAAGATCCCTGAAGGGACTCAGACCGGCAAGCAGTTCCGCGTGCGTGGCAAGGGCGTTGCTCCTGTGCGTGGCGGCGGTGCGGGTGACTTGATGTGCCGTGTGGCAGTCGAGACGCCGGTCAATCTGAGTCGTCGTCAGCGCGAAATGCTGGAAGAGTTCCGCAATTCCCTGGCGGACGACAACAGCCATTCGCCGAAAACCACGGGCTGGTTCGAAGGCGTGAAGCGCTTCTTCGGCGATTTGTAAGGAGGCAGGCATGCGACGTATAGCTGTGATGGGCGCCGCCGGGCGTATGGGTAAAACCCTGATCGAAGCCGTGCATCAAGCGCCGGGCGCGGGTCTGACCGCGGCGGTTGATCGTCCCGACAGCACTCTGGTCGGTGCCGATGCCGGTGAGCTGGCTGCGCTGGGTCGTATCGGCGTACCGCTGTCCGGTGATCTGGATCGCGTGGTTGACGAGTTCGACGTGCTGATCGACTTCACGCACCCGACGGTGACCCTGAAGAACCTGGCCTTCTGCCGCAAGCATGGCAAGGCGATGATCATCGGTACCACCGGTTTCAGCGTTGAAGAGAAGCAGTTGCTGGCGGAGGCGGGCAAGGATATCCCGATCGTCTTCGCGGCCAATTTCAGCGTGGGTGTAAACCTTTGCCTGAAATTGCTGGACACCGCTGCTCGGGTGTTGGGTGATGATGTCGATATCGAAATCACCGAAGCGCATCACCGGCATAAGGTCGATGCGCCGTCGGGTACCGCAGTGCGCATGGGCGAAGTGATTGCCGATGCCTTGGGACGTGATCTGAAAAAAGTGGCGGTTTATGGTCGTGAGGGTCAGACCGGCGCCCGTGATCGCGAAACGATCGGTTTCGCCACTGTGCGCGCCGGTGACATCGTCGGTGATCATACGGTGCTGTTCGCTGCCGATGGTGAGCGTGTAGAGATCACTCACAAGGCGTCCAGTCGCATGACCTTCGCCAAGGGTGCGGTGCGTGCCGCGTTGTGGCTCGATGGTCGCGAACCTGGTCTGTACGATATGCAGGACGTGCTCGACCTGCGTTAAGATGTGCCCGAAATCGGGTTCGAACCATGGGTTTGAGCCCGGTTTTACCCCGCCAAGCGACGACCTGTCGCATTCTCCAGCCTTTCGGGCTCATTGGCGGTAGACCAAAAAGGCCTTTTTCTGTAAGCTACAGCTTTAGTGTGTCCACTAAAAGCGCGCAGAATAATTCAGTGAAGAAGCGGGGTGACGTGTCCATACGTCACTCCGCTTTTTTACAACCTGCGATCGCCCTTTCAGGCTTTATTTACGGGAGGTCTTCTTGACTAAGCCAGCCATACTCGCCCTTGCTGATGGCAGCATTTTTCGCGGCGAAGCCATTGGAGCCGACGGTCAGACCGTTGGTGAGGTGGTGTTCAACACCGCAATGACCGGCTATCAGGAAATCCTTACCGATCCTTCCTACGCCCAACAGATCGTTACCCTGACTTACCCGCACATCGGCAACACCGGCACCACGCCGCAAGACGCCGAGTCGAACCGCGTCTGGTCCGCTGGCCTGGTCATCCGTGACCTGCCACTGGTAGCGAGCAACTGGCGTAACACGATGTCCCTGTCCGATTACCTGAAGGCCAACAACGTTGTGGCCATTGCCGGTATCGACACCCGCCGCCTCACGCGCATCCTGCGTGAAAAGGGCGCGCAGAACGGCTGCATCATGGCCGGTGACAACATTTCCGAAGAAGCCGCCATCGCCGCCGCCCAGGGTTTCCCTGGCCTAAAGGGCATGGACCTGGCAAAAGTCGTCAGCACTAAAGAGCAGTACGAATGGCGTTCGACTGTCTGGGACCTGAAAACCGACAGTCACGCGACCATTGAAGCCTCCGAGCTGCCGTACCACGTGGTTGCCTACGATTACGGCGTCAAGGTCAACATCCTGCGCATGCTGGTCGAGCGCGGCTGCCGCGTGACCGTGGTTCCTGCGCAAACCCCGGCCGCCGATGTGCTGGCCCTGAATCCGGACGGCGTGTTCCTGTCCAACGGCCCTGGCGATCCGGAGCCTTGTGACTACGCGATCCAGGCGATCAAGGACGTGCTGGAAACCGAGATCCCGGTATTTGGCATCTGCCTCGGTCACCAACTGCTGGCCCTGGCGTCCGGCGCCAAGACCGTGAAGATGGGCCATGGCCACCACGGTGCCAACCACCCGGTGCAGGATCTGGATACCGGCGTGGTGATGATCACCAGCCAGAACCACGGTTTTGCGGTAGACGAAGCGACCCTGCCAGCCAACGTCCGCGCGATCCACAAGTCGCTGTTCGACGGCACCCTGCAAGGGATCGAGCGTACCGACAAGAGCGCCTTCAGCTTCCAGGGTCACCCTGAAGCCAGCCCTGGCCCGAACGACGTAGCGCCATTGTTCGATCGCTTCATCAACGAGATGGCCAAGCGACGCTGATCGCTCGCCCTGATGCAGCAAAGCTTGAGGGTGGTCCCGACACCGGCGGCCCCCTCAAGTCTTCATCGATTGAACAAGACGGCTTGCCGACTGACCTGCGGATTTGAGTGACAAACCCATGCCAAAACGTACAGACATTAAAAGCATCCTGATTCTCGGCGCTGGCCCGATCGTGATCGGCCAGGCCTGCGAATTCGACTACTCCGGCGCCCAGGCCTGCAAGGCCCTGCGCGAAGAGGGTTACCGCGTCATCCTGGTGAACTCCAACCCGGCCACCATCATGACCGACCCGGCCATGGCCGACGCCACCTACATCGAGCCGATCAAGTGGCAGACCGTTGCCAAGATCATCGAGAAAGAGCGTCCGGACGCACTGCTGCCGACCATGGGCGGCCAGACCGCTCTGAACTGCGCCCTGGATCTGGAGCGCGAAGGCGTTCTGGAGAAGTTCGGCGTAGAGATGATCGGTGCCAACGCCGACACCATCGACAAGGCCGAAGACCGTTCGCGCTTCGACAAGGCCATGAAGTCCATCGGTCTGGCATGCCCGCGTTCCGGTATCGCTCACAGCATGGAAGAGGCCAACGCGGTCCTCGAAAAGCTGGGCTTCCCGTGCATCATCCGTCCGTCCTTCACCATGGGCGGCACTGGTGGCGGTATTGCTTACAACCGTGAAGAGTTCGAAGAAATCTGCGCCCGCGGTCTGGACCTGTCGCCGACCAAAGAGCTGCTGATCGATGAATCGCTGATCGGTTGGAAAGAGTACGAAATGGAGGTTGTCCGCGATAAGAAGGACAACTGCATCATCGTCTGCTCCATCGAAAACTTCGACCCGATGGGCGTGCACACCGGTGACTCGATCACCGTGGCTCCCGCACAGACCCTGACCGACAAGGAATACCAGATCCTGCGTAACGCCTCCCTGGCGGTATTGCGCGAGATCGGCGTGGAAACCGGCGGTTCCAACGTACAGTTCGGTATCTGCCCGAACACTGGCCGCATGGTCGTGATCGAAATGAACCCGCGGGTATCCCGTTCGTCGGCCCTGGCTTCGAAAGCCACCGGTTTCCCGATCGCCAAGGTCGCTGCCAAACTGGCCGTGGGTTACACCCTGGACGAACTCTCCAATGACATCACCGGTGGCAAGACCCCGGCGTCTTTCGAGCCGTCCATCGACTACGTAGTAACCAAGCTGCCACGTTTCGCGTTCGAGAAATTCTCCAAGGCTGACGCGCGCCTGACCACTCAGATGAAGTCGGTCGGCGAAGTCATGGCCATCGGCCGGACCTTCCAGGAATCCCTGCAGAAAGCCCTGCGCGGCCTGGAAGTCGGTGTGTGCGGCCTGGACGAGAAGGTCGATCTGCGCAACCCGGAAAGCATGAGCATCCTCAAGCGCGAGCTGACCGTGCCGGGCGCCGAGCGTATCTGGTACGTGGCGGACGCAATGCGCGCCGGCATGAGCGTCGAAGATATCTTTGGCATGACCATGATCGATCCTTGGTTCCTGGTGCAGATGGAAGACCTGATCAAGGACGAAGAGAAGGTCAAGACCCTTGGCCTGACCAGCATCGACCGTGATCTGATGTTCCGCCTCAAGCGCAAGGGCTTCTCCGACATGCGCCTGGCCAAGCTGCTGGGTGTGACCGAAAAGGCCCTGCGCGCCCATCGCCACAAGCTGGAAATCTTCCCGGTCTACAAGCGCGTCGACACCTGCGCCGCCGAGTTCGCCACCGACACCGCTTACCTGTACTCCACGTACGAAGAAGAGTGCGAAGCCGCGCCATCGGGTCGCGACAAGATCATGATCCTGGGTGGCGGTCCTAACCGTATCGGCCAGGGCATCGAGTTCGACTACTGCTGCGTTCACGCGGCACTGGCCCTGCGCGATGACGGGTACGAGACCATCATGGTCAACTGCAACCCGGAAACCGTTTCCACCGACTACGACACCTCCGACCGCCTGTACTTCGAACCAGTAACCCTGGAAGACGTGCTGGAAATCGTCCGGGTCGAGAAGCCAAAAGGTGTGATCGTCCAGTACGGCGGCCAGACCCCGCTGAAACTGGCCCGCGCCCTGGAAGCCGCTGGCGTGCCCATCATTGGTACCAGCCCTGACGCCATCGACCGTGCCGAAGACCGTGAACGCTTCCAGCAAATGGTCCAGCGCCTGAACCTGCGTCAGCCGCCAAACGCTACCGTGCGCAGCGAAGACGAAGCGATTCGCGCCGCTGCCAAGATCGGCTACCCGCTGGTGGTGCGTCCGTCCTATGTACTGGGCGGTCGTGCGATGGAAATCGTGTACGAAGAAGAAGAACTCAAGCGCTACCTGCGCGAAGCGGTCCAGGTGTCCAATGACAGCCCGGTCTTGCTGGATCACTTCCTCAACTGCGCCATCGAGATGGACGTGGACGCGGTCTGCGACGGCAAGGATGTGGTGATCGGCGCGATCATGCAGCACATCGAGCAGGCCGGTGTTCACTCCGGTGACTCCGCGTGCTCGCTGCCACCGTACTCGCTGCCTGCGCACATCCAGGACGAGATGCGCGAACAGGTCAAGAAAATGGCCCTGGAGCTGGGCGTGGTCGGCCTGATGAACGTTCAGTTGGCGCTGCAAGGCGAAGACATCTACGTCATCGAAGTCAACCCGCGTGCTTCGCGTACCGTGCCGTTCGTGTCCAAGTGCATCGGTGTTTCCCTGGCAATGATCGCTGCGCGGGTGATGGCCGGTAAGACCCTCCAAGAGCTGGGTTTCACCAAGGAAATCATTCCGAACTTCTACAGCGTGAAAGAGGCGGTGTTCCCGTTCGCCAAATTCCCTGGTGTTGACCCGATCCTCGGCCCAGAGATGAAGTCCACCGGTGAAGTGATGGGCGTGGGCGATACCTTCGGTGAGGCCTTCGCCAAAGCCCAGATGGGTGCCAGCGAAGTGCTGCCGACCGGCGGTACCGCATTCATCAGCGTGCGTGACGACGACAAGCCTCTGGTTGCCGGCGTGGCCCGTGATCTGATCAACTTGGGCTTCGAAGTGGTTGCCACTGCCGGTACTGCCAAGCTGATCGAAGCCGCAGGCCTGAAAGTGCGCCGCGTGAACAAGGTGACCGAGGGTCGTCCGCACGTGGTCGACATGATCAAGAACGACGAAGTCACCCTGATCATCAACACCACCGAGGGTCGTCAGTCGATCGCTGACTCCTATTCCATTCGTCGCAATGCCTTGCAGCACAAGATCTACTGCACCACCACCATTGCTGCTGGCGAAGCTATCTGCGAAGCGCTGAAGTTCGGTCCCGAGAAGACCGTACGCCGCTTGCAGGATCTACACGCAGGATTGAAGGCATGAGCATAACCAAGTACCCAATGACCGTTCAGGGCGCTCGCGCCCTGGAAGAAGAGCATGCTCACCTGACCAAGGTCGTTCGTCCGAAGCTCAGCCAGGACATCGGTACGGCCCGCGAGTTGGGTGACTTGAAGGAAAACGCCGAATACCACGCTGCTCGCGAGCAGCAGGGTATGGTCGAGGCGCGGATCCGTGACATCGAAGGCCGCATGCAGAACGCTGTGGTGATCGACGTCACGACCATTGCTCACACCGGCAAGGTGATCTTCGGCACCACCGTTGAAATCGCCAACGTCGAGACGGATGAAAGCGTCACCTACCAGATCGTTGGTGAGGATGAGGCAGACATCAAGCTGGGCAAGATTTCCGTCGGTTCGCCTATTGCCCGCGCCTTGATTGCCAAGGAGGAGGGTGACGTGGTGGCGGTCAAGACGCCCAGTGGCGTGATCGAGTACGAGATCGTCGAAGTCCGCCACATCTGAAGGCAGGCGCGCGCTTCTTGCGGGCGCCATGCTTTGGCAGGCCGCAGGCCCGGATGTTGCGTGTCGGCGGCTTGTGACGTTTGCAAGTCGGGCTGCTACCGGTGCTGCTCTTGCAGTCAGTGCCGGGATGGGGTGGCAGGGTGCGCGAAGCACACCCTTGACCCCCTGCGATCACTTGAAGCGATGAACGTTCGACAGTTGCTTGTTGACGCTGAAGTTCTTACGGTAAATCAGTGCCATCTTGCCGATAACCTGAACCAGATCCGCTTTGCCGACCTTGCACAGTTCTGCAATGGACGCCAGGCGCGATTCGCGATCGAGGATGTTGAGCTTGATCTTGATCAGCTCGTGATCCGCCAGGGCGCGTTCAAGTTCGGCTAACACACCTTCAGTCAAACCGTTGTCAGCCACAATCAATACTGGTTTCAGATGGTGGCCAATGGATTTGTACTGTTTCTTCTGCTCTTGAGTGAGCGGCATAATCTGACCCTTTCGTCTGGATTCTGTAAAATGGCGGCCATTTTACCCGAGGGTTCGTGGATCCGCCCAACTAATCACGACCCTTATCATCGAGGTGCCCAATGGCGCGTTCCAAGACAAGCCTTGGTTGGCTGAAACGACATGTCAATGATCCCTATGTGAAGCAGGCGCAGAAGGATGGCTACCGCTCACGGGCGAGTTACAAGCTTCTGGAGGTCCAGGAGAAATACAAGCTGATCCGCCCGGGAATGAGCGTTGTCGATCTGGGGGCGGCGCCCGGTGGCTGGTCGCAGGTCACCAGCCGGCTGATCGGCGGTCAGGGGCGTCTGATCGCCTCGGACATCCTGGAAATGGACAGCATTCCGGACGTGACTTTCATCCAGGGTGACTTCACCCAGGATGAAGTGCTCGCCCGGATCCTTGAAGCCGTGGGTAATTCGCAGGTGGACCTTGTGATTTCCGATATGGCCCCCAATATGAGTGGTACGCCTGCGGTAGATATGCCAAAAGCCATGTTTCTTTGCGAGTTGGCGCTTGATCTGGCGGCTCGGATACTCAAGCCGGGCGGCAATTTCGTGATCAAGGTTTTTCAGGGCGAAGGATTCGATGCTTACGTGAAGGACGCTCGTCAGAAATTCGACAAGGTCCAGATGATCAAGCCGGACTCTTCCCGTGGCAGTTCTCGCGAGCAATACATGCTGGCTTGGGGTTACCGCGGTCACAGTGAATGAAACGAGGTTTTTTCGGTGGGGCGATAGGTTTTTCGTATTTCGCCCTGCGTGCATAAGCGAATATTGTGTAGAAAGTGTTTCACAAAGGGTTACAGACGGCGCCTGCCAGAGTCGTAGGTAATGTAGTAAGTTAGGCCGGTGAATATCATGCGAAGCGCGCGCCAACAGCGGCGCTTGCTTCAGAGGGTAGTTAATTGAACGATATGGCAAAGAATCTGATCCTGTGGTTGATCATCGCGGCTGTCCTGGTGACAGTGATGAACAACTTCTCCAGTCCTAACGAGCCGCAGACCCTCAACTATTCCGACTTCATCCAGCAGGTCAAGGATGGCAAAGTCGAGCGCGTGGCGGTTGATGGCTACGTGATCACCGGCAAGCGCAACGATGGCGACAGCTTCAAGACCATTCGTCCAGCCATCCAGGACAACGGCCTGATCGGCGACCTGGTGGACAATCATGTCGTGGTCGAAGGCAAGCAACCTGAACAGCAAAGCATCTGGACTCAACTCCTGGTGGCAAGCTTCCCGATCCTGGTGATCATCGCCGTGTTCATGTTCTTCATGCGGCAGATGCAGGGTGGTGCTGGCGGTAAGGGCGGGCCGATGAGTTTCGGCAAGAGCAAGGCGCGTCTGCTTTCCGAAGATCAGGTAAAGACTACCTTGGCTGACGTTGCCGGTTGCGACGAAGCCAAGGAAGAGGTTGGCGAACTGGTCGAGTTCCTGCGTGATCCGGGCAAGTTCCAGCGTCTGGGGGGTCGTATTCCTCGCGGCGTGTTAATGGTGGGTCCTCCAGGTACTGGTAAGACCTTGCTGGCCAAGGCGATTGCCGGCGAAGCCAAAGTGCCGTTCTTCACTATTTCCGGTTCTGACTTCGTCGAGATGTTCGTCGGCGTGGGTGCCAGTCGTGTTCGCGACATGTTCGAGCAGGCCAAGAAGCACGCGCCATGCATCATCTTCATCGATGAAATCGACGCCGTCGGTCGCCACCGTGGCGCTGGCATGGGCGGCGGTCACGATGAGCGTGAGCAGACTCTCAACCAGTTGCTGGTGGAGATGGATGGCTTTGAAATGAACGACGGCATCATCGTGATTGCTGCCACCAACCGTCCTGACGTGCTTGACCCAGCGCTGCTGCGTCCAGGTCGTTTTGACCGTCAGGTTGTGGTGGGGTTGCCGGACATTCGCGGTCGCGAACAGATTCTCAAGGTGCACATGCGCAAAGTGCCGATGGGTGACGATGTTGCCCCGGCCGTGATCGCGCGTGGTACGCCTGGCTTCTCCGGTGCCGACTTGGCCAACCTGGTGAACGAGGCCTCGCTGTTTGCCGCTCGTGCCGGTAAGCGCATTGTTGAAATGAAAGAGTTTGAGCTGGCCAAAGACAAGATCATGATGGGTGCCGAGCGCAAATCCATGGTCATGTCCGAGAAAGAAAAGCAAAACACCGCTTATCACGAAGCCGGTCATGCCATCGTTGGTCGCGTCGTGCCTGAGCATGATCCGGTGTACAAGGTTTCGATCATCCCGCGCGGTCGCGCGCTGGGTGTCACCATGTTCCTGCCGGAAGAAGATCGTTACAGCCTGTCCAAGCGCGCATTGATCAGTCAGATCTGCTCGCTCTACGGCGGTCGTATCGCCGAAGAAATGACCTTGGGCTTCGATGGTGTCACCACCGGTGCCTCCAACGACATCATGCGTGCCAGCCAGATTGCGCGGAACATGGTGACCAAGTGGGGGTTGTCGGAGAAGCTCGGTCCGCTGATGTACGCCGAAGAAGAGGGCGAAGTGTTCCTCGGTCGCGGCGGCGGTGGTCAGAATGCAAGCTTCTCGGGTGAGACCGCGAAACTGATCGACTCCGAAGTTCGCAGCATCATTGATCAGTGCTACGGCACGGCAAAGCAGATCCTCACGGACAACCGTGACAAGCTCGACGCCATGGCCGATGCCTTGATGAAGTATGAGACGATTGATGCCGAGCAAATCGATGACATCATGGCGGGTCGCACCCCTCGCGAACCTCGTGATTGGTCGGGTGGTACCGGAACATCCGGAACGCCACCAGCGGTGCAGGACGAGCGTCCGCAAACTCCTATCGGCGGTCCGGCTGCTGACGTTTAAGGTTTGAAATGACTTCTGTTCAGTCCTCGACCCGGTTGCCTTGCGGCAACCGGGTTCTTGATTTGGCCCATACGCATGTCATGGGCATTCTCAATGTCACTCCCGATTCTTTCTCTGATGGCGGCCAGTACAGCCAGCTGGATGCAGCCTTGCGTCACGCCGAGGCCATGGTCGCGGCCGGCGCTACGCTGATCGATGTTGGTGGCGAATCGACACGGCCGGGCGCCAGGGCGGTATCGCCGCTGGAGGAGCTCGAGCGCGTTGCGCCGGTCGTCGAGCGTATCAGTCGCGAGTTGGATGTCATTATCTCGGTCGACACCTCTACGCCAGCCGTCATGCGTGAAACAGCGCGGCTCGGGGCCGGGTTGATCAATGATGTGCGCTCGCTGCGCCGCGATGGCGCGCTGGATGCTGCGGCGGCAACCGGTTTGCCGGTCTGCCTGATGCATATGCTCGGTGAGCCTGGAGATATGCAGGATAATCCGCATTATCGGGACGTCACCAAAGAGGTGGGTGAGTTCCTTGCCGAGCGCATGGCTCAATGTGCTTTGGCGGGTATTGCTGCCGAACGGATCATTCTGGACCCCGGTTTTGGCTTCGCAAAAAACTTGCAGCACAATCTAAGCTTGTTCAAACATATGGATGCTTTGCATGCCTTGGGCAGACCCCTGTTGGTCGGTGTTTCCCGCAAAAGCATGATAGGGCAGGCGTTGAATCGCCCGGTGGGAGAGCGCCTTTATGGTGGGCTCGCCCTCGCGGCGCTGGCTTCCCACAAAGGTGCGCGTATATTGCGCGTCCATGATGTAGCCGAAACAGTCGATGTGGTGAAGATGATCACCGCAGTGGAATCAGCCGAATAAGAGTGAAGGAGCGTTTATGGCTAGGAAATATTTTGGTACTGATGGCATTCGCGGCCGAGTGGGCGAATACCCGATTACCCCTGATTTCATGCTCAAGCTCGGCTGGGCCGCCGGTATGGCGTTCCGCAAGATGGGCGCCTGCAAGGTGCTGGTGGGCAAGGACACTCGAATTTCCGGATACATGTTTGAATCGGCACTTGAAGCCGGACTCACTTCCGCCGGTGCTGACGTCATGCTTCTCGGACCTATGCCAACCCCGGCCATCGCCTATCTGACGCGTACTTTTCATGCTGAAGCCGGTATCGTAATCAGTGCTTCGCACAATCCGCATGATGATAATGGCATCAAGTTCTTTTCCGGCAAGGGCACCAAGCTCCCGGATGAAGTCGAGCAGATGATCGAAGAGTTGCTGGACACGCCGATGACGGTGGTTGAGTCGAGCAAGATCGGCAAGGTGTCGCGAATCAACGACGCCTCCGGCCGTTATATCGAATTCTGTAAAAGCAGTGTGCCGACCGGTACCAGCTTCTCGGGCCTCAAAGTCGTGCTCGACTGTGCCCATGGTGCGACTTACAAGGTCGCGCCTAGCGTATTCCGTGAACTGGGTGCCGATGTCGTGGTTCTGTCCGCGCAGCCCAATGGCTTGAACATCAACGATAATTGCGGTTCGACCCATATGGGGCAACTGCAGGCAGCCGTTCTGGCTGAGCATGCCGATCTGGGTATTGCATTCGACGGTGACGGCGACCGGGTTCTGATGGTTGATCACACCGGCGCAATCGTCGATGGCGACGAGTTGCTGTACATCATCGCGCGCGATCTGCATGAGCGTAACAAGCTGCAAGGTGGTGTGGTCGGTACGCTGATGAGCAACCTGGGGCTGGAATTGGCCCTGGCAGACCTGGCAATTCCATTCGTGCGCGCCAATGTTGGCGACCGTTATGTGATTGCTGACCTGCTTGAGCGCAACTGGCTGGTGGGTGGGGAAAACTCCGGTCATATTGTTTGCTTCAATCACACCACGACGGGCGATGCGATCATTGCTGCATTGCAGGTGTTGATGGCGCTCAAAACCCGCTCCGAAGGCCTGGCTCAGGCTCGACAGGCGTTGCGCAAATGCCCTCAAGTGCTGATCAACGTGCGTTTCGGTGGCGGTGCAAGCCCCCTCGATCACCCGTCGGTCAAGGAGGCCAGTGAGCGCGTAACCAAAGCCATGGCGGGTCGCGGGCGTGTGTTGTTGCGCAAGTCTGGAACAGAGCCGCTGGTGCGTGTGATGGTCGAAGGTGAAGACGAAACACAGGTTCGCGGCTACGCCGAAGAACTGGCAAAGCTGGTTACTGAAGTTTCTGCCTGATTTCGGCTTGCCAGCCATGATTGTGTTGGGTAACATCTGCGCCCACTTTGACCGACGAGGTACAGCATGCGTCGCCCTATGGTAGCTGGTAACTGGAAGATGCACGGTACCCGCGCCAGCGTCGCTGAGCTGATCAACGGCCTTCGTGACTTGGCCTTGCCGAGCGGTGTCGATGTAGCGGTATTCCCGCCTTGCTTGCATATCAATCAAGTGATTGATGGCCTGGAAGGCAAGCTGATTTCGGTCGGCGCGCAAAACTCTGCGGTGGAATCCATGCAAGGCGCATTGACAGGCGAAGTTGCGCCGAGTCAGTTGGTGGATGCAGGTTGTTCCCTGGTACTTGTCGGGCATTCCGAACGTCGCCAGATCATGGGTGAGCAGGACGGTATGCTTGTTCGCAAGTTTGCGGCGGCACAGGCAAGTGGCTTGATTCCGGTGCTGTGCGTGGGGGAAACCCTGGAGCAGCGCGAAGCCGGCCAAACGCTTGAGGTTGTCTCGCGTCAGTTGGGCAGCGTCATCGACGAGTTGGGTGTCGACGTGTTTGCAAGGGCAGTAATCGCTTACGAGCCGGTCTGGGCCATTGGAACCGGGCTGACTGCTTCACCGCAACAGGCGCAGGATGTGCATGCAGCCATCCGTGCTCAGTTGGCGGAAAAAAATTCTGAAGTCGCGCAAGGTGTGCGGCTTCTATACGGCGGCAGCGTGAAGGCGGCCAATGCGGTCGAACTGTTCGGCATGCCGGATATCGATGGGGGCCTCATTGGTGGGGCTTCCCTGAATGCAGATGAGTTCGGTGCGATCTGTCGCGCCGCGGGAAACTGAAAAAATGCTGGAAACAGTCGTAGTCGTTTTTCATCTGCTGGGTGCATTGGGCGTAGTTGCCTTGGTATTGCTGCAGCAGGGTAAAGGTGCGGATGCTGGCGCGTCTTTCGGAGCAGGTGCTTCAAATACTGTGTTCGGAAGCCAAGGTTCCTCTACCTTTCTTAGTAAGTTTACTGCTATACTTGCCGCAGGTTTCTTCATAACCAGCTTGGGGTTAGGTTACTTTGCTAAAGAGAAAGCTCACCAGCTGACTCAAGTAGGTTTGCCAAATCCAGCGGTGTTGGAAGTTCCAAAGCAACAACCGGCTTCTGACGATGTCCCGGTGCTTCAAGAGCAAAAGTCGGCTACTCCAGCGACTGACGTACCTCCAGCTCAAGGGCAGAAGTAAGAAGGGTTTCAAACGTAGTATTGCCGAGGTGGTGGAATTGGTAGACACGCAACCTTGAGGTGGTTGTGCCCATAGGGTGTAGGGGTTCGAGTCCCCTTCTCGGTACCAATTAGTCAGGAGAGCCCGCTGTTGCGGGCTTTCTTGCAGGTGGAAGGTTACATTGACCCTGTAGGGGATCGGTCGTATACTTCCGCCCCAGCTTTGTCGCGGGGTGGAGCAGTCTGGTAGCTCGTCGGGCTCATAACCCGAAGGTCGTCGGTTCAAATCCGGCCCCCGCAACCAGTTTAAGGAGCCCCTTTTAAGGGGCTTTTTGTTAGCTGGACACTTTCAACGCCGCTGTTCGACGGCGTTTCAAGGATGGGCGTTTCGCCCATTTTTTTATTTTGCATAGCATGCACATACATGCACTAGGGGGTTCAGGTGTCGAGCAAGCTAGAAGAGTTGCAGGCCTTGCTGGCCCCGGTGGTCGTGGCCCTAGGCTATGAATGCTGGGGTATTGAGTTTTCGGCTCAAGGTCGCCACTCAATGTTGCGCGTTTATATCGATAAAGAGGGCGGTGTGCTGGTGGACGATTGCGCCATCGTAAGCCGTCAGATCAGCGGTGTCCTGGATGTTGAAGATCCAATCTCCGTTGAATACACCCTTGAAGTTTCCTCGCCTGGCATGGAACGCCCGCTGTTCACTCTTGAGCAGTTTGCAAAATTTGCCGGTGAACAAGTGAAGATCAAGCTGCGCTCGCCTTTTGAAGGACGACGCAACTTTCAGGGCCTTCTGCGCGGTGTAGAAGAGCAGGACGTCGTGGTGCAGGTAGAAGACCATGAGTTCCTGTTGCCGATCGATATGATCGACAAGGCCAACATTATTCCCAGTTTTGACTGAGACGCGGATCCCGCGGATCCAATGGCTTGCGAAAGGCGAGGCGTACGATGAGCAAAGAAGTACTGCTGGTTGTTGAGTCGGTATCCAATGAAAAGGGCGTACCGGCAAACGTGATTTTTGAAGCGCTGGAGCTGGCTCTGGCCACTGCCACCAAAAAGCGTTTTGAAGACGAAGTTGATCTGCGTGTGGAAATCAATCGCCACACCGGTTCCTACGAGACATTCCGTCGCTGGACGGTCGTAGAAGAAGATGATCTGGACGATCCGGCCATCGAAACCTGGCCGAGCAAGGTTGCTGAAACGCACCCTGGCGCCAAGGTTGGCGACGTAGTCGAAGAAAAGATCGAGTCCATCGAATTTGGTCGCATCGCTGCACAGACTGCCAAGCAAGTCATCGTGCAGAAAGTTCGCGAAGCCGAGCGCGCCCAGGTGGTTGACGCTTACCGCGAACGCCTGGGTGAAATCATCTCTGGCACCGTGAAGAAAGTGACCCGCGACAACGTGATCGTCGATCTGGGCAACAACGCCGAAGCGTTGCTGGCCCGTGAAGACATCATTTCTCGCGAAACCTTCCGTGTTGGCGTGCGCCTGCGTGCGCTGCTCAAGGAAATCCGCACCGAGAACCGCGGCCCACAGCTGATCCTGTCGCGTACCGCGCCGGAAATGCTGATCGAGCTGTTCCGCATCGAAGTGCCGGAGATTGCCGAGGGCCTGATCGAAGTGATGGCTGCGTCCCGTGACCCGGGATCCCGTGCCAAGATCGCCGTTCGATCCAAGGACAAACGCATCGACCCGCAAGGCGCTTGCATTGGTATGCGCGGTTCGCGTGTACAGGCAGTGTCGGGCGAGCTGGGCGGTGAGCGTGTTGATATCGTTCTGTGGGACGACAACCCGGCTCAGTTCGTGATCAATGCCATGTCCCCGGCAGAGGTTGCGGCAATTATCGTTGACGAAGATGCCCATGCCATGGACATCGCCGTTGGCGCAGACAATCTGGCTCAGGCCATCGGTCGCGGTGGTCAGAACGTGCGTCTGGCCAGCCAATTGACTGGCTGGACTCTGAACGTGATGACCGAATCGGACATCCAGGCTAAGCAGCAAGCAGAAACCGGCGACATCCTGCGCAACTTCATCGACGAGCTGGAAGTCGACGAAGAACTGGCACAGGTGCTGGTAGATGAAGGCTTTACCAGCCTGGAAGAGATTGCCTACGTACCGTTGGAAGAAATGCTCAACATCGACGGCTTTGACGAAGACATCGTCAACGAGCTTCGCGCTCGTGCCAAGGATCGTTTGTTGACCAAAGCCATCGCTACTGAGGAAAAGCTGGCAGACGCCCATCCGGCCGAAGACCTGCTCTCGCTTGAGGGTATGGACAAGGATTTGGCGATGGAACTGGCGGTGCGCGGCGTAATTACCCGCGAAGACCTGGCCGAGCAGTCTATTGACGATCTGCTCGACATCGACGGCATTGACGATGATCGTGCCGGCAAGTTGATCATGGCCGCCCGAGCCCACTGGTTCGAGTAATTAGGCGCGGCCTGAGGAGAGAAGTGCATGACGCAAGTCACGGTGAAACAACTGGCCGATGAGGTCAAAACACCGGTAGAGCGCCTGTTGCAGCAGATGCGTGAGGCAGGTCTGCCGCACACCGCCGCCGAAGAACATGTGACTGACAGTGAGAAGCAATCCTTGCTGACTCACTTGAAGAGCAGCCACAAGGCGAAAGTGGAAGAACCACGCAAGATTACGCTGCAGCGTAAAACCACCAGCACCCTGCGTGTTGCTGGCAGCAAAAGCATCAGCGTTGAAGTACGCAAGAAGAAAGTCTTCGTACAGCGCAGCCCGGAAGAAATCGAAGCCGAGCGCAAGCGTGAACTGGATGAACGTCGCGCAGTAGAAAATGCTGCCCGTCAGAAGGCTGAAGAAGAAGCCAAGCGTCGCGCCGAAGAAGAAGCGCGTCGTCAGCCTGCTGCTGCGCCGACCGCTCCAGCCGAACCTGTTGCAGCGCCTGCTGCAGTGGCCGAACCTGTTCGCGAAAGCGCGCCGGTTGTGGCAGCTGCTCCGGCACCTGCGGCGGACGCTCGCAAGCGTGACGAACCACGCCGTCCGGACAAGCCACGTGCCGACGACAACAATCGTCGCGGTGGCGGCGATGGCGAGCGCAAGAACGCTCCGCATCGTGCTTCGGTCAAGGAAAAGGCGCCTGCTCCACGGGTTGCCCCACGTACTACCGACGAAGAGAGCGATGGCTTCCGTCGTGGTGGTCGCGGCAAGGCCAAGCTGAAGAAACGCAACGCGCACGGTTTCCAGAGCCCAACCGGCCCTGTCGTGCGTGAAGTGAAGATCGGCGAGACCATCACTGTGGGCGATCTGGCCCAGCAGATGTCGGTCAAGGCTGCTGAAATCATCAAGTTCATGTTCAAACTGGGTACTCCAGCGACCATCAACCAGGTGCTCGATCAGGAAACTGCTCAACTGGTAGCCGAAGAACTGGGCCACAAAGTGACCCTGGTCAGCGACACCGCTTTGGAAGATTCCCTGGCCGAGTCCCTGAAGTTCGAAGGCGAGGCAGTTGCCCGTGCGCCGGTCGTGACCGTGATGGGCCACGTTGACCACGGTAAGACTTCCCTGCTCGACTACATCCGTCGTGCCAAGGTGGCTGCTGGCGAAGCCGGTGGTATTACCCAGCACATCGGTGCCTACCACGTTGAAACCGACCGTGGCATGGTGACGTTCCTCGACACCCCAGGTCACGCCGCGTTCACCGCGATGCGTGCCCGTGGTGCCAAGGCGACCGACATCGTGATCCTGGTGGTTGCAGCGGACGACGGCGTAATGCCGCAAACCATCGAAGCTGTTCAGCATGCTCAGGCTGCTGGTGTTCCGCTGGTTGTCGCTGTGAACAAGATCGACAAGCCAGGTGCTGACCTCGATCGCATTCGTAGCGAGCTGTCGGTACATGGCGTGACGTCGGAAGAGTGGGGTGGCGACACTCCTTTCGTACCGGTTTCGGCCAAGATGGGTACCGGTGTCGATGAACTGCTCGAAGCCGTTCTGCTGCAAGCCGAAGTTCTGGAGTTGACCGCAACGCCGTCGGCTCCTGGTCGTGGCGTCGTGGTTGAATCGCGTCTGGACAAGGGCCGTGGTCCGGTGGCTACCGTTCTGGTTCAGGACGGTACCCTGCGTCAGGGCGACATGGTTCTGGTCGGTTCGAACTATGGCCGCGTTCGCGCCATGCTCGACGAGAACGGCAAGCCAATCAAGGAAGCCGGTCCTGCCATCCCTGTCGAGATCCTCGGCCTGGACGGTACCCCGGACGCTGGCGACGAGATGAGCGTGGTTGCCGACGAGAAGAAAGCCCGTGAAGTGGCTCTGTTCCGTCAAGGCAAGTTCCGCGAAGTCAAACTGGCTCGTGCTCACGCAGGCAAGCTGGAAAACATCTTCGAAAGCATGGGTCAGGAAGAGAAGAAGACGCTCAACATCGTCCTCAAATCCGATGTCCGTGGTTCGCTGGAAGCGTTGAACGGTGCCTTGAACGGCCTGGGTAACGACGAAGTGCAAGTGCGCGTGGTCGGTGGCGGTGTCGGTGGTATCACCGAGTCCGACGCCAACCTGGCACTGGCCTCCAACGCTGTTCTGTTCGGCTTCAACGTGCGTGCCGATGCCGGCGCTCGCAAGATCGTCGAGCAGGAAGGTCTGGATATGCGTTACTACAACGTGATCTACGACATCATCGAAGACGTCAAGAAAGCCCTGACCGGCATGCTCGGCAGCGATGTTCGCGAGAACATCCTGGGTGTGGCCGAAGTGCGTGACGTGTTCCGTTCGCCGAAGTTTGGCGCGATCGCAGGTTGCATGGTTATCGAAGGTGTTGTTCACCGTAACCGTCCAATCCGTGTACTGCGTGAAGACATCGTTATCTTCGAAGGCGAGCTGGAATCCCTGCGCCGCTTCAAGGATGACGCTTCCGAAGTACGTGCCGGCATGGAATGCGGTATCGGCGTGAAGAGCTACAACGACGTCAAAGTCGGTGACAAGATCGAAGTCTTCGAGAAGGTTCAGGTTGCTCGCAGTCTCTAACTCGCGCACTTCAAGGGCCACGCCAAGCCGCCGCATGCAGATGCGCGGCAACGCGTCAGGACTCTAAACGCAACGCCCGGTCTGGCTTTTGTCAGGCCGGGCGTTTGCCGCTTTCAGACCCTTCGGGTTTCACCGTGGGGCAGTAACAGGTAACAAGACATGGCAAAAGAATACAGCCGTACCCAACGTATCGGCGATCAGATGCAGCGCGAGCTGGCACAGCTGATCCGTCGTGAAGTCAAAGATCCGCGCGTCGGCCTGGTCACCATTACCGCTGTTGAAGTCAGCCGTGACGTCGGTCACGCCAAGATCTTCATCACGGTGATGGGGCAGGACAGCAGCGAAGAAATTGCACAAAGCATCAAGGTGCTCAACTCTGCCGCTGGCTTCCTGCGCATGCAGCTGGCTCGCGAGATGAAGCTGCGCAGCGTTCCACAGTTGCACTTCCACTACGACGAAAGCGTCGTACGCGGTGCGCATCTGTCGGCCCTGATCGAGCGCGCGGTGGCTGAAGACAACCAGCATCCGGTTGCGGCAGAAGCCGAAGACACCAAGGAGTAACCGGTGGCTCAGGTCAAACGTATCCGTCGTAACGTCAGCGGCATCATCCTTCTGGATAAACCGCTGGGGTTCACCTCCAACGCGGCACTGCAGAAGGTCCGCTGGCTGCTCAACGCCGAGAAGGCTGGGCACACTGGCAGTCTCGATCCGCTGGCCACTGGCGTATTGCCTTTGTGTTTTGGCGAGGCCACCAAGTTCTCGCAATACCTGCTCGATTCGGACAAGGGTTACGAAACACTGGCGCAACTGGGTAAGACCACCACCACGGCGGACGCCGAGGGTGAGGTTTTGCAGGAGCGCCCGGTGACCGTTTGTCGCTCCGATATCGAAGCTGCGTTACCCAGATTTCGTGGGCAAATCAGTCAGATACCACCGATGTACTCGGCTCTCAAGCGTGATGGTCAACCGCTGTACAAGCTGGCCCGTGCTGGCGAAGTAGTGGAGCGCGAACCGCGTTCTGTTACTATTGCGCGCTTGGAATTGCTGGCCTTTGAGGGTGATACTGCGCGGCTTGCGGTGGATTGCAGCAAAGGCACCTATATCCGCACCCTGGTCGAGGATATTGGTGAACAGCTCGGTTGTGGCGCTTACGTTGCAGAACTGCGACGCACCCAGGCCGGGCCTTTCACGCTGGCGCAGACTGTCACGCTCGAAGAGCTGGAAGCAGTACATGCCGAGGGCGGCAATGAAGCGGTCGACCGTTTCCTGATGCCATCGGACAGCGGCCTGCTGGATTGGCCACTGCTGCAGTTCTCGGAAGCGAGCGCGTTCTACTGGCTCAACGGCCAGCCGGTACGTGCACCGGATGCTCCGAAGTTCGGCATGGTACGGGTACAGGATCACAATGGTCGCTTCATCGGTATCGGTGAAGTGAGCGAAGACGGGCGTATCGCGCCGCGTCGACTGATTCGGTCAGAATGACCGGACGAGGGTGGCTGTCAACAGGCACGGTCACTACTCATTTTTAGATACAGGGATTTGTCCCTGGCCTGTTGAAACTGTTTCCTTGAAACAGTTTCCTGATAAAAGGATTGCCTCATGGCTCTCGACGTTCAAGAAAAAGCTCAAATCGTTGCTGACTACCAGCAAGCTGTTGGTGACACTGGTTCGCCAGAAGTGCAGGTTGCACTGCTGACCCACAACATCAACAAACTGCAAGGTCACTTCAAGGCCAACGGTAAAGATCACCACTCCCGTCGTGGTCTGATCCGCATGGTAAACCAGCGTCGCAAGCTGCTGGACTACCTGAAAGGTAAGGACGTGAGCCGTTACAGCGCTCTGATCGCTCGCCTGGGTCTGCGTCGCTAATAAGCGATTGCGCTAGAGGTTGGTTGTCTGTCGTGCGTCAGCGGGTTTCCGCCGGCGCATGGCAGGCTCCCAGCCTCAAGTTTTATCTGGATATCGATTTACCCAAGCGTCACCCGGTAGCACCAGGACAATCCGCTCGGGCCGATTCCCGACGTTGCCCAAGAATTTCGCAAGAAACCCGTTTCCCCAAGAGCCACAAAAGAAGGTAGGACACCGTGAACCCGGTAATCAAAAAATTCCAGTTCGGTCAGTCGACCGTCACCCTCGAGACTGGCCGTATCGCCCGTCAGGCCTCCGGCGCAGTATTGGTCACCGTTGACGACGACGTCAGCGTATTGGTGACCGTAGTCGGCGCCAAGCAAGCCGATCCAGGCAAGGGCTTTTTCCCTCTGTCTGTTCACTACCAGGAAAAGACTTACGCTGCCGGTAAGATCCCTGGCGGTTTCTTCAAGCGCGAAGGCCGTCCTTCCGAGAAAGAAACCCTGACTTCCCGACTGATCGACCGTCCGATCCGTCCACTGTTCCCTGAAGGCTTCATGAACGAAGTGCAGGTTGTCTGCACCGTCGTTTCCACCAGCAAGAAGACCGATCCGGACATCGCTGCGATGATCGGTACCTCGGCTGCGCTGGCCATCTCCGGCATTCCTTTCGATGGTCCGATCGGCGCTGCCCGCGTCGCTTTCCACGAAAGCACCGGCTACCTGCTGAACCCGACCTACGAGCAACTGGCTGCCTCGAGCCTGGACATGGTCGTTGCCGGTACCTCCGAAGCCGTTCTGATGGTTGAATCGGAAGCCAAAGAGCTGACCGAAGACCAGATGCTGGGCGCCGTGCTGTTCGCCCACGACGAGTTCCAGGCTGTGATCCAGGCCGTCAAAGAGCTGGCCGCAGAAGCTGCCAAGCCAACCTGGACCTGGGCTCCGCAAGCCGAAGCCACCGAGCTGCTGGGTGCCATCCGCGCCGAGTTCGGCGAAGCGATCTCCCAGGCTTACACCATCACCGTCAAGGCCGATCGTTACGCTCGCCTGGGCGAGTTGAAGGATCAAGTGGTTGCCAAACTGTCCGGCGAAGAAGGCCAGCCATCCGCTGCCGACGTCAAAGCCGCTTTCGGTGAAATCGAATACCGCACCGTTCGCGAAAACATCGTTAACGGCAAGCCACGCATCGACGGCCGCGACACTCGCACCGTACGTCCGCTGAACATCGAAGTTGGTGTTCTGCCCAAGACTCACGGTTCGGCGCTGTTCACCCGTGGTGAAACCCAGGCTCTGGTAGTCGCGACCCTGGGCACCGCCCGTGACGCACAACTGCTGGACACCCTGGAAGGCGAGAAAAAAGACCCGTTCATGCTGCACTACAACTTCCCTCCGTTCTCGGTGGGCGAGTGTGGCCGCATGGGTGGCGCCGGTCGTCGCGAAATCGGTCACGGCCGTCTGGCTCGTCGTTCGGTTCAGGCCATGCTGCCTGCTGCTGACGTGTTCCCGTACACCATCCGTGTTGTGTCGGAAATCACCGAATCCAACGGTTCCAGCTCCATGGCTTCCGTTTGCGGTGCTTCCCTGGCATTGATGGACGCTGGTGTGCCGATGAAGGCGCCGGTCGCCGGTATCGCCATGGGTCTGGTTAAAGAGGGCGAGAAGTTCGCTGTCCTGACCGACATCCTGGGCGACGAAGACCACCTGGGCGACATGGACTTCAAGGTAGCCGGTACCGCCAAAGGTGTGACCGCGCTGCAGATGGACATCAAGATCAAGGGCATCACCGAAGAGATCATGGAAATCGCCCTGGGCCAAGCCCTGGAAGCGCGCCTGAACATCCTCGGTCAGATGAACCAGATCATCGGCCAGTCGCGTACCGAACTGTCGGCCAACGCCCCGACCATGATCGCGATGAAGATCGATACCGACAAAATCCGTGATGTCATCGGTAAAGGCGGCGCGACCATCCGTGCGATCTGTGAAGAAACCAAGGCTTCGATCGACATCGAAGACGACGGTTCGATCAAGATCTTCGGCGAAACCAAGGAAGCGGCTGAAGCGGCACGTCAGCGCGTTCTGGGCATCACCGCAGAAGCCGAGATCGGCAAGATCTACGTCGGCAAGGTTGAGCGCATCGTCGACTTCGGCGCATTCGTCAACATCCTGCCTGGCAAGGACGGTCTGGTGCACATCTCCATGTTGAGCGACGCTCGCGTTGAGAAAGTGACCGACATCCTGAAAGAAGGCCAGGAAGTGGAAGTGCTGGTACTGGACGTGGACAACCGCGGCCGTATCAAGCTGTCCATCAAAGACGTAGCAGCAGCCAAGGCTTCGGGCGTTTAATCAACCCCAAGCCTGACCGCTCCAACGTTATGAAAAAGGCCCCGTCGTGAAAACGACGGGGCCTTTTTTTGTTTGAGTAAAACCTGGACGCTGTCAAAGTTGCCGGTATCGCTTCGCGATGCTAGGTTTAGCCCATCGCCCGTGTAGCTCAGTCGGTAGAGCAGCGCACTCGTAACGCGAAGGTCGCAGGTTCGATTCCTGTCTCGGGCACCATCCCCCCTATTACTTCACCTTTCTGCTCAACTCTTCAACGGTGCGCTTGAGCTGGTCCATTTCGCGATCCTGATCACTGAGCTCGCGCTTGAGGTTCGAAATCTCGCTGTTGCTGGAGCTCGAACTGGAGCCGTTGTTTCGCTTCAACTCTTCAATCTGTTTGCCGAGACTTGCCAGGTCGCGCTCCTGCTCCTGAACGGTACGCTTGAGCTGGTCGATTTCCTTGCTGCTGGAACTGGAGCTTGAGCCACTGCTGCGCTTGAGTTCTTCGATCTCCCGCGCTTGATTGTTCAGGGTGGTTTGCATCGCCTTCAGGTCGCTGACTTCGACATCGGTCTTGACCAGGACATCTTTGCCGTATTCATTCTGAACGGCAGTCACTTTGCCGCTGGCAGACGAGTAGCTGCTGCTCAGTTCAATACCGGCCAGTGCCGTTCCCGGTAGCGCCAGAATACCCAGCAGTGCAGTGATTGCGGTGGCCGGCAGTGCAGACGAAAGCTTCGAAAAACTACGCATCGCTAGTGATCCGTGTGAAGTGCCATATGGCACATCGCTATGACTTGGTCATTTGACTTATGTTCCCGACCGACCCGGCCGGTCGCGGCGATTTTTGTGGGAATGATGTAAAGAGTCGTGTAAATCGTCCGACAAACATCCTATATTCGGAGCCTGCCTGAGCGTCGCCCAGCAGTTTTCAGATGATCCACGAATGGTTCTGAAGGCCAGACAAACCGCACTGCAAACGGTTTTTTGCGTCAGAGAGATCCTTGATGATCCACATCCATCTTCCATTCCCACGATCAGCGAGAACACCATGACCGTAAAAGAATTGAGTCAGCAAGCCCGACACGAGCAAGCGCTCGCAAAATATGTACTGGATGCCCCCGAGTTGCTGGAAGAGATCAAGGACCTGAGTCCGGATGATCAGAAAGACCAGATCCAGTGGGCGTTCGAGGACGAAGCGGAGGCCCAGGGCCTGCAGCCATGGGAATTGACGCTCAAGTACACCACCACCCCGGAAGAGTTCGAGGTAGAGCGTCTTAAGTTGCACAAAGAGGCCGCCGAGGTGTTGGGTGTTGAATGGGAAGAATACTGCGAGATGAACAATCTGGTGGTTTGAATCACTTGTAGTAGCCAGGCTTGCCGGCGATAGCGACCCTGAGATCGCCATCGCCGGCAAGTCCGTCTCCTACAAGCGGATCACAGGCTCAGCCGCATCGACAGGTCCACCGCCTTCACATCCTTGGTCATCGCACCGATCGAGATGTAATCCACACCGGTTTCGGCGATCGGCAGCAATGTGTTCTCGTTGATCCCGCCGCTGGCTTCCAGCTTGGCCTTGCCAGCGTTCAGGCGCACCGCCTCGCGCATGTCATCCAGGCTCAGTTCGTCAAGCATGATGATATCGGCACCGGCCGCCAGGGCCTCTTTCAACTCCTCCAGACTTTCCACTTCGATCTCCACCGGTTTGCCCGGCGCAATCCTGTGTGCGGCGGCAACGGCCTGGGAAATGCCTCCGCACGCGGCGATATGGTTTTCCTTGATCAGGAAAGCGTCGTACAGGCCGATGCGATGGTTATGGCAACCGCCACAGGTCACGGCGTACTTTTGTGCCAGACGCAGCCCCGGCAAGGTCTTGCGGGTGTCGAGCAGCTTGACCTGAGTCGTGGCCACGAAGTCGGCCAGATGCTGCGCGCGAGTGGCCACGCCGGACAACAGTTGCAGGAAGTTCAGCGCACTGCGCTCGCCGGTCAGCAGCGACCGGGCCGGGCCTTCGAGGTGGAACAGCGCCTGATCGGGCTTGACCCGCTCGCCATCGGCGACCTGCCAATGCACCGCAACCCGCGGGTCCAGTTGCCGAAACACGTTGTCCACCCATGCCGTACCGCAAATGACGGCCGCGTCGCGGGTGATGATAGTGGCTTTGGCCAGGCGTTCGGCCGGGATCAGTTGCGCGGTGATGTCGCCGCTGCCGATATCTTCAAGCAACGCGCGGCGCACGTTGGCTTCGATTTCGGCGGTCAAATCGGCGAGACGTAGATTCGGCATAACGAGCTCCACAAACAAAGTGGCCCGATTATAGGGGCAGGGCGCCGGGCAACCCAAGGCATCCGAAGGGTTCCCATGGCTCTGGATCCCGCCTTTGGTCGATTCCCGGTGCATATGCGAGGTCTTGCGAGCAGCCATTGCAGAGTCTTCTGGCGCAGAGGTGGTCTTTTACAAGATAATTCGACCATGGATTGACGTCATAGCTTTGACGAGTTTGGAATCACCGTTACGGGAGGCTGGATGCACAACGACGGGACTCTGGTGCCTTGGCGCAAGGTCACTGCCAATCAAGCGTTTCACTCGCCGCTCGCCCGCCTGCCCGTGATTCTGCTTCAGGTTCGCGACAAGGCCGCGCAACAGCTGCGTCAAGGGTTGCAGGCGCTGTTCGACAACGCTGACGACGCCCTCTTCGAAATGGCCGACGGCACCTGTGATGACGTCGAGCACAATACGGTCTTCCAGGCCATGCGCGACCTGCGCTTGAAGCGCAAAAGCATCGAGCGATACTTCTTCGAACAATTTTTCGACGCATTCATCCGCCTCACCCAGTACCGCGCCATTCACACGATGCTGCCCCAGGTCGCCTGTGCGCCGTTGGCCGATAACGATCGAGAGCGCAGGGTGGCGGTGGAGGACATGGTCAACAAGGTGCTGAACCGCGATGGTTTCGCCCTCGACCAGCTCACCGCCCGCTTCAGTACGTTGCTGAGCAGGTCACTGATGGAGCGGCATAACCCCATGGGACCGACGATGCTCTGCGGGTATTTCCTGCAGGCCGGGCGCAACCTGGGGGTAGAGATCAAGGTGAAGCTGATCCTGCTTAAGCTGTTCGAACGCTATGTGCTCAGTGGTACCGGTCAACTCTACGCTGAAGCCAACCAACTGCTGATCGCCACTGGCGTGCTGCCCGACCTCAAGCCACTGCCAGCCCCCCGGATCGTCGATAATGTGCCCGCCGCCGGGCCTGCGATGCCTGACCATACGTTTGAGCAATGGCTGGAGCATCGCACCCTCGATGCCGAAGAAGATCGCGCGCAAATCGCCCTGGCCTGCCGCCGTGTCCATGACGAGGTGGACCAGGCACTGGTCGGCAAGCGCTTGCCGAGAACCGTGACGGATTTCGTGCTCCAGACCTGGAGCAAGGTACTGCTGCTGACCTTCCTCAAGCATGGCGATCAATCGGCGCAGTGGCACGACGCGGTGCAGACCCTTGCGCAGTTGATCTGGAGCGTTCAGCGCCATGCAGAGCCTGAGGCCCCTGCGCGTCTGTTGGCGTTGGTGCCGAATCTGCTCAAGTCCCTGCGCGAGGGATTGAATGGCTCGGCCTTCGATCCGTTTGCCACCAGTAAATTTTTCTCCGAGCTGGAGGCTTTGCACGTTCAGTTGTTTGAGCCGGAGCCGGACAGCGCCCAGCCAGACCCACCCGAAGTGCTCGAGACGGTCGATTTGCCGAGTACCGACGACTGGCTGTTGCACCTCGATCGCGGCAATTGATCGCGTCCCGGGGCCCTGTCACGGCATACTGGGCACCAACACAGTCGTCGTTGAAGGAATTGGTATGCAGTTGGACCCCGCGAGCGGTTGGTGTCAGGACGTGCGTTTGTGCCCCTCGCCCAACTTCAATGCGCGCCCTACGGGCGAAATTTCCCTGCTGGTGATCCACAACATCAGCCTGCCGCCGGCGCAATTCGCCACCGGCAAGGTGCAGGAATTTTTCCAGAATCGCCTGGATGTCACGGAGCACCCTTACTTTGAGGGGATTGCCGACCTGCGTGTCTCCGCGCACTTTCTGATCGAGCGTGACGGGGCCGTTACCCAGTTTGTTTCTTGCCTGGAGCGCGCCTGGCACGCCGGGGTGTCGAGTTTCGAGGGGCGGGAAACCTGTAACGATTTTTCCGTGGGCATCGAGTTGGAGGGCACGGATGATCTGCCGTTCACCGATGCCCAGTACCACGCCTTGACTGCCCTGACGCGGCAGTTGCAAAGCGTTTTCACGGCCATCACCCCCCAGCGGATCTGCGGGCATAGCGACATTGCCCCGGGACGCAAGACCGATCCGGGGCCGGCATTCGATTGGGCGCGCTACCGTGCGGCCCTGAGCGAAGCCGCTTCGGAAAAAGAGGAACAACAATGAGTTTTCTGGTGTTGCTGCTGGCGGTGTGGATCGAGAAGTTCTCGGCCCTGCGCCACCAGGTTCAGCGAGATGGCGGTTGGGTTCGCGAGTTGCACAAACTGGAATCCAGCCCGCGCATGGCGCAAAGCCCATGGCTGGTACTGATCGTGCTGGTGTTGCTGCCGGTCGCGCTGCTGGCGCTGCTGTTGTGGGTGCTGGATCCGGTGGCTTACGGTCTGTTGGCATTGCCGGTGCACCTGCTGGTGGTGATCTACAGCCTGGGGCGTGGTGATCTGTTGGGCGGGCTCGGCCCGTTCCGCGATGCCTGGCGTCGGGAAGACCTGCAGGCGGCGGCCCATGTCGCCAAGCGTGATCTCGACATCTGCGCCGACAGTGGTGAGCAGTTGCTGGAGCGGGTCGAAGCGCACTTGTTGTGGGAAGCCTACCAGAGCTTTTTTGCAGTGATTTTCTGGTACTTCCTGCTGGGGCCGGTCGCGGCGTTGAGCTATCGACTGCTGGCCCTGGCTGAAGAGCACGGGCAGAACCCGGCGGTGGTCGAACGCGCCGGTCAGCTGCGGCACGCCTTTGACTGGATTCCGGTGCGCTTGCTGGCGGCCAGTTTTGCCTTGGTTGGCAACTTCGTCGCGGTCAGCCGAGTGATGTTGCACGAGTTGCTTAACTGGAACATCAGCGCCGCGCAATTGATCGAAAACGTCGGCCGCGTAGCCGCCGAAATCCCGACCCCGGTGGTCGGCCCCGACGGCATCAACAACCTTGACCGGATCTGGGAGCTGCTGCTGCGGTCCGCGGTGCTCTGGTACGCGGGTTTTGCGTTGTGGACGGTCCTTGCGTAGTCAACAGCAATCGCTGTCGAGCTCTCTGTGGCGAGGGAGCTTGCTTGCGTCGGGCGGCGCAGCCGCCCCATTGCGTTAACCTTAAGTTACAAAACCCCTCCCCAATTTACGCTATACAGAGATAGCGCCCGATAGTGGCTATCTGCTGCCTGGTCGCGCCTGCCAATAAAAATAAGAAATCAAAGGGAGACTTCCAGTGAAGAGCTTGCTCTATCCCGCCATTGCATTGATGAACCGCCTGAGCTTCGGCATGAAGTTCAGCCTGATCAGTGTCCTGTTCCTGATTCCGATGCTGGTGACCAACTTCTATCTGGTGCGTGATTCCTATCGCGAATTTCAAGGCACCCGGGTCGAACTGCAAAGCCTCGACCTTCTGGGCAGCAGCCTGACGCTTCGTCGTGACCTGGAAACCCTGAACAATCTTGTGCAGATCAACGTCGCCCTCGGTCAGTCGGGCAAGGCCGGCAATATCGAGTCGCAGATCAATACGCTGGAACAAAGCGTGCTGGCGCGGCTGCAAGGACTGACGGCGATGAGCAGCGATCCGGAGCAGATCGCCCTGTTCGATACCAAGCGCGATGAAATGATCGCAGCGTTCAAGGCGCAGCAAGCGGAAAAGTCGCTGCAAAGCAAAAGCGCCCTGATCGGCAAACTGGTCGGCAGCGCGCAGATTTTCAGCCAGATCATCGCCAGCCAGGCCGGCTTGAGCCGCGACAATCAAAGCGACATGCGCCAGCTCAGTGAACTGGCCACCACCGTGACACCGCGTATTACGCAGGTTCTGGGGGAGGGCCGGGCGATGGGTTCGGCTTCGCTGGGGCAGGGCTTTCTCAACTCGGCATCGAGCAGCCGATTCGATGAGTTGCTGGCTCAAATTGAAAAGCTCCAGGGCGAATACGCTCTGAAACTGCAGGACGCCCTGGCCTCCAGCACCGCCGCTCGGGATGCCCTGTCTGTGCAGGCCGACAGCAGCAAGGCGTCATTGAAGAAGGCCAGTGAGTTGTTCGAAGAAAACGTGGTGATGGCCGACACCCTGGACACGCCATGGCAGTCCTTCTACGACCAGGCCACCGGCCTGATCGACCAGACCCATCAGCTCAACGAATCGACCCTGAAGTTTCTCGGCACTCAGTTGCAGCAGCGCCTGGAGCAGAACCGCACCCACATGATCCTGCAAGCCGTGGCGCTGTCGGTGGTGTTTATTCTGATTTTCTATCTGTACGGCGGTTTTTACGCCTCGACCCGCACCACGCTCAAACGCCTTGGCGGCGTGATGGATAAAGTCGCGGCCGGCGACATGACCGTGACTTTCAGTGCCCACAGTCGCGATGAGCTGGGCGAACTGGGCGAAGTGTTCAACGGCACCGTGAAGAAAATCCATGACCTGATCGAGCGGGTGGGGCAGACCGTCAGTGAGGTCGAGCGTCAGGCCGGGCAAGTGGAAAATGTTTCCGCGCAAAGCAATCTGGCCGTGGCCGGGCAACGCACGCAGATCGAGCAGGTGGCCACGGCGATGAATCAGATGTCCGCCACGTCCCTGGAGGTCGCGCGCAGTGCCGCGGCAGCGGTCAGCAGCGCCCACAGCGTCAACGACGAAACCATCAGCGGCCGTGGCCTGGTGGCGTCGCAGCAGGGCAGCATCGCCGCACTGGCTGGCGAGATCGATGAGTCGGTGCGGGTGATCAATCAGCTGGCCAGCGACAGCCAGTCCATCAGCCGGGTACTGGAAGTGATCAAGAGCATTGCCGAACAGACCAACCTGCTGGCGCTCAATGCCGCTATCGAAGCGGCGCGGGCCGGTGAGCAGGGGCGTGGCTTTGCGGTGGTGGCGGACGAGGTGCGCACGCTGGCCAAGCGTACCCAGCAATCAACCGAAGAAATCGAACAGATGATCACCAGGCTCCACGGCGGTGTGGGCGCTGCGGTGAAGGCGATGGGTGTCAGCCATGAGATGGCCAACGGTACCGTGGGACAATCGGAGAAGGTTCAGCAGGCGTTGGAGAATATCCTCGGCGCGGTGGGCATGATCGTCGACCAGAACCAACAGATCGCTGCAGCGGTGGAGCAGCAAACCGCCGTGGCCCATGACATCGACCAGAACATCGTCGAGATCAACCGCGCCGGCGAGCGCACCGCCGAAGGCGCGCACCAGACCGAAGATGCCAGCCGAGCGTTGTCGATGCAGGTGGTGGAGCTCAAGCAATTGATCAGCGCGTTCCGGGTATAACAGCCACCGCCGCAAAGTGTGGGAGCGGGCTTGCTCGCGAAAGCGGTACATCCGTCGACATCATCGTTGACTGACACAGCGCTTTCGCGAGCAAGCCCGCTCCCAAAATGGATGGGTGGGATCAGTAATTACCAGTTGAACAGCTCACAAGCGTTGGCTGTGCTCACGGCCGCCAACTGTTGCGGCGCTACCCCCATGATCCCCGCCAACGCCTCACAAATCGCCGGCAGGTGCGCCGGGCTGTTGCGTTGGCCAGCAAACATGGCGGGTGCCATGTCCGGTGCGTCGGTTTCCAGCACCACCGCTTCCAACGGCAACTCGGCCAGCACGCGATGCATGCGCAGGGCCTGGGGCCAGGTGGCGGCGCCGCCCAGACCGAGCTTGAAACCCAGCTTGATATATTCCCGGGCTTCTTCGCGGCTGCCGGCGAAGGCGTGGATGATGCCGGCCCGTTTCAATTTGAAGCGTTTGAGCGTTGCAATCACCGCCGCATGGCTGCGCCGCACATGGATCAGCGCTGGCAGGTTGAAGTCCACCGCCATCTGCAATTGCGCGTCAAACAGCGCCTGCTGGCGTTCGCGGTCGAGGGTTTCGATGAAGTAGTCCAGGCCGATTTCGCCCACCGCACACAGTTGCCGATGACCGCTCAGCCGCGTCAGCCAGTCACCCAGTTCGATCAGGTGTTCGGGCCTGTGATCCTCCAGGTACACCGGGTGCAAGCCGAGGGCGACATGCAGGTCGGGATCGTTTTGCACCAGCGCCCAGACCCGCTGCCAATTCCCTTGATAAACCCCCAGCACCACCATTCGACGCACCCCGAGGGCGCGGCTTTCGCTCATCAGCGCCTGACGATCGGCGTCGAAGTCGGGGAAGTCCAGGTGGGTGTGGGTGTCGATCAATTCCACGGTTCAATCCTGGCGGATACGCTGCTTGAAGGTGCGGGCGATGGCCTGCACGCCGGGTTGGTAATCGGACTGCTCGATGGCCGCCAGGGCCAGGGCCAGGGCCTTGTCGGCGATCAATTGGTGCTGCTGGGCCATGGCATTGACCGGCAAGGGCAGGAAGTCCAGCAACTGTGTATCGCCGAAGGTGCCGAGGCGCAGCGGGCGGTTTTTCAGCGGGAAGTCATGCAAGGCATCGAACACGCCTTGAAGCAGCACGTAGGACGTGGTCACCAGCGCCTCGGGTAAATGCCCTACGCGCTGCAGTAGTTCTTCCATCAATTGCTTGCCGCATTCGCGACTGAAGGATTCGCCATGCTCGATCAGCACTTCGCCCTTGTAGCCGGCCAGAGCTTCCCTGAACCCAGCGGCCCGTTCCTGGCTGATGCTCAGCTCGGGGCGGGCACCGATCAGGGCAATCTGTTTGGGCAGCGGGTCGAGCAGGCTGCGGGTCAACTGCAGGCTGGCTTCGCGGTCATCGCTGATCACCGAACAGAAATGCTCCGGCTCCATGACCCGGTCGATGGCGATGATCGGAATGCCTTTGGCCTGCAACTGGCGATAGTTGTCGTCGCCGGCGGGCAGGCAACTGGCGACGATCAGCGCGTCACAGCGCCGGGCGCGGAACAGTTGCAGCAATTGCCGCTCGCTGTCTGGCGCATCGTCGGAACTGGCGATCAGCAACTGATAGCCGCGAGCCCGCGCACCCTGTTCCAGCAATTTGGCGATTCGCGCGTAACTGGGGTTTTCCAGGTCCGGCAAAATGAATCCCAGGGTCCGGGTATGACGACTGCGCAGTCCGGCGGCCTGTGGATTTGGCGTAAAGCCATGCTGCTCCACCACTGCGCGTACGCGCTCGACGGTTGCGCTGCTGATGCGTTGCTGTTCGGCCTTGCCATTGATGACATAGCTGGCGGTGGTCACGGACACACCGGCCAACTGGGCAATATCACTGAGTTTCAACCCGTTGTTTCCTTGTTTTGTTCGAGCAGCCAGACAGTTTGGTCAATCCTAACCGATTCCGGCAGTCGACCCGTGACGCGGCGCATCCGACAATTGGACTTCAAGAGTTCGAGATTATCGAGTAACGTGCCAATCCTGCTAGATTAAACGTTTCAGCAGGCGTATTTTCTACATTATGGGTGCCTTTGGTCAGTTCTGCCGCGAAACTGCCAAACGCTGTCGAAAGAACATTGCCTAAGCTGAATCTTCCAAAACAATACCTGGTGCCCAAGGGCGCCAAAAAGGAGAAAGCATGCTCGAGCTCACCGTAGAGCAGATATCCATTGGCCAGTCGGCTGTGGATAAGTCCGAGGCGTTGCAGATGCTGGCCCGGCACCTGGTTGCCGATGGTCTGGTCGCCGAGGGGTATCTCGCTGGCCTGCAGGCACGCGAAGCCCAGGGCTCGACCTTTCTCGGTCAGGGTATTGCCATTCCCCACGGTACGCCGCAAACCCGCGATCAGGTGTTCACCACCGGCGTGCGCCTGATGCAGTTCCCCGAGGGTGTGGACTGGGGCGACGGGCAGATCGTGTACCTGGCGATTGGCATCGCCGCCAAATCCGATGAGCACCTGCGCTTGCTGCAATTGCTCACCCGCGCCCTGGGTGAAACCGACCTGGGTCAGGCCTTGCGCCGCGCCAGTTCCGCCCAAGCGCTGCTCAAACTGCTGCAAGGCGCGCCACAGGAGTTGGCGCTGGATGCACAGATGATCGGCCTGGGTGTCGCTGCCGAAGATTTCGAAGAACTGGTGTGGCGCGGCGCGCGTTTGCTGCGCCAGGCCGACTGCGTCAGCAGCGGATTTTCCGCGGTGTTGCAGCAGGTCGAGGCACTGCCCCTGGGCGATGGCCTGTGGTGGCTGCACAGCGAGCAAACCGTCAAGCGCCCGGGACTGGCCTTCGTCACCCCGGACAAACCGCTGCGTTACCTCGGTCAACCGTTGAGCGGGCTGTTTTGCCTGGCCAGTCTGGGCGAGGCCCATCAAGCCTTGCTCGAACGCCTGTGCGCCTTGCTGATCGAGGGCCGTGGACATGAACTGGGCCGCGCCACCAGTTGCCGCGCAGTGCTTGAAGTGCTCGGCGGGGAACTGCCGGCGGACTGGCCGAGCGCCCGGATCACCCTGGCCAACGCCCACGGCTTGCATGCTCGGCCGGCAAAAATCCTCGCGCAACTGGCGAAAAGTTTTGAAGGCGAGATTCGCATCCGTCTCGTCGATGGTCAGGACAGCGCTGTGTCGGTCAAGAGCTTGAGCAAGCTGCTCAGCCTCGGTGCCCGTCGCGGTCAGGTGCTGGAAATCATCGCCGAACCGAGCATCGCCGCCGATGCGTTGCCAGCCTTGTTGGCGGCCATCGAAGAAGGTCTCGGCGAAGAAGTCGAGCCGTTGCCCGTGTTCAGCCAGCCAAGTGAAATCGTCGCCGACATCGCCCAAGTGTTGCTCGCCCCGGCGTCCGGCAGTGTGGTGCAGGCCATCGCCGCCGCCCCCGGCATCGCTATCGGCCCGGCACATATTCAGGTGCAGCAAGCCATCGATTACCCGCTGCGCGGTGAGTCCGCCGCCATTGAGCGTGAACGTCTAAGACAAGCGCTGGCGCAGGTGCGCAGCGACATTCAGGGATTGATCGAGCGCGGCAAGGCCAAGGCGATTCGGGAGATTTTCGTCACCCACCAGGAAATGCTCGACGACCCGGAATTGACCGACGAAGTCGACACTCGCCTCAAACAGGGCGAAAGCGCCGAAGCAGCATGGATGTCGGTGATCGAAGCAGCTGCCCGGCAACAGGAATCCTTGCAGGATGCTTTGCTCGCCGAGCGCGCCGCCGATTTGCGCGATATCGGTCGCCGGGTATTGGCGCAGCTCTGTGGCATTGAAACGCCGAACGAACCGGAGCAACCCTACATCCTGGTGATGGACGAAGTCGGCCCCTCGGACGTGGCGCGTCTTGACCCAGCCCGGGTCGCCGGCATTCTCACCGCCCGTGGCGGCGCCACGGCCCACAGCGCCATCGTCGCCCGGGCTCTCGGCATTCCGGCATTGGTCGGTGCCGGTGCGGCCGTGTTGCTGCTGGCACCGGGCACGCCCTTGCTC
>NZ_LYVP01000032.1 GCF_001984065.1 Pseudomonas sp. KK4
CCGCCGTGAAAGGGCGGTGTCCTAGGCCACTAGACGAAGGGGACACACGTACAACATTCACTGCCTGCTTCGTTTCGCTGTGTGCTTTACGCTGCAAGTGGCGCGCATTCTATGGATGGTTTGAGAGGTCGTCAACCCCCTGTTATAAATTTTTTTAAATCAATGACTTGGCCGTGCTTTTCAGCCCCGATCGGGTTTTTCCGTCGCCCGGTGTTTGACGCCTATATTCTGACACCCGCCAAGACGTTATAGTCCACTCCATCAGTGATGGCTATCTGCCTATATGGTGCCAGTATTCATATAAGGACACGCCCGCCGATACAGATTGAGCCACGCTGATCCAGCTCGTCGAGCGGCGCTATGCGCTGATACACCGAGTCACTACACTCGCACGCGAACCTATATAGAAGAGGTCTTACCGGTGACACCACTCATGATCACCCTGCTCGTCGTAGCCGGGATCGCACTCTTGATCGCCATTGGCTACATCAACCATGTAGTGGAAAACAACAAGCTGGAAAGGGCCCGTACCAAGGTTGAACTCAATGACCGCCTGCGTCGTTGCGGCGAGATTACCGAGACGTTCCCTGGTCAGTTGATGACACCGGCACTCAAGCTGCTGTTGGCCCGGCTGGAATTGAATGTCTGCCGGCGTTTGCTCAACCTGGAAAAAACCAGCGCCAATCTCAAGGCGCGCATCGTTGAGCTTGAAGCGTTGGTCGCGCAGGGCGAATCGATCCCGGTCAACAACCCGCCAGCGCCGATCCAGACCGAAGCCAAGGCCAAGGACGTGCGCTTCCTGCTCGAGGCCCTGCACGGCCAGATCACCCGCGCCGCCCAGGACGGCTTCCTGCCGCCCAACGAAGCCAAGCGCTGGATCCGCGAAGTGCGCCACATTCTGGTACTGCTGCATATCGAGTTCTTCAACAACCTCGGCCAGCACTCCCTGCAACAGAATCAGCCCGGTCAGGCGCGTCTGGCGTTCGAGCGCGGCGTGCAATACCTGCGCAAGCAGCAGGAGCCGCAGATCTACGCAGAGCAGCTGGAATACCTGGAAAAACTCCTGGCTCGCGCCAACGATCAGGTCATGGACCGCATCGCCCCTGTGGAAGGCGAGGTGAACCAGTTGACCGAGGGTCTCAAGGATGTAGAGGCGGATGCGGACTGGAAGAAGAAAGTGATCTACGACTGATCAGCGAACACGACAAAGCCACCTTGCAAGGTGGCTTTTTTTGTCCGTTGCCTTTGCAGGAACTTGCTCGCGATGACGGCTCGTCGCTGCATCAATGTCGACCGACACTCAGCCATCGCGAGCAAGCATCGCGCCTGCAGGACAAGGATCACAACCTGAAGTGCCCCACCATCCCCTTCAACTCGACACCCAACTGCGCCAGCTCGATGCTCGACGCCGCATTGCCTTGCATCGCCAACGAAGACTGATCCGCACTGGCACGAATGCTGGTGACGCTGCGATTGATCTCTTCGGCCACCGAACTCTGCTCTTCGGCGGCGGCCGCGATCTGCTGGTTCATCTGCTGAATCAATGACACCGCCGCCGCGATGCTGCCCAGCGCACTTTCCGTCTGCAGCGCATCACTGACCGCCAGTTTGACCAATTCGCCGCTGCTCTGGATCTGCTGCACCGACGTCTGTGCCGCCGAGCGCAGGGCGCTGACCAGGCGTTCGATTTCCTCGGTCGATTGCTGGGTGCGTTTGGCCAGCGCGCGCACTTCATCGGCCACCACGGCAAAACCCCTGCCCTGCTCGCCCGCTCGGGCCGCTTCGATGGCTGCGTTGAGCGCCAACAAATTGGTCTGTTCGGCCACACTCTTGATCACGCTGAGCACCGTGCCGATGTTCTGGATTTCCGCGCTCAGGCTTTCGATGCTGGAACTGGCCGACGTTGCCGAATCCGCCAGTTGCTCGATCCGCGCCATGCTCTGGCGCACCACCAACTGACCGCTTTCGACCTTGCCGTCCGCGGTCTGCGCCGCCACCGCAGCCTCTTCGGCGTTGCGTGCGACATCGTGCACAGTGGCCGTCATCTGGTTCATTGCCGTGGCGACTTGCTCGGTTTCTTCCTTCTGGCTGCTGACTTCGAGGTTGGTCTGCTCAGTCACCGCGGACAACGATTGCGCTGATGAGGCCAATTGTTCGATGCCGGCCTGCAAACCGCTGACGATTTGGCTCAGCCCCGCGCCCATTTGCTGCATGGCCTGCATCAACTGGCCTATTTCGTCGCGACGATTGACTTCGACCGTGCGGCTCAAATCCCCAGAAGCAATCTGCTGCGCCACGCGAATCACGCTACGCAGCGGCCCGACGATCAACCGGGTGATCACCCAGGCGGCAATCAATCCGACCAGCAACGCCAGCGCAGAGGAGCCGATGATCAGCAGTGAGTTCTTCTTCAGTTCGGTCTGCATCGACTGGTCTTCGGCGACATACGCCTGATCGACCCGCTCCATCACCTGAGTCGCCCGTTGATGCAGTTGCTGATAGACGTTTTTTTCCTGTTCCAGCAAACCGGTGTACTCGGCGAGCTTGTCGCTGAAACTGGCGATATGCCCGGTCACTTCATTGAGCACGGTCTGGTAACCCTCATCCTTGACCGTGGTTTTCAGCTGTTCGGCCTGGCCCAGTGCCTGACTGGCCTGTTCGATCTTGCCCTGCGCACCGCTGTCGTCGCCCTTGCGGCTCAGGTCCAGACGCACCCGTGCCTCGTTCATGGCTTGCAACATCAACCGCGATACCTGGCTGACCTGATTGGCCTGCTCGATGAATTGCGCGCCGTCCTTGCCCTCGGAATCCTTGAGGGCATAGGTGCCGTCATCGGCCAGCCCCGCCTGCAGCACATCAAGGTTGTTGGCTACGCTGGACACTGACCAACTGGCCATTTCCAGCGCCAGGTCCTTGGCCTGGCTGAGCGAGACAAACTCGTCAAACGCTTTGCGATAGGCACCGAGCGACTGTTCGACATCACTCATCACCGGCACATTGGCCGACGACCCGGCCTTGAGCTCGTTGGCCAGGGCGATCAAGCCATCGACCCCGTCGTGCAGGGCATCGACAGTCTTCGGATTGCCGCGCAAGGCATATTCCTGCTCCAGCAGGCGGACCTTGAGCAAGCCACTGTTAAGCGACGACATCTGTTTGAGCCCGTCGAAGCGATGGCTGATGGTCTGCAGGGACCAGACGCCGATGACCGCCACCAGAGCGGTCAACAGCAGCACCAGTACGAACCCGACACCCATTTTTTTTGCCATACCGAGGTTGGCAAAACGTCCTTGCACGGCCGAAATCATTGCACCAAGTCCCCCGCCATTATCGATAGCCGCAGATTCGCAATGGGCCTGTGGCAACACAAGTCTCTGGCGTCGGAATAATGGCAAAAAGCTACGCCCACGTCGTTTTCAGAACGCTTGAGGTCGATCCGGAGCGATGGTCTGAAAAAACGCCTGGGCTCGCGGGTCACTCGCGGGATGTGCGACATAACCCTTTGCAACACTACAAAAAAACAGTGGGAGCGGGCTTGCTCGCGAATGCGGTGGGTCAAGCAACATTGATGTTGCTGACACGCCCTCTTCGCGAGCAAGCCCGCTCCCTCAGGTTCGGCGGATGATTAAAACGCAGTGACCCCGCCGTCCACCGCCAGCGAATGCCCGGTGGTGAACGCAGCGCCGTCACTGCACAGGTACAGCACCGCGCTGGCGATTTCCTCGACCTTGCCGATACGGCCTACCGGGTGCATGGCGTTGGCGAATTCGCCCTTCTTCGGATCGGCCTCATAGGCACGACGGAACATGTCGGTGTCGATCACCGCCGGGCAGACCGCATTGACGCGGATTTGTTTCTTGGCGTACTCGATGGCCGCCGATTTGGTCAGGCCGATCACCGCGTGCTTGGAAGCGGCGTAGATGCTCATCTTCGGCGCAGCACCCAGGCCGGCCACCGAAGCGGTGTTGACGATCGCGCCACCGCCCTGGGCCAACAGCAGCGGCAACTGATATTTCATGCACAACCACACGCCCTTGACGTTGACGCCCATGATCGCGTCGAACTCATCAACGGTGCCCTCGGCCAACTTGCCCTTCTCGATCTCGATGCCGGCATTGTTGAAGGCGTAGTCGAGGCGGCCGTAGGTATTGATCACCTCGTCCATCAGATTTTTCACTTCGCTTTCCACCGTCACGTTGCAGCGCACGAAGGTCGCTTCGCCGCCCGCGGTACGAATCAACGCCACCGTGCCTTCGCCGCCCGCGGTGTCCATGTCCGCCACCACCACCTTCAAGCCCTCGGCGGCGAACGCCTGGGCGGTCGCGCGACCGATACCGTTGGCGGCGCCCGTGACTACGACGACCTGGCCGGAAAACGTCATGCTCATTGTTATGTCCTCGAAGAGAAGTGTGCGGGGGATCGCGTTTTCCCAGTCTAGCCACAGCGCCCACCGGCGCGGCAGCACTATCAGAAGGCCGGTTGTGCCCCCATGAGTTGCAGTGATGGAACTGCCCTGCCAACTATCATTGCGCTGGATCAACCTGCATTCGCCGCATCAGCCAAACTTGCGGCATCGCCGTCGAAGGTCTATCTACAAGGCTTCATTCATCTTGAGTGCCTGTCATGACTACCCAGACCAATCGCCAGTTCCTGCTCGCCAAACGTCCTGTCGGCGCGGCCACCCGCGAGACCTTCACCTATCAGGAAGTCCCGGTCGGCGAGCCGGCTGCCGGTCAGATCCTGGTCAAGAATGAATACCTGTCCCTGGACCCGGCCATGCGTGGCTGGATGAACGAGGGCAAGTCCTACATCCCGCCTGTAGGCCTGGGTGAAGTGATGCGAGCGCTGGGTGTGGGAAAAGTCGTGGCGTCCAACAACCCGGGTTTTGCGGTCGGGGACTACGTCAACGGCGCGCTGGGGGTGCAGGATTATTTCCTGGGTGAGCCGCGGGGCTTCTACAAGGTCGATCCCAAATTGGCGCCTCTGCCGCGCTACCTGTCCGCCCTGGGCATGACCGGCATGACCGCTTACTTCGCCCTGCTCGATGTGGGCGCACCCAAGGCCGGCGAGACCGTGGTGCTGTCAGGCGCCGCCGGTGCGGTGGGCAGCATTGCCGGGCAAATTGCCAAGATCAAGGGTTGCCGGGTGGTGGGGATCGCCGGTGGCGCGGACAAGTGCCGTTTCCTGATCGACGAACTGGGGTTTGACGGCGTCATCGACTACAAGAACGAAGACGTCATCGCCGGCCTCAAGCGTGAATGCCCGAAAGGCGTCGATGTGTATTTCGACAACGTCGGTGGCGACATCCTCGACGCCGTGTTGAGCCGCCTGAACATGAAGGCGCGGGTAGTGATCTGCGGCGCCATCAGCCAGTACAACAACAAGGAGGCGGTCAAGGGCCCGGCCAACTACCTGTCGCTGCTGGTGAACCGCGCGCGGATGGAAGGCTTCGTAGTGATGGATTACGCCTCGCAGTTCGCCGCTGCCGGGCAGGAAATGGCCGGCTGGATGGCCAAGGGACAACTCAAGAGCAAGGAAGACATTGTCGAAGGCCTGGAGACCTTCCCGGAGACGCTGATGAAATTGTTCAGCGGGGAGAATTTCGGCAAGTTGGTGCTCAAGGTCTGACACCAACACTGTGGGAGCGGGCTTGCTCGCGAATGCGGTGGGTCAAGCAACATTGCTGTTGCCCGACACGCCCTCTTCGCGAGCAAGCCCGCTTCCACATCTGGACGGTCGGTATCAGATCAGGCCAGTTCGGCCACTACCGAAGCCAACGCCTGTGCCGGATCCGCCGCCTGGCTGATCGGACGGCCGATCACCAGATAATCGGACCCGGCTTCCAACGCCTGACGCGGGGTCAGGATGCGGCGCTGGTCGTCCTGGGCGCTGCCCGTCGGACGAATCCCCGGGGTCACCAGTTGCAGCGACGGGTGCGCCGATTTCAGGGCCTGGGCTTCCAGGGCCGAGCACACCAGACCGTCCATCCCGGCTTTTTGCGCCAGTGCCGCCAGGCGCAACACTTGTTCTTGCGGCTCGATATCCAGTCCGATACCCGCCAGGTCCTCACGCTCCATGCTGGTGAGCACGGTCACGCCGATCAGCAACGGCTGCGGGCCGCTGCGCTTGTCCAGCACTTCACGGCAGGCCGCCATCATGCGCAGGCCGCCGGAGCAGTGCACGTTGACCATCCACACGCCCATTTCCGCGGCGGCCTTGACGGCCATGGCGGTGGTGTTGGGAATGTCGTGGAACTTGAGGTCCAGAAACACTTCGAAGCCCTTGTCGCGCAGGGTGCCGACGATTTCCGACGCGCAACTGGTGAACAATTCCTTGCCGACTTTGACCCGGCACAGTTTCGGGTCCAACTGATCGGCCAGCTTCAGTGCGGCGTCACGGGTGGGGAAATCCAGGGCGACGATGATAGGAGTCTGGCAGGCGGACATGAGCGGGCTCTCAAGGCAAGTCGAAATCGGCGCGCATTGTAGCGGAACCAGCGCCGCTGGGGGACCCGATGATCGGTAAATCGTCGAGAACGCTCAGGCAAGCCTAGCCCTTGAGGCCATTGTGTCGAGGCCGATACATAGCGGACACGCCCACAACACCCCGCCCCGCTACCCTCCCTGGCCGCAACATGTCCCTGCAGCACTTCCCGCCTCCGGGCCGGACGCCTATGCTGGAACCACCACCTCGCAGCCTATCTTTGTGGTTGGCAGCCAACCTGGCAGATGAACGCACGCATGCACAACACCCACGCCCCTGTGAACGATGATCAAAAAGCGCCCAGCGATGACAAGCGCTGGAACATTCGCGCCCTGATCGTCGACGATGACGTCCCGATCCGTGAACTGATGATCGACTACCTGGCCCGTTTCAATATCCACGCCAGCGGCGTCACCGATGGCGCCGCCATGCGCCAGGCCCTGCAGGCGGAGCACTTCGACGTGGTGGTGCTGGACCTGATGCTGCCCGGCGAAGACGGCCTGTCGCTGTGTCGCTGGCTGCGCGCCGAGTCGGACATCCCGATCCTGATGCTGACCGCCCGTTGCGAACCCACCGACCGCATCATCGGCCTGGAACTGGGCGCCGACGATTACATGGCCAAGCCGTTCGAGCCCCGGGAACTGGTGGCGCGGATCCAGACCATTCTGCGCCGGGTGCGCGATGACCGCAGCGAGCAACGGGCGAACATCCGCTTCGACAATTGGCGACTCAACAGCGTGCTGCGCCAGTTGATCGCCGCCGATGGCCTGGTGGTGCCGCTGTCGAACGCCGAATTCCGCCTGTTGTGGGTGTTCATCGAACGTCCGCGCCGGGTGCTGAGCCGTGAGCAATTGCTCGATGCTGCCCGAGGCCGGTCGATCGAGGCCTTTGATCGCAGCATCGACCTGCTGGTGTCGCGCCTGCGGCAGAAACTCGGTGATGATCCCAAGGCACCGCAACTGATCAAGACCGTGCGTGGCGAAGGCTATCTGTTCGACGCCCGAGACATCGGTTGATGCGCGGGCGCTTCGATACGCTGTTCGGCCGGCTGTTTGGCGTACTGCTGATCGCGATCATCCTGGCGCACCTGCTGGCCTTTGCCTGGTTTCACTACTACGGCCCACCGCCGCCTCCGCCGCAACCGCCGCAATACACCGAAAACTTCGACGGCCAGCGCCCGCCTCCGGACCCGCGGTTCACCCCTCGGCCGCCCCGGCCATGGTTTGGCGGGCCGGTGGTGCCGCTGACCTTTCAATTGATCTCACTGATCATTGCCGCCTGGTACGGCGCCAAACTGCTGAGCCGGCCGATCCAACGCCTGAGCGACGCCGCCGAGCGTCTCAGCGAGGACCTCAACAGCGCGCCACTGGAAGAGTCCGGCCCACGGGAAGCGCGGCAAGCGGCCAACACCTTCAACAAGATGCAGCGGCGCATCATCGAGCAGGTCAAACAGCGCTCGCGCATGCTCGGTGCCGTGTCCCACGACCTGCGCACACCGCTGTCGCGACTCAAGTTGCGGCTGGAGCAGATCGGTGACGACAAGCTTCAGGGCCAGATGCGCCAAGACCTGGACGACATGATCAGCATGCTCGACGCCACCCTCACGTATCTGCACGAGCAGCGCACCAGTGAGGCGCCGCAGTGGATGGACGTGCAGGCGCTGGTGGAGTCCCTGAGCGAGAACGCCCAGGACCAGGGCGCCGATGTCCAGGCCAGCGGCCATTGTGTGCCGCTGCAGGTACAACCGATGGCCTTGCGCTCCTGCGTCAACAACCTGCTGGACAATGCCCTGCGTTATGCCGGGCAGGCATCGATCACCCTGGAAGATCATCGGGAGCAGTTATTGATCAGGGTCATCGACCACGGGCCGGGCATCGCAGCGGAGCAACGCGAAGCGGTGTTCGAACCCTTCTTCCGCCTGGAAGGCTCACGCAACCGCAACTCCGGTGGCGTCGGCCTGGGCATGACCATTGCGCGGGAAGCGGCGCAACGGATGGGCGGGCAATTGAGCCTGGAAGAAACCCCGGGGGGCGGGCTCACCGCGGTCATTCGCCTGCCACGAGCCTGAGTTCACAGACACCCAATGTGGGAGCGGGCTTGCTCGCGAAAGCGGTGGGTCAGTCGATTTTGATGTCGACTGACACGCCCTCTTCGCGAGCAAGCCCGCTCCCACAGGGTAAAGCGCGAATCAGCGCTTGCGCAGGATCACGCTACCGATCGAGTAGCCAGCACCGAACGAGCTGAGCACCGCCAGCGAGCCGGCCGGCAAGTCGTCCTGGTTCTTGTGGAACGCGATCACGGAACCGGCGGAGCTGGTGTTGGCGTAGGTGTCGAGGATCACCGGGGCTTCCTGCTCGGTGGCGTCGCGGCCCAGCAGTTTCTTGACGATCAGGTGGTTCATGCTGAGGTTGGCCTGGTGCAGCCAGAAGCGCTTCACGTCGCTGACGTTGAGCTGATTCTCTTCCAGGTGCTGGCCGATCAGTTCGGCGACCATCGGGCAGACTTCCTTGAACACCTTGCGCCCTTCCTGGACGAACAGCTTGTCCTTGGCGCCGATGCCCTCTTCCGCTGCGCGGTTGAGGAAGCCGAAGTTGTTGCGGATGTTGTTGGAGAACTTGGTCAGCAGTTTGGTGCTGACGATGTCGAACTGGTACTTGGACGTGGCCTGGTCGGCGCGCTCGATGATCACCGCGGTGGCGGCGTCGCCGAAGATGAAGTGGCTGTCGCGGTCGCGGAAGTTCAGGTGACCGGTGCAGACTTCCGGGTTGACCATCAGGATCGCCCGGGCCTGACCCAGTTGAACGCTGTTGGCAGCAGCCTGAATGCCGAAGGTGGCCGAAGAACAGGCCACGTTCATGTCAAAACCGAAACCCTGGATGCCCAGCGCTTCCTGGACTTCGATGGCGATGGCCGGGTAGGCGCGTTGCAGGTTGGAGCAGGCAACGATCACACCGTCTATGTCGGCGGCGGTCTTGCCGGCACGCTGCAGGGCTTGTTCGGCAGCACCGATGGCCATCTGGCACAGCACCGACCATTCGTCGTTGGAACGCTCCGGCAAGCGGGGCGCCATGCGTTGCGGGTCGAGAATGCCTTCCTTGTCCATGACAAAGCGGCTCTTGATGCCGGACGCTTTTTCGATGAACGCGGCGCTGGACTCGGTCAAGGCTTCGACTTCACCGCGCGCGATGGCGTCGGCGTTGTCGGCGTTGAATTGCGCCACGTAGGTATTGAAAGACTGCACCAGTTCTTCGTTGGAAATGCTGTTGGCTGGTGTGTAAAGGCCGGTGCCGCTGATGACGACGTTATGCATGGTCGTGTCTCTAATCTGTTCAGGCAGAAAGCATTGGCACCGACGTACCAATACACAAAGGGTCTATTCCCATCCGAGGGGGACGCAAACCTGGCGTCGCTTTATTCCGGCACGCGACCTGGCCGAAGGCTCTGGATCGGGAAACCGGCGTTTATGGTCGCGAAGTTTGCCATAAACCTTGGGTTTTGGCGCCTTTTGAACAAACACCGCGCAACCCTGTGGAAGCGGGCTTGCTCGCGAAGGCGCTGCGTCAGCCTCCAGATTCGTTATCTGACACACCGCCTTCGCGAGCACGTCGAATCGTCGCACCGCCGCTCCCACAGGGATTGTGCTATGCCTCTACCTGACTCCACTGCTTGCTCAGGCGCTTGTCGGAGATCGGCACCTTGGTCCCCAGTTGCTGGGCGAACAGCGACACCCGGTACTCCTCCAGCCACCAGCGATACAACTCCAGCTGCGGATCGCGCTTGCCTTCCTGGGCGTGCTTGCTGGCGCGGGCCTGGTATTGGGTCCACAACCCCGTCAACTCGCCACTCCACACCCGGTCGCGCTGAACCTGAGCGCCGATTTTCTCGAACCGTTGCTCGACCGCTTTCAGGTAGCGCGGCAGCTCCTTGAGCCATTGCATCGGCGTTTCGCGGACAAAACCCGGATACACCAGGTGGCTGAGTTGCTGCTTGATGTCGTTCAGGGCCACGGCTTGCGCCAGGTCGATCTTGCCCTTGAAGCGCTTTTGCAGGCCATGCCAGAGCTTGAGGATTTCCAGGGTCAGCTTCGCCAGGCGCTCGGCGTGTTCGGTCCAGGCGCCACGCTTGCGCTCGGCCAGCGACGCCAGCCCGGCGCCATCCCGGGGCAGCGGGTCTTCGCCGTCGAGAATGCAGCTGTCGAGGCTGGCCAGCAGAATGTCTTCCACCAGCGCGTCGACCCGGCCCATGTCGCGATACAAAAGGCCCAGTTCAGTCAGGCCCGGGAGCTTGCCACGCAGGAACTTCGCCGGTTCCGCCAGTTGTTGCAGCAACAGGCGCTGCAAGGCACGACGGTGCTGGAACTCGGCCTCGGCCGGGGTCGAGAACCGCCCTTCCTTGACTGTACCGCTCTCCTCCACCAGTGCCGGATACACCGTCATCGACAGCCCGGCAATCTTCTGCTGGGTTTTCTCGGCCACGGCGGCAAACACTTTCGGCTCCACCGGCTGCTGGCTTTTCGCAGTTTGCGGCACGGCCAGGGCAGCCTGGCTGGCCTCGGCAAAGCGCGCGGTCAACTCCGCCAGATCACGCCCCTCGCCGAGGAACTTGCCTTGGGCGTCGACGATTTCCAGGTTCATGCGCAGGTGGCTTTCCACCTGCTGCGCCGCTTCGGCCCAGGCTTCATCGCTGACCCGGGCACCGGTCATGCGCAGCAACTCACGGCCCAGGGCCTGGGGCAGCGAGCCCTCGGCGAAATTCATGCGTTGCAGCGCGGCCTTGACGAAGTCCGGCACCGGCACGAAGTTCTTGCGCAGGGCCTTGGGCAGGTTGCGCACCAGGGCAATGCACTTGGCTTCGATGATACCCGGCACCAGCCATTCCAGGCGCTCTGGCGGCAGCATCGGCAGCAGCGGCGCCGGTACGCGCAGGGTCACGCCGTCCCGTGGATGGTTGGGTTCGAAGTGGTAACTCAGCGCCAGTTCCAGATCGCCGATGTGCAGGGTGTCCGGGTAATGCTGGGCGGTGATTTCACTGGCCTCGCGGGCCAGCACGTCTTCTTCGCGCATGATCAGCAGCTGCGGGTCTTTCTGGCTGTTGATCCGGTACCAACTGTCGAACGTCGCGGTCTGGTGGATCTCCGCCGGCAACCGTGCGTCGTAGAAGGCGAACAGGGTTTCTTCGTCGGCGAGAATATCGCGGCGGCGGGCCTTGGCTTCCAGTTCGTCGAGCTGCTCCAGTAGCCGCGCATTGGCCGCCAGGCACTTGGCCTTGGATTGGATCTCGCCGCGCACCAGGCCTTCGCGGATGAACAGTTCGCGGGACACCACCGGGTCCACCGGGCCGTAATGCACGGGCCGACGCCCGACCACGATCAGGCCGAACAGGGTGATCTGCTCGAAGGCCACGACCTGGCCGCGCTTCTTCTCCCAATGGGGCTCGAAGTGGTTTTTCTTGATCAGGTGCCCGGCCAGCGGCTCGATCCAGTCGGCGTCGATCTTGGCCACCATCCGCGCATACAGCTTGGTGGTTTCCACCAGTTCGGCGGTCATCAGCCATTGCGGGCGTTTCTTGCCGATGCCCGAGGACGGGTGAATCCAGAAGCGCCGCTGACGGGCGCCCAGGTAATCACCGTCCTCGGTCTTCTGACCGATCTGGCTGAGCAGGCCCACCAGCACCGCTTTGTGCAGTTTCGGGTAATCCGCCGGCTCTTTGTTCAGGCTCAGCTGCATGTCACGGCAGATCAGGCTCAACTGGCGATGGGAATCACGCCATTCGCGCAGGCGCAGGTAATTCAGGAAATTCTTGCGGCACCAGTTGCGCAGCGGGCTGGCGGTCAGCGCCTGGCGCTGCTCCTCGAAGCCGCGCCACAGATTGACCAGCCCGGCGAAGTCCGAGTCGGCATCCTTCCATTGCGCGTGGGCCTGGTCGGCCGCTTGTTGACGCTCCGGCGGGCGCTCGCGCGGGTCCTGGATCGACATGGCGCTGGCAACGATCAGCACCTCCTGCAGGCTGCCGAGCTTAGCCGCTTCGAGCAGCATGCGACCCATGCGCGGGTCCACCGGCAGACGCGCCAATTGCCGGCCGAGCGGGGTCAACTGGCTGTTGCGGTCCACCGCCGACAGCTCTTGCAGCAAGTTGTAGCCGTCGCTGATGGCCTTGCCGTCCGGCGGCTCGATGAACGGGAACGCTGTGACCTCGCCGAGGCGCAGGTGCAGCATTTGCAGAATAACGGCGGCCAGGTTGGTCCGCAGGATTTCCGGATCGGTGAATTCCGGGCGACCGAGGAAATCCTCTTCGCTGTACAGGCGCACGCAGATGCCTGGCTCCACCCGCCCGCATCGACCTTTGCGCTGGTTGGCACTGGCCTGGGAAATCGCTTCGATGGGCAGGCGCTGGACCTTGGCCCGGTAGCTGTAGCGGCTGATGCGCGCGGTGCCGCTGTCGATCACATAACGAATGCCTGGCACGGTCAGCGAGGTTTCCGCGACGTTGGTCGCCAGCACCACGCGACGCCCCGGGTGCGACTGGAAAATCCGTTGCTGCTCGGCCGGCGACAACCGCGCGTACAACGGCAGGATTTCGGTGTGCTTGAGCTGGGCCTTGCGCAGCATCTCGGCGGCGTCGCGAATCTCCCGTTCACCGGGCAGGAACACCAGCACATCGCCCGGGCTGCGGCGCTCGCTGCGTTCATAGGCGGCGATTTCGTCGAGGGTGGCGAGAATCGCCTGATCCACCGTCAGGTCGTCCTCGACGCGGTTGCCCTCCTCGTCCTGCTCCAGGGTCAGTGGGCGATACCAGGTCTCCACCGGGAAGGTGCGACCGGATACTTCGACAATCGGCGCGTCATCGAAATGCTTGGAGAAGCGTTCCAGGTCGATGGTCGCCGAGGTGATGATGACTTTCAGGTCCGGACGGCGCGGCAGCAGGGTTTTCAGGTAGCCGAGCAGGAAGTCGATGTTGAGGCTGCGTTCGTGAGCCTCGTCGACGATGATCGTGTCGTAGCGTTCCAGGTAGCGGTCGTTCTGGGTTTCCGCCAGCAGGATGCCGTCGGTCATCAGTTTGATCAGGGTGTTGGAATCGCTCTGATCCTCGAACCGCACCTGATAGCCGACCAGTGCGCCCAAGGGTGTTCCCAACTCCTCGGCGACCCGGCTGGCGACGCTGCGCGCGGCAATCCGCCGTGGCTGGGTGTGGCCTATCAGACCATGCTGGCCACGACCGATTTCCAGGCAGATCTTCGGCAACTGGGTGGTTTTGCCCGAGCCGGTTTCGCCGGCGATGATCAGCACCTGATGCTTTTCCAGCGCTTTTTTGATTTCGTCGCGCTTGGCGGCGATCGGCAGGCTGTCGTCGTAACGAATCACCGGCAGGCTGGCACGCCGCGCCAGCACCTGATCACAGGACGCCTGCATCCGCGCCACCCACTGCGCCAGCTTGGCTTCGTCGGGCTTCTTGCGCAGCTCAAGCAACTGCCGCCGCAGCCGGTGGCGGTCGGCGAGCATGGCGTGATCGAGGTTTTTCAGCAGTTTGTCGATGGAGGGCGATTCGTCGGTCATCGGGGGTGCAATTCGGTCGTCTAGTGGCGCAGGTTGCCGATTGTCGCAGAAAAGCTGCATCGAGCACGACTGGGACGCGCTTTTGTGGTGAGGGGGTTGCACTCAGGACCGCTATTCGCTGTCCAGCCCCTTGCGGCGATACGGGAACACGTCGATCACCTTGCCCGCCCGAATCGCCTCTTGCAGGCTTTTCCAGTAGTCGGCGTTGTACAACTCGCCGTGCAACCGGTCGAACAACTTGCGCTGCCCGGCATCGGCGAACAGGAACGGTGGGAACTCCTCGGGGAACACGTCCAGCGGTCCGATCGAGTACCAGGGCTCGGAGGCCATTTCGTCCTCGGGCGTGCGCGGTGCCGGGATGTGGCGGAAGTTGGCTTCGGTGAGGAAGCAGATCTCGTCGTAGTCGTAGAACACCACCCGGCCGTGACGGGTGACGCCGAAGTTTTTCAGCAGCATGTCGCCGGGGAAAATGTTCGCCGCCGCCAGTTGCTTGATCGCCAGGCCATAATCGTCCAGCGCCTCGTGGATCTGCGCTTCATTGGCGTTTTCCAGGTACAGGTTAAGCGGGGTCATGCGCCGTTCGGTCCAGCAGTGGCGGATCAGCACCGTGTCGCCCTCCACCGACACCGTGGACGGCGCCACCTCCAGCAACTCCTCCAGGCACGCCGGATCGAACTTGCCCAGCGGGAAACGGAAGTCGGCGAATTCCTGGGTATCGGCCATGCGCCCCACCCGATCGACACTTTTCACCAGCCGATACTTCTCGATCACCGTGGCGCGGTCGACGTTCTTCGACGGCGAGAAACGGTCCTTGATGATTTTGAATACGGTGTTGAACCCCGGCAGGGTGAACACGCTCATCACCATGCCGCGCACGCCCGGAGCCATGATGAACTGGTCATCGGTGTTGGCCAGGTGATTGATCAGCGCCCGATAGAACTCTGACTTGCCGTGCTTGTAAAAGCCGATGGAAGTGTACAGCTCGGCGATGTGCTTGCCCGGCAGGATGCGCTTGAGGAAGCCGATGAACTCCGCCGGCACCGGCACATCCACCATGAAATACGAACGGGTGAACGAGAAGATGATCGACACGTCGGCTTCGTCGGTGATCAGCGCATCGATCTGGATCCCGCGACCCTCCTGGTGCAGCAAGGGGATCGCCAGCGGCCATTGCTCATCGGCGGTGTAGATGCGCCCCACCAGGTACGCGCCCTTGTTGCGGTAGAGCACCGAAGAGAACAGCTCGACGCTCAGTTCCGGGTCCTTGCACACCCAGTCCGGCAGGTTCTCGCGCAACTGCGCCTCAAGGCGCTTGAGGTCGCCGGGCAGGTCGGCGTACGCCTCGCTGAAGCGGTAATCGGCAAAGATGCTGGCCAGCATGCCCGACAACTGGCCCTGGGGTTTGTAGGTGCGGGTTTGTGCGGCCCGGGCCCGGCGCAGGCTCGGCCGGGTGGTGTGGATGAACATGCAGCCGTCGCTGATCAGGTCATGGCTGAACAGCCCGCAGAAAATCGAGTTGTACCAAGTCTCGGACAGCTCATCGTCGAAACGCAGGTCGATCAGGCTGATGTAGGCGCTTTTGACCAGCGGCCAACAGCTGGCGTCCAGGGTGTCGGCGTCGAACGCGATGCGCAGCCGCCCCACCGTTTCGCTGACTTTCTCTTCGTACAGATTGATCCGCGCCGCCGACGCCGATTGCGTCTCCTGCCACTTGGCCTGTTCAAAACGGGCGCGGGCGCCGTCGGTGATCTGGCGGAAATGCTCGCGGTAGTCGTCAAAGCCGTCGAGGATCAAGCGGGCGATGTCGGCGGCTGGCCAATGCTGCGGCATGGTGAGACCTCTGCGGGAATTCGTGAGCCCTGAGCTTAGCCAGTGAAGCGGGTGCAGGAGAAGTGTAATTTTTCCAGCGAATTGAATGCCCGTTTTCCGGTTGCCATCGATCCGGCGCTCGGCAACACTCTCGTCCCGATCAAGCCAGGAGCGCACCGTGAACCCCGTCGATTTATTCAGATTACTGTCGCTGGCGGCCATTTGGGGGGCGAGTTTCCTGTTCATGCGCATCATCGCCCCGGTGATTGGCACGATCCCCACCGCATTTTTTCGCGTGTCCATCGCCGCCGCCGGGTTGCTGGTGATTCTCGGGCTGATGCGCATCAACTGGGATTTCAAGGGCAAGCTCAAGACCGTCATGTTGCTCGGGGTGATCAACTCCGGCATCCCGGCAACCCTCTACTCGGTGGCCGCGCAGGTACTGCCCGCCGGTTATTCGGCGATTTTCAACGCCACCACGCCGCTGATGGGCGTATTGATCGGTGGTCTGTTCTTCCATGAAAAACTCACCGCTGCCAAGCTGGGGGGCGTGTTCCTCGGATTGTTCGGCGTCGGCGTGCTGACCCGCGCCGGTCCGGTGGCGTTCGATCTGCAGCTGCTGATGGGCGCCGTCGCATGCTTGCTGGCGACCACCTGTTACGGTTTCGCCGGGTTCCTCGCCCGCCGCTGGCTGGATCAGGCCGGCGGGCTCGACAGCCGACTGTCGGCGCTGGGCAGCATGCTGGGGGCGACGCTGTTCCTGTTGCCGCTGTTCGGCTACAGCGTGATCACCCAGCCACCGGCGAGCTGGGGCGGATTGAATGTCTGGCTGTCGTTGCTGGGGTTGGGCCTGATGTGCACCGCGTTTGCCTACATCATCTACTTCCGCCTGCTCAGTTCGGTCGGGCCGGTGAAATCGATGACCACGACCTTCCTGATCCCACCGTTCGGGGTGTTGTGGGGGGCGATGTTTCTGGGTGAGCCGCTGTCGATGGCGCACATATATGGCGGGGTGTTGATTGCGGTGGCGTTGTGGCTGGTGCTGAAGCCGGCGGGGGTGAAAGTGGCAGAGGTCATAGCCAAATAGATTGGCGGTGGTGCCGATGACGCCTTCGCGAGCATGCCCCCTCCCACAGGGATTGCGCTCAACCTGTGGGAGCGGGCTTGCTCGCGAAGAGGCCGGCTCAGACGCTACAAAGCCGACTGACTCACCTCCCCATCCACCAACCGCCGAATCCCCAGCGGATTGCTGTTCTGCAAGGCTTCGGGCAGCAATGCATCCGGGTAGTTCTGGAAGCACACCGGCCGCAGGAAGCGGTCGATGGCCAGGGTGCCGACCGAGGTGCCCCGGGCATCGGAGGTCGCCGGATACGGCCCACCATGCACCATCGCCTCACACACCTCGACCCCGGTCGGATAACCATTGAGCAAAATCCGCCCAACCTTCTCCTGCAGCATTTCCGCCAGCCAGCGGTACTCCAGCAACTCCTCGGGCTCACCGATCAAGGTCGCCGTCAGCTGTCCACGCAAGCCGTGCAGGACCTGCGCCAATTGCGCCCGGCTCTCGACCTCAATGACGATGGTGGTCGGCCCGAACACCTCTTCCTGAAGCAATTCATCGCCCTTGAGCAGCAGGCTGACATCCGCCTTGAACACCTGCGGCTGCGCCTGATTGCCCTGCTGCGGTTTGCCCGCCAGGTGCGTCAGGCCCGGATGTTCGTGCAGATCGCCCAGGCCCCGGCTGTAGCTGGCCAGCGCGCCGGCATTGAGCATGGTCTGCGCCGGTTGCTGGTTCATGCTGGCGCAAAAGGTTTGCACAAAGCTGCTGAACTGAGGCGAACGCAAGCCGATCACCAGGCCCGGGTTGGTGCAGAACTGGCCACAGCCCAAGGTCACCGAACCGGCCAGTTGCGCCGCGATCTGCTCGCCTCGAACCTTGAGCGCTTCGGGCAGCAGGAACACCGGGTTGATGCTCGACATCTCGGCGAACACCGGTATCGGTTGCGGTCGGGTCGCCGCCATGTGGCTCAAGGCATTGCCGCCCTTGAGCGAGCCGGTAAAACCCACCGCCTGAATCGCCGGGTGCTTGACCAGCCACTCGCCGACGCCGCCGCCATAAATCATGTTGAACACACCGGCCGGCATCCCGCTGCGCTCGGCGGCGCGGATGATCGCGTCCGCGATCCATTCAGCGGTTGCCATGTGTCCGCTGTGAGCCTTGAACACCACAGGGCAACCGGCGGCCAGCGCCGACGCGGTATCGCCACCGGCGGTGGAGAATGCCAGGGGAAAGTTGCTGGCACCGAACACCGCCACCGGCCCCAGAGCGATGCGGTACTGGCGCAAATCCGGACGCGGCAAGGGCTGACGATCAGGCATGGCGCGGTCGATTCGCGCACCGTAAAAATCCCCCCGCCGCAGGACCTTGGCGAACAGCCGAAGCTGACCGCTGGTACGTCCGCGCTCGCCTTGGATTCGGCCCGCCGGCAGCGCCGTTTCCCGGCACACGGTGGCAACGAAATCATCGCCCAGCGCGTCGATCTCATCGGCGATGGCGTCGAGGAACACCGCGCGTTTTTCCGCACTCAGGTTGCGGTAAACCGGGTAGGCCGCAGCGGCGGCCTTGGCAGCGGCGTCCACTTCCGCCTCGCTGGCCTGGAAGAACCGGGCCGGCAAGGGTTCACCGGTGGTGGCGTCCAGGCTTTGCAGTTGCACGGTGCCGTTGGCGCTGCGCCGCCCGCCGATGTAGTTGTGTCCCAGTAATGTGCTCATGAAGGTTTCCCGGCCGGCCAACAGCGCCGGCGATTGAAGATTCAAAGCGCCCGCACCTGACCGATCGCCAGTGGCTGGGCACTCTCGCCGATACCGTTTTCCAGCGGCGCGCCGAATTCGTCGAGGCTGATCTGGAAGCGATCCCCCGGACGGGTTTTCACTCCGTCGGCAAACGACAGCGTGGCGGTGCCGAAGTAGTGCACGTGCACGTCGCCGGGGCGCAGGAACTGCGCGTACTTGAAGTGATGGAATTCGAGGTTGGCGAGGCTGTGGCACATGTTGTCTTCACCGCTGAGAAACTCCTTCTCCCAGAGGGTTTCGCCATTGCGCGTGATACGGCTGGTGCCGGCCAAATGCCGCGGCAATTCCCCCACCCGCAGTTCCGGACCATAGGCACAGCAACGCAGTTTCGAATGGGCCAGGTACAGGTAGTTGCGCCGTTCCATGACATGGTCGGAAAACTCGTTGCCCAAGGCGTAACCGAGGCGGTACGGCTGGCCGTCATCGCCGATCACATAGAGCCCGGTCAGCTCCGGCTCCTCGCCCGCATCCTCTGCAAATGGCGGCACCGGGAAATCCGCGCCGGGACGCACGACGATGCTGCCGTCGCCCTTGTAGAACCACTCCGGTTGCGCACCGACCTGCCCGGCCGCCGGTTTGCCGCCCTCCAGGCCCCACTTGAAGATGCGCATGGTGTCGGTCATGCCGGCTTCCACCGCGCCGTCCTGCTGGTGCATCTTGTCCCGGGCCGAGGCGCTGCCCAGATGGGTCAGGCCAGTGCCGCTGATCAGGCAATGGGCCGGATCCTCGTGGTCCAGCGGCGGCAGGACCTGGCCCTGCTGCAACAGCTGTGCGTAATCCGGGCCCGGTTCGGTGCCGCGCAAGGCGACCTCCTCTTGCAGGCTGCGTTGGGCGCGAATTGCCGCCAGTGCCAGTTCCCGGGTGCTGCGGGTGTCTTTCAGCACTTGAACCTGTGAGCCTTCAACCAGGCCAACCTGGCGCTCACCGGCAGTGTTTTCAAATTGAATCAGGCGCATGTCGGCCCTCCGGAAAGTCGTGGACCCAGGGTCACTCGATGATGTTGAAGTCGCTCAGGTATTCATCGGAGATTTCCAGGCCCAGGCCCGGCTTGTGGTCATCGAGTTGGATGTAGCCATTGACCGGTTGCGGCTCGCCCTTGAACACGTAGTAGAACAGTTCGTTGCCAACTTCGACATCGAACACCGGGAAGAACTCGGCCATCGGCGAGGCGGTGGTGGACATGGTCAGATGGTAGTTGTGCATCTGCCCGGCGTGGGGGATGACGGGCACCGACCAGGCCTCGGCCATGGCGTTGATCTTGCGCGCTGCGGTGATGCCGCCGACGCGGTTGGTGTCGTACTGGATCACGTCGACCGCGCGGCGCTCCAGCAAGTCCTTGAAGCCGTAAGAGGTGAATTCGTGCTCGCCGCCGGAGATCGGCATGATCCCCATTTTCTTCAGTTCGACGTAGCCTTCGATGTCATCGGCGATCACCGGTTCTTCGAGCCAGCGCGGTTCGAACTCCGCCAGTTTAGGCAACATGCGCCGGGCGTATTCCAGGGTCCAGCCCATGTAGCACTCGAGCATGATGTCGACGTCCGGGCCGGCCAGTTCACGCAGGGCGCGCACTTGTTCGATGTTCTTGCGCATGCCGGCCGGGCCGTCTTTCGGGCCGTAGCCGAAGCGCATTTTCAGGGCGGTGAAACCCTGGCTCAGGTAGCCCTGGGCCTCTTCGAGGAACAGGTCCAGGTTGTCGTTGGCGTAGAGCTTGGAGGCGTAGGTCCAGATCTTTTCCTTGGTGCGCCCGCCCAGCAGCTTGAACACCGGTTTGTTGACCGCTTTGCCCATGATGTCCCAGATCGCGATGTCGATCGCCGAGATCGCCGCCATGCCGATGCCTTTGCGGCCCCAGGCGTGGCTCTGGCGGTACATTTTCTGCCAGATGTATTCGTTGTCGAACGGGTCTTCACCGATGGCGATCGGGGCCAGGTAGGTGTCGATGATTTCCTTGGCCACACGGGGCGCCAGGGCGCAGTTGCCGATCCCGACCAGGCCGTTGTCGGTCTCGACTTCCACCACCAGCCAGCCGTGGAAACGGAACGAGCCCATGGCATCGCCGCGCTCGAACAGGATGTCGCTGGCGTTGGTGCAGAAGTGCGCTTGAGGCGGGACGACTTTGCCTTTCCACTCGAAGACGCGGGTACGGATGGCTTTGATTTTCATGGGTACGGATTCCTTGCGCTGCCGGTTTCTTGTAGTTGTGTGAGTCGCTGCGCAGAACCGTAGATAGGGGCGGTGCCGGGCATTCGATGGACCGACTTTAGCCAGCGGTCGGGGGGTGCGGATAATCACTTATGCGTATCCGGCGATAACCTGGGGTGATGGCAAAAAAGGATTTTCAGCTAGATAGGGTTATCAGGCAGTACACCAAACAAATGTGGGAGCGGGCTTGCTCGCGAAGGGGTCGTGTCAGTCGACACTTATGTCGCCTGACAGTCCGCTTTCGCGAGCAAGCCCGCTCCCACATTAGGGTTGTGTTGGTTTATAGGCCGAGTATCAGTAGCTGTTGGCGCCCATCCGGCAGGCAATTTCGAACGCCTGGCGCGTCGCGCCGACATTGGCCTTGCCCTGCCCCGCAATGTCGAACGCCGTGCCATGGGCCGGGGTGGTGATCGGGATCGGCAGACCGCCCTGCACCGTGACGCCCCGGGAGAAGCCCATCAGTTTGATCGCGATCTGTCCCTGGTCGTGATACATGGTCACCACCGCATCGAACGCGCTGGCATCGCCCTGGACCTTGAGGAAAATCGTGTCGCCGGGATACGGCCCCTCGGCCGCAATCCCCAGGGATTGGGCAGTGCGCACTGCCGGGCCGATGATGTCCAGCTCTTCGCGGCCGAACGAGCCATTGTCGCCGTTGTGCGGGTTCAGGCCGCAGACGCCGATGCGCGGTTTTTCCAGGCCGCTGCGCTTGAGTGCGGTGTCGATCAGCTGGATCGCTTCGACCACCCGCTGCTCACTCAACAGGCCCGAGACTTCCGACAGCGCCACATGGGACGTCACCCGTGACGTCCACAGGTTGTCGAGCACGTTGAACTCGCAGAACGGCCCGTGGAAATCCAGCAGCTCGGCGAACCAGTGCAGCTCATCGTTATGGGCCATGCCGGCCATGTGCAGCGAGGTCTTGTTCAGCGGACCGAACAGCACCGCATCGGTCATCCCCGCTTCGGTCAGGCGCAGGGCTTTTTCCAGGGTGTCGAGGCTGTAGCGACCGCCAATCACACTGGCTTCGCTGCGCGGGAACTCACCCACGGCGCCGCCGCGAAAGTCATAGAACAACGGCGTGTCGTCAGCGAACGACAGTTGCTCCAGCGACGCCACGGGACGGTAGGGAAATTCCACCCCTGCGATGTCCATGCCGCGACGCATTTCTGCCTCGTCGGCAATCAAGATCACGTTGGCCTTGCTACGCACCTCAGGCTCGGCCAGCAGTCGTGCGATCAGTTCAGGACCGATGCCCGCCGGGTCGCCCAGGACCATGGCGATGGTTGTCTTGTTCATGCTTCACTCCTCAAGGGTTCAGGCCGCGCCCGGTCGATGGCGCAAGGCTCGCAGCGATAGATCCGCTGCGCGTTGCTGTAGAACAGTCGCTCCTGATCGGCCAGGGGCAGATCGGCGACGATGGATTTGAAACCGCTGTAGATGTCATCGAACGAGCCGCACAGGCTGTCCACCGGAAAGTTGCTGGCGAACATCACCCGATCGGTGCCGAACATGGCGATGACCTCCCGCACGATCCAGGCATTGTCCTTGGCGCGCCACGCGCGCCCCTGAATGCCCAGGCCGGAAATCTTCACCTGCACGTTCGGCCACTGGGCCAGCCGCGCCATCGCCATGCGCCAACCGGCCAGGCCCTCGGCGCTGCGATCACTGGGCAAACCGGCGTGGTTGAGGATCAGCGTGGTGCCGGGAAAGTCCCGGGCCAACCGTTCGGCTTCGTGCAGGTTCCACCAGGGCGTCTGCAGATCGAAATGCAGCCCCAGCCCCTGCAGCGCGGCGTAACTGCGGCGCCAGTGTTCATTGCTCATCAGGCTGCGCACGTGGCCGACCTGAGAGGGCGTGGCCGGGCCGCCCGGTTTGTGACGCACGCTGCGCACGCACTTGTAACTGGCCTGCTCGGCGAGCACGGCGATGGCGTCCGGGTGATCGAGCCAGGCTTGGGCGACGATCGCGTTGGGCACGCCGTAGCGCGCGGCCAGTCGTTCGATGAAGCGGGTTTCGCCGATCGGGTCCTGCGGGTCCCATTCGGTTTCGATGTACACCGTTTGCACGACGTTGTGCGCACCGGCATCGGCGAAATAATCGTCGGGAAAGTAACGACGCTTGATCGCACTGTAGTCCCCGTAGCGAAACGCAATGTTGGCCTCGGGCGCAAGCCACGGATGGTAATTGACCGTCGGGTCCCAGAAGTGATGGTGGGCATCGATGATCGGCCCGTTCCAACGCTCAGCCATGACGCACCTCATCCAGACTGATGAACAGAGTTGCCAGCACGAACACCGCCGAGCACACCGCGAAGAACCCCAGCACCGGCGCAAAGCCACCGGCCGCTTGCAGGATCACACCGACCAGGATCGGCACCGCGATACCCCCGGTGCTGCCGGCCATGTTCATCACGCCGCCAATCAGCCCGACCCGCGCCGGTGCTGCCAGCAACGCCGGGAAGCTCCAGTAGAGGCTGCCCCACATCAGGAAAAATGCGGTCATGGCCAACAGCGCCACGGCGGCAAAGGGGTTGGTGAGCGTCGGCAGCAACAGGAAGGCACCGAGGGCCACCAGACCGGAGAACGCCAGCAGGCTCTTGACCGCTACGCCACGGCTGACGCCCTTGCGAATCAAGCCATCGCAGAGGAAACCACCGGTCAAGGAACCCAAGGCGCCGCAGACGAAAATCACGAAGGTCGCCGCGCCGATGCCCTTGATATCGAAACCACGAGCCTGGGCCAGGTAACTGGGCCCCCAGGTCAGCAGACCGAAATACACCATCGCCCAACTGGCCCGCCCGATCAGCAAACCACTCAGGGAACGGGCGGCGATGCCCAGGCCCTTGACCGGCAAGCGCGCAGCTTCGGCAGCCGGCGTAGCGCGTCCGGCGTTGATCTTCTCGAGTTCTTCGGCATTCACCTGCGGGTGGGTGGCCGGGTCGTCGCGCAGATAACGCCGCGCCAGCCAGGCCAATACCAGGGTGGCGATACCGGCGATCACGAAGGCCAGGCGCCAGGAGTCCAGTGAGGCGATCAGGTAAGCGATGATCAGCCCGCCAAGGGCCACACCCAACGGGCTGCCGCTGTCCATCAGCACCGCGCCGCGACTGCGCTCGCTCGGCGCCAGCCATAGGGAAATCAGCTTCCCGCCGGAAGGGAACAACGGCGCCTCGGCAGCACCGAGTGCGACCCGGGCAAACAACAACGACAAACCGCCGGTGGCGAATGCGGCCAACACCTGGAACGTCCCCCACAAACCGGTGGACCAACTGATCACGCGGTGCGGGCCGAAGCGATCGATCAGCCAGCCGCCAGGGATCTGCAACAACGCATAGGCCCAGAAGAAACTGCTGAGGATCAGTCCCTGCATGCTCGGCGACAAAGAGAATTCATGGGCAATGGTCGGCATGGCGATGGACAGCGAGACCCGATCGATCAGGTTGACCATGGTCAGGGCGAAGATGATGGCGAAGATCCGCCAGCGCACGCTGCTGGCCTGGGTGACACCGCTCAACGCCGTGGGCGCTGCGGTGGGCTGGGCAACTGCGCCGGGCAGATGCAGGGAAGCACTGGGACGAGCCATGGTGCGTACCTCGCTTATTATTTTTGTGGATGCCGATGCGCCTTGGGGCAGCGCTTGATGTGCACTATCGAAGGCTCAGTGATAACCGTCTAATCAAAACTTGAAATCAGGCGATAGCCTCGAGTTATGGCATACCTGACTTTCAATGCGCTTTCAGCACAGAGGCTCTGTTTCCACTTATTACAAACAACGCTCTAGTCCGATGGATTGAGCCGCAGACGCGGGTTTCTACGTCGACAGCTATAACCGCAGGCTATCGGTGTATGTATTGTTTTGACTAGACGCGGCGGCGCGGCGTTCCCACACTCAGCCCAGGCTTGCGGCTTTACGGCGCAGACAAGTCACTCATAACAACTACAAAAACGAGGCTCTTCCATCATGCGAAATGCATTCGTCCGTCGCACTTCCCGTCTGTTTCTTGGCTGCATGCTGATCGCCGCCGGCACCCTTCCCGCGCTCGCCCAGGCTGCCTGGCAACCGGACAAGAACGTTGAAATCGTCGTCGCCGGTGGCCCCGGTGGCGGCACCGATCAACTGGGCCGACTGATCCAGTCGATCATCACCACCCACAAACTGCTCGACGTCAACACCATCGTCCTGAACAAGGGCGGCGGCAATGGCGCCGAAGCCTTCCTCGACATGAAGATGAACAAGGGCGACGCCGAGAAACTGGTGATCGGCACCAACAACATCTACCTGCTGCCGCTGGTGTCCAAGCTCGGCTACCAATGGCAGGAACTGACGCCGATCGCCGCCGTGGCCGAGGATGACTTCATTCTCTGGAGCTACAAGGACGCGCCCTGGAAGGACGCCAAAGGCTTCTACGAAGCGGTCAAGGCCGACCCGTCGAACCTGCGCATGGGCGGCAGCCAGTCCAAGGACGTCGACCAGACCCTTACCCTGCTGCTGAACCAGACCACCCACAGCAAATTGGTGTACATCCCGTTCAAGAGTGGCAGCGAAGCCGCAACGCAACTGGCCGGCAAACACATCGCCGCCAACGTCAACAACCCCAGCGAAAGCATCAGCCAGTGGCGCGGTGACCAGGTCGAACCGCTGTGCGTGTTCAGCAAGGAACGCATGCTCTACACCGAAAAGGTCGCCGGCGATAAATCCTGGGCCGACGTCCCCACCTGTCACGAACAGGGCCTGGGCATCGATCAGTACCGCTTCCCGCGCACCGTGTTCATGCCCGGCGACATCACTGCCGAGCAACGGGCGTTCTATGTCGAGCTGATGCGCAAGGTCACCGAGACCCCGGAGTTCAAGGCGTACGTCAAGCAGAACGCCCTGGTGCCGACCTTCCTCGAGGGCGAGCCGCTGACCGCCTACATCGAGAAAGACACCGCCCGCGTCACCCCGGTGTTCAAGGAAGCCGGCTGGCTGAAAAACTGAGTTGCCCGCGGCCGTCCGTTCGCGTGCGGCCGTCACCTCTGGAGGTGTCTTCATGTCCCATTCTTCGGATTCACCGGCGCTGGTCGGTACCCGCTGGGTCGAGCTCGGCCTGACACTCTTCACCACGCTGATCGGTGTGGTGGTGATGTTCGGCAGTGTCGAACAAGGTATCGGCTGGGGCGATTCCGGCCCCGAGCCGGGTTACTTCCCCTTCTACATCGGCCTGCTGCTGAGCGCCGCGAGCGTGGCCAACGGCGTGCTGACCCTGGTGCGCTGGCAAGCCCTGAACATTGCATTCGTCAGCCGCAGCGCGTTCAGGCAAGTGTTGTCGGTGTTTATTCCGATTGCGCTGTTCGTCGGTGCCATGCCGTTCACCGGCATCTACGTCGCCTCGGCCTGTTTCATCGCCTGGTTCATGTGGCGTGACAAGGTTCGCGCCCAGCCTTACGGCAAGTTGATGATCGCCAGCGTGTCGCTTGGCGCGGTGCTGGCCAGTTTTCTGATTTTCGCACTGTGGTTCAAGGTCCCGCTGGATGCCGGTCCCCTGGGCGACTTGATTGTCCTGGCCGGGAGAAATTTCAAATGAGCGAGTTCGATTCCCTGCTGCAAGGCATGAACCTGATCCTGACCCCGGGCCACATCGGCTTGATGGTGATCGGCGTGCTGCTGGGCATTCTGGTCGGTGTACTGCCTGGCCTTGGCGCCCCCAATGGCGTGGCCTTGCTATTGCCGCTGACGTTCACCATGTCGCCGGTGTCGGCGATCATTTTGCTGTCGTGCATGTATTGGGGGGCGTTGTTTGGCGGTTCGATCACCTCGATTCTGTTCAACATTCCCGGTGAGCCCTCATCGGTGGCAACGACCTTCGACGGTTACCCGATGGCCCGCGAAGGCCGCGCCGCCGAAGCCCTGACCGCGGCCTTCAGCTCGGCACTGATCGGCGCTCTGTGCGGGGTATTGCTGCTGACCTTCCTGTCGACCAAGATTGCCGCGTTCGCGATGTCGTTCAGTTCGCCGGAGTTCTTCGCGGTGTACCTGTTGGCGTTCTGCACCTTCATCGGCATGAGCAAAAACCCGCCGCTGAAAACCGTGGTGGCGATGATGATCGGCTTCGCCATGGCGGCGGTCGGTATGGACACCGTGTCCGGCAACCTGCGCCTGACTTTCGACCAGCCGATCCTGATGACCGGCATCAGCTTCGAAGTGGCGGTGATCGGCCTGTTCGGCATCGGCGAAATCCTCTGCACCGTGGAGGAAGGCCTGGTGTTTCGCGGCGAACATGCACGCATTACGCCGATGGTGATTCTGCGGACCTGGGCCAAGCTGCCGCGCTACTGGTGGACCATCGTACGCAGCACCCTGGTGGGTTGCTGGATGGGCATCACCCCGGGCGGGCCGACGGCGGCTTCGTTCATGAGCTACAGCCTGGCGCGGAAATTTTCCAAGAACCGTGACAACTTCGGCAACGGTGAAATCGAAGGCGTGATCGCCCCGGAAACCGCCGACCACGCCGCTGGCACCAGCGCCCTACTGCCGATGCTGACCCTGGGAATTCCGGGTTCGGCCACCGCAGCGGTGATGCTCGGCGGCCTGATGATCTGGGGCTTGCACCCCGGGCCGACGCTGTTCGTCGAGCAGCATGATTTTGTCTGGGGCCTGATCGCCAGCATGTACCTGGGCAACGTGGTGAGCCTGATCGTGGTGTTGGCCACCGTGCCGCTGTTCGCCTCGATCCTGCGCATTCCGTTCTCGATCATTGCGCCGATCATCATCATGGTCTGCGCCATCGGTGCCTACTCGGTGCATAACTCGTTCTTCGACGTGGTGCTGATGCTGGGCTTCGGCGCGCTGGGGTATCTGTTCAAGAAACTCGGCTATCCGATTGCGCCGCTGGTGCTGGCCGCTGTGCTGGGTGACAAGGCCGAAGATGCGTTCCGCCAGTCGATGCTGTTTTCCGATGGACACATCGGGATTTTCTGGTCCAACCCACTGGTGGGCAGCCTGACCACCGCAGCGCTGCTGATGCTGTTCTGGCCGCTGATTTCCAAGGCACTGGGCACCCTGATGGGTCTGCGCAAACCCCACGTCGCCAAGCCAAAATCGGTGCTGTGACACGGCAATGCTGGCAACGCCTGACATTTGTTGTCAGGCTTGCCGCAGTCTTTTCTTCGAGCCCGGCCCATGACCCGAATTCCTGATGCCAATGTAATCCACAGTCGACTGCGTCTGCGCCAACTGCGGCTGATGCTGGCGTTGCAGGAATTCGGCTCGTTGCGCCGCGCCGCCGACCACATCGGCATGACCCAGCCAGCGGCGACCAAGATGCTGCACGAGGCTGAGGACTTGCTCGGCGTTGAATTGTTCGAGCGCCTGCCCCGGGGCATGCGCTCGACGCCGTTCGGCGAAACCGTCATTTACTATGCGCGCATGGTCTTCGCTGAACTGAGCGGCATGCGCGAGGAGTTGGTGGCGCTGGAATCCGGCAACCTTGGCCGGGTCGCGGTCGGCGCGATTCCGGCGCTGGCCTCAGGCCTGTTGACCCGCACCATCGCCACTTTGAAGCAGAGCCATCCACGCCTGTCCATGAGCATCCAGGTCGACACCAGCGATGTGCTGGTACAGGCGCTGCTGCAGGATCAGCTGGATATCGTACTGGGACGGATTCCCGCAGGGGCGCGGGCTGAAGAGTTGCTGTTCGACAGCCTCGGTGAAGAAGCCCTGTGCGTGATCTGCGGCGCGCAAAACCCGTTGGCGCAGGAGACGCAACTGACCTGGGCCGAGCTGCAACACCAGACCTGGGTGCTGCAACAGCACCCCAGCCCGATGCGCGCGATCATCAACCAGGTGTTTCACAACGCCCGGGTCGACATCCCCAGCAGCATCGTCGAAACCACCTCGATCATGACCCTGCTCTCGCTGATCCAGCAGACCGACATGCTCGGCGTGACACCGCTGTCGGTGGTCGAGGATTACCCGGGGCGCGATCTGCTGGCGGTGTTGCCGATCAAGTTCGAGGCGCGACTGCCGCCGTACGGCTTGATTACACGGCGTCATCGCATTCAATCGTCGGCGATGCAGGCGTTCATGCATTCGGTGCGGGCCGAGCATGGGTTGAGTAAATGAAAGAGGCCCGATGCAATGCAACGGGCCTCCAAGGGTGACGCGGTCTCAGGCGGTCTTACGGAAAACGAACACCAGTCCGACGATGATCAACAGCATGCCGAACAGGCTCAGCGTTGCCAGGCGATTACCGAAAATCAGGTAATCCATCACCGCCGTCACCGCGGGCACCAGGTAGAACAGACTGGTGACGTTCACCAGATTGCCCTGGGCGATCAAGCGGTACAGCAGCAAGGTCGCCAGTACCGACACCACCAGCCCCATCCACAACACCGGCACGATAAAACCCGTACTGCGCTCGAAATGAAACGGCTGGAACGGCACGAAGATCCCGCATAGCAGCAATCCCGCCAGGTATTGCACGGGCATCGTACCGAGGGGGTTTTCGGTGATGCGCTTTTGCATGATCGAGCCGAACGTCATGCTCGCCAGCGCCAGCAGCCCGAACAGCATCCCGGCCAGCGACATGCCGGCCACGCCGATGCCCTGATACACCACCATGATCAACCCGGCCAACCCCAGGCACAGCCCGAAAATCCGGCTGGCCGAGCGCTGACGCTCCATGATCACCACCGTGAGAATCGGCTGCACCCCCATGATGGTCGCCATCACCCCGGGCGTGACTTTCAGGTCAAGGGCCAACAGATAGAAAATCTGATAAGCCCCCAACAGCACCACGCCGGTGGCCATGGCGTACAGCATCGGTTTGCCGCCCTTGGGCAACTTCAGCTTGAGCAAGGGCACCAGCAGCACCAGGCCACACAGCGCAATCGCAAAACGGATCAACAGGAAGGCAAAGGGCGACGCATGGGCCAGCCCCCACTTGGAGAAAATCGCCCCGCTGCTCCACAGCAGGACAAACAGGCTCGTGGAAGCCGCCGCGAGCGCGGACTTTCGAGAAAGGACAAACATGAATACCACCTGTAGTCAGGCAAAAAGCCAACTCAGCCGAAGCTGAAATTCAGTCGTTTTTCGAGATGGGCGCAGGGAAACAGCAGAAAGTGCTGATCAGCCCGAAACGCCGACACCTGGCGGCGAGACCACCGCGCACACTGGCGAGCGACTGAAAGGTGGGGGGTAATGACTGATCTGCCCCGGCTGCCGATTCCCGCACGGCACGACGACAGCGTTGGGCGCTGAGTCGGGTAGTGCGTTGATGAGGGAGGCAGGCATTGGGGGTGATCTTTTTTGGTGAGGGACAGAAGAACCGATGGCTGACTATAACCAGCGGCTGACATGGATTGCAACGACTTGGACAAAGGGCCAGTAGCGACAGCCGAAAACACGTTGCTTAGGCTGAACGAGACGGAACAAGCCGTTCTGGGAGCCATGGAATGCAAGTGATCACATGCCAAGGGAAAGGACGCAGCTTCGGTATCAGATATATAGGTCGAGAGCTAGAAAGCTTGCAGCCGCCACCACTGTTGAGATGCAAGAAAAAAAGGAATTACCCGGCCGTGACGCTCTCGATTTATCGAGAGTCCGATTTGAACCGATTGACGCACAGGCATTGAGTGCCTGCTCGCGCTGGGATGATCCGCATTTTTCATGGCATGACGTTGTTGAATGGAAAGCGAAGGAGCCTATGGCGCTGGATCTGTCCATCTGGTTTGAAGAGCAACTGTGTGGACTTTGTTTCGCGAACCCGAACAAAAGTCGGCAACGAATTCGCATCGTTCGGCTGGAAGGAAGGCCAGGAAAGGTCCATCTTTTAAAAAGACGAATTGCGACATTATCCATATTGGCCATTGAACACTACGCCGTCATTCTCGGGAGTCGATTCATCGAAGTTCAGGAGCCCCTGACGGGGGCAATTCCCATTTATCAACAACATGGCTTTTACTTTGATACTGAGCGGCGACTTGTCAAAGCTGTGGGAAGCCAAGTATCGTAGAAACTGATCAATTAATGATCAATCATGGGAGGAAAAATGGGTACCCCAAATAAGAAAAAGCCTACAAACATACGCTTATCCACTTTGGTCAGAAAACAAAATGCTTTGGTGCTCACAGACAGTCAGCGCCGCACCCTGGAAGTACTCGCGACAGGCATCGAAGGCGACGAACCTAACGTGCTTGCCGGGCGCCGTTGAAAATCCGGGCAAAAAAAACCGCTCAAAAGGAGCGGTTTCCAATTTTTCAAACTAACTCACCCAAACAACCAATATCCCAGCAACGTCAACACCACCACCGCCAGTATTGGCCTTAACACCCGATACGCCTTGGGATGACGCCGCTTCCACTGCTTGACCACCCCACTGACCTTGTCACTGGAGTTCTTGCTCCAGGCATAAGCCTTATTGATACCGCCCACGCGCTCATCATCAAGATTCTGCGGCGCAGTGGCGCGGCCCAGAAATGCACTGATCGAACGGTTGATCCGGGTCATGAAGCGGTTGCTCAGCGGGCGCTCGATGTCACAGAACAGGATTACGCGGGTCTTGTCGGTTTCGTTCTTGACCCAATGCACGTAGGTTTCATCGAACATCACATCCTCACCATCGCGCCAGGCATACACCTGACCATCGACAAAGATGCGGCAGTCGTCAGAATTGGGGGTCGACAGGCCCAAGTGATAACGCAACGACCCGGCAAACGGATCGCGGTGCGGGTTGAGGTGACTGCCGCCTGGCAGCAACGCGAACATGGCGCCCTTGACGTTGGGAATGCGGCTGACCAGTGCCACGGTTTTCGGGCACAGCAGTTCGGCCGAAGGCAAGGGTTTGTCGTACCACTTGAGGTAGAAGCGCTTCCAGCCCTTCTTGAAGAACGAGCCGAAACCGGCGTCGTTGTTCTTCTCGGCGGCGCGGATATACCCTTCGTCGAACAGGTGCATCGCCTCGTCGCGAATGGTTTCCCAGTTGTCCTTGAGCACGTCCAGTTCAGGGAACTTGCTGCGATCCAGATAGGGTTTGGAAGGAACGCCCGAAAACGCGTACATCAACGCGTTGTAGGGGGCGAACAGTGCGGAATGGTTGACGAATTGGCGCAAAACCGGCAACCGCGCCTTGCCGCGCAAATGCACATAGAGCGTGCTGCCGAGGAACAGCAACAATAACGATGCCTTCGCGGCAAAGGAAAAGGTCATCAACAACTCCTTGGGAATGGACATTTTGCACAACGTCATTTACCCGACGTTGCAGCCGGCATGATAAACACTACCGACCTCGGGGATAAACCGCCCGCAACAACATTCAGTGTTAAGGATTGCGCAATAAACACTTCTAACACAGCCCCCCTGAACGGGGGCTGACCTGAGTCAATCGCAAGCGCGATGGCGGACAACGGTGTTGCGTGGCGAACAGGCTTGCCTGCTCGCCACGGCCTTATCAGCCGTTACTGCTGGTTCTCCTGATCGGTAAACAGATCACTGAACAGCATGCTCGACAGATAACGCTCGCCGGAATCAGGCAGGATCACCACGATGGTCTTGCCCTGCATTTCCGGGGTTTCGGCCAGGCGCGCCGCCACCGCCATCGCCGCGCCGCAAGAGATACCGCACAAAATCCCTTCTTCCTGCATCAGGCGCAGGGCCATGGCCTTTGACTCTTCATCGGTGACCAGCTCCACCCGGTCGACGATCGACAGGTCCAGGTTCTTGGGTACAAAACCGGCACCAATGCCTTGAATCTTGTGGGGACTTGGCTTGATCTCCTGACCCGCCAACGCTTGGGTGATCACTGGCGAGGCCATAGGCTCCACTGCGACCGAAAGAATCGGTTTGCCCTGGGTATTCTTGATATACCGCGATACGCCCGTGATAGTTCCACCGGTTCCCACCCCTGCCACCAACACATCGACCGCACCGTCAGTGTCTTTCCAGATTTCAGGACCGGTGGTTTTTTCGTGAATGGCCGGGTTGGCCGGGTTGTCGAACTGCGCCGGCATGAAGTATCTGGAGGGATCGCTGGCAACGATTTCACCGGCCTTTTCGATCGCGCCTTTCATGCCCTTGGCCGGTTCCGTCAGCACCAGTTCGGCCCCCAGCGCCTTGAGTACCTTGCGCCGCTCGATGCTCATGGACGACGGCATGGTCAACATCAGTTTGTAACCCCGGGCGGCAGCCACGAAGGCCAGGCCGATGCCCGTGTTACCGGAGGTCGGCTCTACGATGGTCATGCCCGGCTTGAGCTTGCCGGTGCTTTCGGCGTCCCAGATCATGTTCGCGCCAATCCGGCATTTGACCGAATACCCCGGGTTGCGCCCTTCGATCTTGGCCAGGATGGTCACACCGCGCGGGGCGATACGGTTGATCTGCACCAGCGGCGTATTACCGATGGAATGGGCGTTGTCAGCGAAAATACGGCTCATGACTGGGTCCTTGATACAGCATTTGATAGCGCACAAAGGTAAGCCTGTTGCCCGTGGTCGTCCAGTCAGGTCGAACGTCCGGACACCCGCGCAGTCAATGGCTTTAGACTGCCAGAGATTTGCCATCATGAAACGTCGATACAGTTGGCCCTTGTGGACCGTCGCCGGTCTCGTCGTGCTACTGATTGCCCTGCACATCGCCTTGACCTACATGGTGCGCAATTACCTCAACGACCGCTTGGCGGACATGGGTGAATACCGCGGCCAGATCACTGACGTGGACCTGGCCCTATGGCGCGGCGCCTACAAAATCAACGGCCTGAAAATCGTCAAGGTCGACGGCAAGGTCCCGGTGCCTTTCGTCGATGCGCCGTTGATCGACCTCTCGGTCAGTTGGCATTCGCTCTGGTATGACCACGCGGTGGTGGCCGAAGTGAGGTTCGTCAACCCCGAAGTCAACTTCGTCGACGGCGGCGCCAATAAACAGAATTCGCAGACCGGTCAGGGCACCGACTGGCGCGCCCAGTTGGGCAAACTGCTACCCATCACCCTGAACGAAGTGCATATCGATGACGGCAAGATCAGTTTCCGCAACTTCAATTCAAAACCGCCCGTGAACATGAATGCGACCAAGGTCAATGCCACCATCTACAACCTGACCAACGTGGTCGATACCGAGGGCAAACGCGACGCTCGCTTCGAAGGCAAAGCCCTGCTGCTGGGGCATGCGCCGCTTGAAACCACTGCGACGTTCGATCCGCTGAGCAACTTCGAAGATTTCGAATTCCGGCTTCGGGCCAAGGATATCGAGCTCAGAAAGATGAATGACTTCGCCTCGGCCTACGGCAAATTCGACTTCAACGCCGGCCATGGCGATGTGGTCATCGAGGCGCAAGCCAAAAAGGCCGCACTGAGCGGCTATATCAAACCGCTGCTCAAGGACGTCGACGTGTTCAACTGGCAACAGGACGTGGAAAACAAGGACAAAGGGATCTTCCGCTCCATTTGGGAAGCCATCGTCGGTGGCTCGGAAACCGTCCTGAAAAACCAGGGTAAAAATCAGTTTGCTACCCGCGTCGAACTGAGCGGCAATGTCCACCGGCAAGATATCAGCGCGTTCCAGGCGTTTTTGCAGATTTTGCGCAATGGTTTCATTCAAGCCTTCAACGCACGGTATGAGCGGCCGAAGCCTGAAACCGGTTAACGCTTGCGGGTCACGTTGTATCGGCCTTTGTCTTCGGCGGCCTTTGGCAGATTGAAGCGGCAACCGCCGATAATGAGTCAAGATGTGACGCCCCATTCAGAGACTGAATAAGCCATCTGCGTTCACAGTCGACCGGACACCGCGTTATAGTCGGGGCTGACCATTTATTGCGCCCCGCCCTGCCTTTTCAGGTAGGTGTTACCGTTCGAGGATTAGCAGATGAAGTTCGAAGGCACCCAGGCCTACGTCGCCACCGATGACCTGAAGCTGGCGGTCAACGCCGCCATCACCCTGGAGCGGCCGCTGCTGGTCAAGGGCGAACCGGGCACCGGCAAGACCATGCTCGCCGAGCAACTGGCCGAATCCTTTGGCGCCAAGCTGATTACCTGGCACATCAAGTCCACCACCAAGGCCCACCAAGGCCTCTACGAGTACGATGCGGTCAGCCGTCTGCGCGATTCGCAGCTGGGCACGGAAAAGGTCCACGACGTTCGCAACTACCTGAAAAAGGGCAAGCTCTGGGAAGCCTTCGAGTCCGAAGAACGGGTGATCCTGCTGATCGACGAAATCGACAAGGCCGACATCGAGTTCCCCAACGACCTGTTGCAAGAACTCGACAAGATGGAGTTCTACGTTTACGAGATCGACGAGACCATCAAGGCCAAGAAGCGTCCGATCATCATCATTACCTCCAACAACGAAAAAGAGCTGCCGGACGCCTTCCTGCGCCGCTGCTTCTTCCACTACATCGCGTTCCCTGACCGCACCACCCTGCAGAAAATCGTCGACGTGCACTACCCGGACATCAAGAAAGACCTGGTCAGTGAAGCCCTGGACGTGTTCTTCGATGTGCGCAAGGTGCCGGGCCTGAAGAAAAAACCCTCGACCTCCGAACTGGTGGACTGGCTGAAGCTGCTGATGGCCGACAACATTGGCGAAGCGGTGCTGCGCGAACGCGATCCGACCAAGGCTATCCCGCCACTGGCCGGTGCATTGGTGAAAAACGAACAGGACGTGCAACTGCTCGAACGCCTGGCGTTCATGAGCCGTCGCGGCTCTCGCTAAAAAGGGCAATCGCCATGCTGCTCAACCTGTTCAATGAAATGCGCGCAGCCAAGGTGCCGGTTTCGGTGCGCGAGCTGCTGGACCTGATCAACGCGCTGAAACAGCGCGTGACCTTCGCCGACATGGACGAGTTCTACTACCTGTCCCGGGCGATCCTGGTGAAGGACGAAAAGCATTTCGACAAGTTCGACCGAGCCTTCGGTGCCTACTTCAACGGACTGGAAAAACTCGACGACCACTTGCAGGCCTTGATCCCCGAAGATTGGCTGCGCAAGGAATTCGAACGTTCCCTGACCGATGAAGAGCGGGCGGCGATCCAGTCTCTCGGCGGGCTGGACAAGCTGATCGAAGAGTTCAAGAAACGCCTGGAAGAACAGAAGGAACGCCATGCCGGTGGCAACAAGTGGATCGGCACCGGTGGCACCAGCCCGTTCGGTTCCGGCGGCTTCAACCCGGAAGGCATTCGGGTGGGCGACGCCGGCAAGCGCCAGGGCAAAGCGGTCAAGGTCTGGGACCAGCGCGAGTACAAGAACCTCGATGACTCGGTGGAGCTTGGCACGCGCAACATCAAGGTTGCCCTGCGCCGCCTGCGCAAGTTCGCCCGCCAGGGTGCGGCCGAAGAGCTGGACATCGACGGCACCATTGACCACACCGCCAAGGATGCCGGGCTGCTGAACATCCAGATGCGTCCGGAACGACGCAACACGGTCAAACTGTTGCTGCTGTTCGACATCGGCGGGTCGATGGACGCCCACGTGAAGATCTGCGAAGAGCTGTTCTCGGCCTGCAAGACCGAGTTCAAACACCTGGAGTACTTCTACTTCCACAACTTCATCTACGAATCGGTATGGAAGAACAACATGCGCCGTACCTCCGAGCGCACCTCGACCATGGACCTGCTGCACAAATACGGTGCCGACTACAAAGTGATCTTCATCGGTGACGCCGCCATGGCGCCTTACGAAATCACCCAGCCCGGCGGCAGCGTCGAGCACTGGAACGAAGAAGCCGGCTACGTGTGGATGCAGCGTTTCAAGGAAAAATACAAGAAGCTCATCTGGATCAACCCCTATCCGAAGGACACCTGGGGCTATACCTCGTCGACCAATATCGTGCGGGACTTGATCGAGGATCAGATGTATCCGCTGACGTTGCGCGGGTTGGAAGAAGGGATGCGGTTTTTGTCCAAGTAGAGTTGCCTGAAAGGGCCTATTCGCGAGCAAGCCCGCTCCCACCCTTGAAATGCGTTTCAATGTGGGAGCGGGCTTGCTCGCGAAGCTTCTAGCCGTCTACCCACCGCCGCAGATACCCGATCTGCTCACGATGCGCCACGTCCTGCACCACCGGCCTTAACCTCACCTGCTCTCCCGGCAGGCATTGCGCCAAACGGGCCAACGCCAACGGCGTCAATGCCCCCAGGCGCGGATAACCGCCAATGGTCTGTCGATCATTGAGCAGCACGATCGGCTGCCCGTCCGGCGGTACCTGGACCGCACCCAACGGAATGCCTTCGGAAATCATCGGTTTGCCCTGGTACTGCAGCGCCGTGCCCAGCAGGCGAATGCCCATACGGTCGGCGCGGCTGTCGAGATTCCACACGGCATTGAATGCATCGAACAGACTCTGGCCGCTGAATTCTCCGATTTGCGCCCCCAGCACCAGGTCCAGAGGCACATCCAGTTTCAGGTCGGGCCGCTGCTCTTCGCTCAACTCCCGCAGCAACATCACCGAATTGCCCGAATAGCTCAAACTCGCACCTTTGCCCAGCGCACGCCCCATGCCATCGAGACCACCGAGCTCTTCACGCACCACCGTCGCGCTGCTGCCCAGCACCTTTGGCGCTTCAAAACCGCCCGGCGCGGCCAGATAGGCGCGGGCGCCGAGCAAAGGTTGGGTGAACTGCAAACGCTGACCTTTGTGCAGTCTGAAACTGCGCCACGGCGCCAGCGGCTCACCGTCGATCTTGGCGCCCAGATCAGCCCCTGCCAGCGCCAGCACGCAATCATCCTCGGCCACTACCGTGAAACCACCGAGGGTAATTTCGATCACCGCCGCATTCAAGCCGTTACCCAGCAGCCAGTTGGCCCAGGCCATCGAGCGCCAGTCCAGCGCGCCACCCTGGGTCACGCCCAGGTGCCGCACGCCAAATCGCCCGGCGTCCTGCAACAGGCACAACGGCGTACTCGCCTCAATCGTCAGACGGCTCATGCCAGGGCCTCCAGAGGCGTGTCGTCGCCGCCCAGGTTGATGAATTCGGCGTGGCCAACCGCCTCGAATCGCACAGTGTCCCCCGGCTGCATCAGGCTGTAGCCATCACGGTTGCGGTCGAACAATCTGGCTGGGGTGCGGCCGATCAGGTTCCAGCCACCCGGCGACACCACCGGATAGGCCGCCGTCTGTCGTTCAGCAATGCCGACGCTGCCCGCGGCGACTCTCTTGCGCGGCGTATTCAGCCGTGGTGCGGCCAGCGCTTCTTCCACCAGCCCCATGAAGGCAAACCCCGGCGCAAAGCCCAGGGCAAACACCTGATATTCACGCTCGCTGTGACGGCGGATCACCTCCTCCACCGCCAGGCCGCTGCGTTGCGACAACAGGCTCAGCTCCGGGCCGACACTCAAGTCGTACCACACCGGCAGCACGTGGCAGGTGCCGCGAGTGCGGGCATTGGGCGACAGATCGATCAACGCGTTGGCGATCAGCTCCCTAGACTGAGCCGGGCTCAACGCAGTCAGGTCGTAATGCACCATCAAGGTCGTGTAGGACGGCACCAGATCGATCAAATGCTCGCCAAATGCAGCCCGCAGACTCTCGCTGGCCGCCAGCATCCACGGCATGTTGGCTTCGGCAATCTCATCGAACAGACGCACCATCAGGCAGTCGAGCGCCACCACTTCCACCCGCAGTTTCATGACACGCTCTGCTCGTTCAAGGCCTGGCGGATACGTTGCACGGCGGCCACCGAACTGGCGTTGTCGCCGTGCACGCACAGGGTGTTGGCCTGCAAGTGCAAGGCGCTGCCGTCGCTGGCGGTGAGGTGATCGCCGCGAGCGATGGTCAACGCCTGGCCGATGATTTTTTCCGGCTCGTGATGCACCGCCTCCGGCAGGCTTCGCGAGACCAGCCTGCCGGCACTGTCGTAGGCGCGGTCGGCGAAAGCCTCGAACCACAGGGTCACGCCGTACTCGTCGCCCAATTGCTGGGCGGCACTGTTGTCTTTGGTCGCCATCAGCATCAACGGCAGGCTGCGGTCATACGAGGCCACCGCTTGCAGCACCGCGCGCAATTGCGCCGGGTTGGCCATCATGTCGTTGTACATCGCGCCGTGGGGTTTGACGTAGCTGACCCGGCCGCCCTGGGCCCGGCAGATACCGTCGAGGGCACCGATCTGGTAGTGAAGAATGTCCTGCAGTTCCTGGGTGGCGTAGGCCATGGAACGGCGGCCGAACCCCACCAGGTCCTGATAGGCCGGGTGGGCGCCGATCTGCACGCCATGGCTGAGGGCCAGGCTGACGGTCTTGCGCATGATGCTCGGGTCGCCGGCATGGAAACCGCAGGCGATGTTGGCGCAATCGATGAAGGGCATGACCTCCGCGTCCAGACCCATGGTCCAGCTGCCGAAACTCTCGCCGATATCGCAGTTCAATAGCAGGCGGCTCACGATGAACACTCCTGTAAGTTTTATTCTTTTGTGCTGCGGGACATATCCGTAGGACATGCCCGCAGATTATCAGTTACTGGGCGTCGAGTTGCTTGCCACGGGTTTCCGGCAGGCTCAGGGCGGCGAGGATCACCACACCGTAGGAGACCGCGGCAAAGGCGCCGATCCCCACGCTCAACGGTACGGTCTGGCTGAGCAGGCCGATCAACAGCGGGAACAACGCCGCCAGCGCCCGGCCGATGTTGTAGCAGAAGCCCTGCCCCGACCCGCGAATTCTGGTTGGAAACAACTCGGTCAGGAACGCCCCCATGCCACTGAAGATCCCCGAGGCGAAAAAGCCCAGTGGGAAGCCCAGCCACAGCATCACACCGTTGCTGACCGGCATTTGCGTGTACAGCAGAACGATGGTGAACGAACCGACCGCGAACAGGATGAAGTTCTTTTTTCGCCCCAGGATGTCAGTCAAATACGCGCTGATGACGTAGCCGACGTAGGACCCGACGATCACCATCGCCAGATAACCGCCCGTGCCCAGCACGCTCAAGCCCCGTTCGTTTTTCAGAAAAGTCGGCAACCAGGACGTGATCGCGTAATAACCACCCAACGCGCCGGTGGTCAGCAGCGAAGCGCGAATCGTGGTGAACAGCATGCCGGGGGCGAAAATCTCGTAAAACTTCGCAGGGTTGCTCGGCGCTTCCTTGGCTTTGGCTTCACGATAGATTTCCGGGTCCTTGACCAGGCGGCGGACGAAGATCACGAAAATCGCCGGCACGATGCCCAAGATGAACAAGGCGCGCCAAGCGTCTTCCGGCGCCATGACAGAGAACAGCAACGCATAGAGGATCGCGGTCAGGCCCCAACCCAGCGCCCAGCCCGATTGCACCATGCCCACCGCCTTGCCGCGGTCCTGGGCGCGGATCACCTCGCCGATCAACACGGCACCGGCCGTCCACTCGCCGCCGAACCCGAAGCCCATCAGGGTGCGTGCGATCAGCAGCTGCTCGTAGCTCTGGGCGAAACCGCACAGAAAGGTGAAGAAGGCGAACCACAGCACCGTCAGTTGCAAGGTGCGTACGCGCCCAATGCGATCTGACAGAATCCCCGCCACCCAGCCACCAATGGCCGACGCGATCAGGGTGCTGGTGTGAATCAGCCCGGCCTGTCCGGTGGTGATGCCCCACAGGGCAATCAGGGTCGGCACCACGAAGCTGAGCATCTGGGTATCCATGCCGTCCAGGCCATAGCCGATCTTGCAGCTCCAGAAGGTGCGGCGCTCTTGCTGATTGATGTTGCGGTACCAGTCGAAAGGTCCGGGGCGAGCCGTGGCTTTCGCGATCAAGGGGGTGTCGGGCGCACTCATGGCAAATCTCCGCGCTGATTTTATTGGTATTGTTCTGAGCCCCGACGACGCCTATCGTGGGAACCGGATGGCCAGATTTTTGGGCGCGCCGCCCTGTCGCGTCCAACTAATAAAAACCCGCCTTAGGCATAAGAAATTTTTATCCCATGAACCTGAAGTTTCTCGAGACCTTCGTCTGGGTCGCTCGCCTCAAGAGTTTTCGCCTGACCGCCGACAAGTTGTTCACCACCCAGGCGTCGATTTCCAGCCGCATCGCGGTGCTTGAAAGCGAGCTTGGGGTGAAGCTGTTTCTGCGTGACTCGCGGGGCGTGAGCCTGACGCCGGAAGGCCTGAAAGTGCTCGATTATGCCGAGCAGATGATGGACACCATGCAGGCGCTCAAGCAGTCGATCGAGACCCGATCGAGCAAGGCCGGGCGTGTGCGCATCGGGGTGATGGACACGGTGATCCATACCTGGCTCAGCCCGTTGGTGGCGCAGATGACCGAGCACTATCCGCTGGTGGAAATCGAGCTGGTGGCCGATACCTCGCTCAACCTCTGCGATCAACTGCAAAAAGGCTTTCTCGACCTGATCCTGCAAACCGATCTGGTGCGCCAGGAAAGCGTGCGCAGCCTGGAACTGGCCAGCCACCCGATGGGCTGGATCGTCGCCAGCAATTCCATCTACAACCGTGAGTACTCGGGCCTCGCCGACCTGGCCAATGAACGGATCATCACCTACTCGAAAAACTCCCATCCGCATCAGGAAGTGCTCGCCCTGATGCAGGCAAACGGCGTCATGACGCCCCGGCTGAACTGCGTGAATTCGGTGTCGGCGATCACCCGGCTGTTGCGCGACGGTTTCGGCATCGGCGCCTTGCCACCGGTGCTGGTGGCCGAAGAACTGGCCCGTGGCGAACTGACCTTACTGGCCATCGACCAGCGGCCGCCGGATTTGCAGGTGGTGGTGTCGTGGCGGGTGGGGGTGGAGTGGGTCGAGGAGATTGTGACGTTGTGTCAGCAGGTGCTGGAGGGGTATGCGCATCGGGTGGGTCAGGCTTACATCAACCTGGCTGACTGACAGTCAGTCGTAACCCTGACTGCGGGCGCAAGGCTTGCCCGCAATGGCCCATTGAGATCGCCATCGCCGGCTAGCCGTGGTCCCAAAAAACAGCGCAAGCGCCCTCAGACTCAAAGCCCGCGCAAATCCCGCTCTTCGATCGGCCGGCTCTGACGCAGGCGTTTGCCGCCCAGCACCACCCAGTCGATCAAACGGAACAGGCATTCCAGGCCGAACGACAGCAGCAACGCGCCGCTCATGCCCCAGATCATCGCTTCGGGCGTCAGCAGGATCTGGTAGCTGTAGCCGTTCCATGTTTCCTTGCGAATGTCCGGGTCAGCGGCCAGCACCACTTGCAGCAAGCGGATGTACCACGGGCCCTGCATGGCCTGGAACTGTTTATCGAGGGCCAATTGACGGGTCAGCAGGTTGCTCAGACTGTCGGCGTCGCTGCGAAAGATCGGATCCTCACTGGCGCGGTAATGGGCCACCAGCGCCTGCATGTCGCCCTTGAAGAATTGATTGGCGGTGTTCTGAAACCCGCTCAAACCGGCCTGCGCTTCAATCAGATGCGCTTCGACCCGCTTGGCATAGTCATTGATGAACCCCGGCACCTGGACACCGATCAACAGGCCCGCCGCGAACAACACCAGCCGTAGATAACTGAGCAACATGGGGAGCAATCCTTATTCGGTCACGCCCTGGCTGACGCATTCACCGCGTCGCCACAGGCTCCATTGGCCCGGTTCGTAACGGGTCCAGGTTTCGTTTTCGGTCAGGGGTTCGGTGGCAATGACGGTCACCACGTCGTTGGGGGTGGTTTCGGCCTGAAAGTCCACGATCACGTCGACATCCTTCAAACGTGCCGGGCCGAATGGAGCACGACGGGTGATCTGCGCCAGCTTGGTCGAGCAATAGCAGAACAACCAGTCGCCATCGCTGAGCAGGCAATTGAACACGCCTTTGCTGCGGTATTGAGCGCAGGCCGCCACCAGATCCGGCAGCAGCGCCTCGACCTCCACCGGCTCGGGGAACGCAGCCCGCACGCGATTGAGCAGATCGCAGAACGCCGCTTCGCTGTCGGTATCGCCCACCGGGCGGTAAAAACTGGTGCTCGGCTGGAAATCCGCCAACTGGCCGTTGTGGGCGAAGCACCAGTTGCGCCCCCACAGCTCACGGACGAACGGATGGGTGTTGGACAGACAGACCTTGCCGACGTTGGCCTGGCGGATATGGCCGATCACCACTTCGCTCTTGATCGGGTAGCGTTGCACCAGGTTCGCCACCTCCGACTCGCAACTGGCCGCCGGGTCCTGGAACAGGCGCAGTCCCCGCCCTTCATAGAACGCGATGCCCCACCCGTCCCGGTGCGGCCCGGTCCGCCCGCCGCGCTGCATCAGCCCGGTGAAGCTGAACACGATATCGGTCGGGACATTGGCGCTCATGCCCAATAACTCACACATGCTCGGACGCTCGCTCAATCGCAGGGATAAGGTTACAAACGGGGCTCGACCCGCATACGCTGGGGATTGCTCGGCACAGGTGGGCGACCGTAGCGGTCATCGCCGGCACCGCCAAAGGGATGATCCTCTTGCGGATCGTCGGCCAGGGCCGCGGCCTTGGCGGCTTCAGCCTGTTCCTTGCGGGCTCTGGAGGCGCGTTCGATGGGAAAGCGGATCGCCACGAACACCAGGTAGATGCCGAAGGCGATCATGCCGTACATGAACAGGTCGGAAATCGCCCGCCATGCGTTGTTGCCGACCTTGAACAACAGGTCCAGGGCGGTAATGGCGATGGCCGGGGCGACCTTTTCCTTGACCGGGTCGATGATGGTCGGGCTGAACAGCAGCACCGCCATCAGCACACGCAGCGGCTCGCGCAGCCAGCGCCACATCCAGCGGGTAAGTCGCATCCACACCAACAGGCAGCCCAAAGCGGCGAAGGCGTATAGGCCCCAAGCGATCAGATAGTCGTTCTCGGTCATGGTGTCCATGGCAAGGCAGGCAAAGAGGCGCTTATGATAACGGCTTTTCGCCTGTCAGGCTGCACCAATGCCAGTGGGTGCATGGACAGAACCTGTGGGAGCGGACTTGCTCGCGAAAAGGCCAGCCCATTCAATCTCTCTATTGACTGGCACGCCGATTTCACGAACAAGCCCGCTCCCACAGGGTGCGAAGTCCTATTCCATACATCGTCCGAGAGCCCTCCATGTCCCTATCTGCCAACATCGACGCTCCGATTGCCCACAAGGCCGAAGGCTCCGACCCGTATGCCTGGCTACAGGAGCGCGACACCACTGCGGTGCTCGACTACCTCAAGGCCGAAAACAGCTATCAAGAGGCGCAAACCGCCGATCAGGCCGCCTTGCGCGAAACCCTGTTCGAGGAGATCAAGGGCCGGATTCTCGAAACCGACCTGTCCCTGCCCTCCCCGTGGGGGCCGTATCTGTATTACACCCGCACCACGGCCGGGGACGAATATGCCCGGCACTACCGTTGCCCGCGCCCGGCGGACGACAGCCTGACCCTCGATGAAACCCGGGAAGTCCTGCTGCTGGACCCGAATGTGCTGGCCAACGGCGGCTTCTTCTCCCTGGGTGCGTTCAGCATCAGCCCGGACCATCAGCGCCTGGCCTACAGCGTCGATTCAACGGGCGATGAGATCTACACACTGTTCGTGAAGGAATTGTCCGACGGTCGTGTCAGTGAACTGGAGTTCCAGGACTGCGACGGCAGCATGACCTGGGCCAACGACAGCCTGACCCTGTTTTTCGGCGAACTGGACGACACCCATCGCCCGCACAAGCTGTACCGCTATCGCCTTGATGGCACGGCGGCCGAAGAAGTGTTCCATGAGCCGGACGGGCGCTTCTTCATGCATTGCTACCGTTCCAGTTCCGAGCAGCAATTGCTGTTGTCCCTGGGCAGCAAGACCACCAGCGAAGTCTGGGTACTGGACGCCAACCAGCCGCAGCAGGCGTTCACCTGCATCGCGCCACGGGTCGAAGCCCATGAGTACGACGTCGATCACGGCGCGCTCGACGGCCAGTGGACCTGGTTCATTCGCAGCAACCGCGACGGCATCAACTTTGCCCTGTACACCGCAGTCGACACCGGCGCGGCGCCATTGGAATCCACTTGGCAAAACCTGATTGCCCACAGCGACACGGTGATGATCGACGGCATGAGCCTGAACGCCGGCGCCATGACCCTGAGCTTGCGCGAGGGGGGATTGCCGATCATCGAGGTGCATCCACAGGGTTTGCCGAGCTATCGCGTGCAACTGCCCGACGCGGCCTACAGCCTGCATGTGCAGAACAGCCTGGAGTTCGTCAGCGAACGGATTCGCCTGCGCTACGAGGCGTTGAACCGTCCGGCGCAGATCCGTCAGTTGGAACTGGTCAACGGCCAGCAGGCAGTCCTCAAGGAAACGCCGGTACTCGGCCCGTTCAACGCCGACGACTACGTCAGTCAGCGCCTGTGGGCAACGGCGCCTGACGGTACGCAAGTGCCGATCAGCCTGGTGGTCAAGCGTGAGTCGCTGGGCAAGCCGACGCCGCTTTATCTGTACGGTTATGGCGCTTACGGCCAAAGCCTGGACCCTTGGTTTTCCCACGCACGCCTGAGCCTGCTCGACCGCGGCATGGCATTTGCCATCGCCCACGTACGCGGCGGCGGCGAATTGGGTGAAGCCTGGTACCGCGCCGGCAAGCAGGAACACAAGCACAACACTTTCAGCGACTTCATTGCCTGCGCCGAGCATTTGATCGCCAACGGATTGACCACCGCGCCACAACTGGCAATCAGCGGTGGCAGCGCCGGCGGCCTGTTGATGGGTGCGGTGCTCAATATGCGACCCGAGCTGTTCGGCGCAGCGATTGCCGAAGTGCCGTTCGTCGATGCACTCAACACCATGCTCGACCCGGACCTGCCGCTGACGGTCACCGAATACGACGAATGGGGCAATCCTCAGGAGCCAGAGGTCTATGAACGGATCAAGGCCTACGCTCCTTACGAAAACGTCACCGCGCAGGCCTATCCGGCGACGCTGGTGATCGCCGGCTACAACGACAGCCGCGTTCAGTATTGGGAAGCCGCCAAATGGGTGGCCAAATTGCGCGCGTGCAAAACCGATGACAATTTGCTGTTGCTCAAGACCGAACTGGGCGCCGGGCATGGCGGCATGAGCGGTCGCTACCAGGGATTGCGTGACGTAGCGCTCGAATACGCGTTTTTGTTCAAGGTTTTGGGGATTGCCTGAGGAACTTGGTCCGATGAACCGGTCTTAATTCCAGACACCGCAAGCCGATACAACACAAACGCCTCCTGTGGGAGCGGGCTTGCTCGCGAAAGCGGTATGTCAGTCAACATCGGTGCCGGCTGATCCACCGCTTTCGCGAGCAAGCCCGCTCCCACAGGGGATTGTGGATACCAAAAAAAACCGGAACCCGACATAACAAAGACCGCACGCCATGTCAGAAACCACCCTGCTGAACAATGAAATCCGCGACTGGCTGATGGACTGCGGCCTGTTCAACCAGCTGTTGCCTGCAGACTTTGCCGCGGCCTCGGGCTATTTCAGCATCAGCACCATCGCCCAGGGCGAAGAGATTTTCCATGAGGGGGATGCCGGCAGCTTCATGTGCATCATCCACACCGGCCAAGTAGCCGTGCAGAAGACCACCAGCGACGGCCAACTGGTGACTATCGCCACGTTGCGCAGTGGTCGCTCGTTCGGCGAGATGGCGGTGCTCGATGGCGAGCGCCGTTCAGCCAGTTGCGTGGCGGCGAGCAACTGTCAGTTGCTCAACCTGGGCAAGGATTCGCTGGAAAAAATGCTCAACGACGCGCCGAAAATTGCCGCCAAGATCATCCGCGCCCTCGCCGTTTCCCTGTCCAAACGCTTGCGCATGGTCGACGGGCAACTGCTGTCGCAACAGGTCTAACCGCCGGGCGACTTGACCTTGGGCGGGTTCTGCTCGATCCCCGGCACGGGCTGATCCTTGGTGGGCGGGCTGGGCATTTCGATGGGCACCAGCGGTGGGCCACCACTGCCCGGGCCGACTTTCGGCAGCGGTGCCGGGGTGATTTGCGGGTATGGGGTGGGCGTCGCGGTGCCGGGCGAACCGGGCATCGGTGCAGGACTGACGGGCGTAGCTTGCAGCGATTGGGCCTGCACTGCAGTAATCGAGAGCGCGGCCAGGGCAATGACCGTTAGAATGGTGCGCTTCATCAATGGCTCCGTTGGCCTTGTTGTCATGTGCAGGCTACTCCCAACTGCGTCCCTTTGCCTTCCCCTCTGCCGCCATTTTGTCCTCAAGTGAGCCCCATGAAACGTTTCGTTCTGCTCGACACCACCCCTATCCCCGATAACGGCGGCGCCTTGTGCCTGTTCGAGTACGGGGAGGATTTCGTCATCAAGATCCAGGGCGGCGATGGCGGGCAACTGATGAACACACGCATGCACGGCTCCGAGGATGCCCTGGCCGAGATTCCTTGCCGCAAGGTCGCCGGGCGGCCAAATTCGCGAGTGCTGATCGGCGGGCTGGGCATGGGGTTCACCCTTGCCTCGGCGCTCAAGCACCTGGGCAAGACCGCTGAAGTGGTGGTCGCCGAACTGGTGCCGGGTGTCGTGGAGTGGAATCGCGGCCCCTTGGGCGAGAAGGCCGGCAACCCGTTGCTCGACCCACGCACGGTGATCCGCATGGAAGACGTGGCCAAGGTGCTGCAAGCCGAACCGCAAGGTTTTGACGCGATCATGCTCGACGTCGACAACGGCCCGGAAGGTCTGACTCAGAAGGCCAATAGCTGGCTCTATTCCGCCGGTGGCCTCAGTGCCTGCGCCAAAGCCCTGCGACCCAAGGGCGTGCTGGCCGTCTGGTCAGCGAGCGCTGACCGGCAGTTTTCCGACAAACTGAAGAAAGCCGGGTTCAAGGCCGAGGAAGTGCAGGTCTTCGCCCATGGCAACAAGGGCACCCGCCACACCATCTGGATTGCCGAGAAGCTCAAGGGCTGAGCTAAACTTCACCCATAACCGTCATTAGTCTTTTTTACAAAGGTGAACCCATGAGTTCGTCCACCCCAACCAACACGTCGAAGCTGGACCGCATCCTCGCCGACAACCAGCGCGACAAGGAAATGGGCTACCGCGACAAGGCCCTGAAAATGTACCCGCACGTGTGCGGTCGCTGTGCCCGGGAATTTTCCGGCAAACGCCTGAGCGAACTGACCGTGCACCACCGCGACCACAACCACGACAACAACCCGCAGGACGGTTCGAACTGGGAGTTGTTGTGCCTGTATTGCCACGACAACGAGCACTCGCGTTATACCGACCAGCAGTATTTTGGCGAGGGTTCGCTGAGCACGCCGAAGATCGCCAAGGCTACGCATAACCCGTTCGCTGCGTTGGCTGGATTGATGAAAAAAGAAGACTGAACATCTTCAGGGCCGGTGCCGGCCTCTTCGCGAGCAAGCCCGCTCCCACATTGGTTTTGTGCACGACACAGATCAAATGTGGGAGCGGGCTTGCTCGCGAAAACGATCGTACAGACACCACCAATCTCAAACTGACCACCCCTCCTCCAATCCCCGTATAATCGCGCTTTTTTCCCGAAAGGCACCCCGCTCGTGGCAGACAAACGGTACAGCTGCATTGGTCTGTATAACCCCAAATCACCGGAAAACGTCGGTTCCGTGATGCGCGCCGCTGGCTGTTATGGCGTGGCGTCGGTGTTCTACACCGGCAAGCGCTATGAGCGCGCCGCCGACTTCGTCACCGACACCAAGCGCGTGCACTACGACATCCCGCTGATCGGTATCGACGACCTGAAGAAAATCCTGCCGCTCAATTGCGTCCCGGTCGCCGTGGAACTGGTCGAGGGTGCCCGCCCGCTGCCCGAGTACACTCACCCGGACCGCGCGCTGTACATCTTCGGCCCGGAAGACGGCTCGCTGGATAAAGAGATTCGCGACTGGTGCGAAGACGTGGTCTACATCCCCACCACCGGTTGCATGAACCTGGCTGCCACGGTCAACGTCGTGCTTTACGACCGCATGGCCAAAGGCCTGAACACGCGCTCAGGTCCGAAATTCCGCTAGATTGCGCAACATTGGATGGAACAAGCTGAGGGCTATGGCAGTCAGCTTAACTATCGACCAACGAAGCAGCCTTCCTGCCTGGAGACAGATCATGAGCGAACTCAAACGCGTGGAACGCATCGAATCCACCCCATTCCAGACGCCTGCAGACCAGAACGTACAGGGCTGGGAGCGTATCGGCTCGCTGGCCGGCGGCGTGGTGATGGTGGGCAAGGGCCTGCGTCGCGGCGGCATCTTCGGCCTGATCCAGGTGGCCATTGGTGGGGTCGCCCTGGCCCGGGGCATCACCGGGCATAGTTCGGCGAAAAGCCTTTTGGAAAAGAGCCGTCAGGACATGAATAACGTGCGGGCAAAGATCCAGCGTGCCGGCGAAGACCTGGCCAAATTGAAGGCCAATGCCGAGGCGGCGACCAACACCGCGACCGTGACTGGCAACGATTCATTGAAATCGCCGAAAGCCGGGGTTTGAGCCGGATCGTCAGGTGAGAGTCAAGGCCTCATCGCGAGCAAGCTTCGCTCCTACAGGGTTGTGTCGTTCGCCTGTAGGAGCGAGGCTTGCCCGCGAATGCGGTACTACTGAAGCAACTCGGTGTCCAGCACCTTTGAGGAATCGCCGATAACGGTTTCCGAAAGCTGAACAAAATCTTTGGTGTCCACGTTCCCCAACCGCATCGCCCCCCTCAACACATCGTCCAGCGAACGCTTGTTGCGGGTCTTGAGGCGAATTTCGCGATCCAGTTCCTGCATCAATATCACCGCCTTGGCCACCTGCGCCGGGTTGATCTGTTCGCCGCGCAAGGTGGTGACTTTCTGCCCTGCCTTGACCAGCCGCCCCTGCAAACTCTGATAACGCTCGTCACTCATGCCGCCGGCCCGGCGCACCAGTTCGATGGCGTAATACTCGGCAAAGCCTTCGCTGATCCAGTCGCTGCGATGCTGGTCGTTGATCCGCCCGAACAACTGAGCCAATTCCCGTACCACTGCACTGCTGCCGCTTTCACTGACCAGTGGCAGGCGACTGTTGAGATAGATCGACTCGTGCGCTGCCAGGCTGCCGCGCCACATCGGGTCGTTGGCGCCGACGATCAACAGCTTGGCGGGATGTCGCGGATAGACGGCCTGCACTTGCGGCCAGACGAAGGTCAGCAACGTCAGCACATCCATGCGTCGCATGCCCTGCCCCAGGGGCGAAGCGACGGTGACTTCGGTCTCCCCCAGGCGCGTGCGCCGGCTGCCGAGGTGACCGGCGAGTATCCAGCCGGTCGGCCGGTCGAACAACCGAGAGGCGTTGTCGATGCGGAACTTGTTCTTGCCGATGCGCGGCCAGGCGGTTTCAACGCTCTTCCAGCCGTTGGGCAGCTCGAATTCAAGGCGCGACACCAGCTCGGTGCCGTCCTGCTGATCGAGTTTGGCGGGAGGCACCAGATCCTCGCCGCGCAGCAATGCCCAGGTCGGGGTCATGCGTGTGTCGAAACTGCCGCTCTTGCGGCCATGACTGACGTGCACGCGGTAAGTCAGGCTGGCCTTGTCCGTGGCCGGATGCCAACTACCACGGGCCTGCGCGCCCGGCGTCAACTGCCACTGGCCGTCGGCCTTGAAGTCGCTGTAATGGCTGCCGTCGCCCAGGTCGAAATCCAGGCTGCGCACCGCCGAGCCCTGGGCCAGGGTCAGACGCACTTCAGCCTGGTCGCTTTGGGGCAACAGGCGCACGTGGTAATCCAGATCGACCTTCTTCGCCGCCCACACGGGCGAACTCAAGGTCAGCAGCCCAACAACCAGTGCCCGTCGCCATTCCACAGCCATACACACTCCTTGTTGAAACCTGGAATCGCCCGGACGCTCAACCCGCCCGGAAAATCAAATGGTCTTCCCAGTCATCTTCCGGCACGCTGCCTTCGGCGAGCATACGCCCGGACTGGGAGATGCGTTCGTGGTGCACGGCATCACGATCACCGCATACCAAGTGATGCCACAGAGGCAAATCCTTGCCCTCGCTGACCAGACGATATCCACAGGTCGGCGGCAACCACTTGAATTCGTCGGCCTTCCCGGGCGTGAGCTGGATGCAGTCGGGCACTGAAGCCCGGCGGTTCGGGTAATCCGTGCACTGGCACGTCTTGAGGTCCAGCAGCTTGCAGGCGATGCGCGTGTAATAGACGCTGTTGTCGTCTTCGTCCTCAAGCTTTTGCAGGCAGCACAGGCCACAGCCGTCGCACAGCGATTCCCATTCCTCCTGATCGAGTTGATCGAGGGTTTTGCGTATCCAGAACGGTTCGACTTTGGCGGCCATGGCTCAAGCATCTGCATCAGGTGGTGAAAAGGCCGCCAGTCTAGTGCCCACCGCCCTGCGGGCCAAGCACTGGCGACTGCCGGTAGATCAGGGCTTGTCAGTTTTTGTCCCGACACGTAGCTTTGCCAGTCGCAAGGAGCCCTGCCCGAATGCCATTAACGCTCGACCGCGTTGCATCAGGGCCAGTGACTTCGGCTCCCGACAGACCTTATCGCTCAGCTCAACTGCGCCCGCAGGTTTCAAACCTCTTCACTTTCAAACGTAGCAAGGAATCTCTTGATGAGTGCAAACCCGCGCATTGCCGATTACGCCATCCACCCTCAGTTCACCGATCGCTGGTCGCCACGCGCGTTCACCGGCGAAACCATCCCGGAAGAAACCCTGCTGAGCTTCTTCGAGGCCGCGCGCTGGGCGCCATCGGCCTACAACTCGCAGCCGTGGCGCTTTCTGTATGCGCGTCGTGACACGCCGAACTGGGAGCGTTACCTGGGCCTGCTGAACGAGTTCAACCGCGGCTGGGCGCAACACGCCTCGGCGCTGGTGATCGTGATCTCGAAAACCACCTTCGCAGTACCTGGCGCCACCGAAGAAACCCCGGCCCTGTGGCATACCTTCGACACCGGTTCGGCCTGGGGCCATCTGGCGCTGCAAGCGAGCATCAGTGGCTGGCACACCCACGGCATGGCCGGTTTCGATCAGGAACTGACCCGCAAGGAACTGAACATTCCCGAGGGCTATGCCCTGCATGCGGCCGTGGCGATCGGCAAACTGGGGGACAAGGCGACGTTGGCCGAGTACCTGCAGGCCCGTGAAGCGCCAAGCCCGCGTCGACCGTTGAGCGAGTTGGCGGCTGAGGGTGATTTCAGCCTCTAAGCTGCAACGCGCAAGCAAATGTGGGAGCGGGCTTGCTCGCGAAGGCGTCG